>JACPFW010000030.1:0-122338 GCA_016182795.1 Gemmatimonadota bacterium
GAGGAGCTCAAGCGCATCAAGCGCTACCGCCCGCGCCACAACGTGGCCGGCAAGCGTGACGCGCGGCACTTCGCCTTCATTCGCGTGGCGCACGGGGCGGCCGAGTCGTTTCGCGTGGCGCGCGGCGCCGGGCACGACGAGGGCGGCGTCTTCTTTGGTCCGTTTCGCGGCGCCATCCAGCTCACCGAGGCGCTGCGCGAACTGAACGATGCGCTGGGCCTGCGCGACTGCGCGCTCGACCAGCCCATGCACTTCGCCGACCAGGCCGACCTCTTCCCCGCGCCGCGCACACCGGGCTGCATCCGGCACGAAATCGGCAAATGCCTCGGCCCCTGCGTGGCCGCGGTGCGCCGCGACGAGTACGCGGCGCGGTTTGCGCTGGCGCGTGCGTTTCTCGAGGGGGCCAACGATGTGCCCGTTGCCGCCCTGCGCGGCGCGATGGAGGCCGCCAGCGACCAGCTCGAGTTTGAACGCGCCGCCGCGTTGCGCGACAAGATCACGCGGCTTGAATCGCTGCGCGCCCAGTTTGCGCGGCTGCGCTTCGCCGTGGAATCACTCTCGTTCGTGTATACACCCACGGCGCTGCACGGCGGCGAGGTCAGCTACGTGATTCGCCGCGGCCGCGTGCGCGCCGTTCTGCCGGCGCCGCGCAGCGCCGACGAGCGCCGCACGTTCGACGCCAAGGTCGCCGGCATCTTTGCCCCCGTCGAATCCTCCGACGGCACCGTGCCGGCGCACGAGATCGACGAACTGCTGCTCGTCACCAGTTGGTTCACGCGCTTTCAAAAGGAATTCGAGCGCACAACCGCGCTCGCTCCAGCACCCGCGACGCGCAGCGCGTAGAAGATTCAGTCATGTTCACCGGCACCCAGATCGCGTCGCTGTTTACTTCGATGGGCATCACTCACGTGGTGTCCATTGCCGACAGCACCATTGGGCCGTGGCATCCGGCCATCGAGGCGTCACCCGACCTGCATCTGGTGCGCGTCTGCCGCGAAGGCGAGGCGTGGGCCGTGGCCGCCGGCTTGTACTTGGGCGGCGCCACGCCGCTGGTCCTCATCCAGTGCACCGGACTGTTTGAATCGGGCGATTCGCTGCGCAACATCCTCCACGATTGGAAGCTCCCGATCTTCTCGGTCATCGGGTACCGGAGTTATCTCAACCAGAGCACGCTCCCCGGCGACACCTGCCTGGTGTTCTCCGAGCCGCTCCTCGATGCGTGGCGCATTGACTACCGCCTCATCAAGGAGCCGTCCCAACTCGACGAAGTGCGCGCCCACTACCTCGCCTGCCGTGATGCCGGCACACCCGGCGCCGCGCTGATCGCCGAGGGCAAGGCATGAACGCCACGCATCGCATGCCGCTCGTACCGGTGTTGACGGCGCTGCATCGCGCGCGTCGCCCCGACGACGTGGTGATCACCAGCATGGGCGCGGCGCGCGAATGGATGGCGCTCGGCGCGGGTCCGCTGGATCTTCCGCTCGTCCCGTCGAGCATGGGCACCGCCCCCGCCATTGCACTCGGCCTGGCGCTCGCCCAGCCGCAACGGCGCGTGATCGTGGTCAACGGCGACGGCGCGATGCTCATGAACCTCGGTTCGTTGGTTTCCATCACCGCCGCGGCGCCGCCCAACCTTGTGTTGATCCTCGAGGACAACGGCGTGTACGAGGTCACCGGCGCCCAGCCGACGCCCGGTTCACCGAGTGCGCGCGGTGACGGCTTCAACGTCGACTTTGAGGCCATGGCGCGGGCGAGCGGATTCCGCGAGATCTTCCACTATCAGGATCTCGACGCCTGGACGCGCGATATCGACCGCGTGCTGAACACACGCGGACCGGTCTTTGTGCTCCTCGACGTCAGTCCCGTTCCCGGAGCTGTTGGACCGCGTTCACCGGGGCCGGCGCCGGCGCGGGCGCGCGAACTGATGCGACACCTCGCCACACCGCCGGCGCGGTAGCCGGCTTCAGTCCGGCAGGTCGATGATTGCGACCTCGGTCTGACCGGCCGAGATGGTGAGTCGCGCGACGCTCGCGTGCAGGTCGAAGCGCCGATGCCCGGCGGCTCCCGGATTCACCGCGAGCACGCTGCCGACACGCTCGACCTTTTGCACGTGCGTATGTCCATACACCAGCACGTCGTAGTCGGGGTACCTCGCGGCGAGGCGCTCCGCCGTCGGCCGGCCGACTTCGTGCCCGTGCGAGACGTGGATACGCACTCCATCGACGGTCACGGTTCGCTCGGCGGGCAACGCGAGCTTCCACGGCGCATCGGTGTTGCCGAGCACGGCATGCACCGGGGCAATCACGGCGAGTTCGTCGAGTATGCTCTCGTCGCCCACGTCGCCCGCGTGGAGGATCATCGACACACCCTTCAGCGCCTCGTGCACTTCTGGGCGCAGCAGGCCGTGCGTGTCGGAGATCAGCCCGATTTCGGTCATCGCAGCACGCGACGCGACACCGCGTCAAAGACGATGAGCGCCGCCGCGACGGTGAGGATCTCGGCGCCGAGCATTCCCGTCATCCCCCAGGCGTCGTGCGCCCAGCCGGCGCCCTTCACCAGGCCCAGCGAGCCGAGTGTGTTGAAGGCGATGAACAAACTGACCTTGGTTGAGGCCGCGCCCCCTTTGGCGAGCGCGAGCGCCATGCCGGTGAGCGCCGCCGTGCACGAGCCCAGCGTCGCGGTGTAGGTGGCGGTGATCACGGCGAAGGCCCACGGCTCGCGCGGCGAGTAGAGCAGCACGAGCGCAAGCACGCCCTGAGCCGCGCAGGCCCAGAAATACGCGCGCCGGTGCGGCACGCGGTCGGTGAACCAGCCACCGCCAAGCGTGCCAAGCGTAATCGCGATGCCGGCGACGATACCCAGCACCAGCGACACGAAATCAGCCGACGCGTGCCATTCCGACGCCACCGCCGAGAAGAGGAACTGCGCGTTCCCCGTGCCGATGGGGAGAAAGGCGAGCAGGAGCGCGAGGCGTCCGTCCATGTTCGACAGCATGTCGCGCAGCTCGCGCCACACCTCGAGCGCTCGCGCGCCCAAACGTCCGGTGCCAACGCGCGGCGGCTCGCGGAGACGCAGCAGCGGCACGTTGCAGCAAAGCACGACCGACGCCATCACCGCGCCCCCCATCCACGGCGCTGGCATATGCCGCACGAGGTAGAGCGCGGCGCCGCCGCCCAGCGTCTGCCCGAGCATGTTGCCCGTCTGGTAGAATCCCGCGGCGTGGCCGAGGTAAGCCGGGTCGCAGTTGTGCAGCAACAGCCCCTGCAGCGCGAACGCGATGAACGTGGCCGAGATGGCGCCGATGAGTACGAGCGCGGTGAGCAGCGGGAGCGTGGCCGCGCTCATCGGGATCGTGCACATCCCAAAGAAAACCGCGGCGCAGACGGCGTTGGCGATCACGTACCAACGCTTGCGCGTGAGCGTGAGGTCGCCGATCGGCGCCCACAGGAACTTGAATGCCGCCGGCGCAAACGCCGTTCCCACGATCGTCGCCGCGGCACTCACCGGAAGCCCCGCCCGTGTCGCCAGCCACCCCAGCATCACCGCCGGCACGCCGACCATCAGGCCGTAGGGGAAGTAGAGGATGCCGAAGAGGGAGGGATGGGTCACGGACGGGTTACGGACGATTCAGGATTTGGACTTAGGATTGCGATCCGAGATCACGATCGAGGTTCACGATTGGCGATGGTCCTGCGTGAGTCGAACAAAGCTGTCCCCTGAATACACAAAGGGCCAGCAACGCTGGCCCCCACAAATTCCCCCTCACCCTGCACCACACCCTGCCCCTGCACCCTGCACCACACTCTGCCTCTGCACCCTGCACCTAGCGGTCTTTCTCGCCCCACCGTGGTGCCAGCCCATTCTCCACGCCCAGGTGATCCAGCACCCGGGCCACCACGAAGTCCACCAGCTCCTCGATCTTCGTCGGCGCGTTGTAGAACCCCGGTGACGCGGGCATCACCACCGCGCCGGCGTGCGTCACGCGCAGCATGTTCTCCAGATGGATACTCGACAGCGGCGTCTCGCGCGTCACGAGCACCAGCCGACGGCGCTCCTTGAGCGTCACGTCGGCGGCGCGCTCCACCAGCGACCGGCTGGTCCCGGCCGCAATCGCCGCCAGCGTCCCCATGGAGCACGGGCAGATCACCATCGCGCTCGCCCGGTGCGACCCGCTGGCCGGACCGGCGCCGCGATCAGCGTCGTCGTACACGGTCACCCACCGGTCCCACGCCGCGCCGCCGACGTGCGTGCGCAGTCCCTCTACAGAGTCCAGCGATGTCTCAGTCTGGATCAGCCGCAGGCCGTGGCTGCTCACAATCAGCGACACCCGCTGCTCGGCGTGCGCCAGCGCCTGTAGCAGCCGCACGCCGTACGGCGCGCCGGACGCGCCGGTGATGGCCATGATGATCGGGCGCTTGTCGCTCATGAGAACACCCGCTCGGCGAGCACGAAGAGGAAGAAGGTGACGCTCAGCGCGCCATTCACGCTGAAAAACGCGGCGTCCAGCTTCGAGAGGTCGTCGGACGAGACAAGTGAATGCTCCCAGCCGAGGATCCCCGCCGCCACCACGACGCCGGCAAAGTAGAGCACCCCAGAGCCTGACGCCACGCCCGCCGCGGCGAGCGCAACGACCGTGAGCATGTGCAGCGCGCGTGCCACGCGCAACGCCTTGGCGATGCCCATCGTCGCCGGAACTGAATACAAGCCCTGCGACCGGTCGAACTCCGTGTCGGGCAGTGCGTAGAGGATGTCGAATCCGCCCACCCAGCTCATGACGGCCACCGCCAGCGCGGGGAGCAGCCACCACGGATCGCTCCACGCCCCGGTGACGGCAAGGTACCCGCCGGCCGGCGCGATACCGAGACCCAACCCAAGCACGAGGTGCGCCCAACGCGTGAAGCGCTTGGTGTAGCTGTAGAAGAGCACCCACGCCAAGGCGACCGGCGACAACGCGAAGCAGAGCGGATTGATGCGCCACGCGGCGAAAAGAAAGACAGCCCCCGCCACGACCACGCTCGCCGTCGCCTCAACGACGCTCATCGTCCCACTCGGCAGTTCGCGCATCGCGGTGCGCGGATTCACGGCGTCGTAGTGCCGGTCAGCAATGCGGTTGAATCCCATCGCCGCAAAGCGCGCAGCGGTGAACGCGACCACGACCCACACGACCGTCGCCAGCGTCACGGGCATCAGGTGACTCGCCAGCGTCACGCCAACGAGCGCGAACGGCAGGGCAAAGACGGTGTGCGGGAGCTTCACGAAGTTCACGTAGCGCACCAGCCGCGACGCGCCCCCGTATGTCTGCCCCTCGCGCGCCGTGGCCTTCACGCGCCGAGCCCCAGCCTCGCCCACACGGCGTCCATCTTCTTTTTCGTCGCCTCATCCATCTCGATCACCGTCGGCCACGCGCGGGTGAACCCTTCCTCCGGCATCTTCTTCGTCGCGTCGAGCCCCATCTTGGAGCCGAACGTGAACGCGCGGCTCGAGTGATCGAGCACGTCCACCGGCCCCAGTGTGAAGCGCGCGTCGCGCTCGGGATCGATGTTGTTGAGCGCCACCCACCACGCTTCCTGCGTATTGCGCACGTTCACCCAGTCATCCACCACGACGATGACCTTGGCGAGCGACATCAGCCCCATCCCCCACAGCGCGTTCATCACCTTGTACGCCTGGCCGGGATAGCTCTTCTTGATCGAGACAAACACGAGATTGTGGAACCCGCCCTCAGCGGGCATGTGATAATCCACGATCTCCGGCACCGTCAGCTTGAGCAGCGGCAGGAAGATTCGCTCGGTTGCATGGCCGAGGTAGAAGTCCTCCATCGGCGGACGCCCCACGATGGTGGCCACGTAGGTCATGTCGCGCCGCATCGTCACCGCCGTCACGTGCACGCGAGGGTAGAGGTCGGCCTCGGAGTAGTAGCCGGTGTGGTCGCCGAACGGCCCCTCCACCACCAGCTCCTCCGACGGGTCGATGTACCCTTCGATCACCAGCTCGGCGTCCCACGGTACCTCGAGGTCGCACGTCACCGCCTTCACCAGCTTCACCGGGTCGCGGCGCAGGAAGCCGGCGAAGATGTACTCGTCGATGCCCGGCGGCAGCGGCGCGCTGGCGCTGTACATCGACGCCGGGTCGGACCCGATGACGACGCACACCGGCATCTTCTCCCCGCGCTCGGCCATCTCGCGCCAGTGCGCAGCGCCGGTCTTGTGCCGCTGCCAGTGCATGGCCACCGACCGCTTATCGAGCTGCTGGACGCGGTACATCCCCACGTTCCGAATGCCGCGCGCGGGATCCTTGCTCACCGCCTGCGTCATCGTGAAGAACGGTCCGCCGTCCTCCGGCCACGTGGTGAGCACGGGGATCTTGTCGAGGTCAATCTCGTCCCCCTGCCAGACCACTTCCTGGCACGGCGCCGCCCCGCCCTTCACGCGCGGCGGGAACTTGGAGACCTCAAACAAGCGCGGCAGCAGCGAGAGCTTGCCGACGAGTCCCTCGGGGACCTTGAGGTCCATCAACTGCGTGATGCGCGCCCCGTGCTCGTCGAGCGACTCAACATTCAGCGCCATCGCCATCCGCTTCATCGATCCGTACAGGTTGATCGCCACCGGATACGCCGAGACGGAGCCATCGCGCAGGATCGGCTTCTCAAAGAGCAGCGCCGGCCCGCCCCCGGGGAGCTTCATGGCCCGGTCGGCGATCTCGCACATCTCGAGGTGCACCGACACAGGCTCGCTGACACGCACCAGTTCCCCGATGCCGTCAATCGCCGCAATGAATTCCGCTACCGTATCAATCGCCATGGAATACCGTGAGAGAGGGCCTGTTGTCTCTCTGTTGTCTATCTGTTGTTTGTCTGTTGTTTCTCTCCCACATGCACCGCCGCAATCCCAAACGTCAACGCCCTCCAGCTCACGTCGACATATCCCGCCGCCTGCATCCGCGCCGCCAGCACCGTCGTCTCGGGGAAGTTCTTCACCGAGTCGGGCAGATAGGTGTACGCCGTCCGGTGTCCGCTCACCAGCCCGCCAATCCGCGGCAGCACGTGATGGAAGTACGCGTGATAGACGGCCCGCACCAGCGGCACCCGTGGTGTCGAAAACTCCAGGATCACAAACCGCGCCCCCGGGCGCAGCGCCCGATGCACCTCGCGCAGGCAGGCATCGAGATCGGCCACATTGCGAATCCCAAACGATACGATCGCCCCGGAAAGCGAGCCATCGGGCACCGGCAGGGCCAGCGCGTCGGCGACCACAGGGGCAATCGGCCGCCCCGCGAGTTTCGACTTCCCCGCGCGCAGCATCGGTTCCGCGAAATCGGCGCCGATCACGCGCCCTCGGAACGCCTTCCTCGCCGTTAATACCCGGGCGACGTCCAGCGTTCCGGCACAGAGGTCCAGAAACGTCCCCGCCGCGTCGCGCTCCCACCCGAGGCGGGCCAACGCCACGCGACGCCAGTAGCGGTCGATGCCCAGGCTGAGCACGCGGTTCAGCAAGTCATAACGCGGCGCAATGTCCGAAAACATTCGCTGGACATACGCGCGTTTCACGGCGGCGCCGGCCGCCGCGGCGCTCGCCTCTCGCGCCTCGAAGTCGGCCAATCGGTTCACCCTCGAAAACTCGCCGGGGCCGCGCACGGGAGCAAGCGCCCAGCGCGGCAAAAACGGCGTCGCGCTAGTCGCTCGTGTGCTGAGCGGCTACCTTTCCGCCCCTGCGCATGGCTCCCGCCCTCGACCTCCCCAACCTTCCCGACGCGGATGTCGCCCGACTCGCCCAACGCGGGCGGGAGGCGGCCTTTCGAGAGCTCGTACGCCGCTATGAACGGCCGGTCTTTTCGCTCGTCTTTCGCATGGTGCGCGACAGCGCCACCGCCGAGGATCTGGCCCAGGACACGTTCATCAAGGTCCTGAACCACATCGACAAGTACCGGCCCGAATTCAAGTTCTCGAGCTGGCTGTTCAAGATCGCCAACAACGTCGCCATCGATCACCTCCGGCGCCGGCATCTCGACACCATTTCGATGGACGGCTCGCCCAATGCGGCCACGGCGGCTGACATCGAGGCGACGTCGTTCGATATCGCCGACCACTCGGAATCGGCGCTCGACGTCATGGAAGCCAAGGAACTGGGCTCGGCCATCGAGCGGGCCATCGGCTCGCTTAGGCCGGAGTACCGGTCGTGCATCATGCTGCGCCACGTAGAAGGCCGGTCCTACGAGGAAATTGCCGCCACCCTCGACCTCCCCCTCGGGACCGTCAAGACGTACATCCACCGCGCCCGGCACCAGCTGCGGGAGGCGCTGGAGCACCTGAGGGAGTGACCGGGCCCCGTGTTGGAACCCCGCCCCCGCTGAAACTCGTTTTCAGGTAGCCACGTAAGGCACGATAGGAGGACCAGTGCAACACCGTCATCTGCTTTCCAACGAAATCGACCTGCTGCTCGACGGCGACGCCGGATTCGGCGCCGCCCCGTTGCGCGCGCACGTCGACGAATGCGCCGACTGCCGGGCTCGCCTCGACGAGGCGCTCGTGCTGGCCAGCGCGTTGGAACGCCTCCCGCACTTTGCGCCGCGCACCGGCTTCGCCGACCGCGTGCTCAGCCAGGTGCAGATCGTCGAGCCGTGGCACGTCGCCGCGCTCAACACCGCCCAGCGCCTCATCCCCGAGTCGCGCCCGGTGCGCGTCCTCGCCCTGGCCGGCGTCGGCCTGGCCTCGGTGACGCTGTCCGCCAGCGCGGTCTGGATTGCCCTCAGCGCCAGACTGACCGCCGGCTCGGCCACCGTCGTCACCGGCCACCTGCGTGATGCGCTGCTCGGCGGCGTCCAGCAAGGCTTCTCCGCGCTGTTCGGCGCCGGAGCCGCCGAGGCGATGCGCGCCAATGGCGGACTGGCCGTCGGTGCCGCCGCGGTGGCGATGCTTGCCGCCGTCGGCGCTGCGGCCGTCGGGTTCCGCGCTCTCGCGTCGGCCTCCCGCCAGCGCGGGAGCTGACCATGCGTCGACTCCTGATGGCCGCGGTCGCGCCGCTGATCGCGATCGGCGGCTCGGTTCGTGCACAAACCCCGCAGACGCCCGCTCCGGCCGCTGAGACGCCGGCGGCGGCCTCAGCTCGCGACTCCATCGGCCGCCTGCTCGACAGCGCCCGGGCGACGAACGCCGGTCGCAACCTGCCGTCCGCCTACTCGTTCTCGTGGGGCGACCTGACGATCCCCGCCGACTCGTCGGTGACGGGTCCCGTCGCGGTGGCCAAGGGGACGCTGCACGTGCAGGGGCGGGTGAACGGCGACGTCTACGCCGTGGGCGGAGACGTCGTCGTGCATTCGGGGGGCGAGGTGACGGGTTCTGCCCTCGCCGTACAGGGTCAGGTGATCGTGCAGGGCGGACACGTGGGTGGCGAGATGAAGGCGGTCGCCCCCTTCGGCGCGGCCCCAGCCGGCGCGGCCGCCAAGGACGCGGCCTCCGATGCCGAACCCGCGCTGGCCGGTGCCGCCGCGGTGCAGCACGCCCTCAAGATCACGGTCGCCTGGTTCGTCATCACCCTCCTCGTCGGCCTCGGCGTCCTGCTGTTCTCCGGCGCGCAGCTCGAGGGCGTCGTGCAGGCGCTCGAACATCGCTTCACGACGGCCTTCGCCCTTGGCGTTGCCGCGCAGATCGGAGCCGCCCCGCTCCTTGCCCTGCTCTGCCTCGCGCTGGCGCTGACGATCGTCGGCATCCTGCTCATCCCGTTTGCCGTGGTGGCCTATATCCTGGGCGTGGTCGGGCTCGTCACGCTGGGCGCGCTCGCCGCGGCCACGGTGGCTGGGCACGCGCTGGTGCGCGAGGGGCCCAACGTGCGCGTGCGCGCGGTGCGGTCGATGCTCGTGGGCACCACCTTGCTGCTCCTGCCCTGGCTGGCCAATGCGCTGCTGGTGAACAGCACGTGGGGCGGCATGCTGGCCCGCATTGTCGCGATCGCCATCACCTGGGTGGCGGCCAGCGCCGGACTCGGCGCGGCGTTGATGGCGCGTGGCGGCGTGCGGCGGGTGCAGGTGCACATGGCCAGCGCCGAGGTATCTCCGGCGTCGTGGCAGACGCCAACACCTATCAGCGGCATCGTGGCGGCACGTCGACCGGTAACCCCGTCGACGCCGACTGGGTCGGCGGGCTAGCCCGCGCTACGGGTCGCGGCGCAGCGTCACAAGCGCGCCGCGGCCGATGCCCAGCGTCCGCGCGGCGTTGCCGCCGCGCACGGCCACCTCAATGAGCCCGTGCGACCCGACGAGCGCTAGCAGGTCGCCCTCGCTGACGTCGCCGTAGGTGCGCATGATGCGCAGCAGCTTTCCGTCGATCTCCACCGTGCCGTCGCCGCGCGCGGTCAGGTTGGTGATCAAGTTGCCAAAGCGGTCGACGCCCAGCACGAGTCCGTCCTGTCCGCCGTCCACGCGGCGCTGCGCCTCCGGGGTGCGTCGCAGCGCGGCGTCGCTGTACCACGCACCGAGCTCCTCGAGCGCCGCGCCATTGAGCAGGCGCACGGCGGCCGGCGCAAAAACGTCGCGCCCGTGAAAGGTGGGCGCCGCCCCGTGCGGAATGTCGAGCGCCACGGCCCGCGCGCCGGGGAGCAGCATGGCCGGCGACAGCACGCCGTTGTCCGGGCCCACCGCAAAGCGACCGTCGCTCTCGATGGCCAGCGCCTTGCGGTCGGTTCCCACGTCGGGATCGACGACCACCAGGTGCACTGTCCCCTCCGGAAACCGCCGCCAGTAGCGCGCGAAGGTCAGCCGGGCGAACTCGACGTCCTGTGCCGGGACGTCATGCGAGATGTCCACCAGGTGCGCACTCGGGGCACCGCTGAGCAGCACGCCCTTCATTTCGCCGACGTACCCATCGGCGGTTCCGAAATCGGTGAGCAGAGTGCAGAGCGGCATGGGCGCAAATTGCGCGCGGGCGGCCCTCGCACAAGGGCCGCCCGCTGCCGAGTGGGAGGCGGAGTGGGCTACCGCGCAGCGAGCTTGGCCGCCACCTCGGTGAGTTTCTTCGCCGCGCTGCACGACGGATCGGCAACGACGATCGGGCGCCCGGTGTCGCCGCCGACGCCGACCGGCGGATACAGCGGCACCTGACCGAGCAGAGCGACGCCGAGTTCGTCGGCCAGCCGCTGCCCGCCGCCCGAGCCGAAGATTGCCATTGGCTTGCCCGTCTCGGGCGACTCGAACCAGCTCATGTTCTCGACGATGCCGAGCACCGGCACGCCGACACGCTCAAACATCTTGGCGCCGCGCAGGGCGTCGCCGATGGCCACTTCCTGCGGCGTCGTCACGATCACCGCGCCGTCGATCTTGGCCACCTGCACCAGCGAGAGCTGCGCGTCGCCCGTACCGGGCGGCATGTCGACGAACAGGTAGTCGAGCTGGCCCCACGCCACGTCGCGCAGGAACTGCGTGACGATCTTCATGACGATCGGGCCGCGCCAGATGGCCGGCTGGTCGCGCTCGATGAGGAAGCCGAGCGAGATGACCTTCACGCCGTGCGCGTCGAGCGGAATGATCTGCTCATTCACCACCATGGGCGGCGAGTTGACGCCGAGCATGATCGGGAGATTGGGACCGTAGATGTCGGCGTCGAGAATGCCCACGCGCTTGCCCTGCTGGGCGAGCGCGACCGCCAGGTTCACGGTGACCGTGGACTTGCCCACGCCCCCCTTGCCCGACGAAACGGCGATGATGCGCCCGAGGTGCGGCATCGCCGTCGGCTGCGGCGCCTGCGGCTGGGCGGCCGACTGCGGCTGGCTCATCACCGGCAGCGTCTTGGGTTGGCGGGCCGGCGGCGCGTTGTCCGTCACCGACACCTGCACCGCGTCACGCACGTCGACGCGCACGTCGGTCACGCCGTCCACTTTCTCCACGGCCTGTCGCACCGTGCGCGCCAACGTGGCGTCGTCGGCCGAGGCGAGGCGCAGTTCGAGGCGCACCTTGCCGTCGGGCGTGACCGCGATGTTGGCGACCTGCTCGCTCGACACGAGGTCTTCGCCCGTGCGCGGATTGGTGATGTGCTTGAGCGCGGCGGAGACACGCGCGGTGAGGTTGTCAGTCATGATATAAGGATATTCGGGGGAGAAGGGCTGATGGTAGATGGCAGAAGACAGATGGTAGAGGGTGGATGGTAGACGGTAGAAGGCAACGAGGGGGAGCCCATGGCTCCCCCTCCTCGTTCCCACCCCCCACCCACCTCCTTAGTCCCTACCCCCTCCCCGTTCCGTGCCGTACCCCGATCAGTATGTCTTGAAGTTGTTCGCCCACGTGTTCTTGTACACGCGCAGCTTGCCAAGGCCAGCGACCGACTGCGCGACGGTGCACGAATTGTACAGGAAGGCCTTCGTGCCGTTCAGATCGTTGATGTCGGAAGGAAGCGGCGTGACGCCAAACTGGGTGTTGAGCCCGGCCACCGTCGCACCCGACACGCGATTGGAGCCGTTGGTACGAATGCGCCCTCCTACCAAGAGCACGCCGTCCCAACCCGCCGTGTTGCCGTGGAGTTCGATGTCGTCCTGCACGATGAGCATGCCGCGCCCGAACGCGCTGAGGATGAACTCGTGCCCCGAGTTCGGTGGACCGTTCTGTACCAAGATGATCGGAAAAACGGTCGGATTGGCGGTGAACCAGACATCCGACGGGAAGCCGTTCCCTTGATAGTCTGAGACGAAGGTGGGCGTGATGGCCGTGCCGTCGTAGATCGCCGGCCAGTCAATCGGCGACGCGGCAGCGGCGTCGGCTGGCGTCGCGCCGATGGACTGGATGAGCGGCGATCCTTCGAGTGGCGCCGTCAACCCATCGTAGCCGGGACCGCCATCAGAGGCGGTCGTCGGCACCGCCACCGCCGGCAGGGTGGTGCCCGTCCCACCGTCGGCGACCGCGCACTGATCCACGCCGCTGATCGCGCCAGCCGCACCGTCCTTGTCGGTGCCGTTGTAGCCGGTCAGCGCGCTCTGCACCGTCATGCTGCCGTTCAGCCACGAGGCCAGCGTCGTCACGGTATACTCGGACGCCGGCGCTCCCGCAACGCTCGCGCTGGTGATCACCGCATGCGAGCGGAGGTAGTACAGCGCCGGAATCGTCGTTCCGCTCGAGGGGCGGATGCGCGTCGTGATGACATCGTAGTATCCGCCGGTGAAGGTCACGCGCGTGGAGTCCGACGCACCCGGCTGACCAGTCAATCCCAACGCGGTCCGGTCGGACTCGAGGCGCTCGAGCCCGGTCTCGGCGTACGTCTGCGCGCTCACCGAGGACTTTGCCGCGTCGTCGAGCGCCCGCTCGCCGCGCGCCAGCGCGACGCCGCCGGCGAAGCTCGCCGTCAGGACGAGCAGGACCACGATGACCATCGGCAGCGCCATGCCGCGGCGCGTGCGGGACTGACTGGGGTTGGGGAGCCCGAGCATTTAGTCCACCCTGTTGCGGAAGAAGATCGCCGTCTTGATCTGTACCGACTCCGGGTTCGCCTGGCCGCCGGCTCGATTCGGACTCTGGGCGTCGAGGTTGAGTTCGACGCCGCGGATGTTCGCCAGCGAGGGCACGGCGGTCTGGGCCACGTCGCTGTAAAGCTCGTAGTACCTGAACTTGGCCGATGTGTCGAACGGAGCCAGCAACTCCTCCGCGGTGCCCGTGCCAATGCGACGGAAGAGCCCGCGCTTGCCCGGCACCAGGTTCGACGCGGCAAACCGATAGGTGACCGTCTGGTAGAGAAAGACCGGCGACCCGGTCGTGGCCGTCGCCGTTGGCGAAAGTTGCAGATAGACGCCGTTGGGCGGCGCCGTGATGTTCATCGGCGCGTTGGTGCAGTCGGACGAAGAGCCCGTCGTCGGCGCGCTGCTGGCCGAGGTGTACGCGTACGTGCCGGTGGACGAGGTGTCCTTGATCGCGTATCCCTCGTAGGTCGCCATCGCCCGCATCGCGGAGTCCACCGGAAGGCGCATGATCGTGCTGCTCGAGCAGAACACGCCCCAGGCGATCGGCATCCGCACGCGGATCGAATCGTTGGAGGCCGCCACCACGCCGCCCCCAGCCTCAACCATGGACAGTTCCGTCTGGATGATGTTGCGCGCGGCGCGTGTGACCGAGCGGGCGTCCTTCTGGCCGGCAATCCGAGCGTAGAAACGCGTCTGACTCATCAGCAGCCGACCGGCGGCCGCCCCGATGATGGCCACGAGGACGAGCGTGATGATGAGCTCCACCAGCGAGAACCCGCGACGCACGCGGCGAGGCGCACGGGGGGCGGTCATGTCAGGGGGTTTCCGTTGTAGCGCTTGATGCGAGTCAGCGTCACGGTGTCCGGCTTGATCGCGGTGAAGGTGGGCGTCAGCACGAGCCGCACCGTATAGGTGTTGCCGGCGACGCTCACACTGATCGTGCGCGTATTGGGAAATGCCCCCGACGTGGTCGCGAACGTCCCGGCACGCCCCGGAAGTGAGTCAACCGGCAACGCCATGAGGCGGTTGATGTACTCGGTCAGCGCAGCGGACCGCGCCGCCCCCGCGCTGATGGTCTTCATTTGCGTGGCGTACCGCAGGGAGACCGCCGCGTACGAGGTCGCCAGCAGCGAGAAGATCACCATCGCGAGCAGAATCTCCGCGAGACCAGCGCCGCGGCGCGCTCGGAGGTGCCACGTCATGATTTCGTCACCTGTCCGGCGCGTGTCACCATCACCGTCCGCGTGAAGTTTCCGTTGCTGACCGTCACGGTCACCGCCGCCGTGGCGAGCCCCGCCGGGAAGATCGTGATGCCACCGGACGGCGAAAACGTCACCGCCGTCGTAGAAGACGACTGGTTCTGGCCGAGATAGCGCGTCTTCAGCACCGTGCTCGTAGCGCGGTCGGTGATGGCCAGCACCTGCGTGGAGGTGCTGTACGTGACCGTCACCGGCTTGCGCTCCCGGCTGGCCAGCGCGAACGCCAGCTCGAAGTCGGTGGCGACCGCCGCCTGCAGCTTGCGAATGCGCTCCTCCGCCACGATGCGGCTGATGCGCGGCATGATGGCCGAGGCCATCAAGCCGATGATGACCATGGCAATGACCATCTCGATGGCCGTGAAGCCACCGCGCGTCGTGCGGCGTTGCCTGGTCAATTGCGTCATGCGTGGCCTCCGCTTCCCGGGGCGAAACGGGCCGCCCTCCCTTCGCGCTTCCACCGTCAACCGCGACGGCCAATGAATTCGCGAGCCTCGTCCAGCACCCGCTCCTTCACCTCGTCGAGCGATCCGGCAATCAAGGCCCCGGACGCCCGCGCATGCCCTCCGCCCCCGAACCGGCGAGCCAGGGCATTGCTGTCCACCTCTCCCACGCTGCGGAACGACACCTTCACCTTGCCGTGACCGAGGTCACGGAACAGCAAGGCGAGACGCGTACCCTCAATAGATCGTGGGTATTCGGCCACACCGTCAAGATCTTCCGCTGTCACATTGTGACGGTCAAGTAGTCCATTGTGCACATCAACCCAAGACAAGCCGTACGCCTCATCGACGCCGATGGTCTCCAAGGCGTCACGGATGAGGGCAATCCGTCCGCGTGGCACCGACGCGTAAATGCGCTGGTACATCCGCTCCGGATCCACCCCCGCCTGCAGCATCGCCGCCGCCACGGCGTGACAGCGCGGTGAGGTGTTGGCGAACCGGAACCCGCCGGTGTCGGTGAGCATCGCCGTGTATATGGCGGTGGCAATGGGCGGCGTCAGCTCGGCCCCCATCACCTGCGCCACATCATAGATGAGCTCGCCGGTGGCGCAGGCGCTCGTGTCGGTCACGTGCAGCGTCCCCGGCGGCTCGTCGCCAGGCAAGTGGTGGTCGATGACCAGCGGCGGCTTGGGGAGCGCGCGCACGGCATCGGCGAGCTGACCGAGCCGGCGCACGTCGCTGATGTCGAGCACAATCAACCGGTC
Organism: Gemmatimonadota bacterium; assembly: GCA_016182795.1. Lineage (GTDB taxonomy): Bacteria > Gemmatimonadota > Gemmatimonadetes > Gemmatimonadales > Gemmatimonadaceae > PNKL01. The sequence continues at coordinate 15,894 of JACPFW010000030.1, forward strand.
GGCCGAATTGAGCGCCTTGGCGCCCGCGGCGCTGCGGTCGGTGACGCCCCCCTCCTCGAGGAGGAACCGGAACATCGCCGGCCACGGCGTGGGGTTCACCACGAACGCGGTCATCCCCCGCTGGGCGGGCAGGCCGGCCAGCGCCGCCTCCGAGCCGCATCCGTCGCCGTCGGAGTTGATGTGCGTGCTCAGCGCGATCGTCTGGCCGGGAGAAAGTTCGGCCAGCAGGCGCTCGATCGCCGCGCGGCGATGCGGGGGGACAGCGAAGAGGTCGGGAGTCAAGATCAGTAAGTTGCAGGGTCCGGCAGTGTGCCTGGCGAGCGATCAGACGAGGTCCATAACGCGACGCGGCGGCGCCCGGTGATTCGGGCGCCGCCGCAAACATAACCGATTCCGTCAGCCCTGCGCCTGCTGCAGCTTGGAGTGCCTGCGGCTGTAGAAGAAGTAGATCACCAGGCCGGCGGCCATCCAGAGGAGCAGCCGCCACCACGTGTCGCGCGGCAGGTTCCACATCAGCCAGCCGCAGACCAGCACGCCGCCGACGGGGACGAACGGAACGAAGGGCGTCTTGAACGGACGCACGAGGTCGGGCTGGGTGTATCGCAGCACCAGGATGCCGGCGCAGACGATTACAAACGCGAGCAGCGTGCCGATCGACACGAGTTGGCCCAGCAGGTCGATGGGAAACATGCCGGCCACCAAGGCGGCCACGACGCCGGTGATGATCGTCGACACATACGGCGTCTTGAATCGCGGATGCACGCTGCTGAACAGCGGCGGCAGCAGCCCGTCGCGCGACATGGCGTAGAAGATGCGCGGCTGGCCCATGAGCATCACCAGCACCACCGAGGCGAGTCCGGCCACGGCGCCGATCGTCGTGAGGTACTTGAGCCACGCGAGCCCCGGGCCGGCGGCGTCGAGCGCCACGTACACGGGGTCGGCCACGTTGAGCGTCTTGAACGGCGCGAGGCCGGTCATCACCAGCGCCATCAGGATGTAGAGCACCGTGCAGATGGCCAGCGACGCCAGAATGCCGATGGGAAGGTCGCGCTTGGGGTTCTTCGCTTCCTGCGCCGCCGTGGAGACGGCGTCAAATCCGATATACGCGAAGAAGATCACGCCGGCGCCGGCAAAGATGCCCGGCCAGCCGAACTTGGTGGTGTTGGTCGCGGCGTCCACCACCTCAACCGGCGGGATGAACGGATGCCAGTTGGCCGAGTTCACGAACATGAACCCGAAACCGATGACGAGCAGGACGATGGTCAGCTTGACGGCAACGATGAGGTTGTTGAATCCCGCCGACTCCTTGATGCCAACCACCAGCAGCGTGGTGAGCGCCAGCACAAGCAGCACGGCCGGCAGGTTGATGATCGCTCCCGTGGACACCAGCGTGTGCGTCCCCTCCACCTTGTACGGCGCATTGGCGAGCGCGGCGGGGATGGGGAAGCCGATGTCGTTCATGATGCGCGAGAAGTAGCCCGACCAGCCCACCGCGACGGTGGACGCGGCGAACAGATACTCGAGAATCAGGTCCCAGCCGATGATCCAGGCGAAGAACTCGCCGAGCGTCGCGTACCCATACGTGTACGCCGAGCCGGCAATTGGAATCATCGACGCGAACTCGGCGTAGCAGAGCCCGGCGAACGCGCAGCCGAGGCCGGCAAAGATGAACGAGATGACAATGGCCGGCCCGGCGTGATTGGCCGCGGCAGTGCCCGTGAGGACAAAGATTCCCGCGCCGATGATCGCGCCGATGCCGAGCGCCGTGAGGTTCAGCGCGCTGAGCGAGCGTTTGAGGGAATGCGAATCCTCAGAGCTCGCCTCCTTCATCAGGATGGCCATCGGCTTCTTGATGAGCAGACCCATTCAACGCTCCACGTCGGGAAGGACACTGCAGGGGGGATCGCGTGGCCGCGGAGGTGCGGACGGGCGAACCGGGGGAAGCTGTGCCGCGCGCCGACTGCCGTCAATGCGCGAACATAGGAGTACGCGCGAGCCGATGCAGACGCTGGACACGCCAACGGGCGCTGGAGTTTTGTCCTCCACCCGCTGGACGCACCCGCCCCCATCCCCCACTTTTGAGCGATTCACACCCGACCAGGAGTCCGGACTTTGGCTTCCAATGGTGGCGGCAGTTCAAATGAGGCGTGGGGGAGCCGCATTGGCTTGATCCTCGCGATGGCTGGCAATGCCGTGGGGCTCGGCAACTTCCTGCGCTTCCCGCGGCAGGCGGCGGCCAACGGCGGCGGCTCGTTCATGATCACGTACTTCATCGCCTTGCTCCTGCTCGGCATCCCGCTGATGTGGATCGAGTGGGGCATCGGCCGCCACGGCGGGCAGTACCGCAAGGGGCACATCCCCGGAATGTTCGCGGCCATCTGGAAGCATCCGGCCGCCAAGTATGTGGGCGCGGTGGGACTGGTCGTGCCGCTCGTCGTGATGATCTACTACACGTACATCGAGAGCTGGACGGCGGCGTTCGCCTGGTTCTCGCTGACCAAGGACTACTGGGGCCACACGACGCAGGAAGGGATGATCGCCTACCTCCAGTCGTTCCAGTCGATCCCCGCCGAAGGGGCGCCCGTGTACCACCACGAGTACACGCCGTACGCCTTCTTCATCGGCACGCTGTTCATCAACATCTTCGTCCTCTCCAAGGGGATCAGCGGCGGCATCGAGAAGCTGGCGAAGATCGGCATGCCGATTCTGTTCGTCTTCGCAATCATTCTCGCCGGCGTGGTGCTGTTCCTGCCGGCACAGCCGGGCATCGGCGCCACTCCGTGGCAGGGGCTCGAGTTCATCTACAAGCCCGACTATTCGCGACTCGGCGAACCGGGCGTCTGGCTCGCCTCGGCGGGGCAGATCTTCTTCACGCTGTCGGTGGGCATGTGCACGCTGACGGCGTACGCGTCTTACCTGTCGAAGAAGGACGACATCACGCTCAACGGCATCGCCACCGCGGCCACCAATGAGACGGCTGAAGTGGTGCTCGGCGGGACCATTGCCATTCCGGCGGCGGTGACGTTCTTCGGCGTGACCGGTGCGATGGCCATTGCGCAGAGCGGCTCGTTCAACCTCGGCTTCGCCACGATGCCGGTGGTCTTTCAGCAGCTCCCGTTCGGCAACCTGCTCGGCGTCGCCTGGTTCGGGCTGCTCTTCTTTGCCGGCATCACGTCGTCGGTGGCGATGCTGACGCCGATCACCGCCTTCTTCCGCGAGGAGTTCGGTTTCAAGCGCGAGTCGGTGGCGTGGTCGCTCGGCGCGCTCTGCCTTGTGTTTGGCCTGATGCACGTGCACTGGCTGCAGCACGGCGTGCTCGACGAGTGGGACTACTGGGCCGGCACGTTTGGGCTGGTGGTGGTGGCGGTGCTCGAGGTGATCATCTTCATGTGGATCTTCACGCCGGCCAAGGCGTGGGAGAGCATGCACCAGGGCGCCGACATCCGGATTCCGCAGATCTTCAAGTTCATCATGACGTACGTGACGCCCATTTACCTGCTGTTCATTCTTGGCTGGTGGGGCTGGGTCGATGCGCTGCCCATCCTGTTGAACGAGAAGACGGCCGGCGGCGGCCCAGTGAACCCCGCCGACACGCCGTACATCACGCTGGCGCGCGCGATCATCGTGCTCTTCGCGATCGTCGCGGTGGTGCTGATCAAGATGGCGTGGGTGCGCAACAAGTACGATGACCGCAAGGGCTTTGCGCTCGCCGACCACACGGGGGAGGCCGCCTAATGTCCACGTCAGCGATTGTCTTCATGGCCGGAAGCTGGACGTTCGTCCTCGGCCTGATGTTTTGGTCGTTCTCCAAGCTGCTCAAGGATCAGAAGCACTTTGATCCGGATGGGCTAGGGCCTGCTGTTCCCCCCGAACCTGCGGAGACGGAGCGGGGCGCGAAGCGCTCGTGAGTGCAGATGGTAGATAGTAGATGGTAGAAGGTAGATGCGGGGCGGCACCAATTGGTGTCGCCCCGCTCGTTTAGTTGCCCCGCTCATCTACCATCCACCACCTACCATCTACAATCTGCCCGCTCACACACTGTAGTTCGGAGCTTCACGAGTGATCGTCACATCATGCGGATGCGACTCGCGGAGCCCAGCGGTGGTGATGCGAACGAACGACGGGCGCGTGCGCAGCGTCTCGATGTTCTCGCACCCCACGTAGCCCATGCCGCTGCGCAGGCCGCCGACCATCTGGAACAGCACGTCGCCCACGGGGCCCTTGTACGGCACGCGCCCCTCGATGCCTTCGGGGACGAGTTTCTTGGCGCCCAGCTCGCCGTCTTGGAAGTAGCGGTCGGCGCTCCCGTCCTGCATCGCCGACAGCGAGCCCATGCCGCGGATCATCTTGAACCGGCGTCCCTCGAGCAGGAACGATTCGCCCGGGCTCTCCTCGGTGCCGGCGAGCATTGAGCCCATCATCACCGACGATGCGCCGGCGGCCAGCGCCTTCACGATGTCGCCCGAGTACTTGATGCCTCCGTCGGCAATGATCGGCACGCCGTCGGCCCCGTCAACCGCGTCGAGAATGGCGGTGAGCTGGGGGACGCCGACGCCGGCGACCACCCGCGTGGTGCAAATGGAGCCCGGCCCGACGCCGACCTTCACCGCGTCGACGCCGCGCGCCACCAGTGCCGCCGTGGCCTCGCGCGTGGCGACGTTGCCCGCCACCAGCTGCACGTCGGGGAGCGCCTGCCGCACGAGCGCGGTCGCCTGCAGCACGCCGTCGGAGTGGCCGTGCGCCGTGTCGATGATGAGCACGTCGACGCCGGCGTCAACCAGCGCCTTGGCGCGGTCGACATAGTCGCCGGCGGCGCCGATGGCCGCCGCCACGCGCAGGCGCCCGTGCTGATCCTTGTTGGCGCCCGGATATTGCCGGCGCTTGTGAATGTCCTTCACCGTGATGAGGCCAATCAACTTGCCGGCGTCATCGACCACGGGGAGCTTCTCGATGCGGTGCTTGCCGAGGATGCGCTCGGCCTCGTCGAGCGTCGTGCCGTGCGGCGCGGTGATCAGCCGCTCGCTCGTCATCGCCGCGCGGATCGGACGGTCGAGTTCGCGTTCGAACTGCAGGTCGCGATTGGTGATGATGCCCACCAGCTTGCCGGTGGCATCGACGATCGGAACGCCAGAGATACGGAACTTCCCCATCAGGGCCACCGCCTCGCGCAGCGAGGCGTCGGGCTGGAGCGTGATCGGATGCATGATCATGCCGCTCTCCGAACGCTTCACCCGGTCGACCTCAGCGGCCTGCCGGTCGATCGACATGTTCTTGTGCAGCACGCCGATGCCGCCCGCCCGCGCCATCGCGATGGCCATTTCGCTTTCCGTGACCGTGTCCATCGCCGCGGAGACGAGTGGCACGTTGAGCGAAATGCCGCGCGTGAAGCGCGACGTGGTGTCGACATCCTTGGGGAGCGAGAGCGAGTGCGCGGGAGTTAGCAGGACGTCGTCAAACGTGAGCGCCTGGTCGTCGCGAATGCGTGGATTGGTCATAGAAGGGCCGTCCTAAAGCGCGACGGCCCGCAGCCGGAGAAGTCCGGTGCGGGCCGTTGGTGGGACAAATGTGGTCGCCATAGTGAATTGTAGCGTCCACACCCCCTAGGGTCTAGGGCTTGGGCGTCTGGGCTGGCGGCGGTTCGGGCGGAATCGTCTTGGCGGCCGGCGCGGCCACGGCGGCGGGGCTCGCCGCCGGGGTCGTGCCGCTGGGCTTCTGCAGCGGGTTTGACGTGATCTGGGTGGCCGTGGTCACCAGGTCGCTGGCCACCGACTTCCCCGCGGCCGTCACGCCATTAAGCACGCCCATGGCCCCGTTCAGCAGATCCATCGTCTGCCCAATGGTCTGCGTCGACAAACGCCCCGCGCGCATCGCGTCTTCCACGCCCTCGGCGAACCGCTGCAACAAGTTCGGCGGAGGCGCCTGCCGCTCGGCGTACTTCGATTCGAGGAACTCGACGTAGTCGAGCACCTGATAGCCGCGGTCGTCACTCAGCGACTCGAGCTTTCGTGCGATGCGTTCGCGCAAGGACTGGTTCATGGGCTGGAGAGGCAGCGGGTAGATGGTGGAAGGTGGATGGTAGAGATGCCGACGGCGGATGGTCTACCATCTACCATCCACCATCTACTATCAGCCCTTCCAGCGCGCACGTTTCCCGCGCACGTCTATATGTACGTACGGCACGCCGTTCTGGTTACCGTACAGCCCCAAGCCGCCGACGTACTGCGGGAAGTCCCGCTCCACCTGCTCGACCTGCAGCGAGACGAGCATGCCGTCGCGCCAGGTGACGCGGCCGTCGCCGTCGGCATCGATGGCCAGATCGGCGGCATCACCGTACTGATGGCGGCTGTCGCGCGCGGCGCGCGGGACGCGGCGGTTATAGACGGGCGCGCGGAAGCCGGAATGCACATCGACATTCACCGTCTTATTGCGGCCGCCGCGGAAGGCTCCCACGTACGCGATGACGAGTTCCACTTTGTCGAGCACGCGCGCATCGAGGGCCACGTACTTGGGCCACTGATCCTGCTGCTCGTCGTGCGTGACGAAATCGGCGAGCCGCATGTGCGTGCTGACGGGCAGTTCGACGCTGGCCGGCGTGACTTCCACGAAGCCGCGCGGCGGCGGCGGGGCCTCGCCGTCAATGCCCGAACGATAGTTGCCAATGCGATAGCCGTTGATCGTCTGACCGATCTTCGCCGAGTATGGGACCATGACGGCCACGAGGATCGAATCGACGATCTGGTGGCCGGTCTCGCCTTCGACTTCGAGCCGGTAGAAGCCGGAGAAGCCCGGCGCCACGACCGTGGCCCCGAACAGCTGCTCCGACGGCGTGACGACGGCACTGTCCTGCGCGCGCACCCAGGCGTAGCCGAGCCGTCCGGGATCGCCGCGGACTTCAAGCGGAAAATCGAACCGTTCGCTGGGCAGCACCATCTGCACGCGCACCTGTCCGCTGCGTCCAAAGACGGCCGGCGAGGCGGAGACCGCGGGCGCGCGCGCCTCGCGCGCGAACGGCGACGCGAGCAAGAGATGCGGCGGATGCAAGATCAGGACGACGGCGCCCACGAGCGCCAGCGCGCCGAGGAGCAGCGCCCACCATCCGGCCCGGAATCCGCCGTCGGCGGCCTGGCCGGGGGGGATCACCGCTAGTACCGCCCCCAGCGTGCACGTACGCCGCGCACATCCACATGGATGAACGGACCGCGCGCGCGGGTGGCACGGTACACGCCGAGCCCGCCAATCAACTCTGGGTACTGCCGCTCCACTGACTCCACCGCGTCGGCCATCACTCGGATGTCCTTGGAGTTCACGCGGCCGTCGTGGTTGAGGTCGTCGAGGCGGTTGTCCTGGTTGTTGTCGACCATGATGTCCGCCGCGTCACCGAACTGGTGCCGGCTGTCGCGCGCACGGCCGCGCCCGACGCCCTTCTGGTTGTACTGCGGCGAGCGGAATCCGCTCGTGACGCGCAGGCGCTGGGCATCCACCCCGCGGTGCTGGAGTTCGACCATCACCAACTCGAGCTTATCGACCAGCGCTTCGCGCAACACCAGATACTTGGGCCACACATTGGCCTGATCATGCGTCAGGAAGTCGGCAAGGCGGAAATGCTCAGAGACCGGCGTGTCCTTGTTCTCGCGCGTGACCTCGATGAACCCCTCTGGATTCTCGTAGGCCTCGGAACGCAGGCGCCCCTTCTCCGCCGGAAACCGGCCGATGTGATAGTCGCCGACGCGGCCATTCACCTTCTCCGTGAACGGGCGCAGCGTGATGAGCGACAACTGCCGGCCGGAGGCTGAATCGGTCACCGCGACCGTGGCGTCGTTCTTCTGCTCCCGTTTGCCGAAGAGGCGGGCGATGGGCTCGACCTCCATGGAGCGCGGCGGGGCAAAGAACCGGGCGAAGAGGCGACCGCTGCGCCCGAAGATCGTGTCGGCGGCCGTGGCTTCAACCGATGCCGGAGGCGTCGCCGCCGCCGTTTGTCCAGATGCCACAGTGGCCGTTGCCAGAGTGAGGGCAACAGCGAAGCAGGCGGGAAGCAGGCGGCGCGAACCGGTCACTAGTTCTCGGGCGTGGAGACGAGTCCGCCGCGGCGCGGGGGGCGCCTGCGGCGGGATAAGACCCCGAAAAATAAGCAATACCCGGGGCTGGGGCTATGGGTTCCCAGACAACTGCTTCGGAACGGGGAGGGGGTAGAGGCGTAGGGTCGAGGACCGGGACTGGTGAAGGGGGATGAGATGGCCCCCCTCCCCGTTCCCGCCTATTTAGTAGATGTACACCGGCGTCCCCACCGGCACGATTCGGAACAGCGTCTCAATGTCCTCGTTCCGTACGCGCACGCATCCGTGGCTGGCGCCACGTCCGATGCTCGCCGGCGCGTCGGTACCGTGGATGCCATAGCCGTCGCCCAAGTACAGGCGATTCACGCCGAGCACGCCCGCATAGCGGCGCTGGTTGGTATTCATCGGCGGTACTATGAGATCGCGGCCAACGACGATCTCCTTGCCCTCAGCGACCTCGAACGGAATCTCGCGGCCGTCGGGATAGCGCGTGACGACATCGTTCCCCGACACCGCGATGACGGCGCCGCCGGCGAGCGGAATCGGCTTGGACGGCTCCAGACGCCGCAGGCGCTTGCCCGCCTTGCGCGCCGCTTCCACATAGTGCCAGTCAGGCGGCACCCACGCCGGATCGACATCTTTGCGAAGCACCACGAGTCGGCCGCGCGGCGTCTCGAACGTCCAACGCGAACCACCGGCGCGTTCGAGATGCTTGCCGGTGCCCGTTGCCACGCGTGTGCGAAACAGCACGGTTGAACCGCGCTTGTACCACAGCTGATTCTCGGCAATGCTGATCACGATGTACGGCTGGTCGCCCAGCGAGTCGGGCGACGCGGCCAGCACGCGCTCGAGCGAATCGCCGGCGGACGCCGCCTGGGCGCGCACCATCGCGAGGATGTCGGCGTTGTCGTTGTACACGGCTTGCGTGAGGTCGCGCTCGCGTCGCGCGGCGAGCGCGTCGCGCAGCCGCACAACCGCCAAGCCCACGGCCGCGACGACGGCCGCGAGACTGAGCCACGCCACCGGCCCACCGCTCGCGAAGAGATTCCGCCGTGTCGGTGCGTCGCGCATCAGTAGAAGTACACCGGAAGACCGGCCTTGAGATTGGGGAGTATCGACTTCAGGTCGACGGTGCCAATCCGGACGCTTCCCGCGCGCACCGAAGCAGCAGCGTCACCGCGATACAGCATCGCGCCGCCGCTGAGCACGACCTCGGAGTCACCCCGCACTTCCTCCACGCGCCGCAGGCCGCGCGGCGACGCGATGGGGATAGAATCGTCGGCCGCGCGCTGCCACCCGTCGGCGCCGACTTCCACCGTCGCTGTGCGCAGCACCGCACCGTGCTGTTCGAGGTGCAGCACGCCGCTGTCCACCGCGATGGCGAGGTACAGCCCGCCGGCGGTGCGCGCCTGACGGACGGCGAGTGACATCATCACCTGCAAGCGCTTGGCGTCGGAGGCGAGCGCCAGGTCGGCCTTCATCTTCTCGAGGCCGCTCATCCCCGCGCGCAGCGCGCGCGTCTCGCGCCGATACTCGGCGGCGCGCCACGCCAGCGCCGCCGCCGCGGCCAGCGACGCCGTAAAGCTCCAGAACAGCACGCGCATCAGCCGAGGATGCTCACGCCACGCAGCGCGCCAACCGGCGTCCACGGGGTTCACTGCCGGGCGAACGAAAGCAGGTCGAGAATGGGAATGCCCACCGGCTGGCTGCGTCCCGTGCGCACTCGCGCGGTCACGAGCAGGCGCGTCAGCGACTGCGTGGCGCGCGCCTCGGCGAGGAGCGACGGTGGGATGGCCAGATACAACAGCTGGTCTTCCGTGCCGGGTCCCTTGGCCAGAAAGTATGGCTCGTCAATCGCCAGATCACGACGCAGCGGATCGGCGTACTGCAGCGCAAGCACCTGCACTTCCCAGCGTACCGTCTTGCCGCGTGTGCCCTCGGGGTCGGCGCGCAGATCGGCTGCGCTCAGCGACGCGCCGAAGGTGGAGTCGGCCGGCACCACATCGCGCTCGGGGACCCACACCTCGGTGCGCACCCGCACCCAGCCGCGCGACCGCGCCAGCGGGATCACATACGTCCCGCCGCCAATTTGCCCCACGACGGCACCGTTGGGTGCATTGCGCGCCATGGTACTGCGCGCCACTCGCATGGCGCCGTCGGGGAGCAATTCGATGGCGGGCGCGGTGTCGGGCGCCGCCTTTTCTTCAGCCACAGGTGCCGGCGGCGGCGCCTTCTTGGCGGTCGGTTTCGGCGCGGCTTTCGCCGGCGGCTTGGCCGTCGCAGCCGGCGGCGCTTTCGCCTTGGCGGCCGTCGCAGGCAGCACCTTGGCGTCCACCCAGCCGCTGCGGCGCACGTTGACCCACGACGTTCGCTTGCCGTCGGTGAACAGACCGGCGTTGGGTCGCACCTCGCCGAGGATCACACCCTTCATCGACGGCGCTGATCGCAGGCGCATGGCAATGGCGCCCGTCAGGTGCGCGGGGAACGAATCGCGCGCGCCGCCGAGCCGGGTGCCGTCGAGCCATCCGCTGAACGTGATGTACACCGAGCCGCCGCGGGCGGCGCCGACCGTTACCGTCGTCCCCTCCTTGAGCAGGGCGACGACGTTTCCGCCGGGCGTGGCGCGCACGGCGGCGTCGGCAATGAGCGCGGTTTGCGCCGAGAGCGGCGCCGCGCAGAGCAGGAACAGGAGGGAACGAAGAAGTCGCATCGCTGGTAGGGGGGCGTGACCGGGGCTAGTTTTCCCTGCGTATTGCCCCCCGTCGAACTTATCACCCGTCTCGGAACTCAGCCAAGATGACGCCCCGCACTGACCGTCCGGTCGTTCTCGTCGTGCTCGACGGATGGGGCTACCGTGAAAGCACCGAAGGGAACGCCGTTCGCCTGGCCCAGACGCCCACGTGGGACAAGTTATGGGCCAAGGCGCCGCGCACCCTGCTCGACGCCTCCGGACGCGCCGTCGGCCTCCCCGCCGGCCAGATGGGCAATAGCGAGGTCGGCCACCTGAACCTCGGCGCCGGCCGCGTGGTGATGCAGGATCTCGTGCGCGTCACCGCCGCGGTGGAGGACGGGACCTTCTTCCAGAACCCCGCCTTCGTCGCCGCCTGCGCGCAGGTGAAGCGGAGCGGCGGCACGCTGCACCTCATGGGGCTCGTGGGCGACGGCGGCGTGCATGCCCATCAGGAGCACGCCATCGCCCTGGTGGACCTGGCGCAGAAGCACGGCATCAGCAAGGTGGCCCTGCACTGCCTGCTCGACGGGCGCGACACGCTGCCCACGAGCGCGCTCGAGTTCACGCGCGCGCTGCAGCAGCGCACGGCCGGGCGTGCGCGCATCGCGAGCATCGGCGGTCGCTACTACGGTATGGACCGCGACCAACGCTGGCAGCGCATTGAGCCGTGGTACCGCGCGGCCGTGCAGGGCGTGGGCCCAGCGGCCACCGACCCGCTGGCGTTCATCAAGGCCAACTACGAGCGCAACGTCACCGACGAGTTCATGGAGCCGGCGGTCATCGTCGGCGCCGACGGCGCGGCCGTGGCCCCGATGCGTGACGGCGACGCACTGATCACGTGGAACTTCCGGTCGGATCGCATGCGGCAGATCACCCGCGCGATCAAGATCGACGGCTTCAGCGGGTTCGAGACCGGCGCCCGGCCGCAGCTGTACGTCGCCTGCATGACGCAGTACGACCAGACGTTCGGCCTGCCCGTCGCGTTCGAGCCGTTTTCGATGGCGAAGATCGTCGCCGAGGTGCTGCAGGAGCACGGCCTGACGACCCTGCGCACCGCCGAGACGGAAAAATACCCGCACGTCACCTACTTCTTTAACGGCGGCAACGAAGTACCGTACAAGGGAGAGGAGCGCATTCTGGTGCCGAGCCAGAAGGTGGCCACATACGATTTGATGCCCGAGATGAGCGCACCGGGCATTACCGACGTGCTGTGCCAGGCCATCGAGGAGAAGCGGCATCCGTACACGCTGTGCAACTACGCGAACGGCGACATGGTGGGGCACAGCGGCAATCTCGAAGCGACGATCAAGGCGTGCGAGGTGGTGGACCAGCAGCTCACCCGCGTGGTGGCGAGCGCGGAGAAGGCCGGAGCGCGGCTGCTCATCACCGCCGATCACGGCAATTGCGAGATGATGTTCGACCCGGCAACCGGCGGCCCGCACACGGCGCACACGACCAATCCGGTGCCGTTGGTGTACGTGGATGGCGGGGAAGCGGTGGCGCTGCGCACGGGCGGCGCGCTCTGTGATGTGGGACCGACCGTGCTCGGCATGCTGGGGGTGCCCCAGCCGCCGCAGATGACTGGCCACGACCTTCGAATCCTGGGAGCTTGACGTGACGCGACTCCGCGCCGCGCTGTTTGCGCTAATCTTGGCAGCCGCCCCCGCGGCCGCGCAGGTGGGGTATGAACCCGCCAAGAGTCCCTACAGCGACCTGCCGTGGTCGCAGTCGGTGGCGTTCTTCGCCGGCGGGTTCAACACCGAGACCGATCCGGCACGCGTTGGCCCGCAGCCGGGGTGGCTGGCTGGCGTGCGCTACGACTTGCGCATCGGCGGCCCCGTGGCGCTGGTCGGGCGCATCACTACCGGACCGACGACGCACCGCGTCATCGCACCGCTCAACCCGATCGCGTCGCGCGTCGTCGGCAGCAAGGACAGTCAGCTGCTGGCGGCGGATCTGGGCATCGCATTGAATCTCACCGGGCAAAAGAGCTGGCACCACGTGGTGCCGGTGCTCTCCAGCGGCGTCGGCGTGGTTACGGACTTCAACGGCGATCCCGACGCCGGCGGGTATCGGTTCGGCACGCGCTTCATGTTCACCACGGGCGTCGGCCTGCGCTACCACACGCAGGGGCGGTGGGAGCCGCGCGTGGACTTCACGAACTACCTGTGGCAGATCCAGTATCCGACGGAGTATCGCAGCCAGCCGTCGGATGGCAGCGACCCGGTGCTCTCCCGCAAGCAGGCGCCCTGGCTCGGGAACCATCTCTGGTCGCTGGGCCTCAGCTACCACCTCTTCCGCTGATCGCGTGCCGCGCCTCGCGCTGACGCGCCGCGTCACCTTCGCCGCCGCCCACCGCTACCGGCGGCCGGAGTGGAGCGAGGAGCGCAACTTTGCGGTGTTCGGCAAGTGCTCGCGCGAGCCGTGGCACGGCCACACCTACACGTGTGACGTCACGGTCAGCGGCGCGCTGGATCCGGTGACCGGCTTCGTAGTCGACCTCGCCCTGCTCGATGAGATCCTGGAGCGCGAGGTGATGGCGCGGTTTGATCATCGCACGATCAACACCGACATCCCGGAGTTCGCCGACGGCCTGCTGATTCCGAGCTGCGAAAACGTGTCGGCCTTCATCGCCGAACGCGTGCAGACCGCGCTCGGCGAGCGCGCCCGCGTCACGCGCGTCTGGCTGTCGGAGAGCCCGACGCTGTGGGCTGAGTGGACGGCCGACTGACCCCGGAGCGCACGCGATGACGCGACACGATGCCGTCGAGGAAGCGGCCGTCTGGCTCGAGGTGAACGGCGAGAGCGCCGTCACCTGGATGTGCACCCCCGACCAGCTCCCCGAACTCGTCACGGGCTGGCTGTATGGCGAGGGATACATCGATTCCCTCGCCGACCTGCAGTCGCTCCGCCCCTGCGCCCTCGAGCTGGGCTTCTGGGCCAAGGTACCGCGCGAACGGTACGAGACCGTGGAGGGGACGGAACGCCGCCGCGTGCTCGCCAGCGGCTGCGGCGCCGTCACCACCATCCTCGGCTCGCTCTCCAACGTGCCACGGCGCACCACGCCGCCGGTGATTCCCGATCTCGCTCACACGCGCAAGCTCTTCAAGGAGCTGTTCGCCAAAGGGGTGCGGTACAGCGACACGGGCGGCATCCACGCCGCCGCGCTCACCGACGGCGAGACGCTGCTGGCGCACGCCGAGGACATCGGCCGCCACAACGCGGTCGACAAAGTGCTGGGCGCAATGCTCATGGCGGGGCGCCGCCCCGACGACCTCACGCTCCTCGTCACCGGGCGCATCTCCGGCGAACTCGCCTTCAAGGCGGCGCGGGCGCGGCTCGCGGTGGTGGCGACGCCCAGCGTGCCGAGCACATTGGCGGTGGACATTGCCGCCGCCGCCGGGATGGCGCTGGTGGGTCGCGCCGTTTCGGGCGAGCCGCAAGTGTGGATGGCGGGCGCGTGATGACACGCGGCGGCCGGCGATGACGGGCGCACTTCCGTGCGTCGGCGTGATCCTCGCCGGCGGCGCGGCGTCGCGCTTTGGCGGTGAGCCCAAGGGTCTGCGCGTCGTCGACGGTCGGCGCATCATCGACCGCGTCGCGTCCGTGCTGCGTCCGCTCACCGACGAGCTGCTGCTCGTGGCCAATCATCCCGACGCGCCGACCTGGCTGCCGGGCATTCGCACGGAATCCGACGTGCGGCGCGGCGACGGGGCGCTCGGCGGACTCCACGCCGCGCTCACGCACGCGGGGGGCCGCGCCGTGCTCGTAGTCGCATGGGACATGCCGTATGCGAGCGAGGGACTGCTGCGCGCGCTGCGCGCGCTGGGTGAACGAGACGCCGACGCCGCAGTGCCCGAGAGCGAGACCTCGGGGCGCGGCGTCGAACCGCTGTGCGCCTGGTACGCGCCGGCGTGCCTCGCCGCCATCGAACGGCGGCTCAACGCCGGCGACCGGCGCGTGGTCTCGTTCTTCGACGACGTGCGCGTGGCCCACCTGCCGGCCGCCGAGGTGTCGCAGTGGGGAGATCCGGCGCGCATCTTTTTCAATGTGAATTCTCCGGACGACCTTCCGCCGGGCTGACGCCATGACGCCACCGCTCCTCTCGATCACGGGCAAGAAGAACTCGGGCAAGACCACGCTGGTGGTGCGCCTCGCTGACGCGCTCACGCGCCGCGGCGTGCGCGTGATGACCATCAAGCACGGGTCGCACACGTTCAACATGGACCCGGTGAACACCGACACGTACCGCCACTATCACGAAGGGCAGGCCGAGCGCGTGGCGATGATCTCACCCGACAAGTTCGCGCTGGTCGAGCGCTGGGAGCAGCCGCTGACGCCGGAGCAGGTGGCCGCGCGGCACATGGCCGACGCCGACCTCGTGCTCTGCGAAGGATTCAAGGCGACCGACCTGCCGAAGGTGGAGGTCTTCCGCCGCGCGGCGCACGCGGAGCCGCTGTACGATCCGGCCCTCGCCAACGCCGCCGCATGGCGCGCGATGGTGACTGACGGGCCGATCGACAACCTGCCCTTCCCCGTCTTCCGCCTCGATCGCGACGGCTGGCTGCCGGCGCTCGCCGACTGGGTCGAACTGCACTTCGTCTCGCGCAGGGGCTGACCGATGCGCCGTCTCGTTCTGTTTGGCAGTGCCCTCGCCGCCGCGTGCGGCGCGTGGGGCGGTCCGTCGCGGCCGTCGCCAAGCGGTGAGCGCGCCGCGTTCCGCCGCGCGGTGGATTCGATGGTCGCGCAGCCCGTGTTCCGCAATGCGAACTGGGGCATCGTCGTGGTCGACCCAGCTCGCGGCGACACGCTCTACTCGCACAATGCGGGCAAGCTGTTCATGCCCGCGTCCAATCAGAAGATCCTGACCGGCGCCACCGCGCTCAACCAGCTCGGCGCCGAGTTCCGCTTCCGCACCGACTTCGCCGCCAACGGCGCGTTGGTGAACGGCTCGCTGCGCGGCGACCTCGTCGTCATCGGCCGCGGCGATCCGACATTCAGCGACGCCGCGTTCGGCGACGCCATGAAGCCGCTGCGCGCCGCGGCCGATTCGCTCTCGGCGCGTGGAGTGCGCGAGATCGCCGGCGCGCTCGTGCGCGGCGGCGATGCCTTCCCCGACTCGACGCTCGGGTTCGGCTGGGCGTGGGACGACCTCGACTACGACTACTCGGCCGGCGTCGATGAGCTGTTCTTCAACGAGGGCTTCGCCCGCGTCACCGTGCTCGCGTCACCGACCGCCGGCGGCCCAGCCACGGCGCGCACCGCGCCGGCGCGTACGGTGCCGCGCATCGGCCGCGTTTCCGTGGTGACCGGCGGGATGATGGACCCCGAAGCACGCCAGGCGAATCGCGTGATGTGGGAGACCGACATTCGCGGCCCGCGGCCGCTGCTGAACCTTTCGGGTTTCGTGAAGATGCGCGACAGCAGCCGTGTGTCGGTAGCCATTCGCAATCCGGCGCAGGCGTGGCTCGACGCGTTCGCCGAGGCACTCGCCGACCGCGGGATTGTCGTGCGCGGCAATGTGATCACCGAGCCCGCTGCGGACACCGCCGGCCTCACGCATCTGTTCACCCTGCGGTCGCCGCCGCTGCGCACGATTCTGCCGCTGTTTGAGAAACCCTCTCAGAATCAGATTGGCGAGATCCTGTTTCGCACGCTCGGCCTCGAGAAGACCGGCGTCGGCACGCCCGACAGCGGACGTCGCGTGGTGCAGCGCCAACTCACCGCCTGGGGGGCCGACACGGCGGGGCACGCGGTGCGCGACGGCAGCGGCCTGTCGCGTCACGATTACGTGACGCCCGAGACGATCGTGCGCGTGCTCGATGCCATGCGCAAACACGCCGACTTTACGGCGTTCTACAACGCGTTCCCCATCGGCGGCGTCGATGGCACCATTGCGTCGCGGATGCGCGGGACGCCGGCGCAGGGGAACGTGCACGCCAAGACGGGCACCGTCGATAAGGCGCGCAGCCTCTCCGGCTACGTCACCGCGCCCGACGGCCGGCTTCTGCTGTTCAGCTTCCTGTGCAACAACTTCACCGTGCCCAACAGCGCCGTGGAGGCCGTGCAGGATGCCATCCTCGTCCGGCTCGCGTCGCCGGGCGCGCCGCGGTAGCGCGAATGCTCAGCGTCGCGGAAGCGGTCGCGCGGGTCGTTGGCGACGTCACCGTACTCGGTGACGAGCGGGTGCCCCTGCTCGACGCCGCGGGGCGCGTGCTCGCCGCGGATGTGCGCGCGAGCTACACGCTCCCGGCGTGCGACAACTCGGCGATGGACGGCTATGCGGTGAAGTCGTCGGAGCTGGCCGGCGCGAGCGCCGAGTCGCCGCGCCAGTTTCGCGTGGTGGAGACCGTCGCTGCCGGCCGGTTCCCGACGCGCCCCATTGAACCGGGCGAGGCGACCCGCATCATGACCGGCGCGCCACTGCCGATGGGCGCCGACACCGTGGTCCGCGTGGAAGACACCGATGGCGGCGTCGCGGCGGTGCGCGCGCTGAATGATCGCGACTGCGGCAAGAATGTGAGGCCGCGCGGCGAGGATTTTCGCGCCGGCGACATTGTGCTCGCGGCCGGCGAGCCGATTGGCGCGGCACAGGTCGGCGTGCTCGCCTCGCTCGGCGTGGCGCAGGTGCCGGTGCACCGCGCGCCGCGCGTGGCGATACTCGGGTCCGGCGACGAGTTGGTGGACCTCGACCAGTTCGACCGCGTCGTGGCCGGCGAGAAGATCGTTGCCTCCAACAGCTACACGCTGCACACCCTTGTTCGCGCCGCCGGCGGCGTGCCGGTGCCGCTCGGCAATGCGCTCGACACGCCCGAGTCGATGCGCGAGATCTTCTCTCGCGCTGTCGACGCCAGGCCTGACCTGATCATCAGTTCGGCCGGCATTTCCGTGGGCGAGTTCGACTACACGCGCGACGCACTCGGCAGCCTCGGCGCCGATCTCAAGTTCTGGAAGGTGCGCATGCGCCCGGGCGCGCCAATCGGCTTCGGCAGCATCGCCGGCATTCCATGGATTGGCCTCCCCGGCAACCCGGTGTCGGTGATGGTGACGTTTGAACTCTTCGCACGCCCGGCGATTCTGCGGATGCTCGGACATGCACGGCTGCATCGGCGCCCTCTGCCCGTAACGCTGGAGGAGCCCGTGAAGATAGGCGCGCGCCTCACGCATTTCCTGCGCGCCATCGTGACGTCGCAGCCCTCCGGCGCGCTCACCGCGCGGCTGACCGGCCCGCAGGGATCGGGGATTCTCACGTCGATGGCGCGCGCCAATGCCCTGCTCATCGTCCCCGAGGACCGTGCGTCGAGCGCGGCCGGCGACACGCTGTCGGCGCTGCTCCTTTCGCCGAGCGCCCAGCTCGCCGAGCGCTTCGCGCTGTGACCGCGGCGCCGCCCCTCGCCCCCGAGCTGGCCGCGCTCGAGGATCGCTTCGTGTTGCAGGAGCGCGAAGTGGCCGTTGGCGATCGCGAGTGGCGGCTCGACCGGCCGCGCAGCGCGGAGGAGTTGATCAACGAGGCCGAGTTCGAGCACGACGAGCGCCTCCCCTACTGGGCCGATCTGTGGCCGTCGGCCATTGTCCTCGCGCGCGTGGTGGCCGCGCTCGACGGCACGGGGCGCCGGGCAATCGAATTTGGCGCCGGACTCGGCCTCCCGGCGCTCGCGGCGGCTGGCGCCGGTTTCGACGTCACCGCCACCGACTACTACGCCGACGCGCTGCTGTTCGCACGCCGCAATGCGCTGTTTAATCTGGGACGCGACATTCGCACCCGATTGCTCGACTGGCGCACGCCGCCCGATGACGTTGGGCGCTTTGACCTCGTGCTGGCGGCCGATGTACTGTATGAGAGGCCGTATGCCCCGCTCGTGGCGCGGGCCGTCGTCCATGCACTCGCGCCGGACGGCGTGGGCTTGATCGCCGACCCCGGACGCGTGGCGCTCAATGCCTGCCTCGACGAGTGTCGGGTGCTCGGCGCGACGGTGCGTGAACGGTGCGCGGAACGGCACGAGGACGGAGCGGCGAAGCATACGATCACCATTTACGAGGTGCGGCTCGGGTGAACCAGCCGTTGCTGCAAATGGACCTGCGACTCGTCGTTGGCGCCGTGCTGGTGCTCGCGGGCGCCGTCATCGCGATCTGGCTGATCGGACGCCGAATGCGCGCGGACATGGGACTCGTACGGAGTGAGGGCGGCGCGGCGACCGAACAGAATGTCTCGTCGCAGGTGGCGCGCGAACTGCAGGCCCGCGGTCTCGCCACGCCGGCGCAACTGGCCACCATGACGGAGAGTGAAAGGCAGCTGCTGTTCAGCACCGCGGCTGGCGTGATCGGCCGCGCGGCGGATGCCGACACCCGCCCACCGGGCGACATGGCGCGCGTCGTCGTAAGCCCGGAGGAGCTGCCGGTTATGTACTGCCCGATGTGCAGCTACCGCATCGAACGGTTCACGAGCGCCCTGCCGATCACGGGTCAGTGCGAAACTTGCGGCACCAAGGTGATCGTGCGCCGCGACGCCGCGCGTCTGCTGCTCACGGTCGTGCCGCCGGGCCGCCGGTCCGAGCCGCGCATCTGATCGCGCGAAGTCGAATAGGGATTTCTCGCGCGGGACGCAAGCACTTTTCCGACAGCGCACGACGCGCTCACATCACAGATTATGCGTATTCCCTCCCCGTACCCCCACCGGACCCGAGGGCCCGCGCCCTCGCGAGGTATCCCATGCTTCGCTCCCGTGCCCGATTCGCCGCCATCGTTGCCGCTGCGCTCGTCGCCCTGACCCTTCTGCCCGCGGACGCGTCCGCAATCCCCGCGTTTGCCCGCAAGTATCGGGTGAGCTGCTCGATGTGCCATCAGCCGGTGCCGCGGCTCAACACGTTCGGCGAGAACTTCGCGGCCAACGGTTTTGAGATGGCGCCCGGCGAGCCGCCGCGCGATACGATCGGCACGGGCGATCCCCTGCTTCGCCTCAACAACTCGTTCCCGCTCGCCGTTCGCTTTGAGGCCTACCAGCGCTTCCTCACCGACCGCAAGGCAGGCGAGGCGAGCGTCGATCAGCAGACGCCGTGGATCATCAAGCTGCTTAGCGGCGGTCAGGTGACCGACAAGATCAGCTACTACATGTATTTCCTCGCCACGGAGCGCGGTAATGTGGCCGGTCTCGAGGATGCGTACGTGCAGTTCACCGACATCAAGGGAAGCGGCGTCAACCTGATCGTCGGTCAGTTCCAGGTCTCCGATCCGATGTTCAAGCGCGAACTGCGGCTTTTCTACGAGGACTACCAGCCGTATCGCGTGAAGGTGGGCAACGTGAATGCCGACCTGACGTATGATCGCGGCATGATGGCCATGTGGTCGCCGCGTGAGGGGACCGATGTGGTCGCCGAGATGGTGACCGGCAACGGACTTGGTGTGGCCAACGGCGCCAAGCAGTATGACGACGATAACAACAAGAACTTCGCGCTGCGGCTGTCGCAGGACGTCGGTCCGGTGCGCGTCGGCCTGTTCGGCTACACCGGCAAGCAGGCTTTTTCCGGCCTCTCCAGCTCGATGCGCGTCTTCGGCCCAGACGCCACGCTTCCGCTCGCCTCGTTCGGCGAACTCAACCTGCAGTTCCTGCGCCGCTGGGACAGCAATCCGTTCCTCGGGCAGTGCCCCGCCGACGTCTGCGCCGCCAGCACCGTCATCGCGCCGTTGCGCACCAAGGTGGATGCCGCGATGGCCGAGATGATTCTCTGGCCGCAGGGGCCGGCCGGCCGCTGGTATCTCTCCGGGCTCGTGAACTACGTCGACGCCGACGCCCCGGTCCTTTCACTCCGCATTGGGGAGCAGGGCAACGATCCAGCCACGGTCTCACGCTACACCACCGGCACCTTCGGCCTGCACTACGTGCTCAAGCGCAACGTGCGGCTCTCGGGCGAGGGGACGTGGGACTTCGAGCGCGATCGCGCGCGGCTCCTCGCGGGCATCAACCTGGCGTTCTGACCATGACACGCAATTCGGTTCTCGTTCACTCCGCGCGGGCCATCGCCCTCGCGGCCGGCGCTCTCGTGCTATGCGTGGCTTCCACTGCGGTCGCGCAGGGGCAGCCGAGCGCCCCGCAGGGCGACAATAAAGCACTCATCGCGCAGGGCGAAGGCATCTTTACCGGCAAGGTCGCCGGCGGTCTGTGCTGGACCTGTCACGGCCTCAACGCCAAGGGGATGAAGGGGCTCGGCCCCGACCTCACCGACAAGACATGGCTGCACGGCGACGGCAGCACGGACTTCGTGAAGAAGACCGTGAAGGCCGGCATTGCCGCGCCCAAGAAGAGCGCGACGCCGATGCCGCCGTTCGGCGGCATTCCGCTGTCCGACGCGCAGCTCGAGGCCGTGGCGGCTTACGTGACGTCGCTGAGCGCGGGGGCCAAGAAGTAGCCGCCTACGCCAGCCGGTCGGCGACGACCTCGGCGATATCGTACACCTTCACCGACTCGTCGCGGGCCGAGATCGAGTCGTGCATCATCGTCATGCAGAACGGGCAGGCAACGGCCACCGCTTGCGCACCGGTGGCCAGCGCCTCCTCGGCGCGCTCGGCGTTGATGCGCTTGCCCTCGTTCTCCTCCATCCACATGCGCCCGCCGCCGGCGCCGCAGCACAGTCCGCGGTCGCGTGAGCGCGGCATTTCCACCAGACGCATCACCGGCAGCGCGCGCTTGAGGGTTTCGCGCGGCGCATCGTAGATCTTGTTGTACCGCCCCAGATAGCACGAATCGTGGTACGTGAACGTGCTGACCGCCTCGTGCAGATCCTGGCGCAGCGGCACGCGCCCTTGCGCCATCAGGTGCTCAATGAACGTCGAGTGGTGGATGGCGTCGTAGTTGCCGCCAAACTGCGGATACTCGTTCCCCAGTTGGTGCATGCAATGCGGGCACGCCGTCACGATCGTGCGCACCTTGTACTTGGCGAGCGTCTCGACGTTCTCGCGGGCGAGCATCTGGTAGAGGTACTCGTTGCCCATGCGGCGCGCCGGGTCGCCGTTGCACTTCTCCTCGCGGCCGAGGATGGCAAAGTTGACGCCAGCGGCCTGCATGATCTTGGCAAACGCCACCGTCGTCTTCTTGGCGCGGTCGTCAAACGACCCCATGCAGCCGACGAAGTACAGGATGTCGGCCGTCTCGCCGCGCTCCGCCAGCTCCGCCATCGTCGGGATGTTCATCCCGTCGGCCCACTTGCCGCGCTCTCCCGGATCGAACGCCCACGGCGAGCCGCGCTGCTCCATGCTCTCGAACGCCGGCATCACTTCTTCGGGGAACCGCGACTCCCCGAGCACCAGGTTGCGGCGCAGCTCAAGGATGACCGAGAGCTGGTCGATGGAGACCGGGCACTCCTGCACGCAGGCGCGGCAGGTCGTGCACGCCCACAGTTCCTGCTCCGTGATGAAGCCGTCAAGCAGCGGCCTGTCATCCGCCATCTGCACGCTGCCATCCGCCATCAGCATCGGGGCGCGCTGTTCCAGGCGTTCGCGCACATTCACGATGATCTTCCGCGGCGACAGCATCTTCCCCGTCGTGTTCGCCGGACAGACTGCCGTGCAGCGCCCGCACTCGGTGCAGGCAAAGCCATCCATCAGGCTCTTCCACGACAGGTGCTCCACATCCTTGGCGCCGAACTGCTCGACGTCGGCCTCGAGGTCCATGTACTTCATGACCCCTGCCTGCCCCGGTCCGCTCGTGTTGGAGAGGTAGACGTTGGGGAGCGACGCGACGACGTGCAGGTGCTTGGAGTACGGCAGGTAGTTCAGGAAGCCGAGCACCAGCAGGCCGTGCGCCCACCAGTTGAGCGAGCGGAAGAAGGCGGCCCAGTCCTGCGGCACGAACGACAGCACGTTCGCCAGCCCGTATGAGAGTGGCCGATAGAACGGCGACGCATGCGCCGGAAACGCGACCATCTCGAACGACTCGGCCAGGAACATCGTGACCATCAGCAGGCCGATCCAGCTGAGAATGAGCAGCGGGTCGTTGGCGTGCGTCTCCGCCCCCTGCAGCCGCTTGACGCGATGCGTCAGGCGCCGCCAGAGCGCAAACGCCACGGCGCCGATGACGATGGCGCCCCACAGGTCCTGATTGTGCTGGTAGAAGCGGTACGCCCACTGCGGCATGAACTTCGCGAGCGTGAAGCCGGGCATGATGCCGCGGGCGATGAACTCGCCCGTGCCGACCGGCAGCACGCAGAAGCCCCAGAAGATGGCCGCGTGCATCGGGCCGGCAATCGAGTCGCGGAAGATCTTCCGCTGGAAGACGCCGACCGTAATCAGGTTGAAGAGCCGGCGCGGAACGTGATCCCAGCGCGAATCGTCGAGCCGTCCGATGCGCAGGTATCCCACGAGGCGCTGGACGTTGTAGGCGAAGAAGCCGCCGGCAACGCAGACGATGAGTGCGAAAATGCCGTTCGATGCGGTCACGGGACGCTCACTGTCTGAAGGCGACCTACGGGGGGCACTCCAGCGATTATGCTCCGGCCTTCGCTGCCTTCACCGCCTCGGTGAGCGCGGGCAGCACGTCCATCACGTCGCCCACGATGCCGTAATCGGCGGCCTTGAAGATCGGTGCTTCCTTGTCCTTGTTGATGGCGACGATCGTCTTGGACGTCCGCATGCCGGCGAGGTGCTGAATCGCACCGGAGATGCCGCACGCGATGTAGAGGTCCGGGCTGACCAGCCGACCTGTCTGGCCAATCTGGTCAGAATGCGGGCGCCACCCGTCGTCGGTGACCGCGCGCGTCGCGCCGACCGCCGCATTGCCGAACGCGGCGGCGAGATCTTCCACCAGCTTGAAGTTCGCCGCCTCCTTCAGGCCGCGGCCGCCGGCGACGATCACCGGCGCCTCGCCGAGGTCGATCTTGCCGCCAGCCGCCTTCTCGGTGAGCGTCACTTTCACGCGCACCGCCGTCGGATCAACGGCTGGCGCCAGCGCCTCGACCGTGCCCGCCTTGGCGTTCTCAACCGGAAGCACCGCGCCAGCGCGCAGCGAGATGAGCGCCGGCGTCGCCTTCAGCACGAAGCGCTGCACAATCTTGTTGGTGTACCCCGGATGGGCCACCGCCACCGCGTCGCCGGAGAACGCGAACTCGGTGACGTCGGAGGCGTAGGCGAGCTTCATCTTGGCCGCAACCCGGGCCACGAGATCGTGCCCAATGGCGCTCGCCGCGAAGAACGCCGAGCGATAGCCGCCGCCGAGCCGCGCGGCGAGCGTCGCCGCGATGGCTTCAGGGTTGTAGTTCGCGAAACTTTCGTGCTCCATCACCAGCACCACATCGGCGCCGTGGGCCGCGAGCTTGGCGGCGTGCTGCGCGACGCCCGGCGCGCCCACCAGCACCGCGTGCACCTGGCCGCCCGTGGCGTCGGCCACCTGGCGCGCCGCGGTGACGGTCTCGATCCCGGCGCGCCGCAGCTCGCCAAGACGGGTTTCGGAGAATGCGAGAATGTTCGCCATTAGAGCACCTTCGCCTCTTCCTTGAGGAGACGGACGAGTTCGGGCACGGCGTCCTTGCCCTCGCCGATGATGCGCCCCGCGGCCCGTTCGGCCGGCAGCTCCATCTTCTCCAGTTGATAGGTGACGGCGCCGAGCTGCGCCGGTTTCACCTCAAGCGGCTTCTTCTTGGCCGCCATGATTCCCTTGAGCGATGGGTAGCGCGCGCGGGCAATCCCTTCGTCGATCGTCACCACTGCGGGGAGCGGGCACTCGATCAGCTCGTACGCCCCTTCGAGTTCACGCCGCGCCTTCACCACGCCACCGTCGACGTTCAGCTGCGAAATGGCGGAGATGACCGGCAGGCCCAGCAGCTCCGCGAGGAAGATGCCCGTCGAGCGGTTCTGCGTGTCCACCGCCATGCGTCCGCACATCACGAGGTCGTAGCCGCCGTCCTTGATCTCGGCGGCCAGCGCCGTGGCGATGGCGAATCCGTCGCTCACCGGCGCGTCGTGCTTGAGCTGCACCGCGCGGTGCGCGCCCATCGACAGCGCCTTGCGGAGCGTCTCCTGCACGACGTCGGGGCCGAGCGAAATGACCGTCACCTCGCCAGCGCCGAGCTTCTCGGTGACCTGGATCGCCACCTCGGCGGCGTATCCGTCGAAGTCGGACATGTCATACTTGAGGCCCGCCTCGTCAATGCCGGTCCCCGACGCAGCGATCTTGAAGCGCCCTTCCATGTCAGGAACGCGCTTGATGCACACGGCGATTTTCACCGTGAAATCCTCGGTTGGAGTGCGGCTGAAAGATACTGCCGGGGGAATGTGATGGTAGCGGGCCTGACGGCAGAAAGTAGATGGTAGAGGGTGGAAGGTGGACTTCTGCGCTCGGGCCCGTCCGTGCCGGCTCGGGCGGTTGGTGGCCCGCCGGACGCTCAGGACCCATCTTCTTGGGCGGAGTCATCGTGAATCGCAATCCTGAATCGCGATCCTCGATCGCAATCCTCGGTCCACGTCCTCAATCTCTCCCATGCCCCTCGCCCTCGTCACCGGCGCCTCTGCCGGCATCGGCCGCTCGTTCGCCGACGCGCTCGCCCGTCGTGGCTACGATCTCATCCTGGCCGCCCGCTCCACCGCGCGCCTCGAGGCGGTGGTGCAGGAGCTGTCCGCGCGACACCACGTGCGCGCCGAGTCGTGGACGGCGGACCTCACATCGGATGCGGGACGCGAGCAGGTGGCTGAGCGCATCGCCGCGCTCCCCCACCTCGACCTGCTCGTCAACAACGCCGGCTTCGCCACAACCGGCAAGCTGCACAAGATCCCTCTCGCGCCGCAGATGGACATGCTGCGCCTGCACGTGATGGCGCCGATGCGCCTGTGCGCCGCGGCGCTGCCGCGGATGGTCGAACACGGCGCCGGCGCGATCATCAACGTCAGCTCGATCGCCGGATTTCTGTTCGGCCCCGGCAACGTCAACTACTCGGCTACGAAGTCATACCTGACGTCGTTCTCCTTGGGTCTCGACACCGAGGTCCGCGGCGCGGGCGTGCGCGTGCAGGCGCTCTGCCCTGGCTTTACGCACACCGAGATTCATACGGAGATGCCGCACGTGAAGCGGCAGATCCCGGGCTTCCTGTGGGGCCGACCCGAGCATGTCGTCGAGACGTCGCTTCGCCAGTTGGCGGCCGGCGGTCCGGTGATCTGCGTCCCCGGATCGCTCAACAAGATCCTCTGGCGCGTTCTGACGATGATCCCGAGAGGACTGCGGGGGAGGTTGGCGGTGAGGCGAAGACGCTAGAACGGTGCGCGGGGCGAAGCAGTGATGGCGGAAAGCAGAGGGCGGATGGCCGATTCTTCTACGGCCATCCGCCCTCCGCCATCTCTAACCCGTCAACGAACGCTTCTTACGGTTTCAAGCTCGCCTCGCGCGCCGCGCGGAACTCATTCCCGGGCGCCCATTCCGGCCACTTGGCCGCATTCGCCACGCGATAGCCGACCTTGTAGTAGAGCTGCAGGTCCTGCACCGCGCCCGACAGATCCCAGTCGGGCTTGATGTCATCCGACGGCTTGTGATAATGGTTCGCCACGTACTCGGCGCGCTTCGTCATGCCGTACGTCGAGTCCTTGCCGACGAAGGTCACGCCCGAACCCGGATAGAACGCCGGCACGCCAACCTTGGCGAAGTTGAAGTGGTCGGAGCGGTAGTAGTACCCCTTCTCTGGCTCGGCGTCTGGCACGAGCACCCGCTTGCCCTGCTCCTCCGCCGCCGCGCGGGCGTACTCGTCGAGGTCCGACGCGCCGTATCCCGTCACCACGATGTCCGACGTTTTGCCCCACGTGTTCAGGCCGTCCATGTTGATGATCGCGACGGTCTTGTTGATCGGATACAGCGGGTTGGTCGCGTAGTACTGCGAGCCCACGAGTCCCTGCTCTTCCGCCGTGACCGAGAGGAACAGAATGGTGCGCTTTGGCGGCGTCAGGACGGCGAACGCCTTGGCAACAGCCAGCAGTCCGGCCACGCCCGTCGCGTTGTCGGAAGCGCCGTTGTAGATCGAGTCGCCGTTCACCTTGGCGCCGATGCCGAAGTAGTCCCAGTGCGCGTTGTAGACCACGTACTCGTTCTTCAGCGTCGAGTCGCGCCCTTCGAGCTTGGCGATGATGTTCCGCGACTGCACGTTGCGCAGCTTGTTCGTGAGCGACACGCTGGCGGTGACGCCCAGCGGCACCGGCGCGAACTCCTTGGTGGCGGCCTTCGCCTTCAGGGCATCGAAGTCCTGGCCGGCCATCTTGAACAGCGCCTTGGCCTGATCCAGGGTGATCCACCCTTCGACGTCGCTGCGCGCCATGTTCTTGTCAGGCGTCGCGAGGTCGAACTGCTCGGCCGTCTTGCCCTGCACAACGGCGAACGGATAGCCAGCTTCCTTGGTCTCGTGCACGATCAGCACGCCGGCCGCCTTATGCTTCATCCCCTGTTCGTACTTGTACGTCCAGCGGCCGTAGTAGGTCATTCGCGCCCCGCCGAACAGCGCCGTGTCGGCGACCGGCGGATCGTTGACCAGCACGACCATCGTCTTCCCCTTCAGGTCCACGCCCTTGAAGTCGTCCCAGCCAAACTCCGGCGCCTCAACGCCGTAGCCGACGAAGACCAGCTCCGAGTTGCGCAGCGCGGCCGACGCACTCACGTGCTTCGTCCACGCCACGAAATCGTCTCGCCACTTGAGCGTGGCGCGCGCGCCGCCCTTGGCGAACGTCATCGACGGGCTGTTGGTGACCGTGATGCCGACCAGCGGCACCTTCTGCTCCCACGTGCCATCCGGGTTGCCGGGCTTGAGCCCCATTCCTGAGAACTGCGCCTCCAAATACGCGGCGGTCCGCTCCTCGCCCAGCGTACCGGGGGCGCGCCCCTGCAGCGAGTCGTCGGCCAGCACGCGGATGTGGCGCATCAGCACGGCCGTATCGATCGCGGAGACCCCGTCACCCGGGATCTTCTCCTTATACGGATTCGCTTCGCCTCCACACGCGACGGCGAACGCCGCGGCGAGGAAAAGTGAAGAATGACGAACGATGCCTTTCATGGACACCTGCCTAAAGAGTGAAATTGCGTCAGGTGAGTGCTGCGAAGAATTACGTTCCTTCTCAACGGAATGCTGTCCAACCGTTCTACCTTCTACCGTCTACCGTCTACCGTCTACCGTCTACCGTCTACCGTCTACCGTCAACCGTCAACCGTCAACCGTCAACCGTCAAGGTTCTACCTACTACCTTCTGCCCTCCCTACTGCATAACCGGCGCCGGCGTATTCTCCGTGAGGAACCGACGCCGCGGCATGAACCACGCCAGCGACGCCACCACCGCCAGCGCGGTGAGCAGCGCGAACCAGCCTGGTACAATTTGCAGACGCCAGAGCACCGCCGTCGAGGCGCCCAGCACCACCAGCCGCGCCGTCTCGAGCGGCGCCGCCCACTGCTCGGTTTCGAAGATCCCGCCGATCGCCGTCAGTGAGATGGCCACATAGAACCCGCCGCCGGCGAGCTGCGCCGTCGGAATGCGCGCGGCGCCGGCCAGCAGCACGAACGTCGCCCCCAGCGCGCAGACGAAGTGGAATAGGCCGTACGCCGCGAGCGACCCGGGAATCTTGGGGTCGTAGCGCTGGAAGTGTTCCACTCGGACCTCGCTCGGCCGCACGCGCCCGCCCAGCCGCTCCGGCCGCCACCCCGGCGGCCCGAACACGTACAGCCATCGCTCGCGCCACGACTCGGAGCGCCAGACGTCCCGCATGATCTGCCAGAAGACGTGGACGTTGGCCCACAGCGGGTTCCAGCTGCGCAGGGGATGCGTGAGGCCGTAGACCGGCTCTTCTTCCTCGGCGACGAACGTCCCGAACAGCCGGTCCCACGTGATGAACACGCCCGCATAGTTCTTGTCCTGATACTTCGGATTCACGCCGTGATGCACGCGGTGGTGCGACGGCGTATTCAACACGTACTCGGCGACGCGCCCAAGCTTGCCGACGGCGCGCGTGTGGATCCAGAACTGATAAACCAGATTGAGCGCGTTGCACGCCACGAACATCTGCCACGGCATGCCCAGCACAGCGAGCGGCGCGTAGAAGATCCACGCGAGGAGGCCGTGCAGCGAGCTCTGCCGCAGGGCGACGGCGAGGTTGTACTCCTCGCTCGAGTGGTGCACCACGTGCCCCGCCCACAGCAGGTTGATCTCGTGGGCGTAACGGTGACTGAAGTAGTAGGCCACGTCGACGAGGATGAACGCCAGCGCCCAGCTCACCAACTCCGGACCGCGCACCCCAAACCACGGGACGCCCGCCACACCGACAAAAGGCGCCGCCGAAGGCCACTCGGCGACGCCCAGCCACCCCTGCACGGTCCACCGCGCCCCAATCCAGATGAAGATCCCGATGGAGAACAGCTTGGTGAACACGCCGCTGATCTGGGAGAGAATGCCGCAAGAGAGGTCGGCGATCGAGTCGTTGAGCCGCAGCAGGTGCTTCCCCGACCATACCGAGTAGACCAACTCCATCCCGATGAGCAGGAAGAAGAAGGGTATGGAGTAGAGGATGATGCCCACTGTTGTCTCTCTGTTGTCTCTCTGTTGTTTTTCTGTTGTTTCTCTGTTGTTTCTCTATTTGAAGGCGTTTATCCCCGTCTCCGCCATCCCAATCACCAGCGAATGCACATCATGCGTCCCCTCGTACGTGTACACACTTTCGAGGTTCGCCATGTGGCGCATCGAGTGGTACTCGGCGAGGATGCCGTTGGCGCCGAGCAGCCGGCGCGCCTCGCGCGCAATGTCGGTGGCGACGTTGACGTTGTTGCGCTTGGCAAGGCTCACCTGCTGCGGGGTGAAGGTCCCCGCGTCCTTCATGCGTCCCAGGTGCAGGGCGAGGAGCTGCCCCTTCACGATCTCGGTGAGCATGTCGGCGAGGCGCACCTGCTGAATCTGAAAGCCGCCGATCGGCCGGTCGAACATCACGCGCGTCTTCGCGTAGCTCAGCGCCTCCTCGTAGCAGGCCATCGCGGCACCCATGGCGCCCCAGGCAATGCCGTACCGCGCCTGCGTCAGGCACATCAGCGGGCTCTTGAGCCCCTTGGAGTTCGGCAGGATCGCGTCGGCTGGCAGACGCACATCGTCGAACACCAGTTCGCTGGTCATCGAGGCGCGCAGCGACAGCTTGCCCTTGGTCTCCTTGATCGTGTACCCCTTCGTGCCGGTGGGGACCAGGAAACCGCGCACGCTCTTGCCGTCCGGATCGTTGTCTTCGGTCTTCGCCCAGACCACGCCCACGTGAGACAAGGAGCCGTTGGTAATCCACATCTTGGCGCCGTTCAGCACCCAGGTGCCGTCCTTCTGCTGCCGCGCGCGGGTGATCATCCCCGCCGGGTTTGAGCCGTAGTCGGGCTCGGTCAGTCCGAAGCAGCCAATCGCCTCGCCCGTTGCCATCTTCGGCAGCCAGTGGCGCTTCTGCGCCTCACTGCCGAAGGTGAAAATGGGGTACATTACCAGCGCACCCTGCACCGACGAGAAGGACCGAATGCCCGAGTCGCCGCGTTCGAGCTCCTGGTTGATGATGCCATACGCCACGTTGCTCAGGCCGGCGCAGCCGTACTCCTCGGGGAGATTCGCGCCGAAATACCCCAGCGTGCCCATTTCGGCGATGAGTTCGGTTGGGAAGCGGCCGTCCACATAGCACTGGCCGATGATCGGCATCACCTTCTCGTCCACGAAGGCGCGCACCGAGTCGCGAATCGCGCGCTCTTCTTCGGTGAGCGCCGCGTCAATGTTGTACAGGTCGCCCGTGCGGGGCTTCAGCGCAGGCGAACCGAGCAGCGTATCAGTCATGGCGGGCCGGGTTGATGGAGTTGCGGATCTGTGAAATATATCAGCCCATCCGTGCGCTCGCGGTCCGCACCGGCCCGTCGGCGGTCACTCTACAGATGCCGTTACACCTTGTAACTTAGGGGCCATTCATCGACGGAGTGTTTGCGTGGATCATGAGATCGTCGTGTCGCCAGACCGGTCGCACATCGTGCTCCGCATCATCGGCCCCACGGGGCGCAATCGCATGGGGCAGGTCTTCGAGGCGCACCGGCTCGGCGTCCAGCTCAACATCCGCTGTTTTCTGGTGGACCTCCGCCGGGCGGTGAACCTCGAGTCGCCGGAAGACGACCACGCCATGGCACACGTCGACTTTCCGAATACGCCGCTGGTAGACCGCACCGCGCGCGTCTGTTGCGTGGTGTCGCCCGACGACCACTCGCACGACTTGTTGCTCGCCGCCTTCCGGGAATCGGGCTCGAATATCGAGCGGTTCGAGAGCATAGAGGAGGCGGAGGCGTACCTGCGCGCCGGCCGCTAGGCCGACCGGCGCGCCGCCCGATCGCACGCCCTACGCGTGCGCCTCCGCCCCGTGCGCCCGCTCAAACAGGATCGCCACGCTCACCTTCACCATCAGCGTGAACAGCAGGAAGCCGATGCCGAAGACCCCGGCGGCCACCCGCAGTTCCGTCGCGCTGGGCACGTATTCGTACACCTGCCCCAGCTGGTCCGGCGTAAAGCCGGGAATGATCAGCGCGATGCCTTTCTCGATGTAGACGGACGCGTAGATCAGCACGCAGCCGACGTTCATCGTGATGACATTGCGCCGCGTCTTCGGAATCAGGAAGAGCAGGAACGAAATCACGGCGAAGGCCAGCGACATCCACGCGTAGAGGGCAATGGGCGACGGCGTGCCATGCAGCCCGGCGAACAGGTACTCGTAGTGCACGAGGTGATGCGTGTTGGAGTAGTACTCCTTGAACACCTCGGCGCCGAACAAGAACAGGTTGAAGCCCATCGCATAGGCCATGAGCTCCGCCACCTTGTGGATGGCCTCGTCCTTGATCTCGAACGCCGACACCTTGCGCAGAATCTGGAAGAGGATGAGCAGCAGCGCGGGTCCCGAGCAGAACGCCGACGCGATGAACCGCGGCGCGAGAATGGCGCTGTTCCAGTACGGACGGCTCGCCATCCCGTTGTACAGGAAGGCCGTCACCGTGTGGATGCTGATCGCCATCGGAATCGAAAAGATGACCAGCGGCCACACGAACTTCTTGTTGTAGTGAACGCCGTGGTAGCCGCAGTACACCAGGTAGCTGGCCACGATGAGGTTCACGGCGAGGTAGATATTCAGCACCACGGCGTCCCATGCCATGATCGCACCGGGCAGGTTCATGTGCCCGACGAACGGCAGGATGTGCCAAAAGCGGTCGGGGCGCCCCATGTCGACGAGTACAAACAGCAGGCACATCACGATCGAGCAGACGGCCAGCAGCTCGCCAAAGAGCGCGACTTCCTTGATCGGCTTCCAGTCGTAGACGTAGGCCGGCACGACCAGCAGCACCGCCGCGGCCGCCACGCCGACGAGAAAGGTGAAGTTGCCGATGTAGAAGCCCCACGACACCGAGTCCCGCATGTTGGTGCTGATGAGGCCGTGCTGGAACTGGTGCGCGAACGCGAACCCCGCCTGCACGATGCAGACGGCGAGCACGGCGAGCCACGCGTAGTAGTACCGGTTGCCGCCCACCAGGGCCATGCGCGCGGTGCCGGTGACGAAGCTGCCGAAGCGGCGAATGACGTTCATCTCGGCATCCTCCTCACAGCCCGTAGTAGTAGAAGAACTTCGGCTGCGTGTTCAGCTCTTCCTTCAGGATGAACACGCGCTTGTTCTCGATGATGTAGCGGATCTCGCTGTCCGGATCGAGCAGGTTGCCGAACTTGCGCGCCCCCACCGGGCAGACCTCCACGCACTTGGGGTACAGCCCCTTGCGCACGCGCTGCAGGCAGAACGAACACTTCTCCACCACGCCGCGCTGGCGCGGTCGGTTGCCGAGGTATTCGGTGTTCGGGTTCAGCTCGTCCTTGGGAATCGACGGCGTCCCCCAGTTGAACCGCCGCGCGCCGTAGGGACATGCCGCGATGCAATTGCGGCACCCAATGCACCAGTCGTAGTCGATGACGACGATGCCATCCGGCTCCTTCCATGTCGCCTGAACCGGACAGACCTTCACGCACGGCGGGTTCTCGCAGTGCTGGCACGCCACCGGCATGTAGAACTTGCCGGGGGCCGGCACCGTTTCGTGGTCGTAGAACGCGTTCGCGTTCTGCAGATTCACGCCCTCTTCCTTGTCCATCTCCAGCACCGTAATCCAGTGCGTCTGCGGATCGCGCGACTGGTTGTTCTCCTCGACGCAGCCATACACGCAGCGTCGGCAGCCGATGCAGCGCGACAGGTCAAGCGCGTAGCCGAACAGCACCCCCGCCTGGGGCGGGGTCGCGCTCACGTGCACGTCCTTGCCGTACTGCTCGGTGTACCGCTTCTCCATCGAGGCCAGCCGGTCCTTCAGCTCTTCGGGCGACAGATCCTTGAAATGCTTTTGGACAAACTCTTCATACGCCAGCTTGTCCGCCGCCGAGCAGCCGGTGGCGGTCGCCGCGGCGGCCAGCGCAAAGAGGCCCATCACCAGCGCTTCGCGCCGCGAGTACCCCTCGGCTGGCGGTGCCGGCGCGGGCAGTGGAAGTGTCGGGAGCTGTCTCATCGAATCGCCTCCTGCCGCCGAGGGGCCGGCTTTGGCTTGATCGGCTTGAAATGCGGCGAATGCGGACTGTGGCAGCTGGCACACAGCAGGTACTGCTTGTCGCCGGACCACGACCCCGTGCGCTTGCCATGCTCGCCGGCCTTCCAGTTGCGAAGCGTGGGACCGTGGCATTGGCCGCACAGGCGATACGACTCCGTGAAGTCGATCAGACGGCCGTCGGCGAGGTGCAGCTTGTCGCGGTTCTGCGCATCGTGGCAGTCGAGGCACCACCGGTTCTGTTCGTCGTGGTGCAGCACGATGTCCTCGTGGAACTCCACCTTGTGCGGCGTGCGGTTCACCACGTCGGTCTTGCCGTGGCAGTCAGAGCACGGAAAGACCCCGTCGGAAAACGGCGGCGGCGCCACGGGGTAGAGCTGCGCGCCGGTCTTGCGCGGCGACTTGGCCGGCGCGGACACGGGCTTCGCGGCTGCCCTCGTCGCGGCTTCCGCCGTGTCCTGCGTCGCGGTCGATGGCATGACCGATCCAAACCGGGGATGCTTCTCCTCCACCGGACGGCACGCCACCGCGAGCAACAGCGTTACGGTGCCACAGGCCAACGCCCACCAGTCTGATCTCATCCGCATCGTCTATCCCCACCGCACGTCGGTCGCCGCACGCCAGAGGCGCGCGCCAAGAAAAGGGGGGCAGCAGAATGTGGATGTACGGTACTGGCGACGCGGGCCGGCGCCGTAGGGCATTTGCCAGTATTCACGTGGGTATTTGCCCGAATTGTTAGCCGTTGTCGGCCCGACACCAACGGCCAACGGCCGGACGATGTCGCGCGCTACCCTCGGGCCCGCGCGAAAGCGGCGATGTGCGCCGGCGTCGTTCCGCAGCAGCCACCGACGATCGCCGCGTGGCGCGCGAGTTCGAGCAATGCCGGTGCAAGGCTCTCCGGACCGCGCGGATACACGATTGCCGTCCCCTCCAGCCGCGGCTGGCCGGCGTTTGGCTGCAGCATCAACGGCGCGTCCGTCACCGCCGCCATCTCGCCGGCCACCGCCACAAAGTCCTCCGGCTCCATCCGGCCGCAGTTCGCGCCAATCACGTCGGCGCCGGCCGCCGCGCACGCGCGCGCGCCGTCCGCCGGCGAGACGCCCATCATCGTCCTGAATCCACCGCCGCGCACGGGATCATACGCCATCGACGCCGCCACCAGCGGCGCGCCAAGCTCGCGCGCCAGACGCACGCCGAGCGTAATCTCATCGAGCGCCGTCATCGTCTCGAAGATGATGCCAGCGACCCCGACGTCGAGCATGGCCTGTATCGCCAGGCGCCACGTCTGGCGCAGCGCGTCTTCGGAGATCTCACCCAGCGGCTCGAGAAACCCGCCGCATGGTCCGATGTCCCCGAGGACGTAGGTGTGTGGTCCCGCCGCGGCCCGCGCGTTCATCGCCGCCGCGCGCGCAATCTCGGCGACCTGTTCAGCGAGGTCGTAGCGCGACAGCACAAACTGGTTGGTCCCGAACGTATTGGTCAGCAGAATCTGCGCGCCGGCTTCCGCATACCGTCGCTGAATCGCCTGCACCGCCGCGGCGTGCGACAGGTTCCATTCGTCGCCGCAGCCACCCGGCTCGAGGCCTGCAAGCTGCAGTTCGGTGCCCATGCCGCCGTCGCCCACAAACGTCGCGCCGCCACGCAGCGCGTCGAGCAGGAGCGGCCGCGTCATCGATTATCGCGGCGTGCTGTCATACCGCCCCCACGTCTCCGCCGCCTCGCGCAGCACCATGATGTTGGCCGGCGGCGCGGCCGGCGACACCGAGCAGGCCGTGCTCAGAATGTACCCGCCCCCCGGCGCGGCGATCTCCAGCCGTCCGCGCGCCGCGGCGCGCACGTCATCGACGGAGCCGAACAGCACCGTGTTCACGGGATCGAGGTTTCCCTTGATGAACATCCGACCCTTCGTCTGCGCCACCGCCTCGGCGAGGTCGACCGTGCCGAGCGGCGGCGGGTCGAGCGTATCGATGCCCTGCGTGTGCGTCGCTTCCATAAGGTCGAGCCGGTCGCCGATGGCGCCGCACGTGTGCGTGTAGATGGGGATGTCGTGCTCCGCGTGAATCCCGTCAATCACCTTGCGCTCATAGGGCAGCACGAACTGCGCGTAGTGATCGCGCGAGATGAGCCCCGCCCCGGCAAACGCCGACGAGATGAGCACCGCGTGCGCGCCGGCGCGCGCCTGCCCGCGACCCAGCTCAATCGCGCCGTCAGCCAGCCGATCCAGACAGGCCTTCACCTTCTCGGGGTCATCGACCAGCGCCATCAGGCCGCTGGTGTAGTCGAGCAGTTCCATGAACTGCGCGAAAGGCGAGAAGATCTCGCCGTGCACCGACACCTCCCCGCCGACGCGCCGCACGACCTCACGAATGGTGTCGTAGTGCCACGGCGGAAAGAACGCCGCGCCGGGCTCGGCCCGCTCGCCGCTGAAGCCCCACGAGTACGGATGCGTGATCGACGACAGGTCGTGCGGCTCCACGTAGAACAGCTCGTCGGGGTCGATCTCGTCGAACAGCGGGAAGTATCGCGTGCCGTCGGCCTGATACACGTGTGGATTGTCGTCGGACGGCACCTCGGTGTACCACCCGTTCTTCCAGGTGATCACCCGCTCCTCACCGCGCGTCTCGATCTTGGCGACCGCCTTCCGCCACTCGGGATCGCGTCCCGGCAGGTTGATCAGAATGCCATCGAATCCGTACCGCTGCTGCAGCCGCACGAGCGCCTCGGCGAAGGCGTGCGTGCCGTGCCAGATCTCGATGGCGTCGAGCCCCGCGTGCAGGAAGTAGTGGCCCAGCGCGAGCTGGCACATCACCGGCACGCGGTCGGGCACGCCGAGTCGCATGGCGGTGTCCATTCGCTCGCGACTGTTCATGTGCCTGTTCTCCGCAGCAGGTGATCGCCGCCGCACGTCACGACGTCCGGCGCGCGCCGTTGGTTGACACAGCCGCCCGCAAACGTACACCGCTCGTCACGGGCACGGTACGGACAGCGCTCGTGGATGCGCTCGACCATGCTCGACGCCACCGCGCTGAGCACTTCCCGCAGCTTCTCGTGCGCGGCGCGAGTGCGCGCGTCGTCGGTCACAGTCGCTCCCCAAGCGGAATGGCCGCCATGAACGCGTCCTCATACCCCGGATGGCCGGCCAGTTCGAGATACGCGCACTCGGCGGCGATGCGTCGCGCCCGCTCGCGCATCCGCGCATCCACCAGCACCATCCGCGCGCCGACGCCCGCCGCATTGCCCACAAAGTGCACGCGCTCCGGATCAATGGCCGGCACCAGGCCGATCCCCTGCACCGATTCCTTGCGCACGAAACTGCCGAACGTGCCGGCAATGTGAATCGCGTCGAGCGCGTCGGCACGAACGCCGGCGTGCTCCAGCACCAGCGCGATGCCGGCGGCAATGGACCCTTTGACGAGCTGCAGCTGCCGTACGTCCTGCGCGGTCAGCGTCACGTCGCGGTCAAGGCGCACGCGACGCACGACGCGCGCTTCGCCTGGCCCGCCGGGCGTCTCGATCACACGTTCGCACAGCACCGGATGCACCCCCGCCGCCTCGCACTCGGCGCGGCTGCGCATGTAGCCGCTTTCGGCAATCACACCCGCCGTGTGCAGCTCGGCCACCGCGTCAATGAGACCGCTGCCGCACAGGCCGCGCGCCGGCTGGTTCGCCACCGTCCCGACGACGAGCCGTCCACTGCGCAGCACCCGCACGCGGTCGATCGCGCCGGGGGCGGCGCGCATGCCGTGCTCGATGTTCGCTCCCTCAAACGCTGGCCCGGCCGCGGTGGAGGTAGCGTACAGACCGCGCGCGCTTCCCAGCACCACCTCGGTGTTGGTGCCAAGGTCAATCAGCAGCTGCCAGTCGGCGGCGCGGTCCATGCCGGTGGCAAGAATCGCCCCTACGGTGTCGCCTCCGATGTGGTGGCCGACCATGGGCAGAAACAGCGCCACGCCCTCCGGGTGTATCGGCCAGCCGAACTCGCGCGCGGCACGCTCGACTTCCCGCGTGAACGTGCCGCGGTACGGCGCTTGCCCCAAGGGCGTGATGTCGGCACCCACCGCCGCGTGAGTCATCGTCGCGTTCCCTGCGCACGCCACCGCCACCACCTGTCGCGCGTCGACCGCGTCGCCAGTCAGGTCGGCGATCATTTCGCTGATTGCCGATACCACGCTCGTGTGCAGCTGCGCATTGCCGTCGGCCCGCTCCTGCGCGAAGTGGATCCGCGAGATCACATCGGCGCCAAAGCGCACCTGTGGATTCACGCGTGACGTGATGCCCGCCACGTGGCCGGTGTCCAGCCGCACGAGCGCCGCGGCCAGCGAGGTGGATCCGATGTCCACGGCGATGCCGTACGCATTGCCCGCATTCCGCGCCGCGCCGCCCGCCATCGAGCCAAAGGACGGCGCAATCCCGTCGCCAAACACCGCGTCATCACCGAATGACTTGGCCGCCGTGGATCGCGTCTGCGGAGGGATCGTGACCGTCGCGTCGCTGTCGAGCGTGAGTTGGCATCCCAGCCGCCAGCCGTCCGCGCGCTCCGCGTCGGTGAGCAGGCGCTCGTCGGCACGCGTGGCAGGCGCGTCGCCGCTGACCACGCGCACACGGCACTTGCCGCACGCCGTGCGCGCGCCGCACGGCTGCTCAGTCCAGATGTCGCATTGTGCCGCCGCGAGAAACAGGTCCACCGCGCCCTCGGACACGGTGGACCGATCCTCGGGGAGGAACCGCACGCGGAAACTCACGCGCGCGCCGCCTTGAGCTCCGCCAGCAGGCTCCGCGCCTTGGCCACCGACGACGGCGCGTCGGCGCCGTACGCGTGCGCGCCGATGCTCTCGGCGTAGTCCTCCGAGACCGCCGCGCCGCCCACCATCACGCGCAGCCGGTCAAACAGCCCCGCCGCACGGAACGACTCGATGTTCACCTTCATCTGCCCCATCGTCGTCGTGAGCAGGGCCGACATCCCCACGATGTCGGGGCGATGCTCCTCGATGGCCGCCTGGAACTTGGCGAGCGGCGTGTTGACTCCCAGGTCGATGACCCGGAAACCGGCGCCCTTGAGCATCATCCCGACGAGGTTCTTGCCGATGTCGTGGATGTCGCCCTTCACGGTGCCAATCACGTACGTGCCTATCGGTTCGATGCCGCACGCCGCCAGCACCGGCTCGAGGTGCGCGAGCCCCGCCTTCATCGCCCGCGCCGCCACCAGCACTTCGGGCACGAAGATGATGTTGTCGCGGAACCGCTCCCCCACCACCTGCATGCCGGCAATCAGACCCTGCTCAAGGATCGCCGCCGGCGCTCGCCCTTCGTCGAGCGCGTCGCGCGTCAGGCGCGCGACGTCGGCGTCGTGCCCATCAATTAGGTGCTGAGCGAGTTCGGCAAGGTCGGTCATGGCGTCGGGGGGACGGACAGGGCATTCACTGGCTCGCGCAGCGAATGGAGGATCCCCCACCCGCAGAGCAGCGACGCGGCCACCAGCGCGGCGCCGCGCAGGGTGCTGCCGAGCAGCAGCTCACCAATGCCAAACAGCGACAGGTAGACGGTGGCGCATCCCAGCACCCACTGGCGCAGCGACACCCACCCATTGTGGTCAATTCTGACCTCTGGCGCGAGCGCCGCAATGCGCGTCCACCCGCGGCGAGACGGGCGCGTGCGCCGGTAGAACTCCACCAGCGTCTCCTCGTCGGTGGGCGGCGTCAGGAACGTGACCGCCACCCACACCACGGTCACCACGGCGGTCGTGAGCAGAATTGAATACGCAAAGAACAGCTGCGCGTCGCGCCCCGTCGCGCCCAGCCCGAACCCTGCCGGCCCCACCACCAGCTGCAGGTACAGCGACGTCGCCGTCGCCGCCAGCATCGCCGAGATCTCCGACCACGCGCTCACGCGCCACCAGTACCAGCGCAAGATGAAGACGAGCCCCGTCCCCGCGCCGATGGAAAGCAGAATGTCCAGCGCGCGCGTCACCTGGCCGAGTCGCAGGGCAACCAGTGCGCTCAGCACCATGATGATCACGCTGGCCACGCGCGACACGCCCACATAGTGCGCTTCGCTGGCGTCCTTCTTGAGATACGGGCGGTACAGATCGTTCACCAGGTACGACGCGCCCCAATTGAGCTGGGTGGAGATGGTGGACATGTACGCCGCGCCAAACGCCGCGAGCATCACGCCGCGCCACCCGTGCGGGAGCACGTCGGTCATCATCTTCACATAGCCGAGCTCGGGGTCGGCCGTCACGACGGGGTTGCCCGCGTAGTAGACCATCGCCGCCAGCCCGGTGAGGATCCACGGCCACGGGCGCACCGTGTAGTGCAGGATGTTGAACGTGAGCACCGCGAGCAGCGACGACTTCTCGTCGCGCGACGCGAACATCCGCTGCGCCACGTATCCGCCGCCGCCCGGTTCGGCGCCGGGATACACCGCCGCCCACCATTGCACACAGAGGAAGACGGCCAGCGTCATCAGCGGCAGATACGCGCCGTCGGTGCGCGGGAAGAACTTCAGCAGCGACGCGGCCGCGTCGCCGTGCGTGCGCACCAGCCCGTCCTGCAGCC
This sequence comes from Gemmatimonadota bacterium, assembly GCA_016182795.1. Classification (GTDB taxonomy): domain Bacteria; phylum Gemmatimonadota; class Gemmatimonadetes; order Gemmatimonadales; family Gemmatimonadaceae; genus PNKL01. The sequence continues at coordinate 55,795 of JACPFW010000030.1, forward strand.
CGCCGAGTCCGCCGACCGCCGCCACGGCGAAGACCGCCAGCGCCACCGACCCGGCCATCGCCAGCAGGAACTGGAAGAAGTCGGTCCACAGCACGCCCATGAACCCGCCGAGCGTCGAGTAGACCGCCGTGACGCCAATGCACACCATCACGGCCGTCCACTCGTCGATCCCGGTGGTCGACTTGAGCACCTTGATCATCCCCAGCGTCACCGCGCCGCCGATGATCGCGTTGATCGGCAGGCCGAGGTAGACGGCGCGGAAGATCCGCAGGAAGTGCGCCGGGCGCCCCGAGTAGCGGATGGCGACAAACTCGACGTCGGTCATCACTCCCGACCGGCGCCACAGCCGCGCGAAGAAGAAGACGGTGAGCATCCCCGACAGCACGAATGCCCACCAGATCCAGTTGCCGGCGATGCCGCCGCGGGCGGTGATGCCGGCGACCAGCAGCGGGGTGTCCGACGCGAAGGTGGTGGCGACAATCGAGATGCCCGCCAGCCACCACGGCACCGACCGCCCGGCCAGGAAGTAGTTCTCCGTGCTCGTTGACGCGCGCTTTGTGAACATCAGTCCCACGCCGAGGCTCAGCGTGAAGTAAACGCCAACGATGAGCCAGTCGATGCGGGCCAGTGTCATCTAGAACCTCGGGTTCACGACATTGTTGTAGATCGACCCGAACGTATAGCTCACGCCAACCGACATCGAGTACTCGTATCCGGTGAGCAGCGCCCGGCGGCGCAGCAGCACGTCGGCCGCCGTCTGCTCGCCGCGCGGCAGGTACAGCTGGTCGTGGATCCACTCGTACCGCGCGCCGGCATTGATGCTGAATCCGCGGAACACGCGCACGTTGAAGTTGCCGCTCACCTGCGTGCTGCGCTTGGAGGGGTCAGTAAGCACGCTCACGTGCTCGCCGTAGAAGTTGGCGCCGCCCCACGGCTGGTTGGTGCGATACTCGATTTCCGTCCGCTGGCGCGGCACCGACTCGCGAATCTTGTTGAAGATCGTCGTGTCGGCGTACTGGTAGTTCGTGTATCCCACGCCGTAGCGCACCAGCAGCTTGCGGCGCGTGGCCTCCGCATACTGCAGAACGCTGTACTCCACGGCGGCCAGGCCCTCCACGCGCAGGTCCTGATTGCGGAACGTCTGCGACGCCACCTCAAAGAAGCCGCCCACCGACAGGTGCCCGGTGATGCTCTTCACCTGGAGCAAGTCGGCGGACCAGTCGCGCTGCAGGCTCGTATACGTCTCTTGCGACGTGATGGTGCCGAGACTGTCGTACTCGATCGCCGTCGCCCGGTTGTCACGGTACGAGTGCGATAGGTCCGCTTCGGTCTTCCATGCCTCGGTCACGCGGCGGGCAGAGAATCGGGAGTAGACGTTGCGGCTCCTGTAGTACTCTTCGCCGCTGGTCGAGCCGCCGAGGCTCACCGAGAAGACCCACGCGTCCCATTTGTCGGCGGCCCGCGTCGTCTGCCCGTTGGTGGCCTTTACCGTCTTGTCGGTGCTGATGCGCAAGCTCGTCGACACCGGCGTATGGGCGGCGAACGGCACGAGGCCCATGGCGATGGTATTCAGCACGCCACGACGGCGCTCGTCATTGGTGCTCGTGGCATTGCTGACATACGTCAGGGTGTCCCCGCGCCCGGCAAAGGCGCGTGCGCCAAGCAGCGCAATGGTGAACTCCTGCCCGGCCCCCGCCCCCTGGCTCGTGACCAGCACGTGCACGTCCGACTCCAGGCGATACCGCACCCAGTTCACCCAGCTGATCTCGGTGCGAATCAAGTCGCCGTCGCACCCACTGCGGCAGTCGAGGTAGACGGCGAGCGGCGTCTTGGACTGCGGCTTCGCCTGGGCGTCGGCCAAACTCGGCGCGGCGCCCAGAACACATAAGGCGAGCATGGCGCGCGCGGCCGCAGCGCCGGCGCGAAAGAATTCGCGTGAAGACATCGACATAGAGGGAATTACGTGACACGGCGCGCGCGCGTTCAGGGCGAACGCGGACAAAAGACAGCTGAAACCTACCCCGGAACGCGGCGTCGAAGACGCAGAAGCCAACGGAACGCTCGGTGTACCGGGTCCACCGGACCGCAATACATCATTGGGCAGCCGCCGACAATCGGCTCCACCCCCGCGCGATGACACAGTTCCACGGCCGCGTCGGACACCGAGCCCGCGCCAAACGACCGGTGAAACCAGACGTGCTTCACCCCCGCGTCGAGCGCGTCGCACACCACGGCGGGTGCCGCGTCGGGGTGCGTGACGACCATGAGGCCGTGCACCGGTCCGGGGACGGAGCGCACGTCGGGATACGCGCGCTCACCGGCGATCTCCGTCGCGTTCGGATTGACGGCGAACACGTCGTGGCCGCAGTCGCGCAGCCGCTGGAAGATGGCATTGGCCGGCGTCTTTCCCGATCGCGAGACGCCGGCGACGGCAATGCGTCGGCCTGCAAGAAATGCGGCCACGGACGGCGGAACTTCCGGCATCGAACCACTCCTGAACTCGATCGACGGGGGCCGCTTGCGAGCCTCCAAATTTGGACGCGCCCCCGGCGCGCGCGCCAGTCAACACCTCGCCCTCCCCTCGGGACCGTCGTTGCGCCATACTCCGCCCATGAAGATCGCACTCATTCAACAGCACGCCTCTCCGAACCGCGTCGAGAACCTCACCCGCGGCCTCGCCGCCGCCGACGCGGCGGCCCGGAACGGCGCCACGCTTATCTGCTTCGCCGAACTCGCGTTTGAGCCGTTCTACCCGCAGGAGCGAGCGGGCGGTGACGTCGCCGCGCTCGCCGAGGAGATTCCCGGGCGCACCACCAATGCCTTCGCCGAACTCGCGCGCAATTATGGCGTGGTCATCGTGCTCAATCTCTTCGAGCGCGACGGTGCCCACACCTACGACACCTCGCCCGTCATCGGCGCCGACGGCACGTTGCTGGGCCGCACGCGCATGGTGCATATCACCGAGTACGCCTGCTTCCACGAGCAGGGGTACTACGCGCCCGGCGACACCGGCGTGCGCGTGTACGACACCGCGGCCGGGCGCATTGGCGTGGCCATCTGCTATGACCGCCATTATCCCGAGTACATGCGGGCGCTCGCCATCGCCGGCGCGCAGATAGTCGTGGTTCCGCAGGCCGGCTCCGTCGGCGAATGGCCCGAAGGGCTGTACGAGGCCGAAATGCGCGTGGCCGCGTTCCAGAACGGCTACTTCACCGCGCTCTGCAACCGTGTGGGGAAGGAGACAAAGCTCGAGTTCGGCGGCGAGTCGTTTGTCTGCGACCCCGAGGGGCGCGTGATCGCGCGCGCCGGCGCGGGGACCGACGAGATCCTCTACTGCGACATCGACCTCGGCGCCATCGACCAATCGCACGCCAAGCGTCTGTTCCTGCGCGATCGGCGCCCGGAGTTGTACGGCGAATGGAAGTGACTACGGCCGCTCGCGAATAACGAGACTCCGCCCGCGATAACGCGACGGCTCCACATGGCGCACCGACTGCGTGCGGCGTCCGTCGCGCGACATAAACGTCACTTCCACGGTCACCCTTCCACGCCGTGCCAAGCCTACGTGCACCGGCGCGGCACGCTGGGCATCGTAGCCGCCGCCGGCCACCACGAGACGCGACCCAAGCAGCGCACCCGCCCGATCATACACGCGCACCTCAGCGCCGAACCGCGTCTGGTGCCCGTTGGCGTCGAGCACGAGCACGCTCAGACTGCGCCGCTTGTCGGCGTCGGGCAGCGTGTTGCGGAACAGGAAGTGCCCACCCACCGGGCCGTAGCCGTCGGTGACGGAGAGGTCGAGCGCGCCGTCGCCATCGAAGTCGACGAACTGCACGCTGTGATCCGCCACGTTCAGCGGACTGTCCTTGGTGAGCACATTCACAAATCCGGCTGAGCCGTCGTTGCGATACAGGGCGTTGAGCGGCGTCTGCGCCCCTGATGCCCCTGCGTACGAGATGACTGACAGATCGAGGTCACCGTCGTTGTCGTAGTCGCCAAAGTCGGCGCTTACCGCGTGGTTCTCGTTGGTGATGCCCAGCGAGGCGGCCACGTCGGTGAACGTGCCGTTGTCATTGTTGCGGTACAACTGGTTATGGCCGTAGTTGGCGACGAACAGGTCGAAGTCGCCGTCGTTGTCGTAGTCGCCCACGGCGCAGCCGACGCCCCCCTCGGCGGTCGTGCGCGTCGGGCCGGCGACACCGGCGGCGGCCGCGACATCGGTGAACGTGCCGCCATCGTTGCGCCACAGCGCATCGGTGGCCCCCGCCTGGTTGGCGAGAAAGACATCGAGGTCGCCATCGCGGTCGAAGTCGAACCAGCACGAGCCAACGGTGGGACGCGCATCGGTTGGCCCGACGCCAACGAACACGTGCCTGAAATGACCACCGTCATTGCGGAACAAGCGGTTGTCGCCGGCGCGGTCGGTGGCGTAGACGTCGAGATCCCCGTCGTTGTCGTAGTCCACCCAGTTCGTCTGGCGCGACGAACGTCCCGTGATCGCGAGCCCAATCGCCGGGGCGACGTCGGTGAAATGCCTGCCCCTTTCGCTGCGCAGCACGAGCGTCACCTTGTCCTTGGCCGTGGCGCCGCCAAGCAAGTCGATAAACCCGTCGCGGTCGTAGTCGCCCCAGCTCAGGCCGCGCAGTTCGTGACTCCCCGCCTGCGGCATTCCCATCTGCGCGCCAACGCTGACCAGCACACCCTTGTCGTTGCGGTAGAGCCGCACCTCTCCGCTGCCGAGCGAAACGGCCAGATCGAGATCGCCATCGTTGTCGTAGTCGCCCCACGCATTGGAGAACGAGTTCGGCGTGGCGAACAGCTCCGTCTGGACGGAGCGGAAGGGGAGCGCAGTTGGAGAAGGCGACTGACCGACCGCTCGCGCGGGGAGAGCGGCGGCAATGCAGGTGGCCGCGAGGAGGTGCGCGGCGGTGGTGTGAGGAAGACTCATGGCAGGTCGAAGATTCGCCTCTCGTCGAGATAATGCGGCGAACATCGTAAGCCCGATGCTACCGCAAGCGCAGCCCAAGTCGCAATGAACCAAGATAAAGCGTCTCGCCGCCGAATCGCGCGACCACGTCACCTTGCGCGCCGAGCGTCAATGCCACTCGCGACACTCCGACGGCGGCGTCCAACTGGCACTGTCCACCGACCCCCGACGGACCGCTCCCACCATAGAGCGCCGGTCCGATGAGCACACGCAGCGTGCCGACGCCCATCGTCCGCTCGGTCCCGCCGAGCACGCCGACGTGCGAGAGCGTTGGATACGCCTCAAGACAGCCGGAGCCGATGCCCGCTGCCAAAATGCAGCGGTCATCCGAGAGGGAGGCACGGGTACCGACCGACACGGCCGATAGTCGAGTCGCGCGATGCTTGGCAGCGATGGTTAGCTCGGCGGCGATGCCGTCGCGACCCATGTATCTGCCGCCCCCGCCAGAGCTCGTCCCGACGGCAAGATCCAGCGAGAGGTGAGGCGCTGATTGCGCGGAGGTGGAGTCGATCGCCGCGACGGCTAGCGCGCACCACAGCGTCAGAGTGCGACAGATTCGCACTGAATGGGGTATTCTCATCGATTCACCGTTGTGCGGTTGCCGTGACTGGCAGCGTGATGCGTACCTCCGCCGGCACTGGTGTCGCGCCCACGGGGGCGACAGTCACGACCGTAAGGACACTGTCGCGCACCACGGCGGCTCCGCTGCCCGGCGCGACGGGCTGCGACGCGGAGACGTAGCACGAGAGCGTGTCGGGGGTCCCCGCCGACGGAGGCGAACCGACCATTCGCGTGAGACGGATGCGGAACCGTCCGCTCGTATCTGTCGTAGCGAAGGTCGTCGGGAAGCCCCAGCTAGTCCGAAGCGGTCGAACGGAGACCAACATGCCGCCGAGCCCGCGCCCAATCGTGCTGACGACCTGGCCGCGGACCTCCAGGCACCCCGAATTGCTGAACTCGTAAGTCTGGCGGCACGCACCGCCGGCGTCGTCGGTGTTGGTCAAGCCGGAGCACGCCACGGCGAGTGCGGCGATGAGCGGCAGGGCCGCGAAAATGTGAACTCGATCCGGTAACTCTGGTGTCACGTGGTCCCCTGCCGTCGACCCTCGTCCGGCAAGCGCCTGAGCATAGACTGCAGTTGTCCCACCAAATGTGCGATTTCCTGATCGGCCTTGCCGCTTCGCGGCATCCGCGCGGTCACAAGCGCGCTATCGTCAACAACCGCGTCCGTGCGCGCCACGCGAGCCGCAACCTCCCGGTGGCGCGCGTTCCAGCTGACAGAAATGGACTGACTCGCGCGCTCAAGGCGGAATCGCGTGGCGTCGACGTCTTCATCAACGAGCGTGAAGCCCATCGGCGACAACGCTTCAAGCACGGTATCGCGAGCCTGACGCCAGGACAGGTCACCTCGTGAATCCGCCACGTCCGGCCGCGCGCGCTCACGCAGGATCTGCCGCAGCATAAACAACGTCGCCAGAATAACGACGATGTTGAGAAGCTCCGAGAATCCGACTCCTGCGACTTCCTGCATTGCCAGCGTCCCTCTCCGGGTCTCGACGCAAGGTGCGGGGTTCCGTGCCTATCACGCCCCGTTACCAATATCATACCAGCATCAGTCAGACCGCGCTACGAGGTGTTCCGCCCTCTGTTGCCCTAATCCACCACCCGCTTGGCCCGTCCCCCAATCCCTACCGCGCGCGCCTTCTCGCGGAACCGCTTGTCGTGTCCCAGCGGATGCCCTTCCTCGTCCTGCCACTGGTGCACCATCTCGTGCAGCAGCGTCTCCAGCGCCTCGGCGAAGCCGTGACGGCGCAGGTGACGGCGGGAGATCGCAATCTCCGCCGCGCGCCCCTGCTGCGCCGGCGCGTAGTGGCCAAGCCGGGCCCGCATCCGCCGCGACACCCGCACCGCCACTCGCTTGAGCGCTCCGCCAAACCGCTCCGCATTGTACCGCGCATGCCACTCCGCGAGCGTCGCCGCCAGCTTCTCGTCGTCCGGATGCGTCCGCTCCGGCGCGCGCGCCGCGCGACGCTCGTCGTCGCCAATGGGAAACGCCACCAGCAGCTTGCGCGCCGCCAACCGCTCGGCGCGGCGCGACGACATCAGGAACTTCACGATCGCGCGATGCACCGACTCCGGCGCTCCAAGAAAGGCGCGATGCACGCGCAGCGTGCCGTCGGTGAGGCTGACCATCACGCTGCGGTTGCGCGTCAGCGACAGGGCGCGCACGCCGCGCAGCCCCATCGCGTTCAGGCGCGCCAGCAACTCCGCCCCCGTGCGGGGCGGCGTGGTGAGATCGATCGTGAGTTGATGCGCGTCCCGCGACGTGCGCGTCCCGCGCACGCCGCGCAGTCGGCCAATCAGCGCGCGAAGGCCCACGTCCCCGCCGGCGTGAAGTCGCCGGCCTCGTCGTTCCATGCCTGCCGCGTCACCTTGATCTGCCCCGCATCCCACGCGACTTCGTGGTAACTCAGCGGCAGTCCGCCGCGCGCGCGGTTGGATATCGTGTTCACCTGCGACACCACATACCGGCGCCCGCCAGTCACGACCTGCTCCACCTGCCCCTCGTGGTCGTGGCCGCAGAGCACCAGTTCGCACCCGGTCGCCGCCAGGTCGTCGAGCCCCGTCGCGCGGGATGTCAGGCCCCAGCGGTTCGAGAGCTTTCCCTTCAGCGCGTTGTGATGGAGCATCAGCACTTTCAGGTCGTCACTCGGCGCGCTTGCAAGGATATCATGCACGCGCACCCACTGCTCGCGACGCACGGCTCCTACCCCCGACAGATCGCGCAGCCGTGAGGTCAGCGTGTACCACTGAATGCCGTGCGACGTATTGATCGTCGCCACCGATGCCCCCGCGGCGCGAAGCGTCGGCTCAAGCTCGGGACTGATCCACCGGCGATACCCGGCGTACATCGCCCGCCGCACGCCGAGCCCGCCCACACACCACCACCACGCCACGTCGTGGTTTCCCGGAATCACCACCGTCGGCGCCGACATCCGCGCCTTCTCCACAAAGGCGCGCGCTTTCACAAACTGCCAGCGCCGGTTCCGCTGGGTCAGGTCGCCCGAGATGGCAATCAGGTCCCACCGCCGCTCGCCGATGCGACGCTCCACGGCCGCAACGGCCGACGGCACCTCGGGGTGCCCGAAGTGAATATCAGAGAGATGGACTAAACGAGGCACGCTGGGATCGTCGCTGAACGCTTGGGGTGGGCCTACGGCGCGACCGCCAGCTCAACCACGCGCGTGGCGATCTGTTCGAGCAGCGCGGGTGAATACGCCGCCGCGCTGTCGCCCGACACTTCCACTTGGAACAACACCTTCATGAGTCGCGCGTCGATCAGCAGCACCCGCACCACGAAGCGCCCGCTGCCGGCCGCGCGCTCGGCGCGCAGTTCAACCGGCATCAGCGCATAGCGCGTGTCGTGCAGCGCCACGAGTCGGCGCAGGTTGCCGGCCAACGGGTCGGAGATCATCGCCTCCTTCGCGATCCCGTATCGCACCGGGAACGCGCCGAGGTTGCGCGGGTCGGTGGCATACTCCGGATTGCGCTTGGCCGTACGCTGCACCTGCGCCGGCGATGTCCACATCCCGCTGAGGCCGTGTTCTTCGAGCTGCACCGAGACCAGGCTGTCGAATGCGGCGCGCAGCGCCATCGCCGGCACTTTCACAAATCCGGTGTCGCCGCGATAGAACTGCACCGGCACCACCGCCAACTTCACCGCGGTGTACTGCGCCAGTGGCGCGTTGGCGACCGGCGCACTCGCCGGCGGCGGGGCGGCAGGCTGCTGCGCCGGCAGCACGGCGGCGACGGTCGCAAGCAAGGCCAGCAGACGGCGCATTCTCGACCCCAGGAAAGGTGGACCTCCAAAGGTAGACATTGCACCACCCCCCGCGCGATGCCCAGATTCTCCCGTCGCCACTTTCCGCCTCGACCGGGCCGCCTATGCCACGCTGGACGCACGCCCTCCTCTGGACCGTCGTCGTCGTACTCGGCGCCGTCGCGCTCGGCTATCTTGCCCTCTCGCGGGGCGAACAGGTCAACGCCGCCTGGCTGCTCACGGCCGCCGTCTGCACGTACCTGGTGGGCTATCGGTTCTATAGCCGAGTCATCGCCGCCAAGATCTTCGCCCTCGATGCCAATCGGGCGACGCCCGCGGTGCGGCTGAAGGACGGGCGCGATTACGTCCCCACCAATCGGTGGATCGTCTTCGGCCACCACTTCGCCGCCATCGCCGGGCCGGGCCCGCTCGTCGGTCCGACGCTCGCCGCGCAGTTTGGCTACCTCCCCAGCGCGCTCTGGATCATCGTCGGCGTCGTGCTCGGCGGCGCGGTGCAGGATTTCGTGATCCTCGCCGCCTCCGTGCGGCGTGACGGCAAGTCGCTTGGCCGCATGGCGCGCGACGAGATTGGCCCCATCGCCGGCGCCACCGCGCTCGTCGCGGTGCTCGGCATCATGATCATTCTCATTTCGGTGCTCGCGCTCGTCGTCGTCAAGGCGCTGCAGCAGAGCCCGTGGGGCACCGTCACCATCGGGCTGACGATCCCCATCGCCATGGTGATGGGCGTCTACCTGCAGTTCATCCGTCCCGGGCGCGTGCTGGAGACGACCGCCATTGGCATCGTCCTGCTCATCGTGGCGCTCTACGCCGGCCGTTGGGTGGCGCAGGATCCCGCCCTCGCGCCGATCTTCACGCTCACCGGCCCGCAGCTCGCCAAGTGGATCATCGGCTACGGCATCGCGGCGTCGATCCTCCCCGTCTGGCTCCTCCTGGCGCCGCGCGACTACCTCTCCGCGTTTGTGAAGATCGGCGTCGTCGTCGCCCTCGCAGTCGGCATTCTCATCGTACTGCCGCCGCTCCAAATGCCGGCGCTCACGCGGTTCATCGACGGCACCGGCCCGGTGTTTGCTGGCAAGCTCTTTCCGTTCGTCTTCATTACCATCGCCTGCGGCGCCATCTCGGGGTTCCACGCGCTCATCGCCTCGGGCACGACGCCCAAGCTGCTCGAGAACGAAGCCGACACGCGCTTCATCGGCTACGGCGCCATGCTCACCGAGTCGCTCGTCGCGGTGATGGCGCTGATCGCCGCCTGCGTGCTGACGCCGGGCATTTACTTCGCCATCAACGCGCCGGCGGGGATCATCGGCACGACGGCCGAGAGCGCCGCCGAGGTGATCCGCACGTGGGGCTTTGTGCTCGACCCCGCGCAGCTGCACGCCCTGGCCGCCAACGTGCAGGAGCAGACGCTGCTGTCGCGCACAGGCGGCGCCCCGTCGCTGGCGGTCGGCATGGCGATGCTCTTCGCCGATGTGCTCGGCGGCACCACCGCGATGGCGCTCTGGTACCACTTCGCGCTGATGTTTGAGGCGCTGTTCATCCTCACCACGGTCGATGCCGGCACGCGCGTGGGGCGCTTCATGCTGCAGGACCTGCTGCGCCACATCTGGGCGCCGCTCGGACGAACCGGCTGGTATCCGGCGACCGTCATCGCGAGCGTCGTCTTCGTGTCGATGTGGGGCTACTTCCTGTATCAGGGCGTCACCGATCCGCTGGGTGGCATCAACTCGCTGTGGCCGCTCTTCGGCATCGCCAACCAGCTCCTCGCCGCCGTCGCGTTGTGCGTCGGCACGACCATCATCATGAAGATGGGCAAGGCGCGCTACGCGTGGATCACCATCGCCCCCCTCGCGTGGCTTGCCGTCGTGACGATGAGCGCCGGCGCCGCCAAGGTCTGGTCGAGCGATCCCAAGCTTGGCTTCCTCGCCCACGCGCGTTTCCTCGAGGACAAGCTTGCCTCGGGCGTCATGCCCGCCGGCGCCAAAACCGCGGCGGACGTGGCGCGGATGGCGTTCAACGACCGGCTCGACGCCGGCGTGGCGCTGTTCTTCATGGCGTCGGTCGTCGTGATTCTCGCCGCGTCGGTCTACGAGTGGATGCGCGTGAAGAACGGCACGGCGACGGCCACGAGCGAGGTGCCGTTTACGGCGCGGGCCGAGGTCGTCGCGTAGGTGAGGACGCCTCCGCGGGCCGACGACTGCACGCGGGAAGACGTTCGCAAGGCTCCGCTGCGCCCCGACGTCTCGTCATGACAGATGTGACGGGCGTCGTGGGGGGGAGGTATTACCTAGTGCGCGCGTGCACGTCAGTTTGACGCTTGGGGGACGTTCTCCGAGAACTCGCCTTCGGCGCGCAAGGAGATCGCGTGGTATCGTCTCACCGCTCCGTACTCATATCCGCCGGGATGGTGGCCATGCTCGTCGCCTGTGGGCGCGAGCCATCGGCCATTGAAGACACGACGGTCGTGTCGCTCTCCGCAAGTTCGTCCGTCATAAGACTCGGCGACTCGACGCGCATCACCGTGAGCGTTGTGAACGCTGGCACTCGTGCGGTAGTGATCGACGCGGGTGCGTGTCCCTGGTGGTTTGAGGCGCTCAAAGATGGTGTCGTCGTCGCTCCGGGCCAAATGGCGTGCCCGGCGATCGCCATGACGGCATCCATCGAACCTGGCGCTTCCTATTCCCACACGTTCGTCTGGCGCGGAGACCGATTCGACATCCGCAGTCCAACGGAGCGCCTTGGCGCGGGCAGCTACTTGCTTCGACCGGCCGTATCTGTGAGCGGCACCATGGTCCGGGGGACGACAGTGCCGTTTCAGATCTCGCCGTAGCGCAGCCCGCGCGCCACTTCGATCAGGTCGCCCAGCACCGCGCTCGCGGTCGCATTGCCCCCCGCGCCGCGCCCTTGCAGGCGCAGAACGCCGAGTGAGTCGCTGTCAATGTGCACGGCGTTCTCCTCGTCGCGTACGCTCGCAAACGGGTGATCGGTCGGGATGATGACGGGACGCACCCACGCGCGCACACGGCCGTCGTCGCTCCGCACCGCGCCGGCGAGATACTTGAGCACGCCGCCGCGTCTCTTCGCCTGCCGTGCCAACGGCTCTGGATCCGACGGCAGCGGCTCCACCAGCACCTCCTGCGCGGCGGGATCCACTCCCCACGCCAGCCACGCCAGAATGCGGATCTTGTCCGCGGCATCGAGCCCCTGCAGGTCGCGCGATGGATCCGCCTCTGCGAAGCCCCTGGCCTGCGCATCCACCAGCGCGTCGGCATAGCGCACGCCGTCGGCCAGGGCGGTCAGCAGGAAGTTCGTCGTGCCATTGAGGATGCCGGTGATCGTGCGCACGCCGTGACCGCCCAGCTCGCTCCGCAACGTCCGCACCACCGGCACGCCGCCGCCAACCGCCGCTTCGAATTGCAGCGCGCCCTGCTGTGCGTCGGCCAGCCGCTGCAGCTCCGGGCCGTGGGTCGCGATCAGCGCCTTGTTCGCCGTGACCACGTGTCGTCCCGCCGCGATCGCGCCGCGCACCACGCGCTCCGCCGGATCAAATCCGCCGATGGCCTCGACCACGACGTCGACATCGACCGATAGGAACTCGTCGACGGAGGTGGTGAAGAGCTGACGCGACACCGCCACACCGCGCTCCTTTTCGGGATCGCGCACGAGAACGGACACGAGTTCGAAGCGCACACCATGGCGCGTTTCGAACAGCCCCCGCTGTCGCTGGATCAACCCGACTAGCGACGCTCCCACCGTGCCGCACCCAGCAAGCGCCACGCGCACAACCCGCGGGGCGCGCGGCCGCGCCGTGATGGGGGTCCGCGCGGCCGCGCGGTCAACACCAATCGCCGTCATGCGACATCCCTCCGTGAATCGGCGCGCGCCGCGGCCTGCAGGGCGTCGCGCAGAATGGCGCCCACCTGCTCGTCTTCGAGAAGAAAGGCGTCGTGACCAAAGTGTGAATCAAGTTCGCGATACTCGGCGCCGGCGAGCTCCGCCCACTGCCGGACAATCTCCGCGGAATAGAGCTGGTCGCCCGGCACGCCGACTGCGTAGACATGCCCTTGGAGCCCGCGCAGGGCGTGCGCCAGTCCGCCACGACCGCGTCCTAGGTCGTGCGCATCCATCGCGTCGAGCAACGTGCGGTACGACGCGGTGTCGAACCGCGCTTCGAGCTTGCGCCCCTGATGATCGAGGTAGCTCTCCACGCTGAAGCGCCCTTCGGCGCCGACGGTGCGACCAAAGCGCGCCTCGAACTCCCGTTCGCTTCGGAAGGCGATCATCGAGATCTGGCGCGCCACGGCGAGGCCGCGATCGCCGGCCGCATCGAGTACCGCGCGCTGCACCGCGTTCCACGCGATGGCGTGTGCCGTGTGCGCCGCCGGCGCCGCCAGCACCACCGTGGCGCGAGTCCGACCGCCGAACGTCGCGTTCCACTCCAACGAGACCATGCCGCCGAGGGAGCCGCCAGTGACGAGCGCCACATTGGAGACGCCCAGCGACTCCACGAGCACGGCGGCAAAACGCGCCTGATCGCGCGGCGTGATGGCCGGGAACCGTATATCCGGATTTAAGGATGGACCGCTCGTGCCATAGCACGAGCCGAGCAGGTTGGGCACCAACACGGCATATCGGTCCGTATCGAGGGCGAGACCGGGGCCGACGATGCGCTTCCACCAGTCGCCGGCCGCGTCGGGCGTGCCGGTGAGCGCATGGAAGACGACCACCAGATTGTCGCGCGCGGCATTCAGCGCACCGTCGAGATGGTACGCCTGCCGGAGGTCGTGCAGCACCTCCCCCGATTCGAGGGTGAACGCCGGCACCGTGAGCGTGCGCAAGGCACGCTCCACAGCGCCCGCCGCGGCACCCGTTTGCGTGGTCACGCCGCCTCCGCCGCGCCGATGCGCAGGGCCTGGTCGAGATCGCGCAGCAGATCGGCGATGTCCTCGATGCCCACCGAGATGCGCACCAGATCGGCCGTCACGCCGGCCGCCGCACGCTCGGCGTCGGTGAGCTGTTCGTGGGTCGTGGTCCACGGATGGATGATGAGGCTCTTGGCGTCGCCCACGTTGGCGAGCAGCGAGAACAGCTTGGTGCTCGACGCCACGCGCCGCGCGGCCTCCGCGCCGCCGCGCACGCCGAAGGTGAGCACGCCGCCAAAGCCGCCGTCGAGGTAGCGCTTGGCGCGCGCGTGCGTCGGGTGGCTCGCGAGTCCGGGGTAGCTCACCCACGTCACCAGCGGATGGTCGGCGAGGAACTGCGCCACCTTGAGCGCATTCTCGCAGTGCCGCTCGATGCGCAGGTGCAGCGTCTCGAGACCCTGCAGGAACAGGAACGAACTGAATGGCGACAGCGCGGCGCCGATGTCGCGCAGCAGCGAGACGCGCAGACGAATGGCGAACGCGATGTTCGCGCCGCCCACGTCGCCGAACGCCTCAGCAAACTTGAGGCCGTGGTAGGCCGCGTCCGGATCCTGGTAGAACGCCTTGAACCGCGGTGCGGTCCCCCAGTTGAACGTGCCGCCGTCCACGACCACGCCGCCGATTGACGTGCCGTGGCCGCCAATCCACTTGGTTGCCGAGTGGAGGACGATGTCGGCGCCGTGCTCAATGGGGCGGCAGAGGATCGGCGTCGCGAACGTGTTGTCCACGACGAGCGGCAGTCCGTTGGCGTGCGCGATGTCGGCGAGGGCGCGGAAGTCGGGGACATCGAGGCGCGGATTGCCGAGCGTCTCCACGAAGACCGCGCGCGTCTTGTCGTTGATGGCGGCGCGCACCTCGTCGAGGTTGTGGATGTCCACGAACGTCGTCGTGATGCCGAGCCGTGGCAGCGTATGCGCGAAGAGCGAGACCGTGCCGCCGTACAGCGCCTTGGAGGCGACAATATTCTCGCCGGCCTGCGCGAGATTGAGGATGGCAAGGGTTTGCGCCGACTGGCCGCTGGCCGTCGCCACCGCCGCCACGCCGCCTTCGAGCGCGGCGATGCGCTTCTCGAAGACGTCGTTGGTCGGATTCATGATGCGCGAGTAGATGTTGCCAAACGCGCGCAGGCCAAAGAGATCGGCGGCGTGCTCCGCGTTGTTGAACACGAACGACGTCGTGGCGTAGATCGGCACGGCGCGGGCGTTGGTGGCCGGATCGGCGGATTCCTGCGCGGCGTGCACGGCGCGGGTGCCGAGTCCGAGGGCGGGCGGCGTGTCGTGGGCGATGTCGTGGGCGATGGTCGTCATTGGGCGCTCGGGGAAAGGGGGGCGAAATGCAAACGGCCGACTTCGGGATCGAAGTCGGCCGGGGTGAGGGCAGCGGGTCAGTCCGCTTAGCTCGCTGGTGGCATCTCAATGCGCGCCACCCCCCGGCCGGCTCCCATATAGGGAAGGCGGCACATGTACATGGGCATGGGCGTGGGCGTGGGGCGGAGCATGAGTGTTCAGAGAAGAAGCAGAGAGAAAACAGAGAGAAAACAGAGAAACAACAGAAACAACAGAAACAACAAAAAACCCGCGGAGAATGATCGCCGCGGGCAGGATCGCTTTTTAGCTCTTGTTTAACGAGGCAGCAATACGCGGCAAATGACCTCGGGGCACTTCGGTTGTGGAGCGAAGAGTAAACGGCCATTCGCCGCCAGTCAAGGCCCCCCCAGCAAGTTGCCCCAATTCGCCGTACACTTCCCAGACCCCCATCGCACATCCCTCAGCCGTCCTTCCATGCGCCGCCTCGCCCTGTTCGCCGCACTGTTCGCCGCCCCACTCGCCGCACAGCAGCCCGCCTTTGACTTCAGCATCGCCAACATGATGCGCGGGCCCGAACTCTACGGCCGCGAGCCAGCGAACGTCCGTTGGACGCCCGACGGCCAGTGGATCTATTTCCAGTGGCTCCCCGCGGGGAGCGGCTGGCGCGAGACGCTCAAGCCGTACCGCGTGCGCGCCCAAGCGGGGGCCAAACCTGAACGCATCACGGACGCGCAGGCCGACTCTGTCGCCCCGCTTCTCGCCGACGGCTCCCTGTCGCCCGATCGTCTTCGCCGCGTGGTAAGCGTGCGCGGAGATCTCTTTGTGGTTGACGTCAAGAAGTCCGTCGCGCGCCGTCTTACCGAGACCGTCGCCGTCGAGACCAATCCGCGCTTCTCGCCCGACGGCCAGCGCGTCCTCTTTGTGCGCGATGGCAACGCGTGGAGCATCGACCTCGCCACCGCGGCCACGCGTCAGCTCACCGATATCCGCACCGCCGATGCGTCGGGCGCGGCGCGCGGTGGCGCCAGTGCCGCCACCGCGAACAGAGCCGGCGCCAACAGTCAACGCGGCGCGCTCGAGCGCGACCAGCGTGTGCTCCTTGAGGTCATTCGGGACCGTCTGTCCGACGACTCGACGCGCAAGGCCGAGTCGGCCGCCCGGGACTCCGCCGGCATCCGCCCTGTGACACTCGCCGCCGGCGAACGCCTCGGACTGCTCTCGGTGAGCCCGTCTGGCACGGCCGTGCTCTTTACCACATCCACCGCGGCCGCCGACGCCCGCAACGGCATCGTTCCCAACTACGTCACGCCCACCGGCTATACCGAAGACATTCCCAATCGCACCAAGGTGGGCGACGCCCAGCCACGGACGCGACTCGGGTACCAAGCGCTGCCCCGGGGCGAAGTGAAGTGGCTCCGTTCGATCGCCGGCGACTCCGCGTTTCCGGTGATCGCCAACTCGCAGATCGTCGCCTGGAACGATGCCGGCACCACCGCGCTGGTCGTTGGCTCGGCGAGCAGCTTCAAGACGCGACAGCTCTCCACGCTTGACGCTGCCACCGGCGTGCTCAAGCCTGTCAATGTGATGCGCGACAGTGCATGGGTCGGCGGCCCGTGCTCGTTTGGATGCGCCGGATTCTACGACAACGACACGCGCATCTACTTCGTGGACGAGTCCACGGGGTGGGCGCAGCTCTACTCCACGGCGGTGGATGGCAGTGACCGCCGGGCGCTGACCTCCGGTCAGTTCGAGATCTATGACGTCGAGCTCTCGGCAGACCGAAAGTATTTCCTCTTTCATTCGAGTGAAATCTCCGCCTTCGATCGCGATTTCTACCGCATGCCCATCGCCGGCGGCGCGCGTCAGCGGTTGACCGTCGGCGTGGGGAGCCACAGCGTCACGCCGTCACCCGACGAAAAGCTGCTTGCCGACGTGCAGTCAACGACACGGCGCTCGCCCGACCTGTTTCTCGCCACCGCCTGCCCGCCGGCGGCGATGTGCAAGTCGGCCCCGGCCAGCCAGCTCACCGTATCGCAGTCTGCCGACTGGCTGGCCTTCAAGTGGATTGATCCGGCGATCGTGATGATCCCCGCCTCCGATGGCGTTCAAGTCCCCGCGCACATTTATCGCCCCGAGGATATCGGCGCCAAGCCGAATGGCGCGGCCGTGATCTTCGTGCATGGCGCGGGATACCTGCACAACGTGGGGCATTTCTGGAGTCAGTACCCGCGCGAGTTCATGTTCAACAACTACCTCGCGTCCAAGGGCTACGTGGTGCTCGATCTCGACTACCGGGCAAGCGCCGGCTACGGGCGCGACTGGCGCACCGCGATCTATCGGTTCATGGGCGGGCGCGATCTCCAGGATCAGGTGGACGCGTCACGCTGGCTCGAGAAGACGTACCGCATCAACCCCGAGCGCGTGGGGATGTACGGCGGCTCGTACGGCGGCTTCATGACGCTGATGGCGCTCTTCACCGAACCCAAGCGGTTCGGCGCCGGCGCCGCGCTGCGCTCGGTCACCGACTGGGCGCACTACAACCACGGCTACACGGGATCGATTCTCAATCTTCCGCAGACCGACACGCTCGCGTATCATCGCTCGTCGCCCATCTTCCACGCCGAAGGGCTCGAGGATCCGCTGCTGATGCTCCACGGCATGGTCGACACGAACGTGAACTTCCAGGATATCGTGCGACTCACGCAGCGCCTCATCGAACTCGGCAAACCGGGGTGGGATCTCGCTGTGTATCCGGTTGAGGACCACGGCTTCGTGCGGCCGTCGAGCTGGACCGACGAATACACACGCATCTTCAATCACTTCGAGCGCACGATTGGCCCGAACGGCACCAAAGCCGCGCCGTGACACCACGCCGCACCCTGATTGATGGCGACGCCGGGGACGCCCCCGGCGTCGCCCGGCGCGTGGGGGCGGTGATTCGTCGCATCATTGGCGTGCCCGACTACGACGCGTACGTCGCGCACGTGCGGGAGCGCCATCCCGGCGTCGAACCGATGACCGAGCGGGAGTTTCAGCGCGAGCGCCTCTCGGCGCGCTACTCGCAGCCCGGCAATCGCTGCTGTTAGGCGGCGCGCGTCGGACGCACCATCACGAGCCCCAGCGCCGCCACGCACGCGCTCGCCGCGCCAACGCTGAACGCGAACGTGCTTCCCTTCCAGTCCCACATCAGCCCAAACGCCACCGACGCCGGCAGCACCGCGGCGCCGATGACGCCGTTGTACCAGCCAAAGGCCAGCCCGCGCCGCGAGGCGGGCACGAGGTCGGCCACCAGCGCGCGCTCGACCCCCTCGGTGAGCCCGAAGAACAGCCCGTAGGAGAGGAACAACGCCCACGCGTGCCACGTCTGGGTGGCAAGTGCGAAGCCAACGTAGACCAGCGCGTACCAGAGCCAGCCGACGGCGATCATCGTTCGCCGTCCCACGCGATCGCTCCACACGCCCGCCGGAATGCTCGTCGCCGACTTCACCGCATGCAGCGCCGCCCAGAGGATCGGCAGCAGCGCCGCGGTCACACCAAGCTGAGACGCACGCAGCAAGAGGAAGGCGTCAGTCGAGTTGCCGAGCGTGAAGAGCACCAGCACGCCCAGGTAGCGCCAGAAGTCGCCACCGAGCGGCGCCGTGTCGCCTGTGCCACTGCCCTCTACATTCGCTCGTCTCCCTTCCGCCTTCTGCCATCCGCCATCCGTCTTCTCTTCTCGAACTCCGAACACCGCGACTGCAATCGCAATCGCCCCCGGCACCGCGGCGAGTAGAAAGACCGTCCGCATCGACAGACCCAGCCATTGCAGCAACGCGAAGGCAACCAACGGTCCGACGAATGCTCCGGCATGGTCGGCCGCACGCTGCGCACCGAAGGCGCGTCCGCGTTCGTTGGGCGCCACGGAGTCGGCGATCATTGCGTCGCGCGGGGCGCCGCGCACGCCCTTGCCCACCCGATCGCTGACGCGAATCGCAAGCACTTGCCACGCCGCGCCGGCGACGGCGACGAGGGGACGCACAACCGAAGCCAGGGTGTACCCAAAGACGACGAGTCCCTTGCGCTTCTTCACGCGGTCAGACCACCACCCGCTGGCCAGCTTCAGCAATGACGCAGTGGCATCGGCTGCGCCCTCGATGATGCCCACCCACGCCGCGCTCGCCCCCAGCGTCGTCGTCAGGAAGGTCGGAAGCAGCGGGTAGATCATCTCGCTCGCCGCGTCGGTGAAGAACGACACGGTGGCCAGCGCCTTCACATTGCGAGGCAGCCGCGCGCTCACGACACACCTCGCCACGCGCCGGCCGCCGGCACCATGACCCGCGCCGACACATTGCGCGATCCGCCGCCCCCGTCGACCGCCGTGAACGCCCGCATCCACGACTCCGCCGCCCGCTCCGCGTCGTCCGCCATCACGAGCGCCCACACCGCGCCGCCGAACCCTGCGCCGAACGCCGTCGCCCCCACCGCGCCATGCTCGCGCGCGTGCGCCGCCAGCCAACTGGTCTGCGGCACCTGATTCTGCAGGGTCGACTCGGCGAGTTCCTGCGAACGGCGCATCAGGTCGCCCACCGTCTTCGCGTCGGCGCGACCAATCGCCTCGAGCATCTGCGGCACAATCACGGTCGTCTCTTCGCGGTACTGCGCGACGCGCGCACGCAGGTAGTCGGCGCTCACGTTCTCGCTCGCCGCGCGCGGCGCGAGCGTCAGCAGCTGCTCAAAGGCCGCTGGCGACGAGTGCAGCGCCTCAGCAAGCGTCGCGTCGCTGCGCCCGGTGTCGGCGTTCCACACCCCAACCATCGCGCGCACGGAATCGGCCACCCGATTGTACGCGTGCATCGCGTTCCCTGTCTTCGTGGCTTTGACGCCGCTCGTCGCGACGATGATGCGCCACGCGTCCGGCCAGCGCGCGCGCTGCATGACGCGCCCTGGCAGGTACGTGTACGCCCCCACCGTCCCCGTCTCCGACGCGACAATCGCAATGTGGTCCTGCGCCCCGCCGCGCGTGCCAACACCAGCATCGCCGGCGAACGGCCCCCACGCCGCGCCGCTCTCGATCGCCGCGCAATACTGCGCGAACGCCAGTGGATCGGCCGCCACCGGGGCCCACTCGGGCGCCTCCCATAACGCGTTCGCGTCAAACACGGCCATGGCCACGGTGATCACCAGCGCGCTCGAACTGCTCATCCCGCTCGATGTCGGAATCGTTGAGCCGAGGGTAACCTCCACGCCGGCCCGTGCGCCGCGGAAGTCGCGCGCGATGCGTCGTGCCACGGCGGCGGGGTAGACCGCCGACCGCGGACCCGACGGCGTCGCGTCCACCGTCAGCGGCACCTGCATCGTGCGCTTGCTGCGCTGGTCATGCACCCTCACCAGCGGCTCCTGAAGGCGCGCCGCCTTCGCGTGCATGTGAAATGGCGTCGCGCACGTCAGCGACGGCCCGCCAGCGTAGTCGGTGTGCTTGCCGGCCAGTTCCACACGTCCCGGCACCCGATACCGCCACGTCATGGCGCCACCACCACGCCGCGCAGGTGGTCGGCAATCGTCGTCACGTCGGCGCGACGCGACAAGTCAAGCACCCCTGCGTGCGCGCGGACCACGTGAAACGTCTCGCCGAGATCGTGCGCGGCAATCATCACGGCATCCTGCAGCTCCAGCTCGCCGCGCACCGACGGTCGCACGCGGCGGCACGCGTCGAAGATGCGCGGCGTGAAGCTCCACAGGTTCATGCTCACCCACCGTTCGGCGCGCCGCGCAAGCGGATGATCGGCCGCCGGCTTCTCCACAATCGCCCGCAGCACACTGCGCTCGTCGATGTCGAGCAACGCGTACGCCATCACCCGCTCGCGGTCAATATTGCCGTCGCGCACCAGCGCTTCGCCCTCATACGCCACAAGGCCCGACCCCCCAATCGCGCACAGCGCATCGTACGACGCCACGGGATAGTAGTTGTCGGAGTTGAGCGCGAGAAACGGCGCGTCCTCCACGGCTCCGGCCGCCGCGAGCACCGCATCGGCGGTGCCGTGCGGTTCCGCCTGAACCGCCCAGCGCAGTCGCACGCGCTGCGGCGGCGACTGCCGCTCATAATACTCGCGCATCAGCGCATGCTCCGGCGCCACCACCAGCGTCACGTCGGTCACACCGGCGTCGGCGAGCGCGGACAGCACGAAGTCGAGAAATGGACGGCCGAGCGTGGGCATCATTCCCTTCAGCCCCGCCGCTGCCGCCCGCTCCTGCGCCTCGTCCAACGCCACCGCGGCCTCGGCCCGACGCATCCGGGATCCGAGGCCGCGCGCGAGGATCACCGCCTGAGTGGTGCGCGTCCCCAAGGTTCGCCTCCCTACTGGCTGCTCGCGGACTTCCAGAAGCCTTGCAGCACCTTCACGACGCCGTAGCCGCTGAACACGAAGACGACGGTGAACACCACACCCTGCGCGGTATTGCCGTAAAGGAAACTCCCCGAGCCGAAGAGCGCCGAATAGACGAATGCGACGCCCAGCATCCAGCCCAGCATCGCCTGCGGCAGCGAGTCAGGCGACGGCCCCACGCCGGCCGCCTCCTGCACGTGCTTCCATCCCGGTCCCGCCGGCCGCACGAGCTTGTAGAACTTCACCAGCGTCTCCTTGTCCGTCTCCGGCGCCACAAACGTCGCCGTGATCCAGATGACCGACGTCACCGCCACGGTCGCCAGCAGCGAGATGTGATCGGGCACCGGCGTGCCCATCTTGCGCACGACCTCAAAGCCGACCGCCGTCAGGAACGAGCCCGCCATCGCGCTGACCTCGGCCCACGCGTTAACGCGCCACCAGTACCAACGCAGCAGATAGAGCAGTCCGGTGCCCGCACCGATTGACAGCAGCAGCGTGAAGCCGCGGCTTGCCGTCTCGAGCACAAAAGTGAGCAGCGCCGCGAACACCATCAGGACGGCCGTCATGAGGCGGCCGACGAAGACGTAGTGTTTTTCGTCCTGCCCCGGCTTCATGAAGCGCCGGTAGAAGTCGTGCACCAGGTACGACGTCCCCCAGTTGAGGTGCGTGGCAATGGTTGAGACGTACGCCGCGAGCATGCCGGCGATCATCAGCCCCAGGAATCCCGCCGGCAGGAACGTCAGCATCGCCGGATAGGCCATGTCGTGCCCGATCATGCCCTTGTCGACGTACGGGAACGTCGCCGCGATGTCGCTCAGGTTCGGGAAGACGAGCATCGACGACAAACCGACGATGATCCACGGCCACGACCGCAGGGCGTAGTGCGCCACGTTGAAGAACAGCGTCCCCACGAGCGCGTCCTTCTCGCTCTTCGACGCCAGCATGCGCTGGGCGATGTAGCTGCCGCCCCCCGGCTCGGCGCCCGGATACCAGACCGACCACCACTGCACCGTGATTGGCAGGATCAGCACGGTGAGCGTCATCGTCCAGTCGTTGAAGTTCGGCAGCAGCGAGATGACGTGCGGATCGAGCTTCGTGAACAGTCCGTGCAAACCGCCCACCTCCGGACGCTGCAGCGAGTAGTACGCCGCAGCAAACGAACCGGTCATGGCAATGCCGAACTGGATCAGATCGGTGACCAGCACGCCCCACAGGCCGGAGACCGCCGCGAACGCCACATTCAGCACCGCGCACACCAGCAGCGTCTGCCACATCGGCCAACCGAGTAGCATGTTGGCGATCTTCGCGGCGGCCAGGTTCACCGTCGCCATGATCACGATGTTGAAGAACAGCCCTAGGTAGATGGCGCGAAACCCGCGCACAAACGTCGCCGCCTTCCCCGAGTAGCGGATCTCGTAGAACTCGAGGTCGGTGAGCACGCCGGATCGCCGCCACATGCGCGCGTAGAACATCACCGTCGCCATGCCCGTGAGCAGGAACGACCACCAGACCCAATTGTTGGCCACGCCTTTTTCGCGCACGAGATTCGTGACGAGATTCGGCGTGTCGGTGCTGAAGGTCGTCGCCACCATGGAGACGCCGATCAACCACCACGGCGCCGAGCGTCCGGAGGTGAAGAACTCCGAGGTGCTGGAGCCGCCGCGCTTGGCCATGAGCGCCGCCGGCACAAACGCGACGACGATGGAGATGGCGACGATCCACCAGTCTAGGCTAGTGAGATGCATGTAGGGCTGGTGACGGTAGATGGTTAACGGTCGATGGTCGAGACTTGTCTACTTCTGCCAGTTGCCGCGCGTGAAGTCCGGGAATTTCACGGGAGCGCTTCCCTTGGACGCGCTGATCTCGCTCAACGGATACGGCGCGCTCCACGCCGCCGAGTCGTACACATCGATGTCGGGCACCAGTCCTTCGTGCAGGCACTGCACGAGGCGCCACGCCATCACGAAGTCCATGCCGCCATGGCCGCCGTTGCGCGCCTGCTCGCCGAGCTTGGTCCACAGTGGATCCTCAAAGTCCTTCTTCCACGAGTCAATTGGGCCGAAGCGCTCTCCGCCGGCTTGCCCCTCGATGTAGATGCGCGCCGGGTAGTCCTCAAACACGCCCTTCGTTCCCTGAATCGCGTTGAGCCGCGAATACGGGCGCGGATTCGACACATCGTGCTGCAGCAGGATGGTGCGCCCCTTGGCCGTCTTGATCAGCGACGAATTCAGGTCGCCGGTGACGTACCGCTCTTGCCACTTGGGGTTGGACTTGTCCTTGACCGTCGCCTCGCGATAGAGCGACAACCCGCGTTCGTTGGTGCTCATCGACACCATGTACTCGAACGCGTCGCCCTTATGGATGTCGAGGTACCAGGACACCGGGCCCAGACCGTGCGTCGGGTACAGATTGCCGTTGTTGCGCGTGTGGAACGCGCGGCGCCACAGTCCTTCATCGCGATCTTCAAATACGATGCCGCGCAGGTCGTGCAGGTAGGCAGCCGCGCCGTGCAGCGGCTCGCCAAAGACGCCGGCGTGCACCATGCGGTTCACGAGCATCTCGTTGTAGCCGTAGTTGCAGTTCTCGAGCTGCAGGCAGTGCCGGCGGTACTTCTCGCTCGCGTCCACCAGCTCCCACAGGTCCTTGAGCGTCATCGCAAACGGGCATTCGCTCGACACATGCTTGCCGGCGTTCAGCGCGGCGAGCATCACCGGCACGTGCCATTCCCACGGCGTCGCCGTATGAATGAAGTCGATGTCATCGCGCTGTACGAGCTGCTCGAACGCGCGGTCACCGTCCGTATAGAGCGCCGGCGCCGGCTGTCCGGCGTCGGTCACCATCTTCGCCGCCTTCTGCGCCTTCGCCGGCACGTTGTCGCAGAGCGCCGTGATTCGCACGCCCGGGCAGCCGAGGAACTCGTGCAGCACCGACCGGCCGCGCAGGCCGGTTCCCACAATCGCAATCCGCACCGTCTCGTGGCGCTCGAACGGGACGCCCTTCATCGTCTTCGCCCACGCGGGCGCGGGCGGTGCCAGCTCGGGGTGCGTTCCCGCCGAAACGGACTCGGCGATGGCCGGGAAGACGGCGCCGGAGGCGCCGAGGGCCGCCCCCGCGAGGGCGGCGGATTTCAACAAGTCGCGGCGGCTTAGGGTCGCGCGATCATCAGAGGCGTGTGACACGGCGATCTCCGCACTCGGGACCCGCAAAAAGTACCCGAGCGCACGCGAGATCGCGAGAGAGAGACGCCCCGTCAGCCGTGGGCCAACGGGGCGTCGAACCATCTCAACTAGGTTTGATCAGAGCTGAGGCGGACGAGGCTTCGCGGTACGTCCACCGCTGCTCCCACTCCCGGAGGATCCCGACGTCGATCCACTCGACGAACCGCTGCTGGACGATCCAGGCTGCGCCGACCCCGTGGAAGACCTCGGCTGGCTCGGCGTCGCCGTTGTTCCGCTGCCGCCGCGACGAGTGTAGCCCGAGCCTTTCACCGCCTGCCCACGCGGCTGGCTCGTGAATCCGCCTGACGGCACGATCACGAGCGGCCGCGGACCGTAATAGTAGCCGCCGTACGATGAGTAGCCATACGGATAACCGTAGCCGTAGCCGTAGTACGACGGGCCATACCCGTAGGCCCCGTAGCCGAAGCTGCCGTAGCCGTAGGCGCCGTAGCCGAAGTACCCTGGGTAGCACGGATCGCCGTAGTAGCCATAGGTCGTCGGCAGGAAGCCGTAGCCGCAGTCATACACCGACCCGAAGCGGCGCCCGTAACCAACTCCGCCGCCGTACCCACCACGGCGCGATACATTGGCGCCCACGCTCGCGGCGTCCTGCCGCTGCACCGCGAACTGTCGCGGATTCGACAGCGCCACCAGCAGGTCGATCACATTCGGCGGCATGCCGGCGTCGGCTAGGCGCACCAGCTCCTTGGCGTTCACCTCGAAGCCCTGCTGCACCTCATTCAGCCACGCCTCGGCGACCGGCGCCTCCACATGACGCGTCACGTCGAGCACCGCGTCCACACTCACGCGGCCACCAGCCGCCAACCGCGCGTACCGCGACGGAGTGCTGACGTCGGCAACAACCGAGAACGGCTGCGCGGCATCGCCCGTTCGCTTCAGCGTGAAGGGCGCCGCCACATAGCGCACCGCGTTCACCGTTGAGCGGTCACCCACGAGCGCGCCGCGCACCTCAATCCACTCCCCATCCGCCGAAATGCCAAAGACGCTGCTGCTCTTCACGACCGTGTTGCCGCAGGTCACTTCCGACCGTGCCATCAGTCGGTGACCGTCCAGCGACCAGGTGGCGGACTCCCACCCCGGGCAACCCTCGATGCTCTTCGCCACACGCTGGCCCAACGCGGCGATCACCTCGCTGCGCACCAGCTTGTCGTTGGCCATCACGGCAATCTCGACACCATCACCCGTTTTCGCCGGCGTCACGCACACCAGGTTCTTGCTCGTGTCGGGGGCTCCCTCCGGGCGCACGGCGGGGCGCGGCGACCAGCAGCCGATCCACGGCTGCCAACGCGCATCGGGTTGTTGCGCGCCAAGGCTCGCGGCGCTGGCCGCGCTTCCCAGCAACAACGCGCCGAGCGTGGCGACGTGAACGTGCCGAAGCAGGAAGTTGCGCATCTCGCGCCTCCTAGTAGCGATACGTCAGGCCCAGCGTGATCGCCAGGCCGGACAGGTCAATGCGATTGAATCCCGAGAAGTCGCTGCCCAGCCGCGCGCTCGCCCAATCGTAGCGCGCTTCGCCCACCAAGCCCACCCGCGCGCCAAGTGCATAGTCCGCACCCACGGCGGTGAAGGCGCTCGGCGACGAGGCCGTGGACTGCAGGGTCGAGTGGAATACGTCGAGCGTCTGGAAGTCCACGAAATCGCCCGACTGCCGGAAGCTGTACCAGGTGATGCCGCCGCCGGCGGCGACGTACGGGGCCACTCGCGCCGGCACCCACGCCAGCCGGCTGATGCTCCGGCCGGGCGGCGTGAGGTAGTAGCGGAGGCCGGCGCTCAACGGCATGCGCCGCAGGGTCGATGATTGCTCGATCTCCCGATCGTTGTTGTCCACGTAGTGCCGGTACGTGCTGGCCTTGGTGCGGCTCGCGACCCCGAAGCCGAATTGCACCGCCAACTGCGGCCGCACAAAGAAGGCGGCGTCGAGCGACATGGAACCGCCCGTGAAATCGCCGCGCGCCACGCTCAACTCATCGCGGACAAACGAGAAGAGGTCGCTCTGTTCGTTCGGACGCGCGAGACCGGCACGCAACGTCAAGCTCCCGCCCGGGACGCCGAACATGTAGCCGTCGCCGGACCCTGACTGCGCGGCGACGGCATGCGGGGCCAAGACCACGCACGCACAGAAGGCGGCGCTCAACACCGCACGACCCATCAACACGGCAACACTCCTCGGGGGGCCCAACCTCGCAGCCGACATCGAATGTTCCTCTACTTTCAATCTACACTCTACGGATGCGCCGGTTCCACGCGAATGCGACGCAGGGGGCGCACCGGATGTCGCTTCGGTGCGCCCCCTGCGTCTATCGGTGCACGCCGTGCGTTACGGCTTCTTCGCCGGCGGCTGCCCCATCTTGGAGTGATCCATCTTCGAGTGGTCCATCGCCGGCGCAGGCTTGGTGGAATCCGTCGCCTTCGCCATACCGCCCATCATGCAGGGCTGAGCCACCGGACGGAACGAGTCGTGCGACTTCGTGATCGCCGCCTTGAGCGCGGCGTCGTTACCCTGGCCCTTGGCGAGCGTGGCGATCGCCTTCAGGTCGGCCACCGCTTTCGGGATGCCTTTGCGAGCCGCGGCGTTGTCGCACGTCGCGGGTCCCTTCGACGCCTGCCAGGCATCGGCCGCCTTGGCGAGTTCCGCTCCCTTCTCGCGCGCCGGCTTCAGGTCTCCCTTGTTTGCCGCCGACGAGATGTTCATGACGAGCGTGTGGAGGGCGTCGAACTCCTTCCAGCCGGTCTTCTGGCCCATCATCGCGCCCATCCCCATTCCCATTCCGCCCTTCGCCTTCATCGCCGCCTGCACGCAGGGCTTTCCGGCCGCATCGAAGCCATCGTGCACCTTCTTCAGCGCACCCTTCACCGCGGCGTCGTTCCTCTTGTCCGCGACGACCTTTGCATACGCCTTCGCGTCGGCGACGATGCCCGGCAGCGCCTTGCGCACCGCGGCGTTGTCGCACGACGCCGGTCCCTTCGACTTCGCCCACGCTTCGGCGCTCACCACAAGTTGCGGCGCCAGCGTGCGCGCCATCGCCAGGCTGTCCTTCATGGCCGGATGCCAAGTCGACATCAGCAGGCTGTGAAAGGCATCCAGCTCCGCCCAGCCGCTCTTCATGTCGCCCATCGCCATCCCCTGCCCCTGTCCCATCTTCGACATGTCGTGCGGCATCGCCGGCTTGGCCTGCGCAATCAACAGCGCCGGCACCAGCAAGACCCCGAGTCCCATCATCCGTATGCGCATTCTCCCCCCCACCGTAAGTCCATCGCCCATCCCAATCCCAGATCGCAATCTTGAATCGCAATCCTGAGTCCACATCCTCAATCGGCCTTAGGCCCTGCTGCGCACCTCAGCATCATCCCCAACCGTCACCTCTCCCTTCACCCCTTCCATCACCACGCGATCGCCAATCAGTGATTTCGAAATCGTGCAGCGCGCCAGCATGCTCTTGGTGCCAATCAGCGTATCGCTCACCGTGCAACTCAGCAATTTGGACCCCGCCAGCACGCAGACGTTCGGCCCGATGGTCGATCCCGTCGCGACCACGCCGTCCTCGATGTACACCGGCTCGATGATCGTGCAGTCCTCCAGCTCCTTCGGCTTCCGCGCCAGCCCCTTCTCCAGCATCACGCGGTTCGTGTCCAGCAGGGTGTCGATCTTTCCGGCGTCGTACCAGCCGTGCACATCGAGCACCTTCAGTTTGGCGCCGTGATCGATCATGTACTGGAAGGCGTCGGTCAGGTAGTACTCCCCCTGATTCTGCGGCGCCTTGAGCACCGCGTCGATCCCCTCGTACAGCAGCTTCCAGTCCCGGATGTAGTACAGCCCGATGTTCGCCCGCTTCGAGATCGGCGTCTTGGGCTTCTCCACGATCTTCGTCATGTGGCCGTTGGCGTCGGTCACCACCACGCCGAAGCGCTGGTAGTCCTCCACCTCCTTGGTCCAGATGATCCCGTCATCGAGGCTCGTCTTGATGACGCCAAGGTCGGCGTCGAAGATCGTGTCGACGAAAATTATCAGCACCGGCTCCTGCACAAACGCCTTGGCGAGCGCGACGGCTCCGGCCGTGCCGTCCTGCACCTTCTGCTCGATGAACCGCGCCGGCAGGTCGGCGTACGCGGTGCGCGCATGCGCCTCAACCGTCTCCTTGAGGTGGCCCGTGATGTAGATGACTTCGCTCACGTCGCCCAGCTTGCGGACGTCGTCGAGCACGTAATCCATCACCGGCTTGCCGGCGACCCTGAGCATCGGCTTCGGCACGGTGTGCGTGTGCGGACGCAGTCGCGTCCCCTTGCCGGCCAGCGGAATGATCACCTTCATGGCGCGCTCGTCCCCTCGCGACCGTAGCGGTCATTGAGTCGTACGACATCGTCAAGATGCGGCGTGCTCGCCTCCAGCACGTCGCAGTCGGTCACCGCTTCCATCTGATGAATGACCCCCGGCGTATTGCGGTAGCTCTCGCCGACGGCGAATGGCACCGTCACGAGCCCGCGGCCATCCTTGAAGTCCACGCGATAGATCATCTCGCCGCGCAGCAGGTGGATCGTCTCGTCCTTCTGGTTGTGGTACTGCACGCTCAGCGCGTGGCCGGCCTTGATGTGCAGCACCTTGCCCACGTACAAGTCGGTGTGGGCCCAGATCACTTCGTGCCCCCACGGCTTGGGCACGAATTTCACGTCGCGCTTTCCGTCCACGTCAGCTCCTCAGGGGTCGTGCGCTCATCGCGCTTGGAGTCGTCACGCAAGCCGTCACGCACTTGCCGCATCCCGTGCAGTCGGCCCCAATAACTGGCCGTCCCTTCTCGTCGATCGCGATCGCCGAGTCGCCCACTGGGCAGACGCGCGCGCAGACGCCGCACTCGATGCCCTGATAGGCGATGCACCGCCGGTCGTCCACGTCGATCACCGCCATCTTCACGTCGGCCCACCCCTTCTGCGGCGCCAGCAGCGCCCCCGTGGGGCAGGCCGTCACGCATGGCATGTCCGCGCACATGATGCAGGCGCGGTCATCCACCTCAAGCACCGGTGTGCCCGTCGCGATGCCGTGCGTCGCCGGCAGCATCCGGATGGCCAGCGCCGGACAGACCGCGCCGCACTCGCGGCACCGCGTGCATGCCGCCAGAAACGCCGGCTCGGCGATCGCCCCCGGCGGCCTGATGTACGGCACCGGCGAGACGCGTTCCGACACGGCATCCACCACCTGCCCCAGCAAGCGCGACAGTCCGTGCGAGAAGAATCCGCGCCGGTCGAGGGGAGTGTCTGCCATAGCCTGTATAATTGCCCGGCGCTCAGACAAACCGACAGGGGATCGCCGCGTCGCGCGCGCCCTACCGCCGACCACCTGTCCAGATGGCCACGATGCCGCACGCTCCCGACTGCGCCGATCCGACGAGCGGAATCATCTCCGCCGGGGCGTTCGCCGCGCTTGCGTAGATCTCGATCGCGGCAATCGCCGTGGTGTTCACGATGTCGTCAATCGGCACGATCCCCGCATCGGGCCGCACCAGCTGACCGTCGAGATAGATGGTCATTTTGCAGCCACCGCGCCCCTTGAGCACTTTCTGCCGGCCGTTCCCATCGGGGAAGACGAAACGACGACCGTAGAGCAGATCGCTCGTCCGCACGCCAAGGCGCGCATCCAACTCCTCCGGCGTGATGAAGTCGGCGTTGAACGCGCCGCGTTGGGCGCGCTGCACGCGATCATAGAATCCCGAGTTCTCCAGCGGTGTCGGGGCGCGGCGCCCCTCAACGGTGACCGGTGCGAGCGACTGCGCGAGCAGGTGCAGCGTCACGACCATCTCCCCCGCGGCATCGCGCCCAACCCGCTCTGCGAACGGCGCATACCCCATGCGCCGCACCTGCAGGCTTGTGGTATCGCTGATCGCGTTCAGCACCACGCGGCCGCTGTCATCGGCCACCCGAGGGCGGCCGCCCTTTACATCCACCACCGCATGCGGCACCGGCGCGCCACGTTCGTCGCGCACCCGCACCGTCACGCTGGTCGGCGGCGCTGCTTGCGCCGCTGCACTGGACGCCGCGCACGCAGCGGAGAGCACCATGAGCGCATACCACCTTTCGATCATCACCGCACCCCCTCGTTGCTCGAACGCAGCGGAAGCCACCGCTACCGTCGGGATCCCGTCCAGAAGACAAGAATCCCGCACGAAGCTTCCTCGGCGGCGCCGACCGCCGGCTGAAGTTCGGGGGGCGCCGTCGACGCACTCGCGTACAACTCGACGCCGGCCAGTGCGCTCAGCGGCACGAGCTCGTCAATCAGCGTCACGAGCTTCTTCTTATTGCCCACCGAGACGGAGTCTCGCATCAGATGTACCCCGTCGAGGAAGACGCTCGGCGTGCAGTCGGCACGTCCCAGCGCGAAGGCACGCCCGCGATCATCGCGCGCGACTCGGATGGACCGGCGACCATACAGGACATCGGTGGCCCGCAGGTTCGGACGCGTCTCCAGTTCCTCTGGGGTGATAAACTCCCCATTGAACGCGCCACGCTGCGTCCGGAGCATCCGGTCGTAGAACCCGCGCAATTCCAACATCGGCGGCACGCGGCTTCCCATTACCGTGACCGTACCAAGGCGCTGAGCAATCGGAGGCAGCCGCACCACGAACTCACCGCCCGCGCCGCGACCAACGCGACCGTCAAAGGGCGCATATCCGATTCGCCGCACGCTGACCCGCAATGAATCTGGCGCCGACGCCATCGTGACGCGCCCGCTCTCGTCAGCGACGCGCTCCGTACCGCCCTCGACCTGGACGACGGCGTAGGCGATGGGCCGCTCTGCTACATCGCGCACGCGAATCGCGATTCCCCAAAGCGCGCGCTCGATCCGCGCGATCCGCAGGTCAACCCGCGACCGACGCTGGCCCGGCGCCAGGCGCACTATCATCCGATCGGTGGAGTCCGGTCCGAATCGCGCCTGCACGGACATCAGCCGCTCGCTAGGGACGCCGCACATCGTGAACGACCCGTCACCCGCAGACGACGACATCAGCACGCGGGTGCGCCAGTTGAGCTGGTCTTCCAGCCGCAGGTGGCCCTCCTGCCACTCCACGCGGACCGTTGCGTCCACCACTGGCCGCCCCGAGCCGTCACGCACCACGCCCTCCAACAGCCCCTCCCAACCAGTCGCCTTGGCGTCACACACCGAGGTCGTCATCAGCGTGTCCGCCTGCACTGCTGCCGCCTTCGCCGCGGGCAGTTCCACGATGACCTTCGGACCGAGTTGCTGCGTCCGTTTTGGCTCGTCGATGCCGTTGGAGAACAGCACCTCGTCTCCACGGCGCATGCGCCACACATCTCCCCCGGCCACGTGGAGTCCGGACACCCGGCCACCACGCTCGGTCCAGGTCATGCGCGGCATCCGGATCTCCCACTCGCTGATGAACCACGATCCTTCGGCGAGGCGCGTGAACTCAAGCCGGCCGCCCAATTGCAGGCGCGCGAGATACGTGGGCAGGCCCTCGTAGCGGAACTCCACCCGGCGCAACTCGCTGGTCGCTCGATCGATCCAGAGGATACCGCTCACATCAACGACGCCGCGGCGCAGCTTCACGGGTCGAAACGTCAGCCCCGTCCACTCATCGTGCTCGGTGGCATTCCGAACCAACCCCAGGCAGTGTCCCGCGACGAAGACGTCGGAGAGAAAGACGTTCGCGTCGGGCGCCCAGTACGCCGTCTCCGACTGCCGACTGAGCTGGTAGCCATTCTCGGCGAGATCCTCCGGCGACAGACTGGCGAACGGACTCCGCGAAGGGCCCTCTGAAAACTCCCGCATCTTCGGCGTGAGCGCGCGGTTTCCCACGGTGCGCTCCTGGGTGAACGTGGAGAAGCGCGCGATCGGCGGCCCCTCATCCGTTGACAGGGTCGTGGAGAGAATCGCCTTGCGCGCCTCGTCATAGGCCGCTGCCACGGCAGTGCCCACGGCGCCCGAGAGCCGGCACGTCGCTTGTGCAGTGGTGGTCACCGTCGGCAGCACGATGGGCGCATGCGGCAGCATGACGCGCACCGACTGCGTATCGGTCGGCGTCAAGGTGATTTCGCCGATCTCGAAGGGCAGTTGACCAATGCGCAGCGCGCTCAGTTTCACGCGTCCGGGCCGCACCGTTAGCGAGAACCGCCCCCCGCTGTTGGAGAGCGTGCGTGCCAAGATCGAGTCAGCACCGACGCTCCGGGCGACGACAATCACACCTTCGGCAGCAGTGGTGCCGTCCTCACGGACCAGCGAACCACGAATGACTTGTGCCTGAATCACGCCAGGGATCAGCACCGCCAGTAGGGCACGCCGGAATACACCGCGTAGCATTCGGAGGATTCTCCATACCGCGGGGGGCGGTTTGTCACCCGGACTTCGACGCTTCGGCGCCTCCCACCCGTTCACGCCCGCAGAGTAGCTCGTTCGTTACTCCACGTCACGTACATCATGCGCGGTCTGCGGCGGCGCGTCAAGCGACGAGGCCTTGGCAGTCAGGGCACGCGGGGAACCGCCGCCCGCACGCCCGCCACTCGCAGATCGAGACGCACCGCGTGCGCCCCCTCCGCAATGCGCGTGCTCACCTTGGGCGTCTTGCGTCCGCCATACTGCGCCGTCACGGTGAGCGCCTGACGCTCCGCCACGCCGCACACCGCAAACGTGCCGTCGCGCGCGGTAATCGTGCTCAGCCCCTGCGTCCGCCACGACAACTGTCGTCCCGCGAATGCGTGGCTGTCCTGCCACTCCACCGTTACTACCGCGTCAGGCAGCACCGTTCCGCGCTCATCGACGACTGTCCCCTGCACCACGCCCTTTGGTGCTCCGGCCGGCACCGTGGCGCACGCCTCCAGCGCCGCGCGCGCGTTCACCGAATCGGCCACCGCGCGCGCCGCCTCCTCGGCCGCCGCCAGCTTGGCCGGCGCCGGCTCTACGCGGCCGTTGGTGTACAGCACATCACGCCCGCGCTTGATCCACCACACCTCGCCCCCTTTTACCCACATCCCCACCAGGCGCGGCGTCCCCGGCGGCAGCGTCATGCGCGGCATCCGGATCTCCCACCTGCTCACGAACCAGATGCCGTCGGGGAGGCGCGTGAACTCCACGTCGCCTCCCGGTTCGGCGCGCTGCATCGTGATCGGCAGCCCGTCGTACGTGTACTGCATGCGACGCAGTTCATTGGTGGCGCGGTCGAGCCACAGCGTGCCGCGAACGTCCACGTAGCCGCGCCGAAACTGCTGCGGCCGGAACGTCAGCCCTATCCACCCAGCGCGCTCGCCCTTCCCCTCCGTCAGCCCCAGGCAGTGCGTCGACGCAAACGACTCCGACAGCAACACCTCGGCGTCGGGGGCGTGATACAGCGCGGCGATCGAGTCCGGCTGCATGTAGCCCACCTTCGCCAACGAGTCCGGCTTGATGCTCTGAAACGGCTTCACCGTGACGCCTTCCTGGAACTCCAGTGTCGGCTCACGGAACGCGCGGTTCCCGACACTGCGCGCCTGCTCGTACACGCTCAGCCGCGCCAACGGGTCGCCGTCACCCGACTTGAGCGTCGACGCCAGCAGCGCCTTGCGCACCTCTTCAAAGACGGTCGCCACCTGCGCGCCGGCCGTTCCCGACTGTCGACAGCTCGACGACGCTTCGGTGGTGACCGCCGACAAGACGATGGGATCGTTGGGCAGCACCGCGCGCGCCTCGCGCCGTGCCCCCGCCGAGAGGGTGTACGCCGCGAACGCAAAGGGATGATGGCCGATGCGCAGCGCGCGCAGCCGCACCTCACCCGGCGTGAGCGTGAGCGCAAAGCGCCCGCTGCCGTTCGTCATCGTGCGCGCCAGCACGCTGTCGCGCGCGCCGCGCACGGCCACGACAATCACTCCCGCCGCCGGCGTCGAATCGGCGCGCAGCAGCGTTCCCTGCACCACCTGCCCCTCGGCGCGCCGCAGCGGAAGCCCAGCGCTGAGCAAGGCGCCGAGTGTCAGCAGCACGGCGCGGAGCGTCCGGTGCGTCACTTCCGCGCTCCCGTCCAGATCGCCATCAGTCCGCACCCCCCGTACGATGCCGTCGGGATCAACTCCACCGGCGCGCCGGCGATGCTCGGGTAGATCTCGATTCCCATGATCGAGCGTCCGTCTACGATCTCATCCAGCCCCAGCATCATCGCGGAGTTGGAACTAGACCGTCCCCCTCGAATTGACTTCGGCACCTCGCTCACATTGAGGTCCTGCGTCGTGCCCTTCACCAACTGCCCGTCCACCACGACGTTCATAGAGCATCGGGCTCGCCCCTGCGCGATAGGCTGCGAGCGACCATTGATGTTCACCGTCGCGATGCGCGAGTACTGCCGTCCCTGAAGGATGTCCGACAGGCGCGGCACGTTGCGCGCCTCGAGTTCCTCGGGCGAGATGAACTCGCCGAGCATCGCGCTCTTGCGCACGCGCTCTACCCGCTCGTAGAAGCCCGTGCGCGACAGCGGTGTCACCTGCTGCGCCACGATGCGCACCGTGTCGACGAGTGCGGCGAGCGGTGTCATGCGCGCTTCGAAGTGGTCCGCGTCCGCGCCGCTCATCGCCCACCCGTCGAACGGGCGAAAGCCGATGCGCCGCGCCGACACCCGCACCGAGTCGCGCACCGTCAGTGGCATCGTCACCGATCCCGTCGCGTCGGCGATGCGGTCGGGCGTCCCGTTCACGGCGACCAGCGCATACGGCACCGCCTGACCGCCGACGGTCGTGATGCGCACTGTCACCGCCCGCGCCCTCTGCCCCTGCGCTGACGAAGCACAGAGCGCCAGCAACAACCATACACGTCGCATCGACGCCTCCACATCAAGAACCACACCAACCTCCACCCCACAAAACATACGGGGCGGCCCACCGGGCCGCCCCACTCAAAATCCCCCTCCCCTGCACCACACCCTGCCTCTTCCCCTTCCCCAAAATCACGAGAATCGCCGGGTTCACGTGCAGGTGCGGCACCACCGTCTTGCCGATCGCCGCGGTCAGCGCGACGG
Organism: Gemmatimonadota bacterium; assembly: GCA_016182795.1. Taxonomy (GTDB): domain Bacteria; phylum Gemmatimonadota; class Gemmatimonadetes; order Gemmatimonadales; family Gemmatimonadaceae; genus PNKL01. The sequence goes on from JACPFW010000030.1 coordinate 91,429, forward strand.
CCAGTGCTGCCTGGTCGGCGTCGTTCATCGCGCGCGACACGGTCACGCGCGCGTGCACCCGCCCCTCTTCGGCGTCGCGCAGGGCGTGGTACTGCGTGGCGACATGGCCGAGCAGCATCTGCCGGCCGTTGGTCACCATCTTCTGGACGAAGCGCACGAACAGCGACGGAGCCTGGCCGGTGAGGGCCTTGCCCAGCACTTCGTTCTTCTTCGCGCCGCTGACCGTCGGGGCGGCGAGGAAGCGCTTGAACGTCTCATCGCGCTCCAGCGTGTCGGCGAGCGCGCTGATCAGCGCGCCGAACTGGTCGCGGGCGTTCTCCTTGGCGGCCAGCGCAAGCAGCGCCTCCGCGTAGTTTCGCGCGATGGCGGACTGCATTACTTCGTCCCGATGGCCGAGAGGTACTTGTCGACGAGCGCGCGGTTCGACGCGTCGTCGAGGTTCTTCTCAATCACCTTGCCCGCGCCGGCGATCGCCAGGTCCACCGCCTCGCGGCGGAGTTCGGCAATCGCGTTGTGCTTCTCGGCTTCGATGTCGCGCTTGGCGCGCTCCAGCATGTCGGCCTGCTGCACGCGTGTGTGCTCCAGCAGGTCGGCGCGCATCTTCTCCGCCGTGGCGCGGCCGTCGACGATGATCTTCTGCGCGTCGTTGCGAGCCGCCTCGAGCGCCGCCTTCTGCTCGGCGAGCAACGTGGCGGCCAGCTCACGGTCGGCCTTGGCCTGCTCCATCGCGTCGCGCAGCGACTGCTCGCGCTCTTCGACGGCGGCGAGAATCGGCTTGAACGCGAACTTCGACAGGACGAAGAAGAGGACGGCGAAGACGACGAGCGTCCAGAACATCAGGCCGCCGGCCGGCGACAGCAGACCGCCCTTGGGGGCCTCCGCCTCGCTGGCAAACGCCGGCAGCGCAGTCACGGCAACGAGCGTCAGGGCGCGGAACAGGAAGGAACGCATAAGGTCAGATCAGAAAGAGGAAGGACCGGCGGGCCCGCCCGCACCGGGGCGGGCGGGCCGCCGAACTGCCTAGAACGTGAACTTCGACTGGATCAGGAACGACACCACTACGGCGAACAGCGCCACGCCTTCGATGAAGGCGGCGAAAATCAGCGCGGCCGTCTGGATCTTGGCAGCGACTTCCGGCTGACGGGCCATGCCCTCAACCGCCTGACCGCCCGCGCGACCGATGCCGAGGCCGGCGCCAATGACCGCCAAGCCAGCGCCAATGCCGGCGCCCATCATCGCCCACGCGCCCGTGTACTCCTTGCTGTACTCCGCCGCCGCCTGCAACAGGGGGAACATCATCGTCAGATACTCCATCAAGAAAGTGGTACCGCCTCAGCACCCGCGGCGAGTCGCCCCGCCACCCTCCGCCAACGGATCCCCGGGATCCAGCGGACTTCGCCAGCCCTTCAGCCAGCTACCATCGGAACTGGTGGGTGATGCCAGCCCCGCCCATCTGCCATCTACCGTCTGCCCCTTAGTGGTGTGACTCGCGTACCAATCCGATGAACACCGAACTCAAGAGCGTAAAGATGAATGCCTGCACAAACGCCACCAGCAGTTCCAGCAGCATGATCGCCACCGCCATCGCCACCGGCGCCGGTGCGGCGACGTACGACTGGAACGTGAAGATGAGCCCAACCATCGCCAGCACCACGATGTGTCCCGCCGTCATGTTGGCGAACAAACGGATGGCCAGCGCGAACGGCTTGGTGAACTTCGAGATGATCTCGACCGGGCTCATGATCAGCGACATCGGGAGGCGCATGGCCAGCGGCATGTCATGCGGCCAGAAAATGATCGTGTTGATGTAGCCCTTGCCCAGGGCGCGCATGCCGGCCACTTCGATGACGACAAACGTCATGATCGCCAGCATCCCCGTCACCGCGATGTTTCCCGTCGCCGTCGCCATGTACGGGATGAGGCCGAGCAGGTTCGCGGTGAGGATGAAGAAGAAGATCGTCAGCAGGTACGGCACGAACGCTTCGCCGTGATGCCCGACGTTCGGCAGAATGACTTCGTTGCGGATGTACAGCACCATCGCTTCGATGGCGCCCGCCAGCCCCTTGGGCGGCAGGCCCTGCGCCGCGCGCTGCGTATGCGCGCGCGCCGCGCTGACCAGCACCACTACGAGCAGCGCCGCAACAACCCACAGCATGACGATCAGCTTGGTCGGCGACGTGTCGACGTGGAACGGCCCGATGATCGGGAGCGGAATGTCAAAGCTCGGCCAGCCCGACGGCAGCGTCACTTCCTTGGCGAAGCCGTGCGACGGATTCAGCGACGGCAGCTCGAGGTGCTTGCCGTCGGTGATATGCGGCGTGATGATGTCCGTCGGCTCTGCGCTCGCCGCGCCCTCTGTCTTCTCCGCTCCCTGCACTTGTGCAGCGGGGGCGGTCGGCGTGTGTTCCTGCGCCGCGAGCGGAGCAGCGAGAACGAGCGCGGCGATGGCGAATCGGAAGAATCCAGACTTCATGGCTTGAGGAAGACGGGTTCGATCAGCGTGGAAACAAAGAAGAACGCAGCCAGACTCATCAGGGCGGGCGCGGGCGGGAAGCCCATCAGCCGCACACCGATCAGCGCGTGCAAGGCGAGTGTCAGAAACCGCAGCAGCATCCCCGCGCCCCAGCCGGCCATCATGTGCGCCGGTACGATCACGCGGACAAACAGGAAGCCAATGATCTGGATGCCGAGCGCGATGCCCGCCGAAAACCAGACCGCCTGCTGAGCCGTGGGGTCGGTCCACAGCCGCGTGAGCAGCCAGGCCAGCCCAACGATCAACAGGAGCGACAGCCCCGCAAAAGCGAGGATGCGCTTCACTTGTCTTCCTTCTCCAACCGGTCCTGCTCCTCTTGCCGACGCTCGGCCGCTTTCAATGCGCGATACATGCTGTAGAACGCCGCCGTGGCACCGGTGAACACGCCGAGAATCATGAACCAGGGCGAGGTGCCGAGCTTACCGTCCACCCATTTCCCGACATACAGGAACAGAAGGAGGGCCAGCACGAACTGCAGGCCAAGGCCCATGAACTGGGTCCCCGGTCCGGACCGGAAAGCCCCTTGATCCATCGGGGTTTCCGCACGCTTTCGCGTGTCTTTCGAGTCTCTCGCCACAGCCTTGAAGATTATTCGCTTGTGAAATCTTTCGCAAGCGAAAACCGGACTCCGAAACCGGGGGTTTCCCCCTCTCAAACAGCCCCGTGCCGCCGTGGAAAACTCTACGCCGCGCCGCAGGTAGCAGGCCGCCGGCCCGCAACGCTTGTTTCCCAGCGTCAGAAAATGACCCGGTCATTATGACCGATTCACCAAGTGCCCATCACGTCTCAACTTGACGTGTTGCCATCCCTTTGACGGATCGTCAAAGTGTCAGTAAGTTGAACGGCGGAATCGGTGACTCCCGCCCGCCCGGGATCACAAATGTTTCGCCCTTTTCGGCGAAGAGAATGAACGGTCGCGTCTCTTTCGTGCTAATGGTCATCGCCGTGCTCGCCTTTGCGTGCACGCGTTCGAGCACCATCGACTCGGCCTCCTCCACAAAATCCGCGCACAAGAAAGGCACCGCGGTCGCCTCGGCGCTCGACGTACGCGTCGATGATGAAGTGCATTTTCAGTTGCACGTGATGAATGAGGGCAACCGCAAGGTCGAACTAAATTTCAAGGACGGTAAGACGCACGACATCACCGTCCTCGACGAGCACGGCCGCCAGGTGTGGCGCTGGAGCGATGGCCGGCTCTTCACCGCCGCGTATCAGAACAAGGTGCTGCGCAGCGACGACACGCTCTCGTTCAATGAAGCGTGGAAGTCGCCGGCCCCGGGCCGCTACGTCGCCGTCGCGCGACTCGTCTCGCAGAACTTTCCGCAGGAACAGCGCGTCGCCTTCGCCGTGCGCTGAACGCTCACGCTGCTGATGCGTAGTTGATTGGGCGCCCTTCCACACGGATGCGGCGCCCATACCTTTCCCCCTGCACCCCGCACCACACTCTGCCCCTTCCCCGTGACTGACAGCCAGGATCTCGCTCTCCTCGACCGCCTCAAAGTCGCGCACCGCGAGATCGCGGACGAGATCGGGCGCCGCATTATCGGCCAGCACGAGATCGTTGACTCGATGGTCTCGGCGATTCTCGCCGGCGGCCATGTGCTGCTCATCGGCGTCCCCGGCCTCGCCAAGACGCTGCTGATCCAGACGATCGCCGAGACGCTCGACATGCAGTTCTCGCGCGTGCAGTTCACGCCCGACCTGATGCCCAGCGACATCACCGGCACCGAACTGCTCGAAGAAGATCACGGCACCGGCAAGCGGTCGTTCAAGTTTGCCAAGGGGCCGGTGTTCGGAAACATCGTGCTCGCCGACGAGATCAACCGCGCCCCGCCAAAGACGCAGGCGGCGCTGCTGCAGGCCATGCAGGAGCACACGGTGACGGTGGCGGGCAACACGTATCCGCTTCCCGAGCCGTTCTTCGTGCTCGCCACGCAGAACCCCATCGAGCAGGAAGGCACGTACCATCTGCCCGAGGCCCAGCTCGACCGCTTCATGTATGAACTGCGGCTCGGCTACCCAACGCAGGAAGAAGAGGAAAGGATCGTCAGCACCACCACAGGCGCCGGCACGCAGGAACTCCGCGCGGTGCTCAAGGCCGACGAGATTCGCGAGATGCAGCGGCTCGTGCGTCGACTGCCGGCGCCGCCGAGCGTGGTGAAGTTCGCGGTGGATATGGCGCGGGCGACGCGTCCCGGTGAGCCGGGGGCGAGCGAGATGGTGAAGAAGTACATCGCCTTTGGCGCGGGTCCGCGCGCTGGGCAGAATCTCGTGCTCGGCGCCAAGGCGCGCGCGGCAATGGACGGGCGTCCGGTGGCCGATCTCGACGACGTGCGCGCCGTGGCGTTCAGCGTGCTGCGGCACCGCGTGGTGCTCAACTTCCAGGCCGAGGCCGAGGGGGTTGGAGTCGAGCAGATCCTGAACCTCAAGTAGAGAGCCGCCGCGGTGATGACGAGGGGGCGCCATTCGGCGCCCCCTCTGTCGCGTCCCCATGGAAAGCGGCAGAATGACGCGGCGGTGACGGCGCTCTTTCCCTTGGAGGCATGGTGCACGTCCGGGGTGCAACGCTTGTCGTGCGCGGACTTGGCCGAGCGGAGATCACGCTCGGCGCGCTGGCGCTTGTCCCTGGGCAGGGGATGCTTTTTCCGCTTGCGTTGCTGCTCGCGCAGCGCGCCGGTGAACGGATTCCGCGAGCGGAACTGATCGCGTTGCTGTGGCCGGAGGCAGGCGACACGGCGGGGCGGCATTCCATGAGGCAGGCGTTGTATCGACTGCGCCGGGCCGGACTCCAACTCGACGATAAGACCGACGACGTCCGCATCGACCCGGCGGTGGTGGACAGTGATCTCACCGCGTCGCTGCAACCCGACTGGCCGGTTCGCGCGGAGCCAGGGGACGTCGAAGGCGCGGCGAACATCCTCCCCGGCTTCGCGCCGTCGCCGCACAGTCCACTGACCGAATGGTTCGATATGCTGCGGTCACAAATCGCGGCGCAGTATCGACTGGCGACGTTGCACCGCATGGCGCGCGCACGGCACGAGGGTCGGTGGAGCGAAGTCGACCGGTGGGCGATGGCGTGCCTGCAGGGCGATCCGTTGAACGAGGAGGCAACGCTAGCCCGCGCCGAGGCGTCGGCGATGGTTGGGGCGAAGAACGCAGCGCTGGAGATCCTCGACACGTACCTGCGAGAAATCGGCAGCCGAGCGCGCCAGATCGGTCTCCCCGTGCGCACGCTGCGTCGGCGCATCTCGGAGTTGACGGACACGACTGGGCGGCGTGTCACGGCCACCTCGGCGCCGTTTGTCGGGCGGCATGACCTGCTGGCCCTGGGACAGGACGTCCTGCAGGAGGCCAAGGGCGGTGCGGCGACGGTTCAGTGGTACGTCGGTCCGCCGGGGATCGGCAAGTCGCGACTCATGCGCGAGATCGCGCGTACCGCACGCATGGGCGGGTGGTGTGTGGTGGCCAGTGGCGCTCGCCCATCATACGAGGATCGGCCGTTCGCACTGCTCACGGAGTTGTTGCCGCAGCTGCTCGACGCGTCCGGGGCACTCGGGGCAAATCCAAGCTCGCTGACGCTGATGCGGCAGATGGGGCGCGCCGACACCGGAGAGGAGCCGCTGGCGCCGGAGGAAGCGCGCGAGCGCAAGTACGCCGTGTATCTCGCCTGGGTTGAGCTGATGGATGCCGTGCTGGCGGAGGGGCCGCTGGCGATCATTGTCGACGACGTCCAGTGGGCCGATCCGCTGACACTGCTGATGTTCGCGCGCTTTCTGGAGAGCCGGGCGAGCGCGAAGGTGGCGGTGATCCTGTCGGCCCGACGCGTGCCGACGCGCGACGATGAGTTGGCGCAGCGCGTGCTCGGCGCGGCGCAGGCGCGCATTGCTCCGTTGACGGACGAAGAGATGCGCCAGTTCGCGCGCTCGGCGGGACTGGAAGTGAATGCGCAGTTCGAGGAGGTGACGCGCCGGCTCGGCGCGGTGAGCGGCGGGAATCCGCTGTTCCTGGGGCACCTCGTGCATCAGCATCAGACGCAGCGTGAACTCTCGCCGATGCCGTCGGACCTCGCGACGCTGATCGACGGGCAGCTGCGCCTGCTGTCGCGCGAGGCGCTGCGGCTGCTGCAGGTCTGCACCCTGCTCGGCCGGCACGCGACGCTGCCGCGCGTGGAGCGCGTGCTGGAGGTGGCGGCGCCCTCGCTCGTCACGCCGTTCAGCGAGTTGGACGACATGCTTGCGCTGCCGTCGGAGCCCGGGCAGCCGCTGGCGCCGCATGATCTCTGGTCGGAGCGCGTCCGGCGCGGCATGACGCCCGGTGTGCTGCGCAGCATGGCGGTGTGCGCCGCGCGCGTGCTGGAGGCTGACGCGCAGGACGACGGCGGTATCGAGATCTACTGGGACACGGCGCGGTTGTATCAGGAGAGCGGCGAGACACGACTCGCGTATGCGACGATGATGCGGTGTGCGGAGTATCTGATGCGAACGGGAGCGGCCTCAGATGCCAGCCGCGCATACGAAGCAGCGGTCGACTACGCCTCGACGCCAAGCGCCGTCCATGCAGCGCTACAAGGCCGGCTGCGTGCGCAGCAAACCGACGAGGTCTGGAGCGACGTTCTTGCGACGATCGAGCGCATGGTCGGCCTCGATCTCTCGTGGACGCCCGACATGGGAGCTGGACTTGAGCTCTCGCGTCTTCAGGCCGAGTGGTCGCTTGGAACTGACGATAGCTCAATGATCGGCCGGCTGCGTGAGATTGTGCGCGACGAGGCGTTGAATCTGAGTACCCGACTGGGCTCCGCTGTCCTCGGTATGGCTGCATCCGACAACGGCCTCGACACGGCTGGCATTTCTTGGTTCTATGACGCATCAGGCGAACTAGACGCGTCGAACGCCACGGAAGAGGCGTTGAAGCTGAGGGCACGAGTCATCTACGAGACTGCTGTGGGCGACGTTGGCGCCGCTGAATCAGCTGCTCGCGAGCTCGTCAGACTGGCCCGAAAGATCGGAGATGGCGCTGAGTTGATCGTTGCGCTGAAGTTCGCGCACTATCCAGCCCGAAGGAGCGGTGCATTCGACCTCGCGAAGAACAGGCTTTCCGAAGCGGCGCTAATAGCTGATCGATACAAACGTCCGCATGCCCGCGCGACCGTCTTAGATTTGCTCGCCGGCCTACATCTTGACTATGGCCTAAACAATGACGCCATCGCCTTTACTCACGAAGTAACGGATTCACCCGATCTACTGGTCGGGGCCTTTCGCCAAGAGTCCGCGATGGTCACCCGCGCGCTAGCTCTTTGTCAGTCGGAGCGATTCGAGGAGGCACGCGCTCTTGTGGGATCACCTGACGCAGCGATGGCTCGTGGCGAGCGATTCACGCAATTCATGAACCTTGCCGCAACGCTGCTCCTGGCGGCGCACGATGGAAACCGAGAGCTCGTCAACAGGTGCTTGGAGATAATTGACGCTGTTCGGGACAAGCTCTTTCGGCGTTCTGGCCCGGACATAATCGCGATCGCGTACGCCAGCGGGCTAGTCGCCGCGCGCGGAATCGGTGAAGCGAGAGCGTTCGTGCACTGGTACCTCAATGAGGCCCGACGTGATACGCTCCCAATGCCGTCGCGACTCGCAGCCTATGAAGCTGCTCCATGAGTTGGGAACTCCACCGAACGACGCAGGGCCAGTGCGGCCTCCTCTGGCCCATGACTTCCGTCAGCTGGGAATTCGCGGGCGGCAATTTCGACCTCAAGGCACAGCGCCGACCATTGATCGACTGAGAGTACAGCATCGCAGAGGCGCGGATCAAACTGAGCGCCAGCCATGCGAGTGATCTCCTGCCTTACCTCATCCAGCGATCGCGCCGGCCGGTACGGTCGTACGGTGGTCATGGCATCGAGTGTGTCCGCGATCGCAATGACACGCGCGCCGAGTGGAATCGCATCCCCCGCGAGGCCATCAGGATAGCCGCGGCCTGACCACATCTCATGGTGTGCGCGCACCATCGGCACTAGATCAGCAAAGTGGGTCACCTTGCCGACCAACGCGGCCCCCTTCGCAGAGTGCGTTTTCATAATGGCAAACTCAGCATCGCTCAGCCGACCCGGCTTTCGAAGAATTGGCGCGAATTCTTCATGTATCTTGCCGACGTCATGCAGGAGCGCCGCAGTGCCGATCTGCTCGACCTTCCGTGCGCCAAGCCCCGCGAGTCTGGCAATGACGCGACTATATCGCGCAACGCGCTGGGAATGCCCAGAAGTGTACGGATCACGAGCTTCGATAGCCGCAACCATAAGTTGCAGCAACTCTTCATTGACTCGCTCAAGATCGAAGACGGTCTTATAGAGCTGCCTCACTCCGACCATAGGCAGTACTAGCAGTGCCGACCAATACCAGCCGAGTTTGACGTACATCACCGCCAAGATCAGCACGAGCGGGAATGCAAGCACATCGTTGATGAGCGTGCTACGATAGGCGACGTAGAGCTCGCGCCGGTATGAAGTGCGATTCACGATTGAAAGCACACCGCTCACAACGGCGCGGTTCGTGGTCATGAAGACCGCGAACATAGCGACGAACGCCACGGTATTGACGGGTGCCCTGAACAGTGACTCGCCACCCAAGGCCACGTATACGATGATCGCTAGTGCCACCGCCAGCAGGTGCTGCGAAACATTGAAGAGCAGCTTGAGTGGTTCGCGTCGCGCGATCAGCTCGGTTAGAGCGATCGAGCCAGCTACGCATGCGAGTGCCGCGCCATTGGGCGCAAGCGCAGCGATCGAGAGGAACGGCAGGAACGCGATCGTGCCCATTCGGCCTGCGCCCCGCTTGTAGCCAAGCAGGTGGGCAAGCATTCCGAACGCGAAGAAGAAGCCGGCTGCAATCGCGTCGTTATGATCCCAGACCGTCGACACGCGCACAACCTGAAGTGTGGCAAGTAGCGTCAGAGCGCTAATCGCCAACACATAGAGTTGAGCACGCCTACTCGTCGAGATCAAATCATCACCTTGATAGAAGCGAGAGTCCCGTTCCCGAATTCAGTTCCATTTAGACCCAGCTGATGGTATCAGCCAGAGCCCCCAAGAACGACGCCAGGATTGACAGCATATGAGTTTCACCTCCCCCTTTCGTAGTCACGGCTAGCGCTCGCTAGATCCGTGCTGCCGCTTGGGTCGGCTTCGCTCATGGTGCACAAGTGCACCGGTACCGCTCAGCTCTTTACCGCTCGAACGGGAACGGGAACCCCACTTTCAGTTGTCCGCCGCGTCACGCCCAGGCTAGGTCGCCCGGCCCGCAACCCAACGGTTTGTTGCGTCCAGCACCGCCAGTACCGCGGCGGTTTCCTTTCCATCCTTCACTTCGGCGCTCCCGGTGGCCAACGCGCTGTCGCGCCCCAGCCGCAGGCTCACCCCCACAAACACAAACTCGCGCTCGAACGCCTGCACCAACTTGGTCCCCTCAAGGCTCGGCCGACGTCGCTCGGTGTTGTCACTCTTCACCAGCGCCTCCAGCGCCGCACGCGCCGCTACCTCCATGCGGCTGTGGTCGCTCTCGTGTCCCTCGGCCTCCCCAATGAACACCTCGTCGCCACGACGCAGCGTCACCTTGCACGCCACGCCCTTGCTGCGCGACCCGCGAATCTCAATGTCCTCGAAATACGTCATCCGACGCGGCACCACCGACCCCACTGCGCCACCGCTCGCCCCTTCCAAGGCCGACGCTACACCCGCCAGCGTCACCCCCGCGGCCGGCGTCGGACGCGCCGTCGTTGTCGCCACGCTCACCTTGCGATGATCCACTCGCATGCCGAGGTGCGCCATCAGCGCGCTCTCCACATTGCGCACCATCTGCTTCGGCGTCGTCTCCCCGGTCGTCAGTACGTGGATCGTGTCCACGCCGCCGCTGTCCGTCGGGACGATCCGCGCACTCACCACGCCTTGCAGCGTCGCGATCAATTCCTCCGCTCGCTGCAACGGCAGAACCGTCCCCGCAATCACCGGATGCCCGTCCGAATGCGCTGATTGACTCACTTCCCCGCCGGGGCCAGAGAAACTGCAATAAAACGATACACTTTAGGGCGCAAAAACCGCCTCTTCGGGCCTGCCCGCTTCGGTAGGTCCCGCTACGCCCTGAAACTGTACAATTTCTATCCAGAAGCTAGCCCCGCCAGTTACTCCTCGGCGACGCCCATATCGTCCGGAACCCCGTACTCCTTGAGCTTGCGGTACAACGTCCGCTCGCCAATGTCGAGGGTTTCCGCTGCTTTTCGACGATTGCCGCGCGTCTCACGCAACGCGGCCTCGATGGCCAGCCGCTCAATCTCGGCCATCGTCATCCCCGGCGTGATCATCACGCTGTTGCTGGGCCGAGCCAGACCCGGGGGTTCAATCCCCACCCCGCCCACGAAGCCCGCCATGGCCCGTGGGTCGGATGTGTTCAACTGATGCAGCACGCCGCGGTCCTCATCCACCCGCCGACGCAGCTCCTCCACCTGCATCTTGAGCTCCAGCAGCGACCGCACGATGAACTCCAGCTCGCGCCCGTCGGCTTTCGCCCCCTCACGCAGGATCTGCCCCACCGGAATCGGAAGCAGACGGTCAGCCCCGCCCTCGCGGATCCCCGGCGGAATGTCGGCCAGCCCGATCTCGCGGCCGTGCGCCAGCACCACCATGCTCTCCATCAGGTTCCGCAGCTCGCGCACGTTGCCCGGCCACGAGTAGCTCGCCAGCGCGTCCATCGCCTCGCCGCTGATGCCGTGGAACTCGCGTTCGTGCATGGTCGCGAACTCGTGCACGAACCGGCGCACCAGCAGCCCGATGTCGCTGCGCCGCTCGCGCAGCGGCGGCAGGTAGATGCGCAGCACGTTCAGGCGATAAAACAGGTCGGCGCGGAACTCGCCGGCCGCCACGTGATCCTTGAGCGCGCGGTTCGTGGCCGCAATCACGCGCACATCCACCGGGATCACCTGCGTGCCGCCCACCCGCGTCACCTGCCGCTCCTCGAGCACGCGCAGCAGCTTTACCTGCGTGCTCTGCGGGATCTCGCCGATCTCGTCCAGAAAGATCGTGCCGCCGTGCGCCAGCTCGAACCGTCCGATGCGCCGCTCGGCTGCTCCGGTGAACGCTCCCTTCTCATGGCCGAACAGCTCGCTCTCGAGCAGCGTCTCCGGCAGCGCGCCGACGTTCACGGCGATGAACGGCTTGTTGCGACGCGGGCTCAGTGAATGAATCGCGCGCGCCACCAGCTCCTTTCCCGTCCCGCTCTCACCCTCCACCAGCACCGTGCTCGTCACCGGCGCCATCTGCTCCACTTGCACGAGCACTTCGCGGATCGCGTCGCTTTCGCCCCACAGCCCGGTCAGCGACGCGAGGCGATGCCGGTCGAGCAGGCGACGCACCGTCTGCGCCACTTCCTCGGGAGCCACCGGCTTGGTGATGACGTCGCTGAAGCCGATCTGCTTCAGGCGGTGCTCGAGCCCCGCATCGCCGACATCGGCCAGCCCGACCATCGCCGTCCCCAACCAGAGCTGATCGCGCACGATCGCCACCGTCTGCGCATCGAGCAGCGCCCCGGAAAAGACGATCACGTCGGGGCGATGCCGCTGCACCGCCCCAGGCAGATCATCCATGGGCGATACGACAAACGTCTCGACGTCCGGCATCGCCTCAAGCAAGGCGTTCAACCGGACGGCGGGTTCGACGTCGGTGAGTGTTATCAGGACTTTCATGGGGGGTGGCAGGCAGATGGTAGTCGGTGGATGGTAGATGGTAGAGGTGGTCGCCTACCATCTACCATCTACCACCTACCTTCTGCAGTCACTTGTGACTGCCATGCTTCCAGAACGGCATCTCCGTAATGGTCGCCGTCACCTTCTTGCCGCGCTGGTCGATCTCGACCTGGTTCCCCACCACGGCGTGCGCCGTGGGCACGTAGCACGTGCCGAGCGGCAGACCGCACGACGGGCTCATCGTCCCGCTGCACACGGTGCCACTCGGCTTGCCATTCACAAACACCGGATAGCCATGCCGCGGGAACGCCTTGTCGGCAATCGTGAAGCCCACGAGCTTGCGCGGCACACCGGCCGCCTTCTGGGCCTCGAGCGCCGCCTTCCCCACGAAATCGCCCTTCTTGAACTTCACGAGCCAGCCCAGGTTGGCCTCGAGCGGCGTGACCGTGTCGTCGATGTCGTTGCCGTACAGCGCCATGCCCATCTCCAGGCGCAGCGAGTCGCGGCAGCCAAGCCCAACCGCCTGCACCTTCCCCGTGGCGAACAGCGCATTCCACACCGTCTTGGCGTCCTTGACGTCGTGGTACAGCTCAAAGCCGTCCTCGCCCGTGTACCCGGTGCGCGAGATGATCATCGGCCCCACACCGGCAACCTTGCCGTCGGTGAAGTAGTAGTACTTGATGTCGTCGAGCTTGACGTCGGTGAGCGTCGCCAGGATCTCCTGCGCCTTGGGGCCCTGCACCGCCAGCAGCGCCACCTGATCGCTGATGTCCTCGAGCTTGCAGTTGAACTTGCCCACGTACTTGCTGATGTGGGCAAAGTCCTTGTCCTTGTTGGCCGCGTTCACGACCATCATCACGTGATCGTTGCTGCGGAAGTAGACGAGGCAATCGTCCACGAAGGTGCCATTCTCGTACAGAATGCCCGAGTAGTGCACCTGCCCGCTGGCCAGCGCCGCGACATTGTTGGTCGTGACGTAGTTGACGAACTCCATCGCCTGCGGGCCGGTGATCTTGAACTCGCCCATGTGCGAGACGTCAAATACGCCGCACCCGGTGCGGACGATGTTGTGCTCGTTCGTGATGCCGCTCGGATACTGCACGGGCATCTCGAATCCAGCGTACGGAACCATCTTGGCGCCCAGGGCCACGTGCATGGCGTGGAACGGGGTCTTGAGCAGGGTGGCGTTTTCGGCAGACACGGCTAGACGCTCGCAGCGGACTCAACGCCCGCGGTTTGGGTCGGAAGGAGCGAGTGAGCGGGGGCCCTCGCTGTTATGCAATATGCCGAAGTGGCAGATTAGGTGAAAGGGCGATGCGTAACGCGACGCGCGCGCGTGCCGGTTGTCGCGCGCGCGCACTTGGGTTGACGCGGCACGGTGCCGGCCCGTTATGATTCGCCGCGTTCCGGGCGGGGCACGATCTCCACGACGCCACGACTCATCGGACACCCTGCTCCACCTCTCCGCACTCTTGTGACGACTCCGCATCTGCTCCTCGTGAATCTCGGTACGCCCCAGGCTCCCACCGAAGCATCGGTGCGCGAGTTCCTGCTGGAGTTCCTGAGCGATGAGGAAGTGGTCGATCTGCCAGCGTGGCTCTGGCAGCCGTTCCTGAAGCGCGTGGTATTGCGGAAGCGGCCGGCGCGCGTCGCGGAACTCTACCAGTCCATCTGGTCGGCGCAGGGCTCGCCGCTGCGCGTGGAGACGGAGCGCATGGTCGCGAGCCTGCAGGCGATTAGCGACGGGCGCTTTACGGTGAGCGCCGCCTATCGCTACGGAGAACCGTCCATCGACGCCGAAATTGCCCGGGTGGCGCGGGACGGCGCTGAGCGTGTCGTTGTCGTGCCGCTCTTCCCGCAGCGCACGGGCGCGACCACGGGAACCGCGCTGACGCGCGCCGCCGAGGCGGCTGAGCGGGCCGGCATCGCGGCTCGGCTCGTGCCGCTGTGCATTCCGCCCGACGAGAGCGGCTACATCGAGGCGCTCGCCGGACGCTGCCGCGACGCGCTGGCGACTGCCGCGAGCGAGCCAGAGCATCTCGTTGTGTCGTTCCACGGCATTCCCGTGCGCTACAACCGCCGCGAGTCGCAGGTGTACACGCAGGACTGCGAACGCACCATGCGTGCGCTGCTCGCCGCGATCGATTGGCCGGCCGATCGGACCACCCTCGCCTACCAGTCGAAGTTCGGCTTCGAGCGGTGGCTCACGCCCGCCACCGCCGAGGTCCTCGGCACGTTGCCGGCGCGCGGCATCACCCGCGTGGCCGTGATCACGCCGGGGTTTCTCACCGAAGGATTGGAGACGCTCGAGGAGATTGGCATCCAGGGGCGCGAGTCGTTCATGCACGCCGGCGGCACGTCGTACCTGCGCATTGGCGCGGTCGAGGCCCACCCCGCGATGGTGCAGTCGCTCGCCGCGATGGCCGTGGGCCCCGACAACTGACCGCGCGTACGGGGCGTCGCGAACGTCGACCGTCGCCATGACAGAACTGTGACACTTCGATTTTGACGCGACGTAGACTTCGTCCGCGGGTACGTACACCGTGGGCGTTACTGGAGTCGCCAATCGTGCGCAGAATCGGGGTAGTTGGACTTTCGTGGCGGAATCGCCACGGCAACCTCCTCAACGAACTGACCATGTCGAGAGAGGAGCGGGAAGCTCGACTTCCGCGCCTCGCTCAGGACATTGGCGTGCACGAGCTGGTCTATCTCGCGACGTGCAATCGGGTGGAAGTGGCCTTCGCGCGCGAACCCCATGTCCCGCTCTCGATGTATCGACGCCGGGTCTTCGGGGCGCTCACCGGGCGCGCTCCCGTCGCGGGTGAGGCCGAACACACGCTGAAGGTTTGGCAGGGCGAAGGCGCCGTCGAGCATCTCTTCCTCGTGGCCGCGGGGCTCGATTCGGCCCGTGTCGGCGAGAGCGAAGTTGCCGGTCAGCTTCGCGACGCGTTCGACCTCTCGCGCTCCCTTGGACTCGCGGGGCAGCGTCTCGAGCCAATCTTCGCCGAGACATTCAAGGTGGCCAAGCGCGTACGGCCAATGACCGAAGGGAAGATCGGACGCGTCTCGCTGGCCCAGGTGGCGGCCCGCGTGGCTCAGGCGCGGCTCGACGCGCGTCGCGGCACGGTAGCGCTCGTCGGCCTGTCGCCCATGACCATGCAGTGCGCCGAGGCGCTGGCGGCGCACGGGACGTCGCTGCTCATCGTGAACCGCACCGAATCGCGCGGAGCCGAGTACGCGGCAAAGATCGGCGCGCGCCACCAGCCGCTCGAACAGTTCCGCCTGACGCCTGAGCCCGTCGAGGTGGTCATTCTCGCCACCGGCGCGACTGAACCCGTGCTGCGACTGGCGGACCTTGAACGCATTGCGGCCCGCGCGCCGAACGGCGAGTCGCCGTTGATCATCGACATGGGGGTCCCGCCAAACGTGGCGCCGGCCGATGCCGCGGCCGCTGATGTCCCGCGCATGGGGATGGAGGAGATCACCGAAGCGGCCACCGTCGATCGCGAACGCGTGCTGCTCGAGTTCAGCGACGCGCGCGCGATCGTCGACGAGGCCCTGACCGACCTTCGTCGTCAGATGGCCGACCGGCTGGTCGGTCCGATGATCGCCGAACTGCGCCGGCGCTACCGGCACACCGCCATCGAAGGCGTCGATCGGCTGTTCGACAAGGACCTCGCCGGGCTTGGCGAGTCGCAGCGGGACGCGGTCCGGAACTGGGCCGAGACCTTGTCGCGCCGCTTCGCCCACCTCCCGGCCATCGGACTGCGCGAGCTGGCCTTCCGCGTCGGACCCGCGGCGGTCGAGGCGTTCTTCGATGGTGTCGATCCACAGTTGGCGCGTGAACTGCACGAGGCGGCGGACCGCGCCGGACTCGACGGAATCAACGAGTCGGAGTTGGAGATCGCATGAAGATTCGGATTGGCACGCGCGGCTCGGCCCTCGCGCTAGCGCAGGCAAACGACGTCGCGCAACGGCTTGTGGCGTGCGGTCACTCGACCAGCATTGAGCTGATCTCCACCACGGGCGACCGCGTCGTGGACCGCACGTTTACCGAAGTCGGCGCGTTCGGCGTGTTCGTGCGCGAAATCGAGACGGCGCTCCAGGATGGCCGGGTGGACGTGGCGGTGCACTCGTACAAGGACCTCCCGACTGACAGTCCCGCGGATCTCGTGATCGCGGCGGTCCCCGAGCGTGTCGACGCGGCAGACATTCTGCTGGCGCCGTCGCGCGTGCTGACCGGCGACGGGTTGATTCCATTGGAGCCGGGGGCGCGCGTCGGCACGGCGTCGGCCAGGCGGCGCGCGCTCCTGCAGCACTACCGCCCGGACCTCGTCATCGACCTGCTGCGCGGCAACGTCCCCACGCGGCTGCGCGCCGTGACGGAGGGCCGGTTCGACGCCATCGTGCTCGCCGCCGCGGGGCTGTATCGCTTGCAGCGTAGCGGGGCCGAGCTCCCGTCGTTCGAGCGGGCCGACGTGGTGGTGACGCGCCTCGATCCATCGCAATTCGTACCGGCCCCGTCGCAGGGAGCGGTGGCCGTTCAGGTGCGTCGCGACGACACCGCCACACGAACCGCTGTGGCCGCCATCGACGATGCACGCACGACGCGCGCGCTCGCCGCCGAGCGCGGCGCACTGGCGCGCGCCGAGGCGGGTTGTTCGCTCCCGTTCGGCGCCTGGTGCCAGGTGCGCGACGACGACACGTTGTCGCTCCTCGCCGTGCTGGCCGATGAGCAGGGCAACCTGCGGCGCGCGGCGGGTGCCGGGCACGACCCCGACGAGCTGGCCGATACGGTGTGGCGGCAACTCGCGCTCGGACGCGGCGCATGAGTCGGCCCTCGCTGGCTGGCCGGCGCATTCTCGTGACGCGCGCCGAGGAAGACGCGGCGGCGTGGGCCGAGCGCCTCACGCGACGCGGTGCGCATCCGGTGCTGCTGCCCTGCCTGAGCGTGCAGCCGATTCGCGACGCCATGACGGCGACGCGGTTGCAGGCCGCGCTCAACAACGCCGACTGGCTGGTCGTCTCGTCACGCCGCGGCGTGGAGTGCACGGCGCAGCTGCTCGGATGTGCGCCGCCGCCGCACGTGCGGGTCGCCGCGGTCGGACCCGCCACGGCGCACGCGGCGACGGAAGTCTGGGGGCGCGCCGATCTGGTGGCGTCCATACCCACGTCGGCGGCGCTCGCCGCCGAACTGGCGGCTGTAGCTCACGCAGCCACGCCCGAGTCGTCGCTGCATGCGGTGATCGCCGGCGCGGCCGAGGGACGGCGCGACGCCGAGCTCGTGCTCGCGTCGCTCGGGTGGCGGGTTACGCCCATTGCTGTGTATCGAACGGTCGCCGCTCCGGCGATCGAGAAGCGGATGGATCTTCGCGAAGGGTCAATCGACGACGTCCTGCTCGCCAGTCCGACGGCAGTCCAGGGACTTCTCAACCGCGCCGTGCTTCCGTGCACGGCCCGGATCATCACGATCGGGCCCACGACCTCTGCCGCGGCACGCGCGGCGGGGCTGACGGTCGCCGCGGAGGCGCGGCGTCCGGGGCTCGACGGCATGCTGGAGGTAATGCAATGAGTGATACGATCCTCACGCCCACCGGGCGCCTGCGCCCGCGCCGCCTGCGTCGCGGCGCCGCCCTGCGAGAACTCGTGGCCGAGACGCGGGTGAGCGCCTCGCAGTTGATCATGCCGCATTTTGTGCTCGCGGCAGACAAGGGCGACGAGCCAGTCCCGTCGATGCCTGGCATCTCGCGGTACGGCATCGACAACCTGGTGCGCGCGGTCGAGGCCGACCTGGCGCTCGGCATCAAGACCGTACTCCTCTTCGGCGTGCCGGCGGCGGGCACGAAGGACGCCACCGGCACTCCGTCGCGCGACCCCAACGGGACCGTGCCGCGGGCGGTGCGCGCGCTCAAGAAGGCGATGGGATCCGATCTCGTGGTGGTCACCGACGTCTGCCTGTGCGCCTACACGGATCACGGGCACTGCGGCATTCTGGCGAACGGCACCGTCGACAACGACCGGTCCCTGGCCCCGATCACGGCGATGGCGGTTGCACACGCCGAGGCGGGCGCCGACCTCGTCGGCCCGTCCGACATGATGGATGGGCGCGTCGCGGCGATTCGCGACGGTCTCGATGCCGCCGGTCTGGGCGACACGGGCATCATGTCGTACGCGGTCAAGTACGCCTCGGCCTACTACGGGCCGTTCCGCGACGCCGCCGACTCGTCGCCGCAACACGGCGACCGGCGCAGCTATCAGATGGACCTGCGCAACGGCGGCGAGGCGGAGCGCGAGGCGGCACTTGATGCGGCCGAGGGAGCGGATATCCTGATGGTGAAGCCTGCGCTGGCGTACCTCGACGTCATCCGTCGCGTGAAGCAGGCCTCGACGCTGCCGCTGGCGGCGTACAACGTGTCCGGCGAATACTCGATGGTGAAAGCGGCCGCCGCGAACGGCTGGATGGATGAGGCGCTGGTCGTGCGGGAGAACCTGCACGCGATTGTTCGGGCCGGCGCCGATATTGTCATCACCTATCACGCGCGCGAGGCGCTGCAGGGGAAGTGGCTATGAGCGCAGGGGTCGGCTCGACCGCCTGGATGGAACGCGCGCAACGGGTGATCCCGGGCGGGGTGAGCTCTCCCGTCCGCGCGTTCGGCGCGGTCGGCGGCACGCCGTTGGTCTATCGTCGCGGCACGGGCGTCGATCTGGAGGACGTGGACGGCAACCACTACATCGACTTTGTCTGCTCGTGGGGGCCGCTGATCCTCGGCCATGCACATCCGGAGGTGCGCGAGGCCATTCACGCGGCGGTCGACCGCGGCACGACCTTTGGCGCGCCGGGTGAGGCGGAAATCGAACTCGCCGAGCTGATCGTGGCGTCGTACCCGGGACTCGAGCAAGTGCGGTTCACGTCGTCGGGCACCGAGGCGACGATGAGCGCCATTCGCGTGGCACGCGGCGCGACGGGGCGCGACAAGATTGTGAAGTTCGCCGGATGCTATCACGGGCACGCCGACCATCTGCTGGTCGCGGCCGGGTCGGGGCTGGTGACCTTTGGGCACCCGTCGTCGGCGGGCGTTCCCGACGCGTTCGCGGCGGAGACAATCGTCCTGCCGCTCGACGACACCCAGCGGATGACGGAGTTGCTGCGTCGTGAAGGCGACCGGATTGCCGCCGTGATCATCGAGCCCGTGCCGGCGAACAACGGGCTGCTCTTGCAGCGTCCGGAGTTCCTGGCGGCGTTGCGTGCTGAAACGCAGCGCGCGGGCACGCTGCTGATCTTCGACGAAGTCATCAGCGGCTTCCGGCTCGCGCGCGGTGGCGCGGCCGAGCGATACGGCATCACCCCCGACCTCGCGACTTTCGGCAAGATCATTGGCGGCGGCCTGCCAGTCGGCGCGTTCGGCGGACGGCGCGACATCATGCGCCACCTGGCGCCGCTGGGGCCGGTCTACCAGGCCGGCACGCTCTCGGGCAACGCGGTGGCCATGGCAGCCGGGCTCGCCACGCTGCGGATTCTTGGGCGCGAAGACGCATACACCAAACTGGAAGCCGCCGGCGCCGCCCTTGGGGCGGCCCTTGGCCCGGTGCTGGCCGGCGCCCCCTTTCCGGCGCAGCTTGTTCGCATGGGTTCGCTGTTCTGGGTGTGCCTGCAGGGCGGCGCCGCGCCGCGCGCGGCCGAGGCGGTCTCGAGCGACGCCGGTCCGCTCTACCGGCGGCTCTTTCATGCCATGCTGCGACGCGGCATTGCGATGGCCCCGTCGGCCTATGAAGTCGGCTTTCTCTCGCTGGCGCATGAGCCGGCACACCTTGGGCGCTTGCGCGATGCGCTCCAAGAGTCGCTGCACACGCCGGACGTCGACGTCGCATGACGATGTCGCACGATCCGCGCCGGACCCGCACGCTCCAGATCAGTTTTCTGGTGCTGCTCGCGCTCTGCAACGCGCAGCTCGGCTGGTGGCTGGTGGACCAGGTGCGCTACACGGGCGAGATGCGCGACCGGAGCGAACTGCTGCTTGAGGCCGATATCACCAAGGCAACGGCGGCCCTGCGCGTGGGTATGTCGCGCGCGGCCGTGCAGGCGCTGTATCCCGACCTGCAGATCACGGAGAAATCCGTGATCATAAAACCGGAGGTCCTCGAGCAGCTCGACGCCGACCGGTGGCATCGCCTGAACCGCTACTGGTGGGAAGGCGCGTTCTTCCTCGCGGTCTTGGTCGGCGCCATGTATGTGGTTTTCCGCGCGCTGCGGGATCAGGCCGAACTGCACCGCCGGCAGGAGAGTTTCCTCGCGACGGTGTCGCACGAGCTCAAGAGTCCATTGGCAAGCCTGCGGCTGTCAGCGGAGACGCTCTCCCTGCGCGACCCTCCGTCGGATCGCCGCGCGCAGCTCATCGAACGGCTGCTCCAGGACCTCGCCCGACTCGAGCGGCTCATTGGCAACATTCTCGACACGTCGCGCCTCGCCGAACCCGCGATCCGCACTTCACCCGAGCTGCTGGTGGTGCTGGAGGAGGTGCGCTCCGCCATTGCCGACGTCACGATGCAGGCGGCAGAGAGCAAGACCACGGTCACGGCCGACGTGCCCGCCTCGATGGCCATTTATGCGGATCGCGACGCGGTGCGGACGGTGCTCAGCAATCTGCTGCAGAACGCCGTGCGTGCCACGGCCGGCGGACAGGTCGTCGTGTCGGCGCGAGTGAGCAGCGGGCGCGCACGCATCGACGTGCGCGACAATGGCACGGGCTTCACGCCCGCCCAGGCGGCGCATCTCTTTGAGAAGTTCTACCGGCCGCACGGCGCATCGCGCGGCGGAACCGGTCTCGGCCTGTATCTGGTGCGCCGGTACGCCCAACTCGACGGCGGCACCGTCGGCGCCAGCAGTGAAGGCCCGGGGTGCGGCGCGTGCTTCACGGTGGAGTGGCCCCTGGCGGATGGAGGCGCCGCATGACGGAAACTACCGCCCACATTCTGCTGGTAGAGGACGAGCCGAATCTCGGACGAGGGATCCGCGAGAACCTCGAGGCCGAGGGCTACACGGTCGATCACGTCACCGACGGCCGCGTCGCGCTCGAGAAGATCCGCCACCACGAATTCGGGCTCGTGATCCTCGACGTCATGCTGCCCGGGATGGACGGATTCACGATTTGCGAGACAGCGCGCCGTGAAGGGCGTGACACGCCGGTGCTCTTTCTCACGGCGCGCGGGGGCCAGGACGACCGCATTCGCGGCCTCGGCGTCGGCGGCGACGACTATCTGCCCAAGCCGTTCCATCTGAAGGAGCTGTTGCTGCGCGTGGCCGCGATTCTGCGCCGGCGCGTGCGCTACGACGCCATCACCGCGCTCGAGCCGATCGTGAAGTTCGGCGGCAACGAGTTCGACTTCCGCAGTTTCCGCGGCCACTCGCGCGACGGCGTGGAGCAGTTCCTGACGCAGAAGGAAGCCATGATCCTCAAGGTTCTGGCCGAGCGAGCCGGACAGGTGGTCTGGCGCGACGAGATTCTCGATCTCGTGTGGGGCGAGGATGTCCTGCCGTCGACGCGAACCATCGACAACTTCATCGTCCGCCTGCGCAAGCGGTTCGAGGAAGACCCGGAGCAGCCGAAGCACTTTCACACCGTGCGCGGCATCGGATACCGATTCACCATTGAGCCGGCGGAGGCGCCGTGAGTTCTCTTTTCATGCGCGCCATGCGCGGCGATGCCACACCGCGTCGGCCCCTCTGGATCATGCGGCAGGCCGGACGCTACCTGCCCGAATATCGCGCGCTGCGGGCGAAACACTCATTCGAGCAGCTCTCGGGCGATGCCGCGCTTGCCGCCGAAGTCACCCTGCAGCCCGTCGCGCGCTTTCCGCTCGACGCGGCGATCATCTTTGCCGACCTCATGAGCCCCGTCGGCGCCTTGGGCCTGTCGGTGCGTTTCGATCCCGGCCCGGTGCTCGCGCGGCCCGTGCGCACAGCGGCCGACGTCGACGCACTGCGAGTCCCGACCCCCGACGAGATCGCCCCCGAAGTGATCCAGGCCCTGCGCATCGTGCGTCCCGCGCTCGATCGCAAGCTGGCCCTGCTCGGCTTTGCCGGTGCACCGTGGTCGCTCGCCGCCTACCTGGTGCAGGGACGCGGGGCGCCAGGCTTCCCGGCGCTGCGCGCACTCGCGCACCGCGACCCTGGCCTGCTCAACGCGCTGCTGACGCGCCTGACCGATCTGGTCATCGCGTACGTCAAGGCACAGGTTGCCGCCGGCGCCGACGCCGTGCAGCTCTTCGATACTTGGGCCGGTGTGCTCTCCCGCGCCGACTGGGACCGCTTCGTGAAGCCGCACCTTGCGCGCTTTCTAGACGAAACGAAGGCCCTCGGCGCGCCACGAATTCTCTTCGTGCAGGACGCCTCGCACCTCGTGTCGGGCTATGCATCGCTTCCGTCCGAGGCACTGGCTCTCGACTGGCGCGAAGACCTGCGCGCCGTGCGCGCGCTCGTGGGCCCGGCGCGTGCCCTGCAAGGCAACCTCGATCCCGCCATCCTGCTGGCCGGTCCGGAGGCGACGGCGCGCGCCGCGTCCGCCTTGCTCGCGCAGGTGCCCGCCCGCGGGCACATCGTCAATCTCGGGCACGGCATCACGCCCGAGGCGCCCCTCGACAGCGTTCACGCGCTCATCGACACCGTCCATTCGGAACGCCCCGCATGAATCGCATGGCATCGCCAGTTTCCCGCCAGGTGACGGCCGACCTTCTCGCCCGCCACGACCTCGCCGGCCCGCGGTACACGAGCTACCCCACCGCCGTGGAGTTCCACGACGGATTTAGTGTCAGCGACTATGAGCGCCGCCTGGTCGCGGCGAATGCGCTGGGCGAGCACGCGCCGCTTTCGCTGTACCTGCACCTCCCGTTCTGTGAGGAGCGCTGCCTGTACTGCGGCTGCCACGTGATCATCACCAAGCATCGCGAGGTCGCGGCTCCGTATCTCGAGCTGCTCAAGCGCGAGGCGAGCATGGTCGCCGACCGCCTCCCCAACCGGCGGCACTTTGCCCAGCTGCATCTCGGTGGCGGGACCCCGACATACTATCAGCCGGCGCAGCTCACCGACCTGCTCTCGCACTTCCTCTCGCTCTTCAAGCCGCTCCCCGGAGCCGAACTCGCCGTTGAAGTTGATCCGCGCGTGACGAGCATCGCCCATCTCGATGCGTTGGCCGACCTCGGCTTCAACCGCGTTTCCATGGGCGTGCAGGATCTCACGCCCGTCGTGCAGGAAGCGATCAATCGGGTGCAGTCGCTCGAACAGACGGCGACGCTGGTCGAGCACGCCCGGCGCCGCGGCTTCCGCGGCATCAATGTCGACCTCATCTACGGCCTCCCCCACCAGACGCCCGAGACCTTCGAGCAGACCGTCGAGGCCGTCATCGGGCTCGGCGTCGACCGCGTGGCGGTCTACTCGTTCGCCTTCGTGCCGTGGGTGCGCGGCCATCAGAAGAAGATCGAGGAGCGCGACCTGCCCGCGCCGCAGACGAAGCTGCAGCTCTTTGCGATTGCGCGCGAACGATTCCTCGCGGCGGGCTATGTGTCCATTGGCATGGATCACTTTGCGCGCCCCGACGATGAACTCGCGCGCGCCAAGGCGGAGGGGCGCCTGCGCCGCAACTTTCAGGGTTATGCCGTCATCCCCGGTGATGACGTGCTCGGCCTCGGCATCTCCGCCATCGGCGACGTGCGCGGCGCATACGTGCAGAACGACAAGAAGCTGTCGACCTACGAGGCGTCCATCAACGCGGGCGTGCTTCCGGTGGTGCGTGGCGTGGCCCGCACCGATGACGACGAGGTGCGTCGCACGGTCATCCACGAGTTGATGTGCAACTTCCGGGTCGACATTCGCGAGATCGAGCGGCAGTACGGCATCGACTTTGCCGCGTACTTCGCCGAAGACCTCAGGCGCCTGGAAGTGCAAGCCAGTGAAGGACTCGTGCACATCGGGCCAGAACGGATTGACGCAACGCCCGTCGGCGAGCTCTTCGTGCGCAACCTCGCCATGTGCTTTGACCGTTACATGCGCGAGAAGCACGAAGGCGAGGCAAAGCCGGTGTTCAGTCGCACGGTATGACGCGCAAGCGGCTGGTAGTGGTCGGTGGCGGCATGGCCGGACTCGCCGCCGCGTGGACAGCGCGCCGCCATCCCGCCGCCGCCGCGGGCGGCCTCGATGTGCTGCTGCTCGAAAGCGGTCCGCAGGTGGGCGGAAAAGCGCAGAGTGTCGAGGCGGACGGCTGGCTCGTGGAGTCGGGCCCCAGTGGCTTTCTCGCGGGGCGTCCGGAACTGACGCAGCTCATCGCCGACGCCGGGCTCGCCGACGATGCGGTGCCGGCCAATGCGAACGCCAAGCGTCGCTTCGTCTACCGCGCGGGCAAGCTGCGCGAGATCGTCCCCAACCCGGTGGGCTTTGCGCGCGCGGGCATCCTGAGCCCGCGCGGACTCCTGCGGCTCCTCGCCGAGCCATTTCTTCCGGCCCGCCGTGAAGGGACGGAGGAGACCGTCTGGGAGTTCACAGCGCGCCGCCTCGGCGCGGAAGTCGCCGATCGGCTCATCATGCCCATGACCCTTGGCATCCACGCCGGTGATGCCAAGCGACTCTCGCTCCCCGCCGCCTTTCCCCGCATGGCAGCGCTCGAGCGCGAATATGGTGGCCTCATTCGCGGCCTGAGCGCCAAGCGGGGGAACACGTCGGCCGGCGGGTTGACGTCCTTCCGAGGCGGAATGCAGACGCTGCCCCGCGCGTTGGCCGCGCGCGGCGGGTTCCAGGTGCGCTGCGGCGCGAGGGTCACGCGCATCGAACGAACGGGCACCCAGTGGATCGTCACGGCGGCGGACGACGCGGCGCCAATTGCCTGCGACGCGCTCGTGCTCGCCACGGAGCCGTGGGCCGCTGCGCCGCTGCTGCAGGCGCTCGCCCCGGACGCGGCGGCCGCGCTGGACGGGATCTACGGTCCGCCAGTCGCCGTCGTCGCCCTCGGGTATGCCGCCGAGGTCAGTCGGACGGTTCCGCGCGGCTTTGGGGTGCTCATCACCCGCGACGAGGGATACCGGATGCTCGGCAATCTGTGGGATTCGCACATCTTTCCCGCCCGGAGCCCTGACGGACATCTGCTCATGCGCGTCATGCTGGGGGGCGCCGTGGATCCGGGCGTCGGGGTGATGTCGGAGCACGCGGTCATCGCGCTGGCCCGGGACGAAGTGGCCCGCATGTACGGCATCACCGCCAGCCCGTCGTTCGTGCACGCCGTGCAGTGGCCGCGCGCGATCGCTCAGTATGAACTGGGCCACCTCGCGCGGGTGGAGCGCATCGAGCGCGCCGCAGCGCGGCTCGACGGGCTCTTCATCGGTGGGTCCGGCTTGCACGGCGTCGCGTTCGCCGACGCGGCCGCGAGCGGCGTGCGCTGCGGCACCCAGGCAGCGGAGTACCTGCGCCGCTAGCGCACCGCGTCGATCGCCAACACCGCGAAATCCTCACCCCCGTGGCCGGCCGCGATCAGCGCATCCATGCGTGCGGCGAGACTGGGGAGTGCGGCCAGCGGACGGTCGCCCGCCGTCTCGATCATCAGCTTCACGTCCTTGCGCGCCATCGTCAGTTCGAAGCTCGGCGTCCAGTCGCCCTTCATCATGCTCACGCCGCGCGTCTTCACAATGCCGGCGGGATCGAAGAAGTCGAACAGCGACATCGCTTGCTCCGCGCTCACGCCGGCGCTGCGCGCGATCGACATGAAGTCGGCCATCACGGCGCCGGTGCCAATGAGATACGCGTTGCCAATGAGCTTGATCACCGCGGCAAGGTCGGGACGCTCACCGTAGTAGACGACGCGCGCGGCCTGCTTCTCGAGCGCGGGCTTGACGCGCTCAAACAGCGCCTGCGGCCCGGCGGCGAGAATGTTGCCACGCGCGAGCTTCGCCGCGGCTGGACCAACAAAGACCGGGCAGTGGAGGTACTTCACCCGCTCGGCGCTTAGCCGTGCCGCGCGCGCCGCCGTGCGCGCGGGCAGCGTCGTCGTATGGTCAACGATGATCGTGTCGGCGCCCAGTCCGGCGCGGCACTCGGCGATCACCTGCTCCACCGAGTCGTCGTCCTTGAGTACGAGATGCACGCGCGTAGCGCCGCGCACTGCCTCGGCCGGGGTGGCAGCCACCACCGCGCCGAACGCGGCGAGCGCCTGCGCCTTGTCGGCGGTACGGTTCCACACGGTGACCCGGTCGCCGCGGCCGAGCGCGGCTTCAACGAAACCGGCGCCAAGGCGGCCGGTGCCAAGGAATGCAATAGAGTCGGACATCGAGAATCTCTGTCGGTCAGGGGATGGCTGAAATCTACAGCGGGTGCGATAGTTCCCTACCCGCGATGACGCACAGCCCCCCCAGCAAGCCAGCCGCGAAGCCCGCCACCAAGTCCTTCGACCGCTCTATCGTCGAGGGTCCCGTCGTCGCCGCCGTCTGGGCCGTCGCGTGGCCCACGGTGCTCGCCAATGTCATTGGCGGCATGCAAGGACTCATCGACCACGCGCTGGTCGGCCATCTCGTCGGGTACGCGGGCAACGCGGCTGTCGGCGTCTCGTGGCAGATCTTCCTCGTCGTCATCACGTTCATGATGTCCATCTTCACGGGGATGGGCGTGCTCGTGAGCCGCTACACGGGGATGGGCGACGCCGAGGCGGTGAACCATGCGAGCTATCAGGGCTTCATCGCCGCGCTCGTGCTCGCCCTGGTCGTGCTCGCCCCGGCCGGCTGGTTCCTGTCGCCGGCCCTGCTCGGCATCGTGCACGCCGCGCCGGAGGTGAAGGCCCAGGCCCTGCCGTTCCTGCGCACGCTGTTCCTGGGCAGCGTGGGGATGATGCTCGGGTTCATGATCGGCGGCGCACTGCGCGCCGCCGGCGACGCGCGCACCGGCATGCGGCTCGGCATCTCGATGACGGTGCTCAATGTCACGTTCAACCTGATCCTGATTCGCGGCCTCGGGCCCATCCCCGCGCTCGGAACGATGGGGGCGGCGCTCGGCATGGTCTCGGCGGCGACGCTCACGTCGGCGTACGGGTTGTACCGCCTGCTCAAGGGCGGCTGGGTGATCCACTGGCATTCCGGCATGGACCGGTCGTTCGACTGGCCGATGATCAAGGAACTGCTGCGATTCGGCATGCCGGCCGGCATTCAGGGCGTGGCCATGAACGTGGCCGGCGTCATGCTGCTCCGCTTCATGGGTTCGCTCCCCGAGAGCGGGCATGTGCAGGCTGTCTACGCGGTGGGCTACAACCAGCTCTTCTCGTTCATCACGTGGACGTCCGTGGGCCTTATGGGCGCGGCGGCAGCGGTGGCGGGCCAGAACCTCGGCGCCGGCAAGCCCGAGCGGAGCGTGCAGGCGGTGCACGCCGCCAATCGACTCGGCTTGATGATCGCCGTGTTCATGGGCGTGCTGTTCCTGGCCGTGCCCCGTTTCCTGTTCGGCTTGTTCGGCATGCAGGATGCCGAAAGCCTCGCGCGTGGCGTGGAGTTGATGCGCTGGCTCGCGGTAAGCGGCTTGCTGGTGACCACCGCGCTGACGTACAGCGGCGGCCTCACCGGCACGGGCGACACCAAGGGGCCAATGTTCATCTCGATCATCTCACAGATCGTCATCCCCATTGGCCTGCTCGAGACGCTAAGCGCGTCGACGGCGCTGGCGCCGCATCACATCTGGCTGGC
This sequence comes from Gemmatimonadota bacterium, assembly GCA_016182795.1. Lineage (GTDB taxonomy): Bacteria > Gemmatimonadota > Gemmatimonadetes > Gemmatimonadales > Gemmatimonadaceae > PNKL01. The sequence continues at coordinate 119,384 of JACPFW010000030.1, forward strand.
GATCGTGCTTGGGCATTTCGCCCGCGCGACGCTCAGCATCTGGCGATTCCGGCTTGGGAAGTGGCGCTCGATCAAGATCGCGGCGCGAGTGACGGCGTAGCGCCGCGACCGCACACGCGCGCGCGTGTACATGTACTTGCGTACATGTAATGCATGTGTTAGCATCATTACATGCCGAAGCGTCCCACTGACTCCCCCGCTCGTGTGCGCGAGCCCGTCCAGGTCTACCTTGAGGCCGACGACTCGGCGCTGCTCGCCCGCATCGCCGCCGTGTCCGGGCTCTCCAAGGCCGAGGTGATGCGGCGCGGAATGCGCGCCTTTGCGCGCGAGCAGAACGTGGAGAGCCCGATGCTTCGGTTCATCGCCGAGGGCGCCGGGGGCGACTGGCCGGCCGGGGTGGCCGCCGACCACGACGCGGTGCTCGCCGACGCGTATCTCGGGCACCGACGGAAACACCGGTGAGCGGCGCCTTCCTCGACACGTCCGGCTGGTTTGCCGCGCTCAGTCCCAAGGAAGCTCGGCACAAGGCGGCACTGTCGGCGTATCGGGGGCTCATTGAGCGGCGGGTGCCGCTGGTGACCACCAATCTGGTGGTGACCGAGATGCAGATCCTCATCAGCCGGTTTCGTGGGGCGGCGGAGGGCGTGCGGTTCCTCGACAGCCTGTACCAGGACCCGTCGCATGAGGTCGTGTTTGTTGACCGCGATCTCGAGCGCGGCGCGGTGGACCGGTGGCTGCGTCGATTCACTGACCAGCATCTCAGTCTGGCCGACGCCGTGAGCTTTGAGGTAATGCGCGCGCGGCGGCTCCGCCAAGCGTTGGCCCTCGACGCGCACTTCGAGCTGGCGGGGTTCGAACTTCTTCCGTAGTGGAACCGTTAGGTTGGATGTATGCGCTCCTTCCGCATCATCCGCACCCTACTGCCGTGGGTGGTCTCGCTGCTGCGGGACCGCCGGCGGTGGGTATTGTGGGGAACGCCGCTGCAGCGGACGCCCGAGTTCCACCGGCGCCGTGCCGAGGGCATTGTGTCGGCCATCGCGTCGTTGGGCCCGACCTTCGTGAAGCTCGCGCAGGTGTTCGGCGCGCGCGCCGACCTCATTGGCGAACCCTACATCAGCGTGCTGGGCACCCTGCATGACCAGGTGCCGGCGGTGCCGACCGCCGAGATCGAGCGCGAGATCCTGACGGCATTCGGGAAACCTCCGGAGGCGATCTTCGAGCGGTTCGACCGCACGCCGGTGGCCGCCGCGTCGCTGGGGCAGGTGCACCGCGCGCTGTACAAGGGGCGCGACGTGGCCGTGAAGGTACTACGTCCGGGGGTCGAGCACGTCATCGAGCAGGACCTGCGCATCGCGCGGCGGATCATGGGGTGGGTGCAGTGGCAGTGGCCCAACCCGCACGTGCGCGGCATCGTCGCGGTCATCGACGAGTTTTCGTCGCGGATCAAGGATGAGATGAACTTTCATCTCGAGGCCGAGTACGCCACCGAGATTCGACAGAACTTTGTGGATGACAAGGACGTGATCGTCCCCGAGATCGTGCACGAACTCACGCGTCAGCGCGTGATCGTGCTCGAGTTCGTCGAAGGGCGGCGCATCGACCGGCTGGAGGTGAGCGAAGACGAAGCCAAGCGCATCACCGCCGTGCTGATCGAGATGTACATCCAGATGATGCTGATCGACGGGCTGTTCCACGCCGACCCGCATCCCGGCAACCTGCTGGTCACGACCGACGGCAAGCTAGTGCTGCTCGACTTCGGGATGGTGGTGCGCGTGGAGCGCGACACGCGCCTGCAGCTGATCCGCACGGTGCTGGCGGCGGTGCGGCAGGATCCGCCGGGCATCATCGACGGATTCAACGCGCTGGGGCTGATTGCCGCCGGCGCCGACATGAGCGAGATCAACCGGCTAGTGAACATCCTGCTCGAGACGGCGTACCGCGCCGACACCACGACGCAGGACCGGCTCAAGATGATGCTCGCCGACCGCGTGATGCACGCGCTCTACGATTTCCCCATCGTCCTGCCGCGCGACATGGTGTATTTCGCGCGCACGGCCTCGCTGATCGAGGGGATCGGCACCCGGTACGACCCGTATTTCCAGGCCATTCCCGTGGCGTCGCCGATCGTGCTGCGCATGCGGTCGCGCATCCTGCGCTCGCTGGGCGAGACCCCGACGCCGAGCGTGGCGGAGATCGCGACGATCGCGGGATTCGCGGCGGGGCGGCTGTGGAAGCGGGTGCGCGGCTGGCGCGCGACGCCAGCGGTGTGATATCGTTTTTTCCTTCCTCTCCCTCGGACGCCCTCCCATGCGAGTGTTGTTTCTTATCGCCGCCTTTGCCGCGCCACTCACGGCGCAGCAAGCGCCCTCCGCGCCAGCGGACATCCCGCCCGTCGCGCAGCAGATTGCCGCCGCGGTGCTCCCCTTGCCCGCCGAGCTGCGTGACGGCGCCACGGTGATGGGCTACAAGCAGGCCGGCAAGCTGGCGGTGCTGCGCGAGGGAAAGAACGGCATGCATTGCCTGGCGCTGTATGTCGTGCGCCCGGATTTTCATGTCGCCTGCTACCACAAGTCGCTGGAGCCGTTCATGGCGCGCGGTCGCGAACTCCGCGCGCGGGGCGTGACCGGCGCCAAGGTGGACAGCGTGCGTTTCGCCGAGATCAAGATCGGCACGCTGAAGATGCCGGCGCAGGGGTCGCTGTACACGGTAACCGCGAAGAAGAGCGCATATGACCCCGCCACCAACACGGTGAAGGATGCCGGCCTGCTGACGGTGCTTTACATCCCGTACGCGACAACCGAGAGCATCGGCATCACCTCACAACCGCGCGACAACGGTCCGTGGCTGATGTTCCCGGGGACACCGAAGGCGCATGGGATGGTGAGCGGCAAGATGTAGCAGAGAGACAACAGAGAGACAACAGAGAGACAACAGAGAGACAACAGAGAGACAACA
>JACPFW010000030.1:122431-131781 GCA_016182795.1 Gemmatimonadota bacterium
AGAGACAACAGAGAGACAACAGAGAGACAACAGAGAGACAACAGAGAGACTACAGAGAGACAACAGAGAGACAACAGAGAGACTACAGAGAAACTACAGAGAAACAACAGAGGGGCCCCGTGATCGGGGCCCCTCATGCATCGGTGGTGGTTACTTCTTGGCGGCGGGTTTCTTGGTGGATTTCTTCGCCGTCTTCTTGACCGACTTCTTCACCACCTTCTTCGCCGGTTTCTTGGGGGTCTTCTTCGCGACCTTCTTGGCCGGTCTCTTTGCCACCCTCTTCACCGCCTTCCTCACGGCCTTCTTCACCGTCTTCTTCACGACCTTCTTCACCGTCTTCTTTACCACCTTCTTCGCCGCCTTCTTCACCGCCTTCTTCGCGGCCTTCTTGGCCGGCTTCTTGGCGGGCTTCTTGGCGGACTTCGTGGCGGGCTTACTCGGTACGACGGCGGGCTGGGCCTTGGCCGCGGCATCGAATGCGGCGCGCACGGCACTCGCCGCGTCCACGCCGCCTTGCAGGAACGCCATGACTTCCTCGGCGTGGCCGGCGGGGTTCACCTTCTCGAAAACGTGCTCCACGGCGCCGTCGGCACCAATGATGTACGTGGTGCGCTGCACGCCCATGTACTTCTGGCCGTACATCTGCTTCTCCACCCAGATGCCGAGCTGCTCGGCGAGCGAGTGATTCTCGTCGACGAGCAGCGTGAACGGCAGGTTGTACTTGACCTTGAACTTCTGGTGAGACGCGACGTCGTCGGGCGAAACGCCGAGGATCACCGCGTCGCTCGCGCCAAAGCGCGGGAAGAGATCGCGGAACGCGCACGACTCCATGGTGCAACCGCTGGTGTAGTCCTTGGGATAGAAGTACAGGACCACGCGCTTGCCGCGGAGCGACGACAGCGTGAGGAACTCGCCGGTGTCGGTCTGAAGGGTAAAGTCGAGAACGGTCATGGCACGCTCGGGTAGACGGTGGAAGGACGACGCGTGTCGTCCGTGCTTGCGCTCAACAACCTACCGGCGCTTGCCGCGCGCCGGTGACTTCTTCTTGGGTGCGGTCCTCTTGGGGCCGCGCATATACGGCGCCAGCGACTCGTGCCCGATCAGCACGGCCATGATCGCCTTCTGGATGTGGAGGCGATTCTCCGCCTCCGCCCAGACGCGACTCTGCGGCCCCTCGAGCACCGACTCGCTCACTTCCTCGCCGCGATGCGCGGGGAGGCAGTGCAGGAAGATCGCGTCCCGGTCGGCGCGCGCCATCAGCGCGTCGTCCACCATGTAGCCGTTGAAGACCTGGATGCGCTCATTGGACTCGTCTTCCTGACCCATCGACGCCCAGACATCCGTATTGATGACGTGCGCCCCATCGGCCGCTTCGCGCGGATCGCGCACCAGCGTGACATCGGCGCCCTCCGCGCGCGCCGTGGCGATGAGCGCGGGGTCGGGTTCGTAGCGTTCCGGACAGGCCAGCCGCAGCGAGAACTTCAGCCGCTGGGCGGCCTCAATCCACGAGTGCGCCATGTTGTTGCCGTCGCCAATCCAGGCGATTCGCTTTCCTTCAAATGTCCCCAGGAACTGCCGCACCGTCAGAAGGTCGGCCAGGATCTGGCACGGATGCGACAGGTCCGTGAGTCCATTGATGACGGGCACGTCAGCATACTCGGCGAGCTCTTCCGCATGCGCATGTTCGTACGCGCGGATCATGATGCCGTCGGTCATGCGCGACAGCACGCGGGCCATGTCCTTGATCGGTTCGCCGCGCCCCAGCTGGATGTCGCGCTGCGACAGGAACAGGGCGTGCCCGCCGAGGTCGAACGCGCCGACCTCGAACGACACCCGCGTGCGCGTCGACGACTTCTGGAAGATCATGGCCAGCACCTTGCCGGCCATCGGCTTCTTCACATAGCGCTTGTTGCGAATGTCCTCGGCCAGCCGAAAGAGCGCTGGGAGTTCGGCGCTGGAGAAGTCGAGGATGGAGAGGAAGTCGCGGTGCGCGGTCACGGGAGGGACGGGAGAGGGGGACTCTAAAGTTGCGTTGGGTGAGGAGGGCACAGAAGGGGAGCGGGGGTACGGAACGGGGAGGAGGGCCGTGACTTAGCGAGGCGGTACGTGAGGGGGAACGTGGTGCGCGACGGCATCTCGTCCCTCCTTCACCCCTCACCTCGCTCGGTCCCAAGTCACGGCCCCCGCCCCTCGTTCCCCCTCAAAGAATGTACTTCCGAAGATCCTCATCTTCCGATATCGCCTTCAGCCGCTCGCGCACGACGCGGGCATCGACCTTCACCGCCTCGGTTCCGCGCTCGGGCAGGTCATAGAGCACGTCCTCGAGCAGCGTGGTCATCACCGTGTGCAGGCGGCGGGCGCCGATGTTCTCCATCCGCGCATTCACGTGCGCCGCGGTGCGCGCCACTTCGGCGATGCCATCGTCCGTAAAGGTCAGCTCCGTCCCCTCGGCGGCGACGAGCGCCGCGTACTGCTTGGTCAGCGCGTTCTCGGGCTCCGTCATGATGCGCACGAAATCGGCTTCGGTGAGCGACTTCAGTTCGACGCGAATCGGGAACCGCCCCTGCAACTCAGGAATCAGGTCGCTCGGCTTGCTCACGTGGAACGCGCCGGCGGCGATGAACAGGACGTGATCCGTCTTCACCAAGCCGTACTTGGTCTGGACGTTCGACCCCTCAACGATTGGCAGCAGGTCGCGCTGCACCCCCTCGCGCGACACGTCGGGGCCGCCCATCTCGCCTTTGCCGCCGGCAATCTTGTCGATCTCGTCGAGGAAGATGATGCCCAGCTTCTCGACGCGGTCGAGCGCATCGGCCACGACGTCGTCGTGGTTGATGAGCTTGTCGTACTCCTCGTCGAGCAGGATGCGCCGCGCCTCGGCCACCGTGACCGTGCGCTTCTTCGTGCGCTTGGGCATGAACTGCTCGAGCATCTCGGCGAAGTTGCCCATCCCCTCGGGCGCCCCCTGCTGGGCGAAGTCCATGCCGGAAACGGCGGACGCCGAGACCTCGATTTCGACTTCGCGCTGCTCGAGCTGGCCGTCGAGCAGGAGCTGCTTGAGCTTGTCGCGCGTACGCTTGTGCCGCTCGCGCGCGAGGTCGTGCTCCTGCGTCACGCCGCCGGTGGGCGAGACGACGAACACGCTCGACGCGCCGTCGGCGGGAGCGGCCGGTGCCGGCTCGGTTGGCGGCGGGAGGAGCAGGTCGAGCACGCGCTCGTCGACGCGATCGTTGGCCAAGTCCTCGACATCGTGCTCGCGTTCGTGCCGCACCATGTCGATGGCGCTCTCGGCGAGGTCGCGCACCATCCCCTCGACGTCGCGCCCCACGTAGCCGACCTCGGTGAACTTGGAGGCCTCAACCTTGATGAACGGCGCGCCAGTCAGCTTGGCGAGACGGCGGGCAATCTCCGTCTTGCCCACGCCCGTCGGGCCGATGAGGATGATGTTGTTGGGCGCGATCTCCTCGCGGATCCCCTCCGGGGCGCGCTGGCGGCGCCACCGATTGCGGAGCGCGATGGCGACGGCCTTCTTGGCGTCGCCCTGCCCCACGATATAGCGGTCGAGCTCGGCGACGATCTTGCGAGGCGTGAGATCGGCGAGGCGGGCGAGGACCTGTTCGGTGCGGTTGGCGGGCATGCTTCAATTGTAGCGAGTGCCGGCGCCGGCGGTGCCCCCCGCCCCGCTATTCCAGGTCGATGACCGTGATGTTCTGGTTGGTGTAGATGCAGATCTCACCGGCAATTCCGAGCGCCTTGCGCACGATTTCGGAGGCCGGCAGCGCGGTGTCGGCGAGCAGGGCCCGAGCGGCCGCGAGGGCGTACGGACCGCCCGATCCGATCGCCAGAATGCCGTCGTCGGGTTCGATGAGCTCTCCGTTTCCAGATATCACAAAACCGTGATCGCGATCGCAGACGACGAGCAGTGCCTCGAGCCGCCGCAGCACGCGGTCGCTTCGCCACTCCTTGGCCAGTTCCACGGCGGCGCGCGGCAAGTTGCCTGGGTGCCGCTCCAGCTTCTCCTCGAACTTCTCGAAGAGCGTGAACGCATCGGCCGCCGCGCCGGCAAAACCGGCCAGCACGCGTCCACCCTTGAGCGCGCGCACCTTCACGGCGCGCGCCTTCATCACGGTCTCGCCGACGGACACCTGGCCGTCACCGCCGATGGCGACCTTGCCGTCGCGGCGGACGGCGAGAATGGTGGTGGCGTGGATTGCGGGGAGGGTCATGAGTGAGAGATAGCGATGGCGGATGGCGGATGGAAGACGGCGGATGATCGGCAGTTCGCTGCCATCTGCCATCGGCCATCTGCCATCACTCGGTTTTCGCGCCGTCCTTCAGGTGTTCCGGGCTCACCTGCTCCCCGAACCTCGCCCCCAGATGCTTGAGCACCCCGTCCATCGTGGAATGCGTGCCCATCACCTTCATCATCACGCGGAAGAACGGCGACTTGACCCAGCCTTCCTCCGTGATCGTCACCTCGGTGCCAGTGCCGTTGGCGGCAACGTCATACGTCCAAACGCCGCCCCACTGGGACTTCTCGTCGGTGATGATCTCGGTCACGAGCAGCGACGGCGGCTGAATTTCGAGGAACTCGACGCTCATCGTCATACCGCCAACGTCCTGCACCCAGACCTCGTGGCCATCACGCCGTTCGCCCTTCACCGACGACTTGAAATCGGGATGCCACTTGGGGTAGTCGCCGAAGTTGCGGAGCACGGTCCACACCGAATCGCGTGGCGCGGTGAGCTGGATGCGGCTCGACACCTTGTGCTCGCGCGGGAGCGAGAGCCCAACCGCATACACACAGGCCACGAGCAGGACGAGTCCGATAACGAGCTTCTTGAGGAATCCCATCGGCGAGGCTCCGGTTGACGGTGGGGGCTGGGCAAATGTGCATCTCCCGCCGTTCGCTGCCAATGCTCGCTAGATTTCCCGCATGACCTCCCCCTGGCCCATTACGCTCGATGACGTGCTGGCCGCTCGCGAGCGGTTGCGTCCGTACCTCACGCCATCCCCCCTGCGCCGCTACCCCTTGCTCGACGAACTCGTGGGGCACGGCGTGCAGGTCTTCGTGAAGCACGAGAACCACCTGCCGGTGCAAACCTTCAAGGTGCGCAACGGCCTGTCGGCCGTGACGGCGCTCGAAGACGCCACGCGCCAGCGTGGTGTCATTGGCGCCAGCACGGGCAATCACGGGCAGGGCATGGCATACGCCGCGCACCTGCTCGGCGTGCCCTGCACCATCGTTGTGCCCGAGCGCAACAACCCAGAGAAGAACGCCGCGATTCGCGCGCTCGGCGCCGAGCTCATTGAGCATGGCGCAACGTACGACGAGTCCGCGCGTCGGTGCGCCGAACTGGCCGCCGAGCGCGGCCTGTGGCTGGTGCACGGCATCAATGACCGCACGGTGATCGCCGGCGCGGCCACGATGACGCTCGAGATGGTCGAGCAGCAGCCCGACCTCGACGCCGTGTTCATCGCGCTCGGCGGCGGTTCGCAGGCGGTCGGCGCGATGACCGTCACGCGCGCCCTGGCGCCGAACGTCAAGGTCATCGCGGTGCAGAGCGAGGCGGCGCCGGCGCAATACGAAAGCTGGAAGCGCGGCGAGATCGTGCGCGGCGTGCCGGTGCGGACCTTCGCCGAGGGGATCGCCACGGGGCAGGCGTATGAGATGACCTTCCCGGCGCTGAAGGCCGGCCTCGCCGATTTCATCACGGTCAGCGAGGCGGAGCTTGCCGATTCGCTGCGCCAGTTGATCCGCACGACACATAACCTGCCCGAAGGGGCGGCCGCCGGCGGGCTCGCCGGACTGCGCAAGCTGGCTCCCACGCTGAGCGGGAAGAAAGTGGCGATTGTGATGTGCGGCGGGAATATCAGCCTTGAGGGACTGCGACAGGTTGTTACGGCTGATTGAGGACCAAGACTGAGGATTGGGATTTCGGATTGGCGCGTCTGCGGAGCGGGAACTTGGGTGGGCCGTCAGGGTATCACCGCGGATGCGCGCTCCGTCCGTCTATACCGATGTTGACGGCACGCTGCTGGGCGATGACGACCAGTTGGCGTTCCCGAATTCGTCGCTCCGCGAGGCCGCGGCGCGCGCCCGGCTGATCCTGACCTCGAGCCGGTCCCTCGACGAACTAGCGGCTCTTGCCGTGCAATGGGACGTATCCGTGGACCTCATTGCCGAAAACGGGGCGTGCATCGCGCGGCGAACACCGACCATCGGCGCCGAGCGCGCGGCGGTGGCCGGCAGCGCGTGGTGGATTCGCCGCGTCGGCACGCCGCGCACGGAGCTGCGCCGCGATCTGCTCGCCTTGGGCGAGGCGCACGGCGTCGCCGTTGACCTCGCCGACGAGTGGCCGGTGACGGTGTGGCGCGCGGAGACCGGACAATCGGTGGACGCGGCCAAGCGGGCGCGCCTCCGCCGCGGGAGTGTGCTCCTGAGTGACGTTTCGCCGTCGTTCGCCGCCACGCTGCGCGCGGCCGGCTTTGATGCCGAACCGGGCGGACGCTGGACCTGCGTCACGCGCGGCGTCGACAAGGGGCGCGCGGCGCGTCTGCATGCCGCGCTGTGCGACGGCGGTGGATTGACGTACGGCATTGGCGACGCCGCCAACGATCGGAGTCTGCTCGAGTCGGTCGACCGCGCGTTCATTGTGCGGCGGCGCGACGGCAGCATCGATCCCGCGCTCGCCAACCTGGCGCCGCGCGCCCAGGTGCTCACCAACGCCGGCCCGTCTGCCTGGCCCGAACTCCTGCAGCACCTCCCACCTGCGCCGAGGTAACCATGCCCGACGGCATCTCGTGGACCATCACCGCGCTGACAATTCCGGGGCGTGAGGGCTACCTGGCGGGACTGCTCGAGTCGCTGCAGCGCTTGCCGGGCATCGAACGCGCCGAGATCTCCATCATCTACAATCACGACGCGCGCGGCGACCGACGCGACATCGAACGGCGCATCACGAAGCATTCGCCCAACGTGCCGATCTCGGTGGTGTTCAACGGCCATGATCCCACCATCGCGGGCGGACGCGCCATGCAGCTCGGCGTCTGCAAGACGCCGCTGATCTGCTTTGTGGACGACGACACCACCGTGCACGGCGACCTGCTGGGCACCCTCGAGGCGGCGATGCGCGCGCAGCCGCTTGGCCTCGTGGGCGTGCCGTCGCTGGTCGAGGACACCGACGTGCGGTTCAAGCCGCGCGATGAGACGCCCTCCGTGACGATGGACGGCGTGCGGTACATGCCCGTACAGGGCATGCTGGCGGCCAGCTATACGAACCTCCTGCGGCAGGTGGGCGGCTTCAATCCGCGACGCAGGTTCTGGGGCGAGTGGACCGAACTCAACACCCGGCTCTGGCGACAGGGCTTCGCCACCGCATTTGCCATGGATGGCGCCTTTCTGCGCCACTGGGAGAAGGCGCCGTCGTCACCGACGCGCAACATGTCGGGACGCGAGCGGCACGTCGTGTGGGGGCTGCTGTGCACGGCGCTCGAGTACGACGCGGTCGACATCAACGAGGCGACAGAGACGTTCTGGCAGCTCGTCGAAGGGCGCTATCTCGCGTACTCATACGGCGACGACCTGAACTACCGGAACCTGATGCGCACGACGCTCGAGCTCATTCCACTCCTCGGCAATGAGTGGGGGCGAATTCAGGAGTTCCGCGAGTCCACGCGAGAGCACGCCTTCACCTTCAAGCCGTTCCATCGATTCACCGCGGACGACGTCCGCGCCGTGAAGCGGAACGCTGAACGCGAGATTCGACGCTTCCGCGCCGAAGCAGGGTGGGCGCGTGGGTCGCTCGCCGACGGCCCGGCGGCACGCGGTGTCGCGCGGCGGCTGCATCTGGCCGCGGATACGCTGCGGCGGTGGGTGGCGCGCACGGAACCGGCGTAGCGCGCCGTCGGGCGCGCCAGGCGCTCAGCTCGCGATGCGGATGCTCTTGGTGACCCGCGCCACCGTCGCCTCGGAACCGCAGACGAAGATGTACTCGCGATTGCGGACGTGGCTCACTTCGCCCACGCGTTCGCCGCGCGGACTGTAGATGCCAATCTGCGCGCCCACGTACCGCTTGTACGGGCGCTCGATGGTGGCCACCGCGCCGCGCTCCGCGAGCCGCGCTTCAAGCCACTCGCGCGTCACGAAGCCTTCGTCACTGAACGACACCACCAGCGTGCGGGCGCGCACCGCGCCAATCACCGCCGAGAGCGCCTCCTCGGCCAGCCGTTTGCTGTTGAAGCGGCTGGTGCGCTCGCGCACGTCTTCCCGCTTGCACGCGACGCCGTAGCAGGCCGGCTTGTCCCAGCGCACCAGCGACTCCCAGATGTGGTAGTTGCCGAGGTACGAGTGCTGGTTGTACGGCGGATCCAGGTACGCCACGTCGGTTTCAACGCCGCGCGCGGCATCGAGCGCGTCGAGCGCCAGCGCACGCCCCTTGCCGGCGCGGGCGCGCGGCAGCACCGCGGGGAGGCGCAGCTCGAGGTCGTTGTGGGCGCGGGGCGCCCACTGCTTGAGGTACGCCATCTGCACGCCCGTCGTGCTGTCGACGCGGTCGGCCGCCTCCATCAGCGAGACCAACATCACCGCCTCGAGCTCCGGCGGGAGCGCGAGCGACGCGAGGCGTTCGCGGATGGCGTCCACCCGCGCGCCGTTCTTCGGGTGAAAGAAACGCGACCGCTCGCAGAAGGTCTCGGTGAAATAGCCTGGCCTGCCGGCGAGCGAGTTGCATTCGCCAATGAGCACTTCAGCGTCGCGCGCGACCTCGTCGTAGTCGGACTCGACGTAGCAGCGCGCCAGCGTGTGCGCGTAGGCGTTGTGGTCGTTGGAGACGACGCGATAGCCCGCAAGCTTGAGCGCGTGGCCGACTCGCGCGGTGCCGCTGAACAGATCGAGCACCGACCGGGCGCGCGCATCGGCGCGCACGGCGTTGACGAGGATCGGCAGCAGCGTGCGTTTGGAACCGAGGTATTTGATCACGCCCATCAGACGACCGCGAATTACCGGCGCAACGGTGCGGACGCGGCGTGTTGCGGTGATGAAATTCGGTCGTCAGGAGCCCTTCGCAGTCAGCGCCCGTCGCGCCGCGGCGGCGCTTCTACTACGGCGTCACTTCCTTGGCCCTGTCCAGATAGCAACGATGCCACACGATTTCAGCCCCGCAGTGCGCAGGAGTTCCGCCGGTGCCGAGATGCTGCTCCCGTAGATTTCAATTGCCGCCACGGCTGAGGCTGCGACCAGTTCATCAATGGAAATGAGCGTGGCGGGATCCAGGCGCGTACGACGAGGCCCGACTTCAAGGAGCTCCTCCACCATTCCCGAGACGCGCATGCCATCCAGAAGCACAGTC
>JACPFW010000031.1 GCA_016182795.1 Gemmatimonadota bacterium
ATTGAGACTCGCGAAAAATAGGTATGTCATGTGCTGGTTCAATCGGAGAGGCGTGGACAGAGTGTGAGAGTTTGCCCTCCATATCGTCACTGGACGGAACGAGGAGGGCGATCATCTCCTCCCCGTTCCGCCTCCCTTCACACGTCCCTAGCTCCCGGCCCCCCTGCCCGTTCCGTTTCTGTCTAGTCGAACACGCAGAGGACTGGATACCCGCCATCCACCCCTGGCACCGCTACTTCAATCCTCCCATTTCTCCAGTTCGCCACCATCGAGCTCGAGTAGTAGTCCCCCGGCTCATAGTACGTCAGCCAGATGGCGCGGTCGTCATTCTCGTACGTCCCGGCGAACACCTTGGTGTACTCGTAGAACTGTCCCGTCCCCGTCCACTCGCGCACGTCAACGAGCAGCTTGTACGAGTAGTCGCGGCGAAGTGTCAGCGAGCCTCGGGTCACCTCGATGCGCGCACTGCCGGGCGCGCTGCCGCCGCTCACGATCGTCGGCACGGGGCGGTTGTTGGCGTAGCTCAGGTAGTACGTGCCGCGATCCCAGTACGGCGAGAACGGATCGTCGTAGCAAGCGCTGAGCCCGGTCACGAGCGCGACAATGGGCACGGCACGGGTCAGGGCGCTGCGCACACGATTCAGTGTCATGATGTCTCCGTGGTGGTGGACAGCCTCGCGGCCGATGACCATACAGAGAGCATCTCTGATGCCACGCGCCGTCCCCCTCAGACGACGCGTTCGTGTCCCCTTCGAGAGACAACGCGTGTCCAATGCGCCCAGGCGCTCTGGCGCAGCGTCCCCGCACGGGGACGCTGCCGTGTCACTCTACCACCCCGCCGCCCACGCCATCGCATTCTCGATCATGGGGCCGGCAATGAACAGCCGCCGCATTGAATGGCCCGCCAGCGGCACCACCTCCAGCCGCACCTCGGGGCGCGCGCGCACCAGTGACGCATCCACCCCGCGCAGGCGATCGCCCGCGCCCCGCACCACCGCCACGCGGATCGTCGACGGTATGGCATGCAGCACCGAGTCGACCGCGAAACTCCCCGGCTCCGTCGGCTCGCCGAACGCGAGGTCAGACGCCGTCACCTTCAGGTGCCCGCGCGAGCCGGGCGAAATCGCCACCACGCCGCGCCACGGAAGCGCGTCGCTCGCCGCCAGCCACAGCGCCGCCTCGGCGCCCACCGAATGCCCGGCCAGCACCACCGGCAGCGCCGTGTCGCCGAGTTCACGGCGCGAACGCGCAATGAGATCCTGCATCGCGCCGCGAAGCGCCGCTGCGCGTGCGTCGGGACGCTCGTTCGGACGCGCCGCCAGCCACGCCCGAAGATCGAGCCCAACCACGTCCATATCGTGCGCCGCCAGCGATGCGGCCAACCGCTGCTGCGCCCCCCAGAACCCGACATCATTGCCAAGGAACCAGACGAAGGCGCGCGCGTGTTCGGCGCGGTAGAATCGCAGCGGCGCCGCACGCAGTTCGGCGTCGCGGGCCACGTAGTTGGGCGGCGCCCCGGCGTCGCCCACCGCTCGTGCACCCCACACACCCGCTGCAGCGCAGAGCAGCAGCACGACCGCCACCACCACGCAGCGTCGCCGCGTGTGCGTGGTCGCCGCGCCGCCGTGCATCACCCCGGCGGCCACCCTTGTTCCCGGCCGCCGAGCAGGTGCGCATGCAGGTGAAAGACCGTCTGCCCGGCCTCGGCGTTGGTATTCAGCACCACGCGGTAGCCGCGCTCCGCGATCCCTTCCTGCTTCGCCACGTCGCGCGCAAAGGCCAGCACGCGCCCGCCCAGCGCCGGGTCGGTCATCTGGTTGAGCGACGGCACGTGCTCCTTGGGAATCACGAGCACATGCGTTGGCGCCTGCGGATTGATGTCGCGGAACGCGAGACAATGCGCATCCTCGGCGATGATCGCCGCCGGAATCTCACGCGCGATGATCTTGCAGAACAGACATGACATGATTTCTCCTTAGCCCCGCACCGCTCGCGCCACCGCCAGCGCCGCCACGCCCGCCGTCTCAAAGCGCAGCAGCGAACTGCCGAGGCTCGCCTTCTTGAACCCCGCGGCCACAAACTGTTCCACTTCGGCGGGCTCAATGCCTCCTTCGGGGCCGAGCACGATCGTCACCGGCACCTGCGGATCGCCGCCGAGCAGCGGCACAATCGGGTCGCCGTCGAGCGCCAGCACCAGCCGCACGCCGGGCGGCGCCGCCGCGATGCATGTCTCCACCGTGGCGTCGGGATACGGCACCGGCAGCCACGCGCCCCCCGACTGTTCGAGCGCCGACGCCATGCGCGCGCGCAGGCGCTGCTGGAACGTGGGCCCCTCGCCGCGCGGCGATACGCTTCGTGACCGCTTGAACATCACCGGGCGCCAGCTCGTGGCCGCCAACTCGGTGCACTTCTCGCCGAGCCACAGCATCCGCTCTCGGTCAGCAATGGGCACGATCAAATGCACAGGGGGCAGCGGCTCCACCGCGGCGCACTCCACCACCTGCACCGTCGCGTTCCGCTTGGCGATGCGCAGCACCACCCCCGCGCCGCGCGAACCCTGCCCGTCGGCCAGTCGCACCGGGGCGCCGGCCTCGAGTCGCAGCACCCGCATGTGATGCGCGGCGTCCTCGCCCAGGGTCAGGCTGGCGTCGGCCGCGAGTTGATCGGTGGTGATGAATGTCGGCAGAGACACGAGATTCGTGGTTGGCTGGCGGTCCCTCGGCGCGCACGCGGCGCGGTGAACACTTCAAACTTGCCGCGGCACCCGCTCCACCACCACCGCCCACCACTCGTTCTCGCTCGTCTCGCGCATCACGCGCCACCCGCCGGCCGCCGCGAACGCGCCGAGCATCAGTGGCCGCTCGACGACGAGAATGCCGCTGAAGACCGCCACGCCACCGGCCGGAAGCGCCGCGCCGATCGTTGGCAGCAGTTCGGTGATCACCGACGACAGGATGTTGGCGAGCACCACCCGCACCGGCGCCATCAAGGGCAGCAGCACCCCGGCGTCCCCCTCGAGCACCGACACGCGCTCGGCCACGCCATTGTCCCGCACATTCTGCTCGGCGTTCGCAATCGCGTCGTGATCCAGTTCAATCGCCGCCACGCGCGCCGCACCCAACTTGGCCGCGGCGATCGCCAGCACCGCGGAACCGGCGCCCAGGTCGGCCACCACATCACCGGCGCGAATCACATCGGCAAGCAGGCGCACCACGCAGCGCGTCGTCTCGTGCTCCCCCGTGCCGAACGCCATCTCCGGTTCAATCACCACCGTGCGCGCCGGGTCGAGATCTTCTGCCAGCCACGGCGGCGCGATCGTGATGGCGCCAAGGTCGTGCGCTGTGATGCGCGACTTCCACGCGTCGCTCCAGTCCACGTTCGGGAGCGTCCCGACATGCACCTGACAGGCGGGATCCACCTGCCTCGTCGCGTCAATGAACCCGTCAAGCAGCGCGTTCGCGTCGGCTCCGTCGAGCACCGTCACCAGCGCGTCGCCGTCTTCCTGCAGTCCCTGCGCGCCGGCGCCAAACAGCGCCATGCTCACCGCGTCACGCAGCTGGGCGTGCGAGGGTGTGATCGAAAGTCGAGTGAGGTGCATTAGGCTCCCAGCACCTCTCTCATCTTCTCCCAAAATCCCTTCTCTCTCCCCTGCGGCGGCTGCGCCTGCACGTCCTGCAGTCGCTTGATGAGCTGCTCCTCTTCGCCGCTCATCTCCTTGGGCGTCCATACCTGCACGCGCACCTGCAGATCGCCCGTCCCGCTGGCGTTCACGCGCGGCAACCCGCGACCGCGCAGCACAAACACCTGCCCGCTCTGCGTTCCCGGCGGCACGCGCAGGCTCAGCGGCCCGAGCACGCCGGGCACCTCGATGTCGGCGCCGAGCACTACCTGCGGATACGTCACCAGCACTTCGGTGTAGAGGTCCTCGCCCTCGCGTTCAAAACGCTCGTCGTCCTTCACCTCAAAGAGCACCAGCACGTCGCCGCGCGGACCGCCGCGCACGCCGCTGTTGCCCACTCCGCGCAGGTGCATGTACTGCCCGCTCGCCACGCCGGCCGGAATCTTCAACGGGATCTCGTGCTCGCCGCGCTGACGCCCCTCGCCGCGGCATGACTTGCACGGCCGTTCGATCATCGTCCCTTCGCCGCCGCACGTCGGGCACGGCGCGACGCTCACGAAGTTGCCAAAGAACGACCGCTGCGCGCGCCGCACTTCGCCCTGACCGCCGCACGTCACGCAGCGAGTCGGCTTGGTCCCCGGCTCCGCCCCCGCGCCGCCGCACTTGTCGCACGGATCGAGCAGCTTGAGCTTCACCACCTTGTCGACGCCGGTCGCCACCTCGGCCAGCGTCAGCTTTACTTCGACCTTCACGTCCGCGCCCGCACTCGGCCCGGTCTGCGGCCGCTGGCCGCCGCCGAAGATGTCGCCAAAGCCGAAATCGCGCATGAAGATGTTGAGCGCCTCGGACAAGTCGACGTGATGGAACCCGCCGCCGCCACCGCCCCCTGCGCCACGCAATCCCGCCTCGCCGTATCGGTCGTACGCCGCCCGCTTCTGCGGATCCTTGAGCACGTCGTACGCCTCAGTCACCAGCTTGAACGCTTCTTCGGCTTCTTTGGAGCCGCCGTTGCGATCAGGATGGTGCTTCATCGCCAGCTTGCGATACGCCTGCTTGATGTCGTCGTCGCTCGCCCCGCGCTCAACGCCTAACACGGAATAGAAATCGGCCATCAGTAATGAAGTGTCTGTGGTGAAAGTCCGCTGCCAACCAATCCCGTCCCTCCTGGTACGTCTCGCCCCCCCCTCGCTACGCCCCTACCCCCTCCCCGTTCCACTAGAAGCCCTACGCAAGAACTTCTTCGACGAGCTGAGACGCATGCCTAACCACCGCGATCACCTTCTCATACGGCATCCGCGTCGGTCCAATCACTCCAATCACCCCACTCAGCGCCCCCGCCCGATACTCGGCGGTCACGACGGTGAGACCACCCAACAGCGCGTTCTCGTGCTCGGCGCCAATCGTGATCGACATACCACCCGACGCCGCGCGTTGACGCAGCAGCGTCGCCAGCTGGTTCTGCTTGTCGGTGAGCGCAATCAGCTTGCGCATCGCCTCGCCGCTGGCGAACTCGGGCTTGTCGACCAGCAGGGACGCCTCCCCGAGCACCAGGCTCTCCTCGCTGGGTGTCGCGACGTCGAAGAGCGCATTGGCCTCCTGCACGAAGATGTTCAGCAGGTCCACGCTCCCCGCGCTGGTGTGCACGTCGCGCAGGCGCAGTCCAAGCGAC
>JACPFW010000032.1 GCA_016182795.1 Gemmatimonadota bacterium
CGACTTGGCTTCGCCTGGCGCGGCCGGCCCTTCGTCGCCCGTGAAGTTGCCGTAGTCGAAGATCTCGTAGTGGTGCTTGGTGCGCACCCGCTTGCGGAGGGTCGGCAGCATGGAGTCGCGCACAAACGCGCCGCCAAAGGTTCCGCCACGGATCCCCGCCGCCGGATGCAGCGACGGCGCGTACGTGAGCGCGTAGCCATGGTACGACCCGTCGGTCGTGTGCAGGTCGACAAAGAGGTCCGGGTCCCACGTGTTGAACATCTCCAGCGACGCCCGCGTCTCGGGCGCCTCGGCCTTCACGTAGTCGCGGTTCAGGTCGAGCATCTTGGCGTTCGGACGCTGCCCCACCAGCTCCGGTCCGTTCTGCGCGCCGCGCTGCCGCGCGGTCGGGCCAAACGCTTCGTTGCCGTCGGCATTGTAGATCGGCACCGCGATCAGCACGATGGAGTCGAGAACGTTCTTCTTCGGCGACAAGACCAGGTCGCGCACCAGCGCCTGTAGCGCTTCTTTTCCTTCGACTTCACCGGCATGGATGTTGCCCTGCACGTACACGATGGGGCGCCCAAGCCGCTTCGCCTCCGCCGGCGAGTGCACCAGCGGCCGCGAGGCAATGATGAACGGCAGGACACGCCCCTGCACCGTCTTCCCGATGTTCCCCACCATCACCGGCGCGCCTTTCAGCTGGAGCGAGTCCACGAAGGCGATGACGTCGGCGTAGGTGGAGGTCTCGGTGTAGGCCGAACGTTCCGCTCGCGTAGACTGTGACAGTAGATGGTAGGCGGTAGATGGTAGAAGAATGGCGGCGCCAAGCAGGTGCCGCGCCAAGCGCCGGCGCCACATCCAACGCGCCGTATCCACCATCCACCATCTACCAGCTGCCATCTGCCTCATACCGGCTTCCCCGTAGTTGGATAAAACGTCTTGTTGGCCGCCGCCATCTCCCGCAACAACTTCGCCGGCTCGAACCGCCCCGGATGCTTTGCGTTCAACGCTTCGAGTCGCCGCACCAGTTCGGCGGCGCCAACGGTGTCAACGACGCGTAGGGGACCGCCGCGGAACGGCGGGAAGCCAATGCCGAACACCGCGCCGATGTCGCCGTCACGCGGCGCGCGCAGGATTCCCTCCTCCACGCACCGCACCGCCTCATTTACCATCGCCAGCGCCAGCCGCTCCTGAATGTCCGCGACGCTGACGTCGATACGCTTTGAGCCAGCGGGTGTGGCCGCGTACACCGATTCGTCCACCCCACCCTTCTTGCCCTTCTCGTCGTACAGATAGAAACCCTTCTTTCCCTTGCGACCCAGCCGGCCCGTCGCCAGTACCTGGCCCAGCGTCGCCGACGGCTGCAGCCGCTCGCCGAAGGCGGCCGACATGATGGCGCCGCTCTTGCCGGCGATGTCGAGCCCCACTTCGTCGAGCAGCGTCACCGGCCCTACTGGGAAACCATAGTCGAGCATCGCCCGGTCGATGGCCTCGATGTGCGCCCCCTCGTCGAGCAGCTTGCCAGCTTCGTTGATGTACGGCGCCAGAATCCGGTTCACATAGAAGCCCGGCGCGTCGTTGACGACGATCACCGTCTTCCCCAGCCGGCGCCCAAACGCCACCGTCGTCGCCACCACGTCGGGCGCCGTCTGCGGCGTCACGATCACCTCGAGCAGCGGCATCTTGTGCACGGGCGAGAAGAAGTGCATCCCCACCACGCGCGAGCGGTCGCGCGACGCCTCGGCCACGCGGTGAATCGGAATCGTGCTCGTGTTCGTGGCGAAGATCGCCCCCGGCGGCAGTACGGCCTCCGCTTCGCGGAGCACCGCATGCTTGACCGCCAGGTCCTCAAACACCGCCTCAATTAGTAACGGAACGTTACTAAATCCCGAGTAGTCCACGGTGCCGCTCACCAGCGACAGCTGGTCCTCGAATTGCTGCCGTGTCACCTGCTTCTTGCGCAGGCGGTCGTGCAGCACGTCACGCACCGCCAGCAGCCCCTTGGCCACAGCCGCGTGCTTGGTGTCCTTGAACCGCACCGGCACGCCCTGCATGGCGCTGATCGCCGCGATCCCCGCCCCCATGAAGCCCGAGCCGAGCACGCCGAGCTTGCCGATCTTCGCCGGCGGCGGCGCCTCGCCGCTCACGCCGGTGTCCTTCTTCAGTGAGGTCGTGGCGTAAAACAGGAAAATCAGCTGCCGGCTCACCGGCGTGAATGCCATCTCGCCGAACAGCCGCGCCTCGGTGGCAAAGCCCTCGGCCTCGCTGCCGTGGAAGCCGGCCGCCACCGCCTCGAGCGCCGCAAGCAAAGCCGGATAGTGGCCGCGCGACTTCTTGAGCGTCATCTCGCGCGCCTGCCGGAACACCACCGCGCGCCCCACCGGGTTGCCCTCCAGCAGCGCCCCCTTGGCGTCCGCCTTGTGCGCGCGGCGTCGGGCGATCGTCCCCTGCGCCAGGTCCTTTGCCCGCCGGATCGCCACGGTGCGCAAGATGCTCGGATGCACCATCTCGTCGGCGAGACCGATCTGCAGCGCCTTCTTGGCGCGCACGTTCTTGCCGGTGAGAATCATGTCGAGCGCCGCCTGCAATCCCACCGTGCGCGGCAGGCGCTGCGTGCCGCCGGCCCCAGGAATCAACCCGAGCTGCACTTCGGGGAGCGCGAGCACCGTCTTGGGCGAATCGCCCACAATGCGATACGCGCATGCAAGCGAGGCCTCGAGTCCGCCGCCAAGGCAGGCGCCGTGAATCGCCGCCACCCACGGCACGCGCCCGTGCTCGAGGCGATCCATCAGCTTGTGCCCCTCGGCGCTCTCGCGCGCCGCGTCCGCCGCCGACGTGAACTCGAGGAACTGGTCGATGTCGGCGCCGGCAATGAACGTGTCGGCCTTGCCGCTGATCAGCACCGCCCCGACCACCGACGAATTGCGCTCGACCTCATCGAACACGGCCACGAACTCGGCGATGACCGCCTTCGAAAACTTGTTCACCGGCTCGCCCGGCAGGTCGAAGGTGACGACGGCGACGCCGTCGTCCACCACTACGGAGAGTGCGCTACTCACGTTCGATCACCATGCTGAAGCCCATGCCGCCGGCCGCACAGACGGTCATCAGTCCGAACTGGCCGCCGCGGCGCTGCAGCTCGTGCGCCAGCGTCGTCGTAATCCGCGCCCCTGTGGCACCAAACGGATGGCCGATCGCGATCGAACCGCCCATGACGTTCAGCTTGGTGCGGTCCACCTCACCCAGCGGCGCCGACAGCCCTGCACGTTCGGCCCAGTGCTGCGACTCGAAGCCGCGCAGGTTGCTCAGCACCTGCGCCGCGAAGGCCTCGTGCATCTCCACGAGGTCCATGTCCTTGAGCGTCAGTCCCGCGCGCCGCAGCGCCGTCGGTGCCGCCAGCACCGGCGCCTGCAGCAGCTGCTCGCCAGGATCAAGCGCGGCGTAGGCGTACGCCTTGATGTACGCCAGCGGCGCGTAACCGAGCGCCTTGGCCCGATCCTCGCTCATCAGCAGCACCGCACCGCCGCCGTCGGTGAGCGGCGACGCGTTGCCGGCGGTCACTGTGCCGTAACGCTTGTCGAAGACGGGGCGCAGTGCCGCGAGCTGCTCGCGCGACGTGTCGGCGCGGATGCCGTTGTCCTCGGTCATCACCTGTTCGTACTTGGGCGGCACGAAAACGGGCGCCAACTCTGCTGTCAGGCGCCCGTCCGTCGTTCCCTTCGCCGCGTTCAGGTGCGAGGCGAGCGCCAGCGCATCCTGCTCTTCACGGCTCACGCCGTTGATCTTCGCCATCTTCTCGGCCGACTGTCCCATCGACTCGCCCGTGGTCGGCTCGGCGATCGCCGGCGTGATCGGGATGAAGTCCTTGGGGCGAATCTTGCCCAGCGCCTGCATGCGGCCGCCCAGCGTCTTGGCCTTGCTGGCCGCCACCAGCGCGTCGCTGAACCCGCGCGAGTGCAGGATGGGCACATTGGAAAGCGACTCCGCGCCGCCGGCGATCGCGATGTCGGCGTGGCCGAGCGCAATCTGGTCGGCGGCGTCGGTGATCGCCTGGTTGGCCGAGGCGCAGGCGCGGCTGACGCTGAACGCCTGCACCGACTTGGGCAGCAGCGGCATCAGCGCGACTTCGCGGGCGATGTTCGGCGCAAGGACCGACGGGATGACCGTGCCGAACGTCAGCACGTCCACGAGCGTCGGATCAAGGCTCGTCCGCTGGATCAGCTCCCCGACCGCGATCTTGCCGAGGTCGATGGCGCTGAGGTGCCTGAGTGTCGTGCCGGCGCGGGCGAACGGGGTGCGGACTCCCTCGATGATCGCGACGCGGCGGCCATTTCCGAAGCTGGCCATAGACTGTGAAACCTAGGCGCCGTCGCCCGTGGTGGCTATCGCCGGATGGGGAGCGCCGATGCCAGCGTTTTCACCACAGCACACCGCGCCTATCGGGCGGCGAGGACGCGCGATAGACTCGGACAGTGATGCCGCCCGCTCCGCCGACTCCCGCCCGCACCCGCACCGCGCAGCTCGCGCGCCTGGGTCAGCGCCGCTTCGACGTGCTCGTTATCGGCGGCGGCATTACCGGCGCCGGGATCGTGCGCGACGCGGCACGGCGCGGCCTTGATGCGGCGCTCATTGAACGCGACGATTTTGCCAGCGGCACCTCCAGCCGGTCGTCGCGTCTCGTGCACGGCGGCGTGCGGTATCTCGAGCACGGCCATTTGCGCCTCGTGTTCGAGGCCTGCCACGAACGGCGCGTGCTGCTCCGGGTCGCGCCGCATCTGGTGCGCCCGCTGCGTTTCACGTGGCCCATCTACCGCGGGTCGCGCATCCCGCGCTGGAAGCTGCGCACCGGGCTGCTGCTGTACGACATGCTCGCCGTCTTTCGCAACGTCGCGCCGCACCGCGGCCTGAGCGCCGCAGGCATCGCCGACGGCGAGCCGCTGCTGGCCCGCACCGCCCTGCGCGGCGGCGCGCAGTACTACGACGCCGCCACCGATGACGCCCGGCTTACACTTGCGACCATCCTCGACGCCGCGGTGGCGGGCGCCACGGTCGTCAATCACGCCGAAGTCACCGCCCTCACGTGGGTTGAGGGGCGTGTGCGCGGCGTGCGCGTGCTCGACCGGCTCGGCGGGGGAACGGTGGAGGTCAACGCCGCCTGCGTGGTCAACGCCACCGGCCCGTGGACGGACACCGTGCGGCGCATGGAGAATCCGGCCGCGCACGCCGCCGTGCTCGGCAGCAAGGGCGTGCACATCGCCGTTCCCGCCGATCGCGTGGGCAATCGCGGCGCCGTCACGCTGCTCGCACCCGACGGCCGGGTGATGTTCGTGCTTCCGGCCGGACCATGCACCCTGATTGGCACCACCGAAACGGAGACGCACGAAACGCCCGACCAGGTGCGTGCCACGCGCGGCGACGTTGCGTACCTGCTCGACGCGGCCAATCGCGTCTTTCCGCAGGCCGCGCTTACGGCGGATGACGTGATTGCCGCATGGGCGGGCATACGCCCGCTCGCCGCCGCCGCGCATTCGGGCGACGCCAACTCGGCCTCGCGCGAACACCTCGTGGAGACCGGCCCCGGGGGCATCGTCACCGTCACCGGCGGCAAGCTCACCACCTATCGCGTGATCGCGCGCGACACCGTCAACGCCGTCCTGCGCGCGCTCAAGCGCCCGCACGAGCGTGCCCGCCGCGACGACGCACCGATCGCCGGCGGTGATCTGCCCAACCTCGACGCCGAACTGGCCGCCGCGCGCGCTGCCACCGGCGCCGATGACGTCGCCGCACGGCTCGTCCACGCGTACGGCGATGCGTGGCATCAGGTCTGGGCCCGCGCGGTGGCCGACACGTCGCTCGCCAGTCGGCTGGTGCCGCGCCTGCCGTACATCGCCGCCGAGGTGCTGCACGCCGTGGAGGCCGAGTATGCGTGCACGGTGGCCGATGTGCTGATTCGTCGACTGCACCTCGCGTACGAGACCCGCGACCATGGCGCGTTGGTGGCGTCGCGCGTCGCCGAACTCATGGCGCCGCGGCTCGGCTGGACCGATCGCGGCATTGCCCAGGCAAGAACCGAATACGACGCCGTCGTCGCGCGTATCTTTGCTATAGATCCCTGACCGCGCACCGTCGCCCATTTCTCACTCGCCCCCCATGATGCGCTCCCTCATTCGCGCCGCCACTGTGGCAACGCTGTGCCTCGCCGCCGCCTGCCGCGGGCCCGAATCCCGACTCGACGCGCCGGTGCGCATCGCCGACGACACACCGGCCGTCGGCGCCGGCGCCTCGACGCCATTCCTCGCGTCATCGGCCGACGGCACGCTGTGGATGTCGTGGATGGAGCAGGACGCCGATTCCGTCTGGATGCTCCGCGTCGCGCATCGGCCGGCAAACGGGAGCTGGTCGGCGCCGTCGACGGCGCTGCGCGACAGCCTGCTCTTCGCCAACTGGGCCGACTTCCCGTCGGTCGTGGTCGACGCGCGGGGGCGGCTCGTGGCGCACGTCCTGAGGCGCTCGTCGCCGGGCAAGTACTCGTACCACGTCTGGGTCACGACGAGCGCCGACAGCGGCGCGACGTGGAGCGCGCCGCAGCGTCTGCACCGCGACAGCAGCGCCACCGAGCATGGCTTTGTGGCGCTGGTGCCGCGGGCGGACGGCAGCACGGCAGGAGCCTGGCTCGACGGCCATGCCACCGGCGGCGAAACCGGCGCGATGTCCCTTGGCTTCACAGTGCTGGATGCCGCGCTGCGCGTGCAGCGCGACACGATCCTCGACACGCGCACCTGCGACTGCTGTCAGGTGGCCGGCGCGGCAACCTCCAACGGCGTGCTCTTTGCATATCGCGACCGAACGGCCGAGGAAGTGCGCGACATCTCGGTGGTGCGGTTCGACGGCACGTCGTGGCACGCACCCGCCGTGGTGCACGACGACGGCTGGGTGACGAAGGCCTGTCCGGTCAACGGTCCGGCGCTCGCCTCGCGCGGCGACACCGTGGCGCTCGTCTGGTTCACGAATGCGCGCGACACGGCCAAGGTGCAGCTCGCACTCAGCGCCGACGCCGGCGCCTCGTGGGCGCCAAGCGTGCGCATTGATGACGGCGCGCCGCTCGGACGAGTGGACGTCGAGTATCTCGCGGACGGCGCCGCGATGGTGACGTGGATGGAACGGACCGGAAAGGGTAAGGCCGAGATTCGCGCCCGCTACGTGCGGCGCGACGGGTCACGCTCCAGCGCCGCCGTCGTTGCCGCAACCAGCGATGCGCGCCCCGCCGGCTTTCCGCGTCTCACCGTCGTGGGTGGGGTGGTGTATGTCGCGTGGCGAGAGCTCGCCACGCCGACGCGCCTCCACCTGGCCCGGCTGGAGGCGCCGACCGCGCGTTAGGGCGTGTCGTGGATGGTCGTCAGCTCCACGACCTTCATCTTGCGCGTGCGCGCCGGAAGCTTGAGCAGCACGAGATCGCCCACCTGCTTGCCGAGCAGCGAGCGGCCGATCGGCGACATCATCGTGACGTGTCCGTCCTCGAAGTCCTCGGAGTCGCCGAAGACGAGGTGATACGTCTCGTGTTCCTTGGTGTCCTGGCACTGCACGACAACCTTGGACCCCAGCCCCACCTTGTCGTTGGGAATCTGCGACGGGTCAATGGTCGAGAGCTTGGAGAGGCGCGACGTGAGCTGGCCGAGGCGCGCCTGCACGAACTGCTGGCGCTCCAGCGCCGACTTGTACTCGCTGTTCTCGCGCAGGTCGCCCATCTCCACCGCGCGGCGGATTTCCGCCGGCAGGGTGACGTTCAGCTCATAGCGGAGCTTCTCCGCCTCGGCGCCGAGCTTGGCTTTGAGGGCTTCGATCATCGGGGGCACACCTTGGAAAAGACAAAAGGACTGCGCCCGGCCGTTTCCGGCCGGGCGCTCGACAGCTGCGTAGTTCGCTCTGCGTTAAGTATAGCCGCGGAACGCCGGCGAATCAACGACGCGGCGCGCCGCTAGATTTCCCGCGACCATGATCGCATTCACGGCGCACGACGACGTCACGCAGCTCGAGTTCACCTCGGTGCGCTCGCGGTTGTCGGGCATGCGCGTCAGCGCCTTCGTGGTGCGGAACGTCATGATCGACAGTGGATTCCCGACGTCGGCGGATGAACTGCGACGCTGGGTTGCGCAGCATCCGGTGGCCGGCGCGGCGCTGACGCACTATCACGAGGATCATGCCGGCGGCGCGTCCGTTCTCCGCGAACTCGGCGTTCCGCTGTGGATGGCCGAGGCCACGCAGGCGCGCCTCGCGGCGCCGACGCCGGTGCGGTTCTATCGCCGGTTCTCGTGGGGCGCGCCGCGCGCGGTCGCGGACTTCACGCCCTTCGCGCTGCCTCCGTTTCTCGCGGCTATTCCGACACCCGGCCACACGGCCGACCATCAAGTGTTCTGGGACGCCGAGACGCGCACGGTCTTTGGAGGCGACCTGTTTATCGGAGTGAAAGTGCGGATCGCGGGCGCCAACGAAGACCCGCGCGCGGTGGCGGCGTCGCTGCGCCGCGTGATCGCGCTGGAGCCGCGGCGCTACTTCGATGCGCATCGTGGCGCGCTGCTGAATCCCGTGGTGCGACTTGCCGCCAAGCGTGACTGGATGGAAGAGATGATCGGCCAGTGCGAGCGACTCTTTGCCGACGGAGTGGACGACGCCACGATTGCCCGGCGCGTGCTGGGCGCCGATCGAATCGGGCGGCTGTACACCGGGCGCGACTACACGATGGAGAACTGGGTGCGGGGAGTGCGCCGAGGCAGCGGTGGGGCGCGCGCCGACGTTAACCCTTGTGCCGTCCCTCAAAATCGTGACATTCCGTAGTCCTCACAGCGCACGGAGCTGCCACCAATGAAGACGTTACTCTTGCTTGCGGCCGTGGCCAATCTCCGGGCGTCAACTCCGACGGACGCGACGCCGCGGGGCGCGCACGCGGCGCCGGACGACGCCGCCATCATCACGCGCTTTGAGGACATGGTCAGCGCCGATCTGCCGTGCGCGCAGCTCGCCATGGAACGCGGCCACTCCAAGGAAGTCCGCGATTTCGCCAAGCAGCTGGTGAATGAGCACGGTCTCGCGCGCCAGCTGGCGCGCGACGTGGCCATGCAGTTGAACGTCACGCTCAAGTCCGGATCCGACGGCGCGCGCCGCGCGGAGCACGCCCGCGTCGTGAAGTCGCTGCAGGAACGGCCGGACATTGCGTTCGACGTCCTGTTCCTGCGGCACGAAGTCGACTACCACAAAGAGTTGACGGATCTCATCAACACCGAGTGGACCCCGGCGGCGAAGAGCGCGGACCTGAGCGCGCTGCTCTCGCAGGCCGGCCCCGCGCTCGAGGCGCATGGCAAGATGGCCGCCGATCTGTGGCAGAAGGTGCGCCCGGATCGCTGACGACGGGCGGCCCGCCGGTCGCCGCGCTACCGGTTGGCCTTGTTGAACTCCGCCTGTAGCCGCGCCATGTTGGCCGCCCGCTTGTCGTACAGCCGCTTGAGCCGGCGCGGCTTCCGCCTGGCAAGCGCATAGCTCGTGATCAGCGGCAGGGCGATGGTCGAGTCGAGATAGCAGACCACCGCGTCGGGCAGGCGGTCGGGGTCGATCTTCCCCCAGCTCACCGCCTCGGCGGGCGTCGCCCCCGACAAGCCGCCGGTGTCGGGGCGCGCGTCGGTGACCTGCAGGAAGTAGTCGTGCCCCTTCTCGTCGATGCCAAGCACTTCCTGGATCTGCGGCTCGGTCTGCAGCGCGAAGTTCTTGGGGCTGCCGCCGCCCATGATCACGACCGCGCTCTTCCCGCCGCCGCGCTTGGCGTTAAGCACCAGGCTCGCCGTCTCGTTGACGTCACGGCTCGGGTCGATGACGCACTCGTACCCCTCGAGCTGCAGCGCCGCGAGGTTCATGCCGATCGAGCTGTCGCCCGGCGAGCTGGTGTACACCGGCACGCCGCACGCGTAGGCGGCACTTAGTAGCGATTTGTTACCAATTCCCAGCGCCCGCTCGCGGGCGGCGATGTACTTGCCGCACAGCCAGTGGAACTCGGCGCTCGACATCGACCGCTGGAACTCCGGGGACCGCAGGATCTTGCGGAAGAACGCGTCGGTGCTGAGCAGGACGTCGTAGTCGAAGAAGATGTCGTAGATGCGCACCACGCCCTCGGCGCGCAGCGCCGTGTCGCTCGCCGTATGCGTGCCGCGGTGCATGGCGAGGCCGAGGCCGAAGTGCGCGTCGTGGTACAGGTTGGCGCCGGTGCTGATGATCCAGTCGACAAACCCGGCCTCGAGGAGCGGAATCAGCGCGCTCATCCCCAGGCCCGCGGGCGTCAGGGCGCCGGTGAGCGTCAGCCCGACGGTCACATCGGACTTGAGCATCTTGCCGCTGAACAGGTGGCACGCCTCGCGCAGGCGGCCGCTGTTGTACGCCTGATACGTGCCGTCGATCAACTGCACCACCGTCTCGGTGCCGTCGATGCGGCGCGGCATGATGCGCGCGCCCTTCAGGAACGGGCTGCGCTGCGCGGTGGCCACCTTCGCCCCCTTCGCCTCGCGCTGCTCCGCCGCCTTCTTCTGCTTCGATTTGTCGCCCGCCGGTGTGTGCCGCTTGCTCATGATCCTGCTCGTGGTTCGTCGTTAAATGCCGCGGCGCGCCAGCTCGGCGAGCCGCTTCGCTTCGCGTTCCATCCGATCGACCTGCTCCGCCCAGGCACTGCGCGCCAGGTTGGAGGCCGCCTCCACCTGCGCGCGCCAGCCGGCGGCGATGACATCGGCCGCTTCGCTGGGATCGTCGGTGACCACCATCAGGTCGAGATCCCCGGGGGCGATCTTCTTCTCGGTCAGCATCCGCGACTGGATCCATCGCAGCAGCCCCGCCCAATAGTGCCGTCCAAAGAGCACCACCGGGAACTGCGAGATCTTCCCCGTCTGGATGAGCGTTAGCGCCTCAAACAGCTCGTCGAGCGTGCCGAATCCACCGGGAAAGATAACGTACCCGATGCTGTATTTGATAAACATCGTCTTGCGGACGAAGAAGTACCGGAAGTCAATCAGCGTGTCGACATACGGATTGGCCCCCTGCTCGAACGGCAGCTCGATGTTGCACCCCACCGAGTGGCCGCCGCCCGCCCGCGCCCCCTTGTTCGCCGCCTCCATGATCCCCGGCCCGGCGCCGGTGATGATGGAAAAGCCCTGCTCGGCGAGGATCTGCGCCGTGCGCACCGCCATCAGGTACTGCGGATCGTCGGGGGCCGTGCGCGCCGACCCGAAGAACGAGACCCCCTTCTCCACCTTGGCCAGCTTGTCAAATCCCTCGATCACCTCGCCCATGATGCGCATCACGCGCCACGGATCGGTCCGCGTGAAATCATCGTTGTGCGGGGGTGTGAACCCGAGCAGCTTCTCGTCCTCGGTCATCGGCGGGGTGGCGTCGCGGATCGCTTCGTCGATCACGCGGCCGCCGTTGGTCACCACCATCGGCGCGCCGGGCGGCATCCGTCCGGCCGCCAGATGCCCGATGTGCTGCCGTTCGCGCACGCCGGCCACCGCTTCGTGCTCGGCGGTGCGCCGCAGGCTGGGGTCTACCGGTTTGCCGCGCGCACTGCGCGGCCGCTTCTTCTTGGGCTGTTTCGGCATGATTGGCGTCAGGCGGGAAATGGCGCGCACGGGCGCCGCGGCCGGGCGGACTGCGCCCTGCGCTTTGCGATGATTGCAGTTTACTTAATGCGGTGACCTACCGCGACCCGCCCACGTGAGCCTCGTCATTCTCGTCGCCGACGGCGCGCGCCCCGACGCGCTCGGCGGCGCCATCGACGACGGCCTGCTCCCCGCCTGTGCGCGACTGCGCGCCGAGGGCGCCCTGCACACCGTGACCTCGGTCTTTCCGTCGGTCACCGGACCGGCGTACACGCCGTTCTTGCTCGGGCTCTTCCCGGGGACGGCGGGGCTTCCCGGCATCCGCTGGTGGGATCGGTCGCGCGGCGTCGCCGGCTGGCCGGACTTTGCGCGCAGCTACGTGGGCATCGAGGCGCGGCACGCCGACGCGGACCTCACGCCGCGGGTCTCCACCCTGTTTGAGCATGCGCCCGACGCCATCGGCTCGCTCACGCCGCTCGGTCGCGGCCTGCACCCGTCTCGCCGCATGGGCTTCGACTGGCGGTTCGGCCTGCGCGCCGCGTGGACGCATTTCCGCGGCGACGTGCGCGGCTGGCTCGTGATTGACCGCGCGACGGGGGGCGCGATGGCCGCGCGCATCCGGCGCGACCGGCCGAGCGTCGCCTTCTGCGTCCACCCCGGCATCGACAAGACCTCGCATGCGGTTGGGCACACGCACGATTCCGTGCGCGATGCGATGCGCATTGTCGACGACACGGCGGCGGAGATTCGCGCCGACGCGGAGCGTGACGGCCGCTGGGCCGATATGCACCTGTGGCTCGTGAGCGACCACGGCCATTCGCCCGTCTCGCGCCACGAAGATCTCGCCCGACTGCTCCAGCAGTGGGGGCTGGGCGTCACCGCCCATCCGTGGACCTTCCTCGGCGGGCACGACGCCGCGGTGATGGTGAGCGGTAACGCGATGAGTCACCTCTATCTGGAGCTTCGTCGGCGCGCGCGGCCGTTCTGGCCCGACCTGCGCGCGCGCTGGGAGCCGATCGCGCAGCGCCTGCTCGCGCGCGACTCGGTTGATCTGCTCGCCTTGCCGCACGCCTCGGACGCCGTGGAAGTGCGCGCCCGCGACGGACGCGGCGCGGCGATGGTGCGCCGCTCGGGCGAGCGCTTCGTGTACGAACCCATCGACGGCGGCGATCCGCTCGGACTCGGCGGGTCCGTATCGGCCGCCACCGCCGACGCGGCGCACGAGGCGTGCCGCGGCTCCGATTATCCCGACGCGCTCGTGCAGCTCCTCCAGCTCGCGGCGTCACCGCGCTCGGGCGAGATGCTGCTCTCCGCCACGCGCGGGTGGGATTTCCGCGCGCGGTACGAGCCGATTCCGCATGTGTCGTCGCACGGCGCGCTGCACCGCGAACACATGGAAGTACCGCTGTTGCTCAATCGTCCGCCGTTACGCACGCCGCGCCGCACCACCGATGTGCTGCCCAGCGCGCTGACGGCGCTCGGACTCCCCGTGCCGGCCGGACTCGACGGCGCGTCGTTCCTGTAGCGCACACATCGCGCCGCGGCGCGAACGCGCGCTACTGCAGTCCGAGGTCGAGCAGGTCGTTGAGGTGCGCGGCGAGTCGCACCTGACGATCGCGCATGCGTTGCAGGCGCCGGCGATGCAGATGGCGCACGAAGAAGCGGCGTATCGCCTGCCAGCCAAGTCGGCGTCGCTCGGCGACGACCGCGGCGCCGGCCCCGGTCAGCGGCAGGAGCACCAGCGCGGCCGCCCCCCACGCCCAGCCGGCCGCCCATGCGGTGATGCCCGACAGCAGCAGCGTCCAGAGCCCGCCGAAGAGCGTGACCGCAAGGATGAAGTAGGTCGTCTCCGCGTCGGGTCCGTCCTTGGTGTGCCGCGAAAACCAGCGGGCGCCGGCCAGCGGCGGCCAATACGCGAGAATGAACAGCGACGCGATCGGGATCAGGGCGAGCAGCGGCAGTCGCATCAGGCTCCAGCGCACTGCCGCCATCGGTCGCACGTCTTCCTTGAGCGCCTTCGGCGTGAGCCCAAGACGCCGGAGCATGCGCGCATGCGCCCGCAGCTCGCGCGCCGTCCCCTGCCACTCGGCATCGCCCCGTGAGCGAAAGCGCTGCAGCACGCTGGCGGTGAGCGCGAGCCGCGACACCGTGGATTCGGAGTCGCGCTCCGAGCCATGCTCCGCCGCCCAGATCTGCTCCGCCACGTGGACGAGCGCCGCGTCTTCCCACGAATCGAGGTTGAGCGTGACGCGGCGCATCGCGCCATCGATGCGCGCCGTCAACTCGCGCACCGCGAACTTCTCCTCGGCGCGGCTCGCCAGGTCGCTCCAGTCGAACGCGTCGCCGACGACCACGCGCGCCTCGCTGCGCAGACTGTTGCGGTCGCGGAAGACGAGCCCCACCGGAATGATCGGGAACGGACCGCCGAGTCGGCGTGCGGCGCCCAGGGCGATGCGCGCCGCGCCGGTCTTGATTGGGGAGAGGCGCGACCCAGAGTGGCTCGTGCCCTCGGGGAAGATTCCCACGGCGGCCCCGTCGACGAGCGCGCCGTGCACGGCCACGAAGATGTCGCGGTTCTGCCCCACCAGATGCGGATCGTCCTGCATCCGGTAGACCGGAATGGAGCCCACCAGTTTCACCAACCAGCCGATCTGCGGATGCGTGAAGAGCGTCGACTTGGCGAGGTACCGCACCTCCCGTTGCGCCGCGACGGTCACGAAAGCCGGATCGAGCAGGCTGTTGTTGTGGTTCGCCACCAGGAGCACCGGCCCATGCTCGGGGACGCGCGCGCCGCCCACCGTGTACCGGTAGTAGGCGCGCGTCGCCGCACGCGAGATGAGTGGCATGAGCCAGGGGAGATGCATGAGGGACAGAATGTAGATGGTGGATGGTAGATGGTAGGAGCCTGCAGGGGGGTTGGGGAGGGGCGAGCGCGTGCCCGCCGCCCGCGGCACTCTACCATCTACCATCTACCCTCCACCATCTTTAGCTCCATGGCTTGGATTCGCCTGCTAGCCCAACTCAAGCTCCGCGCATTGATGAATCCCGCGGTAGCGGCCGATCTGCTGCGCGTCTGGTGGCGGTATCGCCGGCGGCGGTGGTGGGCGCAGGCGCCGTTCATTCCGTGGCCCGACCGCGCGTATCTGCGGTGGCGCATGTACACCGCGTACGGCAGCGAAGACGCCATTCCGCCGGTCGCCGACGTCCTGCGCTATGCGCGCTGGACGCGACACCATCCGTGAGCCGCGCGGCACCGCCCGGGTTCGAACTCCGCCTCAAGACGCAGGCCGCCGCGGCGGGTTTTGACCTCGCCGGCATCGCCACGCTTGGCCCGCCCGAGACGACGGCGCACTTCGATGCCTGGCTCGACGCCGGGCATCACGGCGAGATGGGGTACATGGCGCGCGGCGCCGAGCTGCGGCGCGATGCGCGGCGGCCGGTCGAGGGGATGGTCAGCGCGCTGGTTGTCGCGCTCAACTATGGCGGCACGCAGCCGCCGGGCCCGGTGGCGCGCTACGCGCGCTTCGCCGACTACCATCGCGTGATGTGGGACAAGCTCGACGGCGTGCTGACGTGGGTGCGCGGTGAGGTGCCGGACGCGGTCGGCCGGTCGTTCGTCGACAGCGGCCCCGTGCTCGAGCGCGACCTTGCGCGCCGCGCCGGACTCGGCTGGTTCGGCAAGAACACGCTGCTCATTCACCCGAAGCTCGGTTCGTTTTTTTTCCTCGGCGCGCTTTTTCTCGATCTTGAACTGGAACCCGACGCGCCGTTCGCCACGGATCATTGTGGGGCATGCACGCGCTGTCTCGAGGCCTGTCCGACACAGGCGATCGTCGCGCCGCACGTGGTCGATGCCCGCCGCTGCATCTCGTACCTGACCATCGAACTCAAGGGCGACCACACCGACGAGCAGGCGGTGATGGTGGGCGATCACCTGTTTGGCTGCGATATCTGCCAGGAGGTGTGCCCGTGGAACGTCAAGTTCTCTCGCGATGCCAGCGAGCCGGCGTTTGCGCCGCGGCCCGAGCTCACGGAGCCCGACATCCGTTCATTCGGATCAATGGATGATGCGGCGTTCAAGGCGCGGTATGGCGACACGCCGCTGGCGCGAGCAAAGCGCGCAGGCATGCAACGCAACGCCGCCGCCGTTGGAAATGGCGGCGGCGTCAGGAACGACCCTACCTCATCGCATCAATGATCGCGTTTAGCGTCGAGCTCGGGCGCATCGCCGCCGCCGTCTTGGCCGCGTCGGGCTTGTAGTAGCCACCCATATCCACGGGCTTGCCCTGCGCGGCCACCAGCTCGGCGTTGATCGCGCTTTCGCTGGCCGCGAGCTGCCTGGCGACGCCGGCGAAGCGCGCCTGCAGCTCAGCGTCCTTCGTCTGCGCGGCGAGCGCCTCGGCCCAGTACAGCGCCAGATAGAAGTGGCTCCCGCGATTGTCGATCTGCCCCACTTTGCGCGCCGGCGACTTGTTGTTGTCGAGGAACTTCCCGATCGCCTGATCAAGCGTCTCGGCGAGCAGCGCCGCCCGCGCGTTCTGGAACGTCGCCCCGATGTGCTCGAGCGAGGCGCCGAGCGCCGAGAACTCGCCCAGCGAGTCCCAGCGGAGGTAGCCTTCCTTCTGGAATTGCTGCACATGCTTGGGCGCCGACCCGCCGGCGCCGGTCTCAAAGAGTCCGCCGCCCGCGAGCAGCGGCACAACCGACAGCATCTTGGCTGACGTGCCGATCTCGAGAATCGGGAATAGGTCGGTCAGGTAGTCGCGCAGCACATTGCCGGTGACGGAGATCGTGTCCTCACCCTTGCGGATGCGCGCAAGCGAGAACTTCATCGCCTCCACGGGCGTCAGGATGCGGATGTCGAGACCGGTCGTATCGTGGTCCTTCAGGTAGCGCTCGACCTTGGCGATGACCTGCGCGTCGTGCCCGCGCGCGTGATCGAGCCAGAACACGGCAGGCGCACCGGTGGCCCGGGCGCGCCGCACGGCCAGCTTCACCCAGTCGCGGATCGCAACGTCCTTGGTCTGGCAGCCGCGGAAGATGTCGCCCGATTCCACCGTCTGCTCCAGCAGCGCCTTGCCGGTGGCTTCGTCGACGACGCGCATGATGCCGGCGCCCGTGGCAATGAACGTCTTGTCGTGCGAGCCGTACTCCTCCGCCTTCTGCGCCATCAGGCCCACGTTGGGCACGTCGCCCATTGTCGCCGGATCGAAGGCGCCGTGCTGTCGGCAGTCGTCGAAGACGGTCTTGTAGATCGTGGCGTAGCAGCGGTCGGGAATCAGCGCCTTCGTGTCGCGCAGCTTGCCGTCGGGGCCGTACATCTTGCCGGAGTCGCGCACGACCACGGGCATGGAGGCGTCGACGATGATGTCGTTGGGCACGTGGAGATTCGTGATGCCGCGGTCCGAATCGACCATCGCCAGGGCCGGGCGCGTCGCGTACACCGCCTTGATGTCGGCTTCGATCGCCGCGCGCTGATCGGCGGGGAGCGCCTGGATCTTGGCGTACACGTCGCCGAGGCCGTTGCTCGGGTTCACGCCAAGCTGGGCAAACGTCGCCGCATGCTTGTCGAAGACGTCCTTGAAGAAGACGGTGACGGCGTGTCCGAACATGACCGGGTCCGACACCTTCATCATCGTGGCCTTCAGGTGCAGCGACAGCAGCAGGTCTTTCTGCTTCGCCTCGTCAATCTGCTCGGCGTAGAACGCCCGGAGCGCCGCCACGCGCATCACGGCGGTGTCGAGAATCTCCCCGTCGATCAGGTGCAGGCCCTTCTTCAGGACGGTGGTCGTGCCATCGGTGGCCACAAACTCGATGCGGACATCCGCAGGCGCCGCCAGCGTGAGCGAATTCTCGCTGCCGTAGAAGTCGCCGTCGGTCATGTGCGCGACGTGCGACGCGGAATCCTGTGCCCACGCGCCCAGCTTATGCGGGTGCTTCTTGGAGAACGCCTTCACCGAGAGCGGGGCGCGTCTGTCGGAGTTGCCCTCGCGAAGCACGGGATTGACGGCGCTGCCGAGCACCTTGGCAAAGCGCTGCTGCAGCGCCCGCTCGGCGTCATTGGCCGGAGCTTCTGGATAGTCGGGGATCGCAAATCCCTTCGCCTGCAACTCCTGGATCGCCTCTTTCAGCTGCGGAATCGAGGCCGAGATGTTTGGCAGCTTGATGATATTGGCGTCGGGCGACTGCGTCAGCTGGCCCAGTTGCGCGAGGTAATCGGGGATGCGCTGCGCCTCGGAGAGACGCTCGGGAAAGGCGGCAATGATGCGCCCGGCAAGGGAGATGTCACGCGTTTCGACGGAGACGCCGCTGCCTTTCGTGAAGGCTTGGACGATGGGGAGGAGCGAATACGTCGCGAGAGCGGGCGCTTCATCAATCTGCGTCCAGACGATCGTGGAGGTCGTAGCAGGCACGGGAGTGTCGGTTGTGGGTCGGCGCCAATTGGGGGCACCTGGTAAAGATACGAGCAGACGGCGTCGCGTCCTATGGCATGGCCAGTTCTCGCGCGGAAAGGAGCAACGGCTGGCGCATGCACGCGGGCGAAGGCCCGCCGGCTACTTCGACCAGATCACGATCGCGCCGCATCCATTCATGGCGCGATTGAACTGCGGCGGCACGTTCGACTCGGTGTACACCTCAATCGCCCGCACCCGCCTCACCGGCGCGGCGACGTCGATCTCGTCGGCCGACGCTTCCCAGAGCTGCATCCCGTCGAGGTACACCGAGGGCCGGCACCGGTAGCTCGGGTCGGTTTGCACATCGGCGGTGAATGCGCTGCGCATCTGCAGCAGCGTGCCCGTGGCGGTGCGCTCGACGTAGACGCCGGGCACCATCTTGAAGAGGTCCGAAGTTTCGATCACGCCGCGCCGCTCCAGATCGGCGGCAGTGTAGAAGCGACCCATCCCCGACCTCGCGCGCTCGTCAAACCCGCTGAACTGCCGGTCGGGCCCCACCTTGGCGATGATGCGCACGGTGTCGAGCACCGCCTTGAACGTCAGGAGCGCGCTGCGAATCGGCGGCGCTGCGTCAATGACGTCTACGGCGCGGCGCTCCGGATAGTAGCCAACGGCGCGCACCTCGAGCACGCGCGTGCCGGGCGGGGCGTTGCCGATCGTCCATTCACCGCGCTCATTGGCGCGGGTGGCCGGGCCATCCACAAAGTGCACCTGCGCGTAGGTCAGCGGCTGACCCGTCTCGGCCTTCACCACCACGCCGGTCACGCGTCCGCCGCCGAGCCGCGCGCGGCCCAGGTACAGATCGCGCCGCAGGAACCCGTCGGTGGGGACCGAGGCTTCGATCACGTCGGTGCTGTCAGCGCCGTGTCCCGCAGTCAGGAACATCGTGCCGCCGACGGGGGCATTGCAGAGCGCAAACCAGCCGTTGGCGCCCGTGGTGACCACCACGCGCGGGCGGCGGCGATCGATGCGCGCGCCGCCGATTGAGATTTCCATCCACTCGCCACTGACCACCGCGTCCGCCACCGGCGCACCGCCCCGGGCATCGCGCACGACGCCAATCACCGCGGCGCCGGTCACGACAACTCCAGCGTCGCGTCCGATCCGCTCCCCGCAGATGAGGGCGCCCAACGTGCGCCCGGAAGGCACGGCCAGCTCCGTCTGCACGGCACGGCCGCGTCGCACGGTGATGTCGCGCAGCGGAGCCTCGATGCCCAGGGAGTCGAGCACCGCGTGAAAGAACCCCAGTCGGTACCGACCCTCTGGCACGTGCTCAAAGCTGAAGCGGCCCAGCGAATCCGACATCGCCGTGCGCGCGCCGCCCAGCGCGGCGGCGGCGAGACTGTCCGCCGTGACGAGCTGCACCCACGCCCCGGCGAGCGGGGCGCGTGCGATGCTGTCACGCACGACGCCGCTGACGAGCGTTCCCGATGCGCCGGCCGCCGTCTGCTGCGCGCCAGCCGGCGGCGCCAGCAGCCCCAGCGCGGCCGTGGCAATCATCGTCGCCCTCACGACGAACCGGACTACGGGAACTCGCATGCGCCGCAGTGCGGGAAGGGCCATCACTGAAGCTACGGCCGCAGCGTCTTGAGCGCCTCCGCCCACCGGTGCAGTTCGTCGAGCATCGCCGTCGCTTTCTTCGCATAGCCGTCTTCGGGCTGGAACACGCCGGTCGTCGCGTCGACGTGCTTGGCGATCTGATGGATCGATACCGCCTCGAGCATCGGCACCACCTTGAACGTCGCGAGCGCCTGGCGGGTCATCTGCGCGCTCCGCAGGCCGCCGGACTCGCCGCCGTACGACACGAGACCCGCCGGCTTGTAGGTCCACTCTTTGTAGATGCACTGCAGCGCATTCAGCAGCGAGGCCGGCATCGAGAAGTCGTACTCGGGGAGCACCAGCACAAACGCGTCGGCGCGCGCCACCGAGGCGCTCCACCGTTTCGTGTGCTCGTGCTCATACTGCCCCAGTCGCGGATGGGCGACTTCGTCGAGAATGGGGAGGTTGAAGTCGGCGAGGTCCACCAGTTCCACGGCGAACTTGCCGTGCGCGCGCGCCTGAGCGGCGGCCCACTCCGCCACCGCCGGTCCTTTGCGTCCCGGGCGCGTGCTGCAGATGATCACCTGAAGCCGCAACTGCGATTCGGTCATGTCAGTGCCTTTCGCACCGCTGGAGCCACCACGGTGCCGTAGAGTTCGATGGCCCGCATCATCTGGGCGTGCGGCATGGTGCCGACGCTCAACTGAAGCAAGAAGCGGTCCATGCCAAACAGTTCGTGTTCGTAGAGAATCTTGTCTGTCACCTGCTGCGGACCGCCAACGAGCAGCGCGCCGCTCGGCGAGCGCTCGCGATCGTAGTGCGCGCGCGTCGGCGGCGGCCAGCCGCGTTCGCGCCCGATGCGCCCCATGGCGTCCTGATAGCGCGGCCAGAAGCTGTCGGCCGCCTCCTGCGCCGTGTCGGCGAGGAACCCGTGCGAGTTGATGCCCACCCGGGCGAGCGTCGGATCATGCCCCGCGCGCGCCCACGCCTCGCGATACACCTCCACAAACGGCGTGAACCGCGCGGGCTCGCCGCCGATGATGGCAATGGCCAGCGGCAACCCCAGCGTTCCCGCCCGCGCCGCCGACTGCGGCGTGCCGCCGATCGCCACCCACACCGGCAGCGGGTTCTGCACGGGGCGCGGATAGATAGGCTGGTCCTTGAGCGCTGCGCGGTGGCGCCCCTGCCACGTCACCCGGTCGCCGGCGCGCAGGGCAAGCAGCAGATCCAGCTTGTCGGCGAACAGGTCGTCGTAGTCGGCAAGGTCGTAGCCAAAGAGCGGAAACGACTCGATGAACGATCCGCGTCCGGCCATGATCTCCGCGCGTCCGTTGGAGATCAGGTCGACCGTGCTGAACTCCTGGAAGACACGCACCGGATCGTCGGAACTCAAGACCGTCACCGCGCTCGACAGGCGAATGCGCGTGGTGCGTGCCGCAGCCGCGGCAAGCACCACGGCCGGCGCGGCCACGGCGAAGTCGGGACGGTGATGCTCACCGACGCCGTACACGTCGAGTCCCACCTGATCGGCCAGCGTGATCTCCTCCAGCAGGTCGCGCAGGCGTTCCGCCGTGCCGGCGCGGCGCCCCGTGGCCGGGTCGATCGTCGTTTCCGCAAAACTGTAGATACCGAGTTCCAGACGTCCGTCCATTTATCTTTGTACTGAGATATATAACCCCACGCCGTCCGCGACAACCCCTCGCCGCATAGTTTTCGGGGGTCCTTATGAATGTCATTCGTCGTCCCGACCGTCCGGGATCATTGCCCGCGTGAGCGCTCGCGAACGCTTCCTCGCCTACCGGCGCACGGCGCCGCGCGCGCCGCATCTCGAGCCGTCGACGGTGACCGCGCGCGGCCTGCGGTTTGCCGTCTTTCGCACGCCCGAGGTGCCGGGCGCGTCGCCGCTGCTTTGCATCAATGGCGGCATGGTCTACTCGCATGTCCTGCTCTGGCCGGCGCTCGCGCCGCTGGCCGCGCGCCGCCAGCTGATCCTCTATGACCAGCGCGGGCGCGGGCTGAGCCAAACGCCGCCCGGCGCGCGCGCCGCCCGCATCGAGCACGACGCCCTGGATGTGCGCGCCCTGCGCGAAGCGCTGGGCATCGCGCAGTGGGACATGTTCGGCCATTCGTGGGGTGGAGGGATTGCCATGCTCGGCGCCGCCGAGGATCCGGACGGCATCCGCAATCTCGTCCTCGTCGACGCCGTGGGCCTGACGCCCGAATGGC
This sequence comes from Gemmatimonadota bacterium, assembly GCA_016182795.1. Classification (GTDB taxonomy): domain Bacteria; phylum Gemmatimonadota; class Gemmatimonadetes; order Gemmatimonadales; family Gemmatimonadaceae; genus PNKL01. The sequence goes on from JACPFW010000032.1 coordinate 21,830, forward strand.
TTACGGCGCTGCATGACGTCGCGCTGTCGCGACTTCACGGCGACGCGCGCGCGCGGCTCGCCGCCTTTGATCCCGCGATGCTGCTCGATCCGGAGCCCGGACGGCAGGCCGAGTACAATCGCGCGCTGTATCCTGCGTGGTTTCACGACGGCGAGCTCGGCGCGATGTTCTCGCCGCCGCTGGCGCGAAGCGAGACGGGGGCCGCGGTGGTCGCGCGACTGCGCCGCGACGGATTTGACTGGCGCGAGGCGGCCGCGCGCATTCGGGCGCGCACGCTGCTGGTGCACGGCGCCTCCGACATGATTCCCGTGTCGCAGGCCGAACGCACCGCCGCCCTCATTCCGAGGGCGGAGATGCGCCTGATTCCCGACGCGGGCCATATGCCGTTCTGGGAGCAGCCCGACCTGTTCTTTGCCGCCGTGGACGCGTTTCTCGCATAGCGCGTTTCACGGCGCCCCGGTGCGGTGCGGTCAGCGCACGGTCAGCGACGCCCGCAACGAACGCGGCGTGCCGGGCTGGAGGTTGTTGTTTCCGTTCGCCGACGCGACATAACGAACATTGGCGACGTTCTCGACATTCACCTGAAGCAGCAGCCGCTGTCCCATTGGCACGAAGAGCGCGCCATCCAGCCTCGTGAACGACGGCAGCATCACCTTGTTGTCGATCGCCGCGTACATCCGCTCCTGCCGCACGACGCCAAGGGCCGCGGCAAGCCGCGGTCCGACCTGCACGCGGTTCCAGAGCGAGAACGACTGTGCGGGAACGAGCGGGACCGTGGCGCCGGCGTGGGCGGCCGATGTGCGGCTGACGATGCGTGCGCGCTGTACGCTGTATGCGCCAGTGAGCTGCCAGCCGGGCATCACTTCACCTTGCGCTTCCAGTTCGACGCCCCGTGACTCTTGGCGGCCGGTCTGCACCACGATGCCCGGTCGCACGGGATCCGGCGCGGTCGAGCCGCTGCGCGTGAGCACGAAGAACGCTCCGCTCACCAGCAGGTTCGGCGTCGGCGTCCATTTGATGCCGCTCTCGCGCGTCTCGAAGCGCTCAGGATGCAGCGTGCTCGATGTGGCGGTCAGCGAGCTGAACTGGTCGCCGGCGCTCGGCAGCGCCGAGGTGGCGAGGCTGGCGTAGAGCGACATCGTGGCGCGCGGCTTGAAGACCAACCCTGCGCGTGGGGTCACCATCACGTCGGTGCGCTCGAGATGCTGTCCATTCCGCAGATTGTCGAACGACAGGGCCATGCGTTCGACGCGCACGCCCAGCGTCGTCTGCCACGCCTCGCCCACGCTCGCCTGATGCTGGAGGTAGGCGGCGGCCACCCGCACGCGCGCATGATTGTCGGCATCCGTCGCCGACTGGCGCCACGAGACCGGCATCGGTGCGGCCCCGCCAGACGACGGGACCGTGATGCTCGTCGCGGTGCCGAAGTACCCTGTTTCCCGGAAGTTCGATGTCGATTGCGCGCCGAACTCGGCGCCGCCAAGCATCACGTGGCGCAGCACGCCCGTGCGAGCGCGCCATGTCAGATCAGTCTGGCTGAACAGATTGTGCCGATTGGTCTGGTTCCGGTACGCCGACAGCGCGACCGAGGTCCCGGCGGCATTCATCGCGCCGGGCACCTCGTTCTGGTACATCTTGTCGTACTGCGACCAGGCAAGGACGCTGCGCAGCTGCCCCGTCGCCTCGCTGCCGCGCTCGTACTCGAGCCGAGCATGGTCGACCACGGCGCGAGCCCTGTTGACGTCGCGATCGCCGTAGAACGTCTGCTGATCGACGGGGGCCGGTTGACCGTTGAACGACGGCAGGCCGCGGTCCACCGTGCGCCGGTCTTCAAAGCGCTCCACGCTCGCATGCACCACGCCACCAGCCACGACGAGTGCCGCCGTCGGATTCACGCCCGTGCGCCGTCGCGCGATGTCGCGGAACGAGTTCGCCGACTCCGACATGGCATTGAGCCGCACGGCCGCACGCGGCCCGGCTGCGCGCCCCAGGTCGAGCGTACCGCGCGCCTGATCGAAGGTGCCGCTCTCGAGCACGAACGCGCGATGCGGAGCAAAGTCGGCCTGACGCATGACGCGATTCAGCACGCCGCCACCGCCCCCACGCCCGAAAGCCAGCGCATTCGGCCCGCGCAGCGCTTCCACACGCTCGACGTTGTAGAGGTCCCGGAGGTACTGCGCATCGTCGCGTACGCCGTCGACATAGAGATCGGCCGTGGAGGAGATGCCGCGTGTCGTCGGCTGGTCGCGGTGCCCCTCGCCCTGCCCCATCGTGACCGCAGGCAGATACCGAACGACATCGGCCATGGACAGCACGCCCCGATCATCGAGTTGGCCGCGCGTGACCACAGAAACAGACATCGGCAGGTCAACCAGCTTGGTCGAGATGCGCGACGCGCTTCGCGTCGACCGAAGCGCGTAGGCGGTCGCGCGCGTGGCGCGAACCTTCACCGTGTCCAGACGGGGTGAAGAAACGTTTGTTGTCGAATCTTGACCGACAGCCTCGAGTCGCGGCCACAGGACGAGAGCGACGAAACCGAAGATGAGATAGTGCTTCTGAGACATATGCGAGACATTCCCTCCGGATATACAGCTGGTCGATGTGTAGCACACTCAACTTTGTGAAGTAATATGACAATGCGCAAAATTACGCATTGTTTGTAGGGAAAATCCCTACTTTCTTGAACTAGTCATGCCTGTGGCTACCGCGGGTGATCGCCGGCATTATTCGCCGAGCGCGGAAGCGCCGAGTTTTCTGGACGGATCACCCGCTGTTGCGGGTCGCGCCCGAACAGTTCTCTTGCCGCGGTAAAGGAGTCTCTGGCGTGAAGCGATTGGTCGGCGCGCTCTCGGTGATCGTGGCCGGCATGGCGCTCTTTACCGCCGTGCAGGCGCGACGCATCGCGCCGCGAACCAGCGTCTCCGCGGACGCGCCGCTCGACTCCGCGATGCTGCCCGATGCAACCGAGCCGCTTGTCCCGCAGATCTCGGCCGGCGAAGGCGGACTGGTCAACGTGCGGTTGTCGAAGTCCACGCCGCCCTCCCGCGACCTGCCCGAGATTCTCCGCCGCCTCTCCGACGGCGAGGCCGGCACGTACATCCGCGAGATCTTCCTGCAGCGCGCCGACAACAACGCCCGCTGGCCCGACCGCCAGCTTGAGCCGCTGCGCGTCTGGGTGCAGCCGCAGAGCACCCTCCCGGATTTTCAGCCGAGCTTTCCAGAGCTGGTGCGACAGGCGTTCGACCGGTGGACACGCGCCGGCGTGCCGGTGGCGTTCACCTTTGTCGTGGATTCAGCGCGCGCCGACATCCCGGTGGTGTGGGTCGACCGATTCGACATGCCCATCACCGGCCGGACGCGATGGACGCGCGATCAGTACTGGTGGATCGTCGGCGCGTCCATTGAGCTCGCCCTGCACCATCAAAGCGGCGCGCCGCTTGACGCCGAGGCCATCCGCGCCATCGCGCTGCACGAAGTCGGCCATGTGATCGGACTCGACCATACAATGGATGAGCGCAGCATCATGGCCGCGCGGGTGCGGGTCAGCGACCTCAGCCCGCTGGATGAACACACCGCGCAGTTGGTGTACAGCATCCCACCGGGCTCGGTGGCCAAGCCGTGAACGGCCCCTGCCATCGGCGACGCCTATGTCCGTGACGCGACTTCTCACGCAGGCCTACCACGCGCTCATTCCGCTGGCGCTTCGCCGTCACCTGCGACTCACGCGCTTTACGGCCAGTCGGCGCGCGCGCACACGCGTCTGGCGGCATACCGGCGGGCGCGTAGCCGGTGGCCCGTTTGCCGGCATGCAGCTTCGCGCCGCCACGCCCGACGGCAGTGCCGGCGGGTACTACTCCACCGGCTTGGCGATGCGCCTGACGGAGGCGACGGTGGACGCGGTCGGCGCTGTGCGTGGAGTTGCACGACTTCGCCGCCCCCGGCGCCACCGACACGCTCACCAGGCGGTTCGCGGCCACGCACGATCTTGTGATTGTGGAGCAGTGGCCGCGCGACGCGGCGGGTTGGGCGGCGCGCACCCGCACACGCGTCGAGGATGCGCAGCAGCTCTGCGACGAAGGCCGGAGTTGGGGCCAGACGCACTACGCGGGGCGATGGCTGCTCGCCACGCCCCGCGTCTGACGCGCGCGCGGTTCGTTCACCAGCGCAGCCACACCGTCCGCGTCTTCCCCTTGCGCACGACCTTCAGTTTCAGGGTGCTGTCATCGGCGTCGCTGATCATCCGCACCAGCACGCGCGGGCTCGTCACCGCACGATCGCCCGCTTCGACGATCACGTCACCACCGCGCAGGCCTGCAGCGGACGCCGGCGTTTCGGGCGCCACTCGCTGCACCATCACGCCCGCATCGGCGCCAGTCAATTCCTTGAAGTCCTCGGTAAGCGTGGTGAGTTGCGCGCCGGCCACCAGACTCGAGAATCCGGAGATCGCCACCGGCGGCGGCGCATAGTACGACCAGACGGTCGGCGAGGGTGGTGTGGGCGGCGTCGCCGGCGAGGCCGGTGCGGCGGCCTTTGGCGGGACTGCCGGCCGCGAGAACGTGAAGGCTCGCACTGCCGGCGCGGAGCGCGGCACGCCCGGCACGCGCACCGGGGCGAGCGTGAGTTCCAGGTCGCTGCACTCGTCGCCGAACCCGTCGGGGCGCTTCTGCACCAGCACGGTCACCGACTGTTCGCGTCCCTCGCGCGCAATGCGCATCGGGAGCTTGCGTCCAGGTGTCAGGTACTGGGCGAGCACCACCTCGCGACCCACGACGTCCTTGCCATCGAGGGCCACGATCCGATCGCCGCGTCGTATGCCGGCCCGGTCTGCGGGAGAGCCCGACTCGATCGTGATGATCTCGGGCGGTTCGTCGAAGCGATACACCTCAGGTTCATTGGCCTCACGCCGCACCGTCCCCGAGATGCTGAACGTCACACCGAGGTAGCCGTCCGGCGCGTGCTCGAGCGCGCGCCGCTTGGTGCACGCCATCTGGATCGTGGAGAGCAGCGCGAGATTGCTGGCGGAGATCTTCTGCAGCTGCTCCTCAAGCGCCTGCCGGCGCGCGACGTTCGTCTGGGCCGACCCGTACTCGCGCAACGCCATCCCAATGCGCTCCTCGAGCATCCGCGACTGCGCCAGCGACCGCATCAAGCTGTCGAGCCCTTCGAGCACTACCGTGACCTTCGTCGCGTCATTGGTGTCGACGCGCACGGTCACCGTGCGGCTCGTACGCGGCGCCGTCGACTGCTGCGCGTCCGCCGCCCCCACGGTCGCGCCAAGCAGCGCCCCGGCGATCAAGACCGCCGGCGCCCAACGCCTCGTGAGATTTGGAATCGAAGACTGCTTCATTGCATCAACCTTGAAAATGAGCCCTGTTGTTTCTCTGTTGTTTGTCTGTTGTCTCTCTGTTGTTTCGCTGCGCTAGTAGCGCTCTAGCGCTTGCTTCGCCGGCAGCGCCGCCTGGTACTGCTTGAGCGTCGCCTCGCGCGCCGCCATCGCCGAGAGGTAGTACTGGTTGAGAACCGGATCCTGCGGCGCCTGGTACAGCGCCGCGCGGGTCGACGCCACGATGTTGTCGAGCGCCGTGAGCCGCGCGCGGTACGTGTTGACGTTGAGCCCGATGAAATGCGAGCTGGTGTCCTGCGCGGCCAGATAGGCGGCGGCGTCGGAATACTGCTGCTGCGATGCGCTCAGCACCTGCATGGCGGCCTGCGGTGATTCAAAGACGGGCGCCGCGGCCGCCGACGCCGCGGGCGTCGATTGTGCCGTCTGCGGCGCAGCGGACGGCAGGCCGCCTTCCACGCTCCAGCGCCCGGCGAGCGCGCTGCCCGTCACCAACAACAGACCGGCCGCAATGCGCACGGCCCACTGCGCGCGTGACGGCGGGGCCACGGCGCTGGGGATCGCCGAGATTACCCCTTCGGCCTTGAGGGCGGCGCCAAGCGACGCCCAATCGTTGAGCGGCGCGCCTTCGCGCGGCGTGTCTGTGAGCGCCATGCGCACCAACCGACGGTGCGCCGCCAACTCGTCTGTGCACGGCGCGCAGGCGGCGAGGTGCGACGCCTCCTCGGGCGTGGCCGTCTCGTCCACCAGCGCGGCGAGTCGTTCAGGAAAGATGTGCGACATGCGACGAATCCTGCGAAATGGGAGCATCCACCAGATGACTGAGCAGCGTGCGCAGCTTGGCGCGCGCCTTGAACAGCTGTGACTTCGATCCGCCCGCGGTGATGCCGAGTTCGGCGGCGATCTCCTCGTGCGTGTATCCCTCCACGTCGTGGAGCACGAAGACGGTGCGCGCGCCGGGCGACAACTTCCGGACCGCATCGTCGATCGTCTGCGCCAGCAGCGAGCGATCGCCGTCGTGCTCCACCGACACCGTCTCTTCTTCAATCTCCATTTCCGTGCGGCCAATCCGCCGCAGCGAGCGCAGCGCGTTCAGCGTACGGTTCACCGCGATCCGGTGCGCCCACGTACCGAACTGCGAGTCGCCTCGATACGTGGGGAGCGCGCGGAAAATCTGGATCCACACTTCCTGCGCCACGTCGGCCGCTTGGTCGGGGTCGCCGACCAGGCGCCGGACCACGGCGTCAATACGCGGCGCGTATTGCACCCAGAGGGCACGCAACGCCGCTTCGTCGCCATGAATGGCGCGTCGGATCGTGAGCTGATCAGCCATGAACGTTCGCTAATTGGGTCACCGCCCCCTCACAAAGGGTTGCCGGTGACTGTCGAAAGAAAGTACTCGTCTTGCGAGTATGGGGCTGAGGCACTAGTCCTTAGCCCTTCGTGCCCTCACTACCGAACCAACCCTCGGGTTGATTCGTCGTTACCTCTTTTCCGTTCCCTTGCACCACACCCTGCCCCTTCCCCTGCACCAATGATTCTCTATCTCGTTGCCGCACTAGCACTTGGCGATCCCGTCGGACGGCTGCCCGTACGGGCTCCCGAGTCGGTGGGCATGTCGCCCGAGCGGCTCGAGATCATTGATCGCGTGGTGCGGGAAGGGATTCGTGCGGGCGGGTATCCGGGCGCGGCCGTGGTGATCGGCCGTCAGGGCGCCGCGGTCATGAGCCGGGGATTCGGCACGCTGGGCTGGGGGTTCGACAGCCCGGCAGTCACAACCGATCAGACGATCTACGATCTGGCCTCGCTGACCAAGGTGGTCGCCACCACGACGGCCGCGATGATCCTGTACGATGAAGGCCGCCTCACGCTCGAGGCCAAGGTCGCCGATTACTTACCCGAGTTTGTCGGCCAATGGAAGGACGAAGTCACCGTCCGCGACCTTCTGACGCACCGCAGCGGCCTGCCGGCCGGGCGCGAACTCTGGAAGGTCGCGCGCACGCCCGAGGAAGCCAGGGCGGCGGTGCTCAGCACCAAACTCCGCACGCGCCCCGGCCGCGCCTTCGTCTACTCCGACCTGGGCGCCGACGTGCTGGCGTGGGTCGTGGAGTCGATCGCCGGCCAGCCGCTGGACGTCTTTGTGCGCGAGCGAGTCTTCGAGCCGTTGGGCATGTTCGACACGTCGTTCTTGCCGCCCGATTCGGTGCGTGGCCGCGTGGCGCCCACCATCACCCAGGGACTCGTGCACGACGAAAACGCCCAGGTGCTCGGCGGCGTCGCTGGCCACGCCGGGCTGTTTGGCACCGCCGACGATCTCGCCGTCTTTGCGCAGATGATGCTCAACGGCGGTGAGTACGAGGGGCGTCGCATTGTGAGCGCGTCTACGGTGGAGCTGTTCACGCAGCGCGCGGCAGGCTCGCGTGCCCTCGGCTGGGAGATGGCCGAGGGGCGGCACGGCGCGGGAGAGTACCTCAGTCCCACGGCGTACGGACACGTGGGGTTCACGGGGACGTCGATGTGGATCGACCCGCAGCGCGACATGTTCGTCATCCTGCTCACCAACCGCGTGCATGCGGCGCGCGTGAAGCGCCCCTCCACGGTGATCGCCGACGTGCGCGCCGATCTCGCCGACGCGGCGGCGCTCGCGGTGCTCGACGATGAACTGCGCATCACGACGATGCCCGCGTCGTTCCGCGCCGACCGCGCCGTGAACTGGAATAAGCCGCTGCGCACCAAGCGTTCGCGCCACAAGAAGACGACATCGCGGCCGAAGGTGACCCAGACGCGGACAACGGTTAAGAAGTCGACCGCCAAGCCGAAGAAGGCAACGGCCAAAGCGGCCACGACCAAGAAGCCGACCGCTAAGAAGGCCCCGGCCAAGAAGCCGACGGCCGCGGCAGTCAAGCCGAAGGCGAAGTCGGCGGGCGCATCGAGGGGTCGCTGAGCGCTTGAATTCCCGCGCGGCGCTCCGCCATACTGCGGTGTCCCCCTAGGGAGCGTTCGCATGACCGATCCGCAGCAGCCATCAACTGGCGCACCGACCAGCGGCTCCGAGGTGACCGAAGACCTCGTGAAGCTCGCGCTGCGCCGCGTGAAGGACCCCGAACTGAACCTCAACATCGTCGACTTGGGGCTCGTCTACGACATTCATGTCACGGGCGCCGATGTTGTAGTCGAGATGTCGCTCACGTCACCGGCCTGTCCTTCCGGCCCGGAACTGGTGCACGACGCCACGACGCAGCTGGAGGCGATTCCGGGCATCGGCAAAGCCGAAGTGAACCTCGTGTGGTCGCCGCCGTGGACACCCGAGCGGATCGAGCCGCGGGTGCGCGTGTACCTGGGCTTCTGAGCGCGGCGGCGCGCCGCCGCTACGCTTCGAGATACGGCGAGTCGGTCGGCGGTGACTTCTTGGGTTTGTGCTTGAACCCGCTGAGCGCCTTCACGAACGCGTCGCCCATCTCCGCCACCTGCCAGCGCCGCAGCTCGGGTATGGCGACGAGATCGTCCACCGACCGCGGCACCAGCCGCGCGACGGCTTCGAGGCGCTCGCGCGATCCCAGCACACCGGGGTCGAGTTCGAGCCGCACCGCCGCAGCGTCGCGCACGGCCTTGAGGCGGCTGACCTTGTCGTCGAACTCGGGGTCCTTCTCCCACCGCGCCGACTTGGGGAACCGCGGCAACTGGGCCTCGGGCACCGCCAGACCGCGCGCCACGGCGTCGAGCACGTCCTTTGACGCGCGCTCCACCATGCCCCTCGGCATCCCCTTGATCTTGCCGAGGGCGTCGGACGTGGCCGGCTGCAGGCGCGAAATCTCGAGAAGCACTTCGTTGGCCACCACCCGGAACGTCGACCGGTCGAGCGCGTGCGCCGTAGCGTCGCGCCACTGCGCCACCTCACGCAGGACGGCAAGTTCGCGGCGCGTCAGATCGCGCGCTCCCTTGATGCGCAGGAACGCGTCGCCGGCTGCTTCGGGCGCCCACCGCGTTCCCTCGAGACGCTCGAATTCTTCCTGCGCCCAACTCCAGCGCCCGCGGCGCTCGAGCTGTTCCTTCAGCACATCGCGCAGCTGCAGCAGGTGCATGGTGTCCTGCGCGGCGTAGTCGAGCATCCCCTGCGTCAGCGGGCGCATTGACCAGTCCGCGCGCTGGTGCTTCTTGTCGAGCTTCACCCCAAAGTGCTGCTCGAGCAGGGCGGCCAGTCCAAACGCCTTTACTCCCAGCAGCTGCGCCGCGATGCGCGTGTCGAAGATTCTGCGCACATGCCAGCCATAGTCCTGGTGCAGGAGGCGCAGATCGTAGTCGGCGTCGTGAAAGACGATCTCGACCTTGGGATCCTCGAGCAGCGCGCCAAGGCCGGCCGGCGACGCGATCGGTAGCGGATCGATGATCGCGTGCCGGTCGCGCGTCGACAGCTGCAGCAGGTAGATGCGGTCGATGAACCGGTGGAACGACGCGCCCTCGGTGTCGAGGGCGAGGATGGGCGTGCCGCGAATTCCCCCGAGAAACGTCCCGACGGCGTCATTCGAATCGAGGTACTGCACCGCCGGTGCCGCGCTCTTGGGATTCACTCGCTTCCTTCCTCTCCGGTGTCGCGTGTGGTAGAAATGTAGCAAGGACACCGACCGAATACCCGCCCAATCGCCATGTCAGCCGACCCAGCCCGCCCTAACACCGCCAGCGGCCCCGCCGACGCTCCCGTTCCGACGCCGCCCGTGCCGCCTGCGCGGCGCGCGACGAGGCTGACCGCCGAGCATGCCGACCTCGTGCGAGCCGCGCTGATTATCGTCTTCGTCCTGCTCGCCCTGCAGCTCCTGTGGTCGGCCCGGATCCTGGCCCTCACGGCCTTCCTGGGCGTGCTGTTTGGCTTGGGGGCGGTCCCGGCGGTCGATGCGCTCGAACGGCGCGGATTCCGCCGCGGCATCGCGTCCCCGCTGATCATTTTCGGCGTCTTCGCATTGGTCATCGCGCTGGCCGGCTGGTCGGCGCCGACCCTGCTCACGCAGTCCCAGGAAATCCGCGCCCGCTTCCCGGCCGCAATCGAGAAAGTCGAACACTGGATGGCGGCCAGCCAGCCGCGCCTCCTCGACGCCATTGCCGGCGAGGCGCAGCCGCAGCGCGACTCCGCCGTGGCGCCGTCCGCGGCGCCCACCGACACCGCGTCGGTTGGCGCCACGATGCCCACTCAGGGCCGGCTCGTCGACGCCTTCTACCGACAGGCGGGCAAACTGAAGGCCGTCGCCCTCGGCATCCTGACGTCCACACTCGCCGTGGTTGGTGGCGTGATCCTCGTGCTGTTCCTCGCCGTGTACGTCGCCGCCGAGCCCGACGTGTATCGACGCGGCCTGCTGCTGCTGTTCAGTCCACCCACCCGGCGGCGGCTCGCGCCCGTGCTCGATGCGATTGCGGTGAAGCTGCGCCGCTGGCTCGGCACGCAGGCCATCGCCATGCTCGTGATCGGCACGGTCACCACCATCGTGCTGCTGATCATCGGCGTGCGCGCCGCCCTGCCGCTCGGCATTCTCGCCGGCATTCTCGAGTTCATTCCGAACATCGGGCCGACGCTCAGCGCCATTCCGGCCGTCGTTGTCGCATTCGTTGATTCGCCGCAGAAGGCGCTCGTCGTCATCATCGCGTACTGGGGCATTCAGTTCCTCGAAAACAACCTCCTGATTCCGTACCTGATGAAGGAGCAGCTCGACCTGCCGCCGGCGCTCACGATGATGACGCAGGTGGTGATGGCGTATGTCTTCGGCCTGATGGGCCTCTTCGTGGCGACCCCACTCCTCGCGGCCATCGTGGTGACCGTGCAGAAGCTGCACGTCGTGCCCGATGACGTGGTGGATACGCCGCCGACGACCGTGGCACTCGAGCCCGGGCGGGGAGCGGACGCGTGATCACGATCCTCAACGGACGCGCGGTCGGCTACGACGACGTGGGCACCGGCGTGCCGGTGCTGTTCCTGCATGGCTTTCCGCACAACCGGTCGCTGTGGTCGCCCCAGCTCGGCGCGCTAGCCGCGCCGGCGCGTACGATGAGCATGGACCTGCGCGGCTTTGGCGACAGCGTCGCTGCAGGACCGGGCAGCGTCGACGGGTACGCCGATGACGCCGCCGCCCTGCTCGACGAACTCGGCATCGACCGCGCCGTGATCTGCGGGCTTTCGATGGGCGGCTACTCGGCGCTCGCGTTCTGGCGCCGGCACCGCAATCGCGTGCGCGCGCTGGTGCTGTGCGATACGCGCGCCACCGCCGATTCCGAAGAAGGCCGGCAGGCGCGGCTGGCGATGCAGGCCATGGCGCGGGAACGCGGCAGCATTGCGGTCGCCAACCAGATGATCACCGGCATGGTCGGACGCACGACACGCGAGAAGAACCCGGAACTCGTCGACGAGCTGCATCGCATGATGTCGCTGGCTCCGGTGCAGGGGATCGTCGACGCGCTCGACGCCCTGCGCACGCGCCCCGATGCCACGCCGTCCCTCACCAGCATTGACGTGCCGACGCTGATTGTGGTCGGCGACGAAGACGTGCTCACGCCGGTCAAGGACTCGCGGGCGATGCAGCTTGCAATCGCCGACAGTCGGCTCGAAGTGATTGCCGGCGCCGGTCACGTGAGCAATATGGAGCGCCCCGCCGCCTTCAATCACGTGCTCAGCGAGTTCCTGGTCTCTCTCACGGCCCAGTGAGCGATCGGGTTATCATTCTGCCATCCGAAATCCGCCTTCCGCCATCGCTCCATTGACCACCATCTCCGCCTCCGAATCCTCGCGCCCCGCCCGCATCGGGGCCGTGATCTTCCGCAATCGCGGCTGGCTGCCGGTGCCGTTCCTTGCCGTGCCCCTGCTCGCGCCGGGCGGCATCACGCGGCTCGGCGTCATCGTCGGCGCCGTGCTGATTGTGCTGGGCGAGGCGTGGCGGCTGTGGGGCGTGGCGACGGCTGGCACCGTGACGCGCCGCCGGTCGCGCAATGTGCAGAAGCTCGTCACGCACGGACCGTTCGCGCTCAGCCGCAATCCGCTGTACAACGGCAACTACCTGCTGTGGATGGGCTTCGTCGCCATCAGCGGCGTCTGGTGGTTCATTCCCATCGCCACCGTGCTTTTTGCGGTCGAGTACTACTTCATCGTGCGCTACGAGGAGGGCGTGCTCGAGTCGATTTTCGGCGAGGAGTACCTCGCCTTCAAGCGGCGCACCCCGCGATGGATCCCCACCGGCGCCTCCGGCGCCGTCGCCGGCGAGTTCTTCTGGGCCGAGGCGTGGAAGAGCGAGATCAGCACGTTCATGCAGTACATCGCGCTGCTGATCGTGTTTGTGGCGAAGGATCGGTACTTTCCGGGCGGACTGTTCTAAGAGGGCAGATGGTAGCTGGTTGGAGGTAGATGGTAGACAAAAAGCCCGGCAGTGCATGCCGGGCTTCGTCGTATCTACCATCCACCGTCTACCGTCTACCGTCGACATTCACTCTCCGCCCACGCTAATCTCTGCATTACCGCGTCGGTTTCCCCGGCGGATTGGGACCCGCAAACACATCCTTGTTCTTCGCGATGTACTGCTTGAGGTTGGCGGGCACGTCTTCCTCGGGGAAGATCGCCGTCACCGGGCACTCGGGCTCGCACGCCCCGCAGTCAATGCACTCGTCGGGGTGAATGTAGAGCTGGTCTTCACCCTCGTAGATGCAGTCGACAGGGCAGACATCGACGCAGGCCTTGTCCTTGGTGCCGATGCAAGCTTCGGTGATGACGTACGGCATGGAGACTCCTCGGGGGTGATCGTTCGGTAGCCTTTGGAAGATAAGCCCCTCGCGCAGGCCGCTCAACCGTCAGCCGGTCTGGCCCTATCTGTGCCCCTCCGTGCCATTCTGTAGTACTCTATACCATGCTCCTCACCGTCAACGGCTCCCCCCGCGAAGTCGACCCCGCGCGATTCCCCACCCTGCTCGCCGCCCTGCGTGATCAGCTGGGACTCACCGGGCCCAAGCTTGGCTGCGACCACGGCGAATGCGGCGCCTGCACCGTGCGGCTTGACGGCGACCTGGTCTACGCCTGCCTCACCCTCACCGCCGCCTGCGATGACGCGCAGGTGCAGACGGTTGAAGGGCTCGCCAATGGCGGCGCGCTGAGCCCATTGCAACAGGCGTTCATCACGCACGACGCCGCCCAGTGCGGCTTCTGCACCCCGGGCCAGCTGCTCGCCGCCGCCGCGCTCCTCGAGGCGAACCCCCACCCCACCGACGACGAGATCCGCACCGCAATGAGCGGCAACCTCTGTCGCTGCGGCACATATCCCAAGATCATCACCGCCATTCGCGCGGTAGCGGACGGTTCCGGCGGCGCTCCAGCTTCGATCGCCACGACACCGACGGGAGGTGCCTCGTGAGCGACTCCGCGGGCGGCAAGAAGGCGCGCTTCGTGCAAACGACGGTCGAGGTGGAAGGGCGCACCGAGACGCGCGTCGTCGAGGTTCCGGCATTCGAACCCGCGCCGTGGACCGCCGACACGCCGCTCTCCATTGTCGGCACGAGCCCGCCGCGCGTCGATGCATTCGAGAAGGTCACCGGTCGGGCACGCTACACGGCCGACACGGTGCGCCCAGGGATTTTGTACGCTGTCATCGTCCGCGCGCCGATCGCCAAGGGTACGCTGACCGCCATCGATCTCGACACCGCCCGCGCCATGCCCGGCGTGCGCGGCGTGATGGGCCCCGGCGATGCGCCAGCCGGCACGCGGTTGTTTCGCCGCGAGGTCTCGTACGCGGGCCAGTCGCTCGCCGCCGTCTGCGCGGAATCCCTGCTCGACGCCGAACGCGCCGCGCGCGCCATCGCCGCCTCGCTCGTCATCGCGCCCGAGCCGCATGCGGTCACCGTCGACGACGCCATCGCCGCCGACGCGCCGCCGGTGCGCCGCACCGGCAACACCACCGAGCCCGACATCGTCCAACGCGGCGACATCGCCCGCGGTCTCGCCGAGGCCGACGTCACGCTGACGCGCGAGTACCGCACCCCCGTCGCCCTGCATTCGGCGCTCGAACCGCACGGCGCGGTCTGCGAATGGACTGGCGACCACCTCACCGTCTGGGAGTCGACACAGGGGATCTTCCGCGTCCGCAGCGACGTCGCCAAGGCGCTGGGGGTGCCGCAGTCGCGCGTGCGCGTCATCAAGGACTACATGGGCGGCGGCTTTGGCGCCAAGAACAGCGCCGGCCCGCACACCTACACGGCCGCGCTCTTCGCCCGCGCGCTGGGCGCGCCGGTGCGCTGCATCAACGACCGCCGCGGCGAGCAGACCGACAGCGGCAATCGGCCGGCCACCGTGCAGAAGGTCACTATCGCCGCGCGCCGCGACGGCACACTCACCGCGATCGCCCTCGACGCGCTCATCCCGCTCGGCATCAGCGGCTGGGAAGGCGGCCCGGCGCAGATCTTCCACGAGTTGTACCACTGCCCGAACGTCCGCACCGCCGAGACGATGGTCTACATCAACGCCGGCGGTATGCAGGCGTTCCGCGGTCCGGGTTACGTGGAGGGCGCATTTGCGCTCGAAGGGGCGATGAACGCCCTCGCCCGCGCGCTCGAGATGGACCCCGTGGCGCTGCGCGTCAAGAACCTCGCCACACACGACGAGCGCACCGGCCGTCCGTTCAGCGGCAACCGGCTGGACGAATGCTACGCTGAGGGGATGAAGCGCTTCGGCTGGTCTTCTGCCATCGACCATCCGCCATCTGCCCTCAGCCGCGCAAAGCGCGGCAGAGGCGTCGCCGCGCAAACCTGGCCCACCGGCGGCGGACCGCCTTCGTACGCGAATGTCCGCATCAACAGCGACGGTTCCGTCGACGTGCTCGCCGGCACGCAGGATCTGGGCACGGGGTCTCGCACGATCCTCGCCCAGATCGCCGCCGAGGCACTCGGCGCGCGCCTCGACTCAGTGCGCGCCGTGATCGGCGATACCGAGCGCCTCCCCTACACCGGCAATTCGTGGGGGTCGATGACGACGCCGAGCGTCGGCCCCGCGGTGCGGATGGCCGCCGAGGAGGCCAAGTCACACCTGCTCGAGGCGGCGGCGCAGATGCTCGAGGTGCCGGTTGCCCGGCTCGGCACGCGCGATTCGCAGGTGATGCTCGACGCCGACGTCGCGCTGTCGTTCTCGGATCTCTGCCGCAAACTCGGCAACGTGCAGATTGTCGGCCACGGCTCGCGCGGTCCGAACCCCGAACTAGCCGTCGTCACCGTCGGCGCGCAGTTCGCCGAGGTGGAGGTCGACGCCGAGACCGGCGTGGTGAAGGTGCTGCGGATTGTCGCGGTGCACGACGCGGGACGGATCATCAATCCGGCGCTCGCCGAGAGCCAGCTGCACGGCGGCATCATCCAGGGCATCGGTTACGCGCTGTTCGAGGAGCGGCACATCGACCGCGCCAGCGGCGCGACGCTCAACGCCAACCTGCACGACTACAAGGTGCCGACGATGGTCGACATCCCGGCCATCGACGCGTCGTTCCTCGCCGGCGCCGATCCCGCGGCCAACCACGTGGGGGCGCGCGGCATCGCCGAGCCGCCCATCATCCCCACCGCTCCCGCCATTGCCGCGGCGGTGGCCGACGCGCTCGGCGTCGAAGTCTGCTCGCTCCCGCTCACCCCGTGGCGCGTGCTCGGCGCGCTCACCGGCTGATCGATTCACCCGCCACGCCACGCCCGATGCCCGACAAGGTGAACTTCGCCGACAAGTTCGCGCAGATCCGCGAACACTGGAGCCCCAAGATCGTGGGCGAACTCAACGGCCAGCAGGTGAAGCTCGCCAAGTTCCAGGGCGAGTTCGTCTGGCACGCGCACGAGGAGGAGGACGAACTCTTCCTCGTCGTCGACGGATCGTTCGAGATGCAGTTCCGCGACCGTTCCGTGACGCTGCGCAAAGGCGAGTTCCTGATCGTGCCGCGCGGCGTCGAACATCGTCCGGTCGCTGAGCACGAAGTGTCGGTGCTGTTGTTTGAGCCTGCCGGGACGCTGAACACCGGCAACGCCGGCGGCGAACGCACCGTAGTGAATCCGGACCGTCTGTAGGCAGCATCCCGCTTGTCCCAACCCCACCCCGCCATGAAGCGACTCCTTCTGCTCGCGCTTCCCGCCGCACTCGGCGCCCAGGACCTCACCGTCAGGGCCGACAAGATCTTTGCCCAGTGGAACAGCACGCACGGCCCCGGCTGCGCCGTGGGTGTGGCGCGCAATGGCACGCCCATCTTCACGCGTGGCTACGGCATGGCCGACCTCGAGAACGGCACACCGATTACGCCGCAGACAATTCTCGAGAGCGGCTCGGTCGCCAAGCAGTTCACGGCCACGGCGATCCTGATTCTCGTCGGCGAGGGCAAGATTCGGCTCGACGACGATGTGCGGAAGTACGTGCCGGAACTCCCCGAGTACGGACGCACGATCACCATTCGCCACCTGCTGTCGCATACCAGCGGATTGCGCGAATGGAGCAATCTGGTTGCCGATCAGGGATATCCGCGCGGCACGCGCGTGACGACGCAGGCCGACCTCGTGGACATCATCGTGCGCCAGAAGTCGCTCAACTATCCCGTGGGCGATTTCTACTCGTACACCAACTCCGGCTTCTCCCTGCTCCCGACCATCGTCGAGCGGGTGAGCGGCATGCCGTTTGCGAAGTTCAGCAACGAACGCGTCTTCAAGCCGGCGGGACTGACCGACACGCGCTGGCGCGATGACTACACGGCCATCGTGCCGCGCCGGGCGCAGGCGTACTCGCGCCGCGCCGACGGCTGGCATCTCGAAATGCCGTTCGAGAACGTGCACGGCCCCGGCGGCCTGCTGACGACCGTGGGCGACTGGCTCAAGTGGAACACCGCGCTCGACCAGCGGGTGTTCGGCGCCGTGTCGGACTCGCTGCTCAGCCGCGCGACGCTCACGAGCGGACGCCAGATCTCGTACGCAATGGGCATGATCAACGGCACGTACCGCGGCGTCGCCGAGTGGCAGCACAGCGGCAGCACGGCCGGCTACAGCACGTTCCTGGCGCGCTACCCGAAGGCGGGGCTGTCGATTGCGGTGATGTGCAACGCCGCCGGCGCGCCGGCCACGTCGTACGTGCGCCAGTTGGCGGACGCGTTGATCCCCGACATCGCGCCGGTGGCCGTGTTCGACACGACGACCGCCGATCCGGCGCGCATCGCGCGCTTCACCGGCGTGTATCGCGACGACCGGACGCACGACGTCTCCGAGCTGTTCATCGAGCGCGGCCAGCTGCGCATACGCGGCGGCGCGCTGCTGCGCGCGTTGCGCGACGGCGATTTCCTGATGGGCGCCGCGTCACGCCTGCGGCTCACCACGGCGGCCGATGGCACGCCGACCGGCGCACGTATACTTGCCGCCGACGGCGACACGCTCACGTGGAGCTTCGCGTCGGCCGCGCGCTGGCAACCCACCGAGGCGGAGCTTCAGGCGTTCATTGGCGCATGGCACCAGCGCGAGATCGACGCCACGTGGACAGCGCGGGTTGAGAAGGGCGCGCTCGTCATGCAACTGCGCCCCGGCACACAGTTCACCCTGATTGCCGCGTATCGCGACGCGTTTGAGGGCGGCGCGTACGGCACGGTCTGGTTCACGCGCGACAAGAAGGGAGCGGTGAAGGAAATGCATCTGGGGGCGGGACGGGTGTGGGATCTCAGCTTCACCAGATAGACAACAGAGAGACAACAGACCGAGCACATCGCAGAAACTCGCAGAGGGCGCCGCAACCGCGACGCCCTCTGTTGTCTTTCTGTTGTATTTCTGTTGTTTCTCTGTTGTTTCTCTGCGTCTACCTCCGCCAGGGCGGCGGGTCGCCCTTCTTGCCTTTGATTTCCGGGTTTTGCCGGTAGAGCGTCGCGGTCTTGCCGATCGTCTGGATCACTTCGGCGCCGACGGCGGCGGCGAGATCGGCGGCGGCGGCCTTGGCGGTGACACCGACGGTCTTGTTGAGCGCCACCTTCACGAGTTCGCGGGTGCGCAGCGCGTCATCCAGCGACTGCATCACGGCCTGCGTCAGCCCATCCTTGCCGATGTGCACGGTGGCCTGCAGTTGATTGCATTCGGCGCGCAGCGAGGCGCGCATCTGTCCCGACATGGCCATCTCGACTCCGTTTGCTCGGCAATGGCACGCCGCGTGGGCGGCGCGCCGATCTCATCACTTACCCTTCGGCGCCGCGGCGGTGGTCCGCATCGGCGCCGCTTTGACACCTGGCTGCGTGAGGAACGGGCGCGGATCGAGCGGCGGACCGTTCCAGTACGTGCGGGCATCAACGTAGCGCATGACCTGAAAATGGAGGTGCGGCGTGTTCTTTGGCGCATTGCCCGTCGTGCCAACGTAGCCGATCACCTCGCCCTGCGCGACGGGCTTGCCTTCATAGAGTCCCGCGGCGTAGCCCTCGAGATGCGCGTAGTAGAACACGAACCGACGGTCGGGATCGATGGCGTAGATCGTGATGCCGCCGAGCGAACTCTTGGTTAGCCGGACAATCGTGCCGCTGTCGGCCGAGAGCACCGGCGTGCCGCGCTTGGCCAGAATGTCCACGGCCTGATGCGTGCGAGCGCCGCCATCGCGCGCCTGCCAGTACGTGTCCGGCACCTTCTCCGGCGGCACGCCGTCGACCGGTACCATCAGCTCCCGCACCCGCAGGTATTCCTCGTCGCTGAGTGCCAGCGGCGCCTCCGGCGGCGGCGACTCCATGGGCGGCTCGGGAAGTGCGTCGACGTCAAAGCGCGCGGGCGCGACCGGCGCGAGCGGCCGAATAGCTGGGCCGCACGCGGCCAGTACGACGGCCAGCGCAGGAAGGATGTGGAGCGCGCGCATCTCAGATGACTAACGAATTCAGTCGGCCGGCGTCACGCCCAGCCGGGCCGCCGGCCAGGTGGATGCGCGTCCAGTCGGCCGGCCAGCCACCGTGCGCTCTCCACCTCCAGCGTTCGCGCCGGCCCTTGCGGGCGAATATATTCCTCAGTAGGATTACAGTAGTATGAAAACCACACGTGAGTACTTTGAGGGCGCCTCGCCGTTTGCCGCGATGGCCGCCGCTTCTGTCGAATACGGTCCGCTGCTCACCGCGCAGCGCGCCCGTGCCGTCGTTCCCGCCGATCTGCTCGCCCGAGTCGAAGCCCTGGGCGGTGCGTGGCGCCTGCTCGCCATCTCCGAGGACTGGTGCCTCGACTCCCAGAACGTCGTGCCGGTCGTCAGCGCGCTCGCCGACGCCGCCAGCAACCTGGACCTCCGGGTCGTGGCGCGTGACGCCGAGCCGGAGTTGATGGATGCGCATCTCACTAATGGCACTGCCCGCTCGATTCCGGTCGTCATCGTCATCGACGCCGACCTCGAGGAGCGCGGCTGGTGGGGTTCGCGCCCGCGGGCGCTGCAGGAACGCGTCGTCTCGGAGTGGAAGCCGCTGGACAAACCTGAGCGCAACAAGGAAATCCGTCGCTGGTACGCGATGGACAAGGGGCGCACCACGCTCGAGGAGATCGTCTCCCTGCTCGAGCGTGTCGCGGCCGCTCAGCCGGCCAGCACCACCGCCGGCGCGTAAACGAAGACCCGGTCGCGTCCGCGACCGGTGATCTCCCGCACGACGCCCGCATCCGCCAACCGCTCCATCGCCGCGCCGGCGGTGGGCGTCGACAGCGCCATCGCCTCGGCGGCACTCGCCACCGTGAGTGCCGGTCGGCCGCTCAGCAGCCGCACAAGCGATTCGGCCGTCGGCGCTCCGCGCCCAAACGCGTCGCAGCGCGCGGCCGCCGTCTCGCAGGCTTCGCGAAACACCATCACTCGCCGCCGCATTGCCCGGGCTTCGTTGGCCAGGGCGTACAGCGCGCCGGCCAGATCATCTCCGCGCGGCGGCAAAACCAGCACGTCAGCGGTAAGTCCCGACACCATCACGGCGACGGCCCTCGCCAGCGAAGCCATCGCGGATCGCTCTCGACCGCACGCTCCGGACGACAGATCAGCCGCAAGCACGAGTGCCGACCACGACTCGTGCTCAGCGACGCTCAGCGTGGCATCCAGCAGGTCAGGGAGTACATCACATTGAAGTCCGGCCGCCTCCGTGGCTTCGTGGAGCAGTCCCGACGTGAGCGTGCGCCCGTTACGTACCGCGCCGACGGCGTGATCCAGGGCGAGCGATACTCGCCGTAGATGCGGGTCGTCGGTAATGAACTCGCGCGATTCTGGGGCAAACCACCAGCCGAGCAGCGCGGCGAACGCCGCATCACCGTCGGGCACTTGGGCGACACGTCCGGCGTCGTCACCAATAGCGTCCGGTGGCCGATCGTTGGCGGCGACGATAGCTTGAGCGCTTCGAAGCTTGAGCAGTACGGCCAACCCCGGTGGCCCGGCCGCGACGCGTTCGTCGAGTCGCGCCAGCGCGTCAACGGCGTCCTCGATGGCCCGTAGTACTGCGGAATCGACTTGCAGAGAATCTCCGCGTATTTGCTTTTTATAGTCTATCTTTGTTTTTGATGTAAACAAGGCCAATCTTGGCCGAAACGCGCAGGAAGGCTAATAATGTTTTTGGCGCCATTTTTACTTTTCGCACTTCAGGCTCCTTCTGCGCAGGCTGGGCCGACGCCAGACACCGCCGTCGCTCGCCATATCGCCTCGGTTTCCTCGTATACGCCGCACCGCGTCTACCAGTCTAACAAGAAGCGGTTCAACGACTTCGAGTCGATGCTCGCCGAGATGGCCAAGCGCGACTTGGTCTTCCTCGGGGAGCAGCACGACGACCCAGGCACGCACCGTCTTGAGCGCGCCGCGCTCGAGGGAATCGGCCGCCGTCAGCCAAAGGTGGTGCTCTCACTCGAGATGTTTGAGCGCGACGTGCAGGCTCGGCTCGACGACTACCTCGCCGGCAAGATCGACGAGGCGGAGTTCCTGAAGGGCGCTCGACCGTGGCCGAGGTACGCGACCGATTATCGGCCACTGGTGGAGCTGGCCAAGGCCAAGGGATGGCCCGTGGTCGCCGCCAATGTGCCGCGCCGACTCGCGTCGCTGGTGGGACGCAAAGGGCTCGCCGCGCTCGACTCGCTGTCGACCACCGACCGCAGCTACATCGCGGCCCAGCTGAGCTGTCCGAAGGACAAGTACTACGATCGCTTCAAGGCATCGATGGGCGACATGAGCGGACACGGCCAGACGAAGATCTCGGCGGATTCCGCCGCGGCGATGGCGTCGCGGTTCTATGAAGCGCAGTGCGTGAAGGACGAGACGATGGCGGAGGCGATTGCCAACGCGCGCGCCAAGCATCCGGACGCCGTCGTGGTGCACGTGAACGGTGCCTTCCACTCCGAGTTCGGGCAGGGCACGGTGAACCGGGCCGACCGTCGCATGAGCAACGCCAAGATTGGTCTCATCGAGTTTGTGCCGGCGGTAGATCTCGACGCGGTGGACGGCAAGAAGCTGCGCAAGCAAGCCGACTACATCGTCTTCACGCTCAAGCCGCCCGCTCCGCCCAAGGCGGCCGCGCCGGCCGCGGTGCCCACCGCGCCGCCTGGCATGCCCGCTGCCGCGACCAAGCCGCCCGTCACCAACCAGTAATCCATATGCGCATCTCACGGTCTCACATCGCCGCGTTCGCGCTCTTCGCGATCGCGACGTTCCCGCTGCACGCGCAGGACCGGCTTCGTTCGATGCCGGGCTACGATCGCTACACGCTGATGGCGCCGAAGCTTGGCACGGCCGTCAAGTCGGGCGTGGTCGCCGTGCAGTGGGCCAACGACGGCAAGTCGTTTGAGTTTCTGCGCGACGCCAAGCGGGTGCGCTTCGACCTCGGCACCAAGCAGATCACCGATGCGACAGCGGGAGCAACTGGCGCGCAGGGAATGCGGCGTCCGATGGGGCCGGGCCGCGGCCGGCAGTCCACCGAGGCGTACACCGCCGACTCGTCGCGCAAGGCGATCTACAAGGACCGCAATCTGTATCTCGCCAACCGCGACGGATCGGGCGAGAAGCAGATCACGACCGACGGCAGCGAGAAAGAACGCATCAAGTACGGCACCGCGAGCTGGGTGTACGGTGAGGAACTCGATCAGACCACCGCGATGTGGTGGTCGCCGGACGGAACGAAGCTGGCGTTCTACCGCTTCGACGAGAAGCCGGTGAAGGACTACTACCTGCAGACCGACCAGACCACCGTGCAGGGCTCGCTGATGACCGAGGCGTATCCGAAGGCCGGGACGCCGAACCCGGTGGTCGATCTGTACGTCTACAACGACCGCACGGAGCAGCTGCGCCGGCTTGAGGTGCGCGACGGCGCGCCGTTCACCGACGCCGCGGTCGGCCACTACGTGTACGGCATCTCGTGGACCAAGGACGGCAGCGAGCTGCTGATCCACCGCACTAACCGCCGGCAGAACATCATGGAGCTGGCCGCCTGCCAGCCGATCAGCGGCGTCTGCCGTACCGTGGTGCACGAGGAGTGGCTGCCGAGCTGGACCGAGAACCATCCCACGATGCAGTGGCTCGCCGACGGCAAGCGGTTCATCTGGGAGTCGGAGCGCTCGGGCTTCAAGAACTACTATCTCTACGATCTGAGCGGCAAACTGCTCGCCACGCTGACGCAGCATCCGTTTGAAGTGGCGGGCATCGTGAAGGTGGACGAAACGGCCAAGGTACTGTGGTACTACGCGCGCAGCGGCGACAACTACATGAAGCTGCAACTCCATCGCGTGGGACTCGACGGCAAGGGCGACACGCGCCTCACCGACCCGGCGTTCACCCACACGGTCAGCGTCTCACCCGACGGCAAGTTCTTCACCGACATCGCCCAGACGCACGCCGTCGCGCCGACCACGGTGCTGCGCGATGCCAAGGGGAAGCAGATCGCCGAACTCGGCGCCAGCGACATCTCGGGGCTGACCAGCGCGGGCTTCAAGCCGGTGGAGATGTTCACCTACACCGCCGCCGACGGCGCGACCAAGCACTTCGGCATGCTGAGCAAGCCGTCGAACTTCGACGCCGCCAAGAAGTATCCGGTGCTGTTCTCCGTCTATGACGGGCCGGCGACCAACGGCGCGCGCGAGACTTTCGCGGCGCCGACGGCGATGGCCGAATACGGGTTCATTGTGGTGACGCTCGACACGCGCAGCGCGGCGGGGCTGGGCAAGAAGGCGCTCGACGCCATCTACCTGAAGCTGGGCGTCACGGAGATCGACGACCTCGCCGAGGCCGCCAAGTATCTGGCAACGCTGCCGTTCGTTGACGCCAAGCGCATTGGCATCTTCGGCACGTCGTACGGCGGCTTTGCGTCGGCGATGGCGATCCTGCGGTATCCGGACATCTTCGCCGCCGCGTCGGCGCAGAGCGCGGTGACGAGCTGGCATCACTACGACACGATCTACACCGAGCGGTACATGTACACGCCGCAGGAGAACGAGGCCGGCTACAAGAAGGGGAGCGCCATGGAGTACGGGGGGCGCTCAAGGGTCGGCTGATGATCTACTACGGCACGGCCGACGACAACGTGCACCCCAACAATGCCATGCAGCTCATCCGCGCGCTGCAGCGCGCGGGGAAGAGCTTCGAGGTGCAGGTGGGGCCCGATGCGGGGCACAGCGCGCTGAATCCGCAGCGGATGATGGAGTTCTTTATCGAGAACCTGGTGATGTCGCCGGGGGCGAAGTAGGGGACGCCGCACTAGACGCCGACCAGCACGTTACATCGCGTACTGGTCGGCGTTTGCGCTTTTGTACGTTGCACCGTATGATAGCGCATCATGCGGCAACTCCATCTCTTGTCGCGGCGCCGGGTCATCGCGTGTAGTTCCGTACTCGGGCTGATGACTCTCTTCGGCGCCTGCGCCCGCGAGCCGGTCGCGCCACCGCAAGCGTCAGCGCGCCTTGCCGATGATGCGGTGCGCGCCGAACTGGCACCACCGATGTCCGTCGCCGCGCTCCTGGACTCGTTCGCCATCGGCGGGGTGTATACCGTCTTGCCGCGGGGCGGCTATGGCGGTGGCAGTTGGTACGCCCGATCCCCGGAGAAGGAACGGTACGCCGGTACGGTGTCGGGGCATCCGACTGGACTCGAGCTGCCCGTGGGCTTGCCGGTGCGTATCCTCGCTGCCGGGAGCTACACGTCGCACGCGACCGCCGAGTTTCAGCGCGACTACTGCGCGCTCGCCGGCCATGCGTCGGACCCGCGATGCAGTGCCGAATTGTTCACGTACACGATTCACGGTTTGGCGGATGGCCCGGGCGTCGCCCGCGCGTACGAACCAGGCATGGGGCTGGCGCTCACCTGGTCGCGCACCGCCGGCTACTACGAACGGTTCTACGGCGTTTTTCCCACCGCCGAGTTCTACCGGGGGCTCGTCCCGGCAGCGGATACCGCGACCGTGCGCGAACTGCATTTTCGGCGTGCCGGGTGCTGCTACTACTTCCCGTCCGCGGATACCGCGGTGTGGGAGACGTACGAAGGGAGCTGGCGGTTCGGTGCGGTGCCGGACGATGGTGGCCAGGCGGAGCTCGGCGTGCCGGCGGTGCTGCGCTTGCTGGGGCCGCGGACAGACAGTGCGATGACGGCACCGGCGACATTCAGCGTAACGACGACGACGAGCGAGCCGATTGGCGCGACGCGATGGTGGTACGTACGCGCAGCCAACAACGTGTTCGACGGCGAGCCGGTGCCGCTGGTGACGATCACGCAGCCGTGGACGATGCAGATCCCGCGGTATCCAGTTGGAAAGCGGGCGGTGTTCGAGGAGCTGGTGGCGTGCGCAGGACAGCCTACTTGCACCTATCAGGCGTCCGCGGCTGGTGCGGTGGTCGTGCAGGCTACGCTGACGGAGACCCGGGTGCTGGCGGCGCGAAACACCGGGGCGACCGGGGCGCACGTGAAGATCACGGCGGATGAGACCACGCTGACTTACGGCGACACGACCGTGTTCCGGGTGACGGCGCCGGGAGCGCCTGATGGGAGTTGGTGGGTTACCGGACTCAGTTTCTCACCGCTGGCGTCGCCGCACGGAAGCTCGCTTCGAGCCGTCCATGAGAATGCGACGTTTCGTGCGACAAAGTCAGCATCCGCAGTACGGCGATATCCGTCAAGTAACACGCTCAGTTCCGGCCGCCCTCCAACTGGCGGGGACACCGAACGCGTAGTGCCAGCACGCAGCTTGCAGCCGGTACCATTTCGGGATGCAGCGTACTCCTGCGGGGATTCTGCCATCCGGCTGTGCTATGACGACCCGCGAGTGACGGGGTATGAGATTGTGACTGCGCTGGTGGGTGGGGCGATACAACGTGATAGCATACTGATAACGGTACTCCCGAAGCTGATGCTTACCTGCAAGAACTCGAACGGGGAGACGGATTCGAACGGCGGCACCACCGTAGTTCGAGCGCAGAGCGTCAGTTGCCGCGCAGCACTCGCGCCCGAGGGATCGACTCAGCGCATCACCGTGTCCGATTGGACCTTCGTATCGCATGACCGATGGATTGTCCGGAAACGCAGCGACGTCGATCCCACTTTCAGTAACGATTCACTCGCGTGGACCGGCCGGATGGTGGCGACCGGCGTCGTCACAGTATTTGCAGCGGTCAGCGGCTCGCAATCAGATAGCGCGTCTGCGCGGATCACGGTCCATCCGCGTCGGTGGAACGGAGACAGCATTCCTCGTTTCCCGCCTCGACCGACGGTGGTCGGGCAGGGCTGGCTTGTGGATAGGCCTCGACTCCCGGGAGACCTCGGCCAGGTCAGGTGGAGGTGGCGCGAGAACGACGTAGTTGATAGTGCGGCATTTCACGAGCTTATCAGCGAAGGACCAAACGCTTTCGTCTACTACCTCAAGGCGATGCCCCCGGTTCTCGATTCGATACGTGTAGCGTACAATCAGGTTGCGCTGGCCCGAAACAGCGCGTTCCACCTGCTTCAAGAACCAGACAACCCCGCGCGCATCTTTTCGGCAGCGAACCCTTGTTTTCGATCAGACGTGATTTCGGCGGAGACGAAGGACAAGATCCTTGCCCACGAAGGGACAAATTGGGAGTTGAACCCGCCCTCGCACGCTGGGCTCATGCGAAAATTGACGTTGGCGCTGGTGCCCGCAGCCGCAGAGAGTGTATTCGTCCAAGTCGAGTCAGGTGGAAGGCAGGGCCTGATGAACAGATGGCAACAACTAGTCTATGATTCCGTCGAGGCGAAGATCGACACAATTGCTGGCGAGGCACTTCACTCAGTCAGCAGGGTACAGTTCGGCTCCGGATCTCGAGTCGGTTGCAGCTTCGCCTATTTCGCCAGGTGATCACTCTTTGAGGTGAAACGTGTTGAAGCAGACTTGTCTGTCAACATCGCGCTGTAATCCGCGCTGGCACTGCATCGCAGGTGTAGCGGTGCTTTTCGCCAGTCTTTCGTCCTGTGTATCCGCGCAGACGACGCGCGAGGCCGCGGATGCTACTCTTCGCGCGGACTGTCGCCTGGCGGTCCAGACTCTCGAACGCGGACATCCGGCTCCAAAGTCCGAATGGGCGCTGTCCATGATCTACTGGTGCGATGAGTCCGGCGGGGCGGTACTCGGTAGACTCTGGACGAGACCTCCTGTTGACAGCGTTGCGCTCGAACAGCTCGTGGACGCCAGTGCCGCGCTCCTTGACCAACGCGTCTACGCTGGTGTGCTGAACTCAGCGCGAGACGCCGCAGCGCCACGCGCAGTCCGTCTAGCGGCGCTTCGCGTGCTCTGCGCGTTCCTGAGCCCGACCACCGTGATCTCCCCTGACGACCTCGCAAAGCCGAAAGGTGACACCGCGGTCGTCCCGCTCTTTACGACGGTCGACCACGGTCTCTTTCAGAACCACGGCACGGCACCACTGCCATCAGGTGCGCGAAATGAGATCCGAGACCTATTTGCAGCGCTCTGGCGCTCCGATACGGACCCAGTGATACGCGCAGCGGGAAGGTCGTTGAGTCGACGTTTCCTCCGTGTCGGCAGCAATAGCCATGATCATAGCACCGTCGTTGCACGTCCGAGCGTTGTCGCAACGAAACTGAACGCAAGCGGCTAGAACATTTCCCACGCAAAACCCGCTACCAAGCGTTCCGCCCGGCGGCGATTTAGGTCCAGGCGAAGTAACGCCGTGCCGCCGGCACGCTGCGTCGTACCGCGCGCGGCCAGGTCGTCTACGCCGTCGCCGTCGGCGTCGAACGCGGTGAGCAACTCGTGCGCGCGGAACCGGCCGTCGTCCACGCGCAGGGCGGTGACCGCGCCGCCCAGCGCGACGCGGTGGTGGTACGTGCGTGCAGCCAACAATGTGTTCGACGGCGAGCCGGTGCCGCTGGTGACGATCACGCAGCCGTGGACGATGCAGATCCCGCGGTATCCAGTTGGACAGCGGGCGGTGTTCGAGGAGCTGGTGGCGTGCGCAGGACAGCCTACCTGCACCTATCAGGCGTCCGCGGCTGGTGCGGTGGTCGTGCAGGCTACGCTGACGGAGACCCGGGTGCTGGCGGCGCGCAACACCGGGGCGACCGGGGCGCACGTGAAGATCACGGCGGATTCAACGACGCTGACCTACGGAGACACGACGGTGTTCCGGGTGACGGTGCCGGGGGCGCCTGACAGCAGTTGGACGGTGACGGGGTACCAGTTTGCATCGCTGGGTCTGCAGCAGACTGCCGCACTGCTGGCTGTCCGCGGGTACTCCGAGCGCTCGACGCGAACAGGACAACGCATCGTTGCGTTTGGCGCGCCTGTTATTGGACCGACAAATGACCGAACGGCCAGGGAAAGTGACGTAGAAAGCGTTTCGCAGGCACGAAAGCAGCGGCCAGTTCACTTCCGTGACGCAGAGCATGAATGCGATGGTGCCACATCGACTCGTTGCTTCGACGACCCGCAAGACACGGGATACGAAATCGTCACTGCGCTCGTAGACGGGATTTCGCAGCGAGACAGCGTGCTCGTAACCGTGCTTCGCCCCCCTGCACTTGTGGTGCGCTGCACGCCAGCAACTGTCGTGCGCGGCGATTCGGTGATTTGCACGATCGGTCTCTCCGATTCTACGCTTCAGTTCGCGGTTGACTCCCTGGCAGCACAAGCAGCAGCAGACATGTCAGTTCTCGAGATTGGCTTGCAGGCGCCGGGCCAGCTACCAGCCGGTAGACTCGACACGCTACAAGGTGTAGCAGTAACGAACACATCACTCACCGCGCTAGCGACGCTGACCTGGAATGGCCGACGTCTCTCGCTCCGAGCGTCGGCTCGATTCGAGGTAGCAAAGCGTCCAAGGGAACTGCAGCCCTACATCATGACATTGTCGGCGCATTTCATGGGCCCTGGGCGGACGACCGCCTATCCGAGCTATGCTACAGGAGGCGGGACACTTGGTCTCTACGAATCGGGTACTCCGCGATTCGACCTGATCACGGTCTCTACCGTCCAGTCTGGTCCAAATTCCGGACTTACATATGTCCGCACGATGCCTGGAGTCCCGGAGTCGAAGGTCTGGATCACGGATGCGCTAACTTCGGGTAGCCGATGGTACGATGCACATCCGATCGTCCGCGGGCCGCTCGATCCAAGTGGAACGCCGCTATGCACACGCGACAAGATCGACCTGCTGCGAATGGAGGTGGGAAGGCATGAGGGATTGACGAGCGCAACGAAATCGCATTATGGAGTTCAGCAGGCATTCATGACGCAGTGGAACCTCGCGAAGGTAATGGGCGCTCGCGTGATCCAAGTTCCTGCAGACAGCGCGCACGCGCGCATGAGTGAGGAATTCAGAATGGAATGGCTGCGTTTCTGGAAGCAGCTTGATGTGCTGCAAAGCAAGTTCGATTCCGTAGACACTCCTGCAAGCTTCGCTCGCCTAGGCGGCTGCAGCATCTACCCCGAGTAACCGAGGACCTCGTCGTGCCCTCTCCCGTTCAGCTTCTCGCGTTGTACTGCATGTTGGCGATCACACCACTCGCCGTGACTAAGGCATGCGCCCAAGCCGACAAGGTCGAGCATGCCTGCGAGAAGGCCGCGAAGATCGTTGCGCGTGGTAAGCCAGAGAAGAAGGAGGATTGGGCGTGGTCGACCATTCTCGGGTGCGGAGCCACTGGCGGACTTGCGCTCCGAGATGCGTGGCAAGCGACAAGGATGAGCGCGGACACCGCTGCGCTAGAGGCGGTGTTCGCGAGACTCTGGCTCTTCCGCGATGCCGCGCTTTTCGCGTCGGCGAAATCCATTTCGCTCGATCCGGGCGCGAAACCGGAAAGTCGTGTGTTTAGCCTGATGCTGATGCTGACCAGCTCGTCCGACGATGTACACCCGGAGTGGGCAGGGCTTGTCGGTTCACCTGATGCTGGAAGAGCATGTTGGGTGGGACGTGTAGCCAACCTCCACAGTTACGCGGGGGCGTCGATGCCCACTGACGCGCGGACTCAGCTTGCGAATGCCGCTCGACAGCTGGCCGCCGACGGCACCACTCCCGAACTTGTTCGCCGAGCAGCACGGTGCATTGTCGCTGAGCTCGTTGCGGAAGACCGTGCGAAGGCGAATCCCATCATGCTGCCGCCCGGCGGAGCGCCGTAGTTGGACCGTTCGCCACCTGCCTGCCACCTGGTTCACGAAGCGGCTCACCCCTGCGTTCGCTCGGCTCAGGATCCGTCAGCGTCGTTGGACCCGGGATAGCATTCCCCAGTTTCCTCGTATTCCGACGGGACTTAGCCAGGGCTGGTTACCGAAGCGTCCGCGTGACGTTCATGAACTGGGTCAGATCAAGTATCGCTGGAAATCGATGGACGTGGTGGATGATCCTCGTCTTCGCACGCTCATCGACCCATCTCGGGAGCGTGTTGATGGACGATCGCGACGGACTCATTGTCGCGACGGATGTGCGGTCCCCGGCCTACGACGCAGCACGCGACGGGCCTGGGGGCCTGGGTCCCTGTTTTCTCCTCCACCGTGACTCGCGTTTTGACAGCCGGATGAATCGGGGCCAGACTCGTCAGGAGGAGGCACCCCGATGCGGAAGAGCAAGTTCACCCCGGAGCAGATCGTGCAGGCCCTGCGGCAGGCGGAGGCCGGCACGGTCGTCGGTGACATTTGCCGAAAGCTGGGCATCACCGAAGCGACGTTCTACCGCTGGAAGAAGACCTACGCCGGGCTCGATCTGGGCGAGCTGCGCGAGCTCCGGCAGCTCCGCGAGGAGAATCGGCGCCTGAAGGGCGTGGTGGCCGATCTGACGCTCGACAAGACGATCCTGCGTGAGGCGCTCGGAAAAAAATGGTGAGCTCAGCTCAGCGACGGGCGATGGTGAGCTGGGCGCAGACGGCGTATCGCCTGAGTCAGCGGCGCGCGTGCCGGGCGCTGGTGGTCGAGCGCACGAGCATCCGCTATCAGTCCTGCAAGCCGGACGACGCGCCGCTGCGGCGGCGCCTGCGCGAGTTGGCGCACGCACGGCCCGCCTTCGGGCACAAGCGCCTGCATGTGCTGCTGCGCCGTGACGGGCTGGTGATCAATCGCAAGAAGAGCCACCGGCTGTATAAGGCCGAGGGGCTGCAGTTGCGGCCCCGCCGCCCACGGCGCCGGCGCGCGGTGCTGCAGCGGCAGGGCGGCCCCGTCGTGACCGCCCCCGATCAGCGGTGGGCGATGGATTTCATGTACGACACGCTGGCCGGCGGCGGCACGATCCGCGTCTTCACGCTGGTGGATGTCTGCACGCGCGAGTGCGTGGCGCTGCACGTGGCGAAGCAGTTCCGCGGCACGGACGTGGCGCGCCTCCTGAGCGAGGCGGGCCAAGCGCGCGGCACGCTGGCGCCGGTGATCCAGTGTGACTGCGGGACGGAGTTCACGTCCGTCGCGCTCGATCACTGGGCGTACTGGAACAAGGTGCAGCTCGACTTCAGCCGCCCCGGCAAACCAGTGGACAATTGCGTGTGCGAGGCCTTCAATGGCAGCTTGAGGCGAGAGTGTCTCTCGCAACATTGGTTTGCCTCCCTTGCGGAGGCGGCCACGGTCCTGGAGACGTGGCGCAACGACTACAACGATCACCGGCCCCACACGACACTGGGGCTTCAACCGCCGGCCGTCTACAAGCGTGCCGGCATCTTCGAACCCCGATCCGTCCGAGCGATTTCTTGACGCGTCAAACTGGATGAGAAGCGGGGGACCAGGCCGACCGCCCGTTTGTCTGCCTAGAAGCGGAGAACGGATGGGGGGACCCGCAGGTGGAGTCCGACGGAGTTTCAGGGCTAACCGATAGGTGGCACGAGATAGTCTACAAGGGCGTCCAAGTGAAGATTGACTCAATGGCAGGAAAGCCGGTGCATTCCGTCAGTATCGTCAGTTTTGGTTCAGGTGCTCGCGGCTGTAATTTCGTGTACCCGCATCCCTGACACCTTACATCACCCAACAAATGTGGTGGACTTACATGTCGACATCGCGCGATTCGTATTGGCCCTGCATCATGGTGGCCTGGGTGTTTGCGACAGCGCTCCCGTCTGGAGCCACTGCGCAGGGCTGGCGAGAAGACGCAGATGCCACGCTGCGCGCTCGTTGTCGCCTCGCCGTCCAAACGCTCGACAAGGGACATCCGGCTCCGAAATCCGATTGGGCGCTCTCGGTGATCTATCGGTGCAACGAGTCAGGCGGCGCGGCTCTTGCTGGGCTCTGGTCCGCCGCACCTTCGGACAGCGTTCCGCTCGAGCAGCTCGTGAAAGCCAGTTCGCTGCTTCTGGACCAACGAGTCTACGCGGCGTTCTGAACAGCGCGCGAAACAACGCGATGCCGCGCGCTGTCCGCCTAGCCGCGCTTCGGGTGCTCTCCTCCTATATCAGCCCAAGTACCGTCATTCTGCCGGACGACCTGGCCAAGCCGAGATCCGACACTGCGGTTGTCCCTATCTTTACAACGCAAATCGATGGCCCGGATCCAAACCTCGGCAGCGAGCCGTTGCCACCGAGTGCCCGGACAGAGATTGGCGACCTGTTCGTCTCCCTGTGGCATTCCGACGTCGACCCGATTGTTCGGAGTGCCGGAAGAGCCTTGAGCAAGCGGTTCTTCTGACTCTAGCGGTCGTGCGCTCGCACCTCATGCCATTCGGTACTGCGCGCTGGCCATTACACCGCTCGTGACTCCGAGGCGTGCGTGAAGGCCGAATGAGGGTACCCTCACAAGCAGCTAGAACACTTCCCACGCGAAACCCGCTACCAAGCGCTCCGCCCGGCGGCGATTTAGGTCCAGACGAAGTAACGCCGTGCCGCCGGCACGCTGCGTCGTGCCGCGCACGGCCAGGTCGTCCACGCCATCACCGTCGGCGTCGAACGCGGTGAGCAGTTCGTGCGCGCGGAACCGGCCGTCGTCCACGCGCAGGGCGGTCACCGCGCCGCTTGGCGCGATCAGTACGACGCGTTCGCGCACCCACTCGACGTCGCCGGCGCGCAGGCTTACGATCAACGCGCGGCGCGCCTCGCCAAAACAGCCGCGCGCCTGACTGCTGGACACTTTCAAGCGGCGCTGGAGCCGCTCGTACGGAGGCCGCTCGAGTCGCAGCACGGCGTCGAGCGAATCGCGCACGAACGCCACGCGCGCATTGAATGTGCTGTCGGCCGACGCGCGGGCTACCGCTTCTGCGCGGCGCACCGCGGGCGTGAGCGCCGCGAGGGCCGCGCGCGCCGCGCTGTCGGGTTCGATGCGCAACTCACAGGCGGTCGGCACTGGTTCGGCTACGCTGTCGGCGCGCTCGGCGAACGCCACCAACTGCGCCTTTCCGCGCGCGGCGCTATCGAGCGCCGGCGAGCCGATCACGCGCAGCACGATGCGGCCATTGTAGACCGCAAACGAGTCGACGACCACATCCTCGATGCCCTGCCCCCAGTGCAGGCGAAATGCGCTGCCGGCCGGCACGGGGCTCAGCACCTGCGCTGCCTCGCGAAACGCCCGCGCTTTGGCGCTGTCCTTGCGCACATCAAGATCCATGCGCCCGACATCGAGCAGCCACTGCTTGTTGCGCACGGCGGCCACGAAGGCGCGCGACTCGGTGGGGGCAAAGACCAGGAACGGCGCAATGGAATCGGCGCCTGGCGACAATTCTCGCTCGAGCGTCGTGTCGCGCACAGCCGCCATGGCGGCCGCTGAGTCGGCGGATTGTTGAGTGGCGCTGTCTGCGGCTGAGTTGGGTGCGCGCCGCTCTGCCGCTCGCGCACCCGCGCGGGGGGCGGCATCGCAGGCGGCCAGCAGGACGCATACCACGAGCGCCACGACACGCACGCCCCAACCGCCTTGGGCGTGGTGGCGGCGCGGCGCGCAATCGGACAGCTTGTTCGAGAGTGGTGACGTCACGATCGTGGAAGGTAGCCCCCGAACCGCGTACCCCGACAGCCTGTGACCCTGCACCCGTTCACGTACCACCGCGCCGAAAGCCTCGCCGACGCCGCGCGCGCCCTGGGCACGCCCGAGGCCGCGCCACTCGGCGGCGGCACCGACCTGCTGGTCGCGATGAAGGAATCGCTGGTGCGTCCCGAGACGCTGGTGGACCTACGCCGCGTGCCGGGGGCGGGCGACATCACGCTGCATCCGGACGGCTCGGCGCGCATCGGCTGCGCCGTGCGACTGGCGACGCTGGCGACCCACGAGGGCATCGCCGAGCGCTACGCCGCACTCGCGCAGGCGGCGGCGGCGGTGGGCACGCCGCAGCTGCGGACGATGGGCACGAT
Source organism: Gemmatimonadota bacterium (assembly GCA_016182795.1). Classification (GTDB taxonomy): domain Bacteria; phylum Gemmatimonadota; class Gemmatimonadetes; order Gemmatimonadales; family Gemmatimonadaceae; genus PNKL01. The sequence goes on from JACPFW010000032.1 coordinate 55,837, forward strand.
CGGGGGCAATCTCGCGCAGCGACCGCGCTGCTGGTATTTCCGCGGCGGGTTGCCGTGCTTCAAGAACGGCGGCAGCGACTGCCTCGCCGAGCGCGGCGAGAACCAGTACCACGCGCTGTTCACCGATGGCACGTGCCACGCGGTGCATCCCAGCGATCCGCTGGTGGCGCTCACGGCGCTCGAGGCAAGCGTGGAAGTGACCGGCACCGCGGGCACGCGCACACTCGAGCTTGCCGCTCTGTTCGATGGCGCCGGGCGCAACGCGCGCGGCGAGACGACGCTCGCCACCGGCGAGTTCATCAGCGCGGTGCTGCTGCCGGCATCGGCGGCGGGCGGCGACCAGTTCTACGAGAAGCTGATGCAACGCGGCGCGTGGGACTTTGCCACTGTGTCGCTGGCGGCGCATCGCCGTGTCGATGGCGGGGTGCGCATCGCGTTGGGCGGCGTCTCGCTCACGCCGTATCGTGTGAACTCGTCGGTCGAGGAAGATGTGGCCACCGGCGGACTCGACGACGACAGCATCGACGCGCTCGCCGAACGGGCGATGTACGACGCCCACCCGTTGGAGCACAACGGCTACAAGGTATGGCAGGCGCAGGCGCTGCTGCGGCGTGCGTTGCGGCGGCTCGACCCGCGCGCCTGATCGCGCGGCCATCCTTTACTCTCTCTGCGTATGTCGGCTATCAAGAAGCATCCCTTCGCCGCGATCATCCTCGCCGCCGGCGCGGGCACGCGGTTCGGCGCGCCCAAGGTGAACGCCACGCTCCCTGATGGACGGCGGTTTCTCGATGTGGTCGCGGAACTCTGCCAAACCTGCGGCGGCGACCCGGTGGTGGCGGTGGTGCCGCCCGAGACAGCCGTTCCGGCCGGCGTGCGCGCGGTCGTCAATGCGCGGGCGAGCGACGAACAGGTCACGAGTCTGCGGCTCGGGCTCGCCCAGCTCGCCAACACCGACGTGCAGGGCGTGCTGGTCTGGCCGGTGGATCATCCGTTCGCGCAGCTGACGACCGGACTGGCGGTGGTGGATGCCGCGCGGCTCACCAACGCGCCCATCGTGGTGCCCGTGCATGACGGCGCGCGCGGACATCCTGTCTGGTTCGGCCGCGAGACGTGGCGCGAACTGATGACGGTGCCGAGCGGCGGCGCGCGGGCTGTGGTGCACGCCTATGGGAGCCGGGTGCAGGAAGTGCGCGTCACCGACGCGGGCATCCACCGCGACATCGATACGCGGGCCGATCTCGACGGCTAGTCCGTGCGCTGCGCGGCTACGGCGTCTCGACGGGCCGCATTCCGAGGCTGAGCAGCGGACGCGCGACGTCCGGCGGGAGTCCGTCGGTGACGAGCTGATGGTGCACGAACTCCCGCCGCACCGGATGCTCAACGCGCTGCCGTTCGAACGACGCCGGGTCAGCCCGCAGGCGCGCATCGTCTGCGACGATGTCGTACGTCGCGCGCACCGCGGCGGCGATCTGCTGCTGCACCGTGCCTGCTGACGCCGCGAGCGTGACCGTCGGCTGCGGCGGCGCGGGGATGTCACGCGGATACCACGCGTCCAGGCCGAGCCCAAAGTGCCGGCTGACGGCCTGAACGCTAATCGCGGTGCCGTTGGCTTTGCCGTCGGCAGAGTAGCCCGCGATGTGCGGGGTGGCGAGATCGACGGCCGCGAGCAGTTGGCGGTCGATGTCCGGTTCGTGCTCCCAGACGTCGAGCACGCAGCCGGCCAGCCGCCGCTCGCGCAGCGCGTCGGTCAGCGCCGCCGACTCGACCACTTCACCGCGCGACGAGTTGATGAGGAACTGGTCGGGGCGCAGCGCCGCCAGCAGCGCGCTGTCCACAAGGTGGAAGGTGCGGTCCTCTCCGTCGCGCGCGAGCGGCACGTGAAGCGTGATGATGTCGGAGCGCTCGATGATCTCGGCGAGCGAGACAAACCCGTCGGCGCCCTCGGCCCGCGCGCGCGGCGGATCATTGAGCAGGGTCGTCATGCCGAGCACGCGGCAGAGCCGGTCGACGCGTCGGCCGACGTTGCCGACACCGACGATCCCAATTGTCTTCCCCGCCAGCGTCAGCGCGCGCCGCTCGGTGAGGGTGAGCAGGGCGGCGGCCACATACTGCTGCACCGACGACGCGTTGCACCCGGGGGCATTGGTCCACGTAATGCCGCGTGCGGCGCAGTACGCCGTGTCGATGTGGTCGAAGCCGATGGTCGCCGAGGCGATGAAGCGCACGGCGCTCCCCCGCAGAAGCGACTCGTCGCACCGCGTCCGCGTGCGGACGATGAGTGCGTCAGCCGACGAGAGCGCGGCCGGTGTGATCTCCGCGCCGCGCAGATAAGTCACCTCGGCGTGCGGGTCGAGCACTCCGTGGATGAAGGGAATGTCGCGGTCGACGACGATGCGCAACGGCGTCACGGCGATACGACCTGGATGTCCACGCGCGACGCCTGCGACGGTGAACGCCAGACACGGTGCGTCTGCGCGCGGAAGTCGCTGTCGCGGGCCTCAAAGATGTTCGGCACGTACACCTGCGGATTGCGGTCGATGAGCGGGAACCACGTGCTCTGCACCTGCACCATCACCCGATGACCCTTGAGGAACCGGTAGCTCTGCGTGTGCAGGTCAATGGTGATCGGCGTGACCTGATTAGGCACCATTGGCTTGGGCTTCTCGAGCGACTCGCGGAAGCGCGAGCGGAAGACATCGTTGGCGACCATCAGTTCGAAACCCCCGAGTTTGCTGTTGGGCGCGTAGTCCTCGGGATAGACGTCGATGAGTTTGCCGATCCAGTCCGCGTCGCTGCCGGTGGTGGAGACGTGCAGGCGGGCGGTGACGTCGCCGGCGAGAACGAGGTCCGCGGCGAGCGGTTCGGTCATCCACGACAGTACGTCGCTGCGGTCCTTCACAAAGCGCTGGTCCTCGGCGAGCCAGACCGGCCACCCCGATCCCTTGGCGAAGTACGTCGGCTCAATGGGGCGGTTGCGATACGGCACCGGATGCGCCGGGTCGGAGATGAACGAGTCGTTGCCGGTTGTGGTCGGCGCGTCGAACGAGAGCACGCCATTGGCCTGCACGTAGAGCGATTTCGTGACGGCCTCCGCGGGCGGCCACGCGGTGAATGTGCGCCAATGGTTGCTCCCGCTCTCGAACACCGTCGCCTCGGCGGGGACGTAGTCGCCCTTGCCCTTGAGGTACTTCGCGAAGAACGGGGCCTCGACATTGGCGCGGAACTCGACGGAGGTCGGCGCGCCGAAGTCGATCTTGCCCAGCGTGCGCCCGTCGCGCCGCCAGCCGCCGTGGTTCCACGGGCCGACGACGAGGAAGTTGTTGGACTTCGTGTCCTGCTTCTCGAGCGTGCGGTAGATGTGCACCGGTCCGTAGAAATCTTCCTGATCCCACCAGCCGGCTACGTTTAGCGTTGGCACCGTGACGCGCGTGAGGTAGGGCTGCATCGCCTGCCGCTGCCAGAAGCTGTCGTAGTTCGGATGCGCCGCGAAGTCGTTCCACGTCGGAATCTTCCCCTTGAGGTACTTCGCGTTGACGTTGGCGAGCGAGCCCAGCTTCAGGTACCAGTCGTAGGTGTCATAACGGTCGAAGGCGAACTGTTCGTTCTCCTTGGACGTCTCCATCATCGCCGCGTACTCAAAGCCATACGACAGACGAAACGCGCCGTTGTGGTGAAAGTCGTCGCCGATCCACATATCGGCGGGCGAGGCCTGCGGGCTGACGGCGGCGAGCGCCGGATGCGGATCAAGCATCGCCATCGCGGTAGTCCAGCCCGGATATGACACGCCGAACATCCCCACCTTGCCGTTGTGGTTGGGGACGTTCTTCAGCAGCCAGTCGATGGTGTCCCACGCGTCGGTCGATTCATCGATGCGCGGCCCCGGACCGTCGACGAGGCGTGGCGGCCGCTGCATCACAAACTGTCCTTCGCTCTTGTAGCGGCCGCGGATGTCCTGCATCACGAAGATGTAGCGTTCGGCGGCGAGTTCCGGATACGCGTTCGCGAGCGGGAATCGCGCTTCGGGGGCGCCGTACGGCGTGCGGATGAACAAGAAGGGAAGCGGCTCGCGCTGATCCTTGGGGGCAAATATCACGGTGTTGAGCGCGATGCCGTCGCGCACGGTGACCATCGCCTGGCGATAGGTGTACTCCGGCGCGACGCCCTGCGCGGCCAGTGACTGAGCGACGATTGCCAGTCCGGCGAGGACGACCGCGGAACGAGTGTACCGACGAGGAAGGAGCAGGCGCATCGTGAACCCCCTGATATGGGCGGAAAGTACGGTGTCCCGTGGCCGACGGGTACTCCGAGCGGCCCACAAACCCTGTGGGTGGTTGCGGTGTCCAAGAACTGTCTGGACTCGTTGCACGGCGGACCGGGGAAACCCTGGGACGGCGGGCCGCGTAGTGCAGGCAGCAGTGTGTGTGTGTCTCCACCCCCTGAGGGACTCGACTTATGCGTCTCCACACGGCTCTAGTGCTGACTCTTGCTCTCACGGCCGGCGGTTCCGCCGTGGCGCAGGAATCCACGAGCGACAAGCCGGTGCGCCACGGCATTTCCATCGGCAACTATCCCAACGTCAGCGGGCTTCGGCTCAATTTCCGCGACCGTTCGCTGGGCGACGTCCACGGCGCGAACGTCACGATCTGGTCGCCGTACGACGGCGACATGAGCGGCTCGGTGCGCGGCTTCGCCGTGGGCCTGCCGATGACCGGCGCCGGATCGATCCACGGCATCGCGACCGGCCTGCTTGGCGTCGGCGCGGGCAAGCAGCTAAGCGGCATCGCCGTGGCGCCGCTGGGCGTTGGCACCGGCGGAAAGCTCAAGGGCATCGCCGTTGGCGGCATGGGTGTCGGCGGCGGCGGTGATCTCCAGGGCATCGCGATTGGCGGAGTGGGAGCCGGCGTGGGCGGCGACGCGCGGGGAATCCTGCTCGGCGGCATCGGCACCGGTGTTGGAGGCAACCTGCATGGACTCGCGTTCGGCACGGTCGGCGTGGGCGCCGGCGGCCGCGTGAAGGGGATCGTGGCCGGCGGCATTGGCGCCGGCGCGGGCGGTGATCTGCAGGGCATCGCGATCGGCGGCATTGGCGTTGGAGCTGGTGGCGACGCGCGCGGCTTACTGGTCGGCGGTATTGGCGCCGGCGCGGGCGGAAATTTCCGCGGTATCGGACTCGGCGGCATCGGCATTGGCGTCGGCGGTAACCTGCGCGGGCTCGCGATCGGCGGCATTGGCGTGGGCGCCGGCTCCAGTATCGACGGCATTGCGATTGCCGGCGTCGGCATTGGCTCGCCGACGATCCGCAAGTTCGCGATGGCGCCGGTGATTGGCGCGAACCGGATGAGCGGCCTGATGATCGCCCCCGCCTGGGCGCAGCTCGAGAAGGGCGGCCGGATGCGCGGCGTGTCGGTGTCGACCGTGAACTCGATGCGCGGCGAGCAGAAGGGGCTGACCATCGGCATCGTCAACTACGCGCGCGAACTCGACGGCATGCAGATTGGCGTGATTAACATTGCGCGGAATGCGAACGTGAAGTTCTTGCCGGTGATCAACTATCACCGGAAATAACGGATCTCGGATTTCGGATACAGATACGGGATAACGATTTCGGATACGGATTAACGATGAGGGGCCGGCATTCGCCGGCCCCTCATCATCTATCAACATCCAGTATCTGTATCCCTTATCCGTATCCGAAATCCGAGATCCCTAATAGAGCAAGTATTTCGCTCTCACCGCACCAAACCTCGCCACCTCGTCTTCCCACTCCGCGAAAATCTCCTTCGGTGTCCGTCCCGCTTGCAGCATCGCCTTGAGCCGCGGCGTCGCGACCAGACGATCGAGCACGACATCGTTCCAGACGAGCCGGTCCGAGTGGAGCGACTGCACCGCCCAGAGCAGCGCCACGCCGGCGCGGTACGGCTGAAACGCGTTGCGGTCGGTGACGCGCAGCGTGATGCCGTTCAGTCGCTCGCCAGCCAGTTCGGGGGGACGCGAGTGAAACGGCTGTTGTACCGGCGTGAAGGTGACCGTATCGAAGCGCACGCCGGCGAGGCCGACTGCGTTGAGCATCGACGCGGCACGCACGTGGTCGAGCCACGGCGCGCCGATCATCTCGAACGGCGCGGGGCTTCCCCGCCCTTCTGAGACATTGACCGCCTCAAAGAGGCAGGTGCCGACGTAGGCGAGCAAGGAGTTGAGCGTCAGCAGGTTGGGCGACGGCTTGCGCCACGGCATGCCGGTCTCGTCGAGCCACATCGTGCGCGTCCAGCCGGTCATCGGGACGACGTGCAGCGTCACCGGCTTTCCGCCCTGCAGCATTCCCTCGCCGTTGTAGAGGCGGGCTAGCTCGGCCATCGTCATGCCGTGCTGCACCGGCACGCGCGCGTACGATCCAAAGCGGAAGCGATATGCCGAATCGGTGACAAAGCCATCCACGCGCGCGCCGGTGATCGGGTTCGGGCGATCGAGCACCACCACCTCGAGCCCGTACTCGGCGGCGGCGTCCATGACGAAGCCGAGGATGTTGATGTGCTCGTAGAAGCGGGCGCCGACTTCCTGGATGTCGACGATCACCACCTGCGCGTCGGCGAACATCTCGCGCGTGGGGCGGTGGATGTCTCCATAGAGGTTGTACTTCACGAGTCTCGTGCGGGCGTCAATGGTGCGTTCGCCTTCATGCGGGGCCGAGTAGTCGTTGGTGCGGATGTCCTGATCCATGCCGAAGAGGACGCGCAGGGGGCGGTCCGGCAGGCCGTAGAGCGCATCGGCCAGGTGCGTGCCGTCGGCGAGAACGCCGCTGTGGTTGGAGACCAGCGCGAGGCGCTTGCCGCGAATCAGGTGCGCGAACTCCGTGAGCAGGCGATCGGCGCCGGCGATGACCGCGGACTTAGGCGTCGGTTGCGCGGCGCTCAGTTCGGCGAGCGGGGTGAGGAGGCCGAGCACGACGGGGAGCAGCCGTCGAAGGGAAACAACTGGACGCATGAGCGAGCGGGTACGAGGGGTGGGGTCAGTTGGAGGAGAGAAGTTGTGCGTCGGGTGCTTGACCCGCCACGCCCGATACGCGGGAGGCAAGGCGCCGCTCGGCGTGGACTCCTTAACGAGCCAAACGCCGCAGCGCTTTGTGAGCCGCTACGGCGTCTGGCAGTTCACCCCCACCCCTGGAGGCTGACTAGTAGTACCTATTTGGCCGGCCGATGTTCCGTGACCCACTGCCGCATCTGGGTGTGAGCTTGCTCACGAGTCAGCTTGCCGGCCAAGACCTGATCGCGCACGGACTTCCGCTGCACTTGGAGCTTCTGGACGAACGCCTTCTGTTCGGGGGTCGCGTTCTGCAGGCGGGCGGCCCGATTTCCGGCGCGGAAACCAGCGCGCTCACCGGCGCGGAATCCCGCCCGTGCCCCAGCGCGAGCGCCAGCGCGTGCCCCGGCGCGGAATCCGTTGCCGACACCGGCTCGCATTCCGGCGCGAGCGCCGACGAACCGGCGACCAGCGCCAAGCTGCCCGAAGCGTTGTCCCGCGCGCAGCCCGAACTGCTGACCACGGAACCGCTGACCACGGAACTGCTGCGCCTGCTGACGGTGGGCGATCCGGTTGGCCTCGATGCGAGCCAGTCGGTCGATGCCCGGGAACGCCCCAGGCTGCAGGGTGCCCTGCGCGGCGGCAGGTGCGGCGACCGTCGCCAGTGCGACGGCGAAACCAAGGACCTTGATGGTGCGCATACGCGCCTCCAGATGTTCGTCAGGGCTTCAATGCCCCGTTGCAGGGTGGACGCTCAACATGGCGCGGCGTTAATGCCGCGCGACTCTTGCATCGAATCACTAAATGGCAACGCTATATTTGGTAAATATTTACATTGTAATAATACACATTTGTTTGCGCACGATACCGAGGTCTTTCTCCTGGATCTTCCATTCTCATCCACCACACAAGCCAAAGTTCCATCTTTCACACACATTTTCCTTTGCAAATTCGGACTTCCCGAGTAGCTTTATCAGCATGGCGGCCACCTCACTCTCCCTCGCCGGCTTCAAGGGCATCCGGGGCGACATTCTTGTCGCGCTCCGGAAGGAGCAGCCGCTTACCAACAAGGCGCTGGCCAAGCAGTTCGGGCTCACCGAGAACGCGCTGCGCCGCCACCTCACCGAGCTGCTCGATGCCGGTCTCGTCATCTATCACCGCGAGATTCGCGGTCAGGGCGCGCCGGTCTTCGCCTACTCGCTGAGCGAGGCGGGCGAAGCGCTCTTCCCGCGCGCCTATTTGGACCCGCTCGTCGACGCGCTGGAGTCGCTGCGCGAACGCGAGGGAACCGAGGCGGTCGTTCGGCTGTTTCGCCGTCGGTGGGACACAATGGCCGAGGCGGCCAGGCCGCGCCTCGCGGCGCTGCCGCTGCACGAACGCGCGCAGCTCCTCGCCGAAATGCTCGCCGCCGAGGGGTACATGACCGAGGCGGTCTCCGAGTTAGGCCTCGGCACCACCATCAAGCATCACAACTGCGCGGTGCGCGACATCGCGCTGCGCTTTCCCGAAGTCTGCTCCGCGGAAGCGGAGTTCATTGAGTCGGTGCTCGGCGCGCCCGTCGAGCGGCTGACGCACCTCAAGGACGGCTGCGGCACCTGCGCGTACGGCGCGCCCATCAGCCTCCAACCTGGCATCAAAGGCGCTGCGACGCCCGCACCCGAGACCCCGCGATGAGTTCATCGATCGAATCCCTGGTCAACAAGGAATACCAGTACGGGTTCGTGACCGACGTCGAGTCGGACGCGATCCCCAAAGGCCTCTCCGAGGAGACGGTCCGCCTGATCTCGGCCCGCAAGAACGAGCCCGCGTGGCTGCTCGACTGGCGCCTCAAGGCGTTCAAGCGCTGGCAGGCGATGACCGAGCCGCGGTGGCCGAACGTGAAGTACAACGACATCGACTATCAGGCGCAGACCTACTATTCGGCGCCCAAGAGCGTGAAGCCGCTGCAGTCGCTCGAGGAGGTCGATCCTGAGTTGCTGAAGACGTACGAGAAGCTCGGCATCTCGCTCAACGAGCAGAAGCGGCTCTCGGGCGTCGCGGTGGACGCGATCTTCGACTCCGTCTCGGTCGGCACGACGATGAAGGAGGAGCTCAAGAAGCACGGCGTGATCTTCTGCTCGTTCGGCGAGGCGGTGCTCGAGCACCCCGAGCTGGTGCAGAAGTACCTCGGCTCCGTGGTGCCGTACTCCGACAACTTCTTCGCGGCGCTCAACTCCGCCGTGTTCAGCGACGGTTCGTTCGTCTACATCCCGAAGGGCGTGCGCTGTCCCCTCGAACTGTCCACGTATTTCCGCATCAACGCGGCCGATACGGGGCAGTTCGAGCGCACGCTCATCGTGGCCGACGAAGGCGCCTATGTGAGCTATCTCGAAGGGTGCACGGCGCCGAAGCGCAGCACCAACCAGCTGCACGCGGCGGTGGTGGAGATCGTGGCGCTCGACAACGCGCAGGTGAAGTACAGCACCGTGCAGAACTGGTACGCCGGCGACCAGGACGGCGTGGGCGGCATCTACAACTTCGTGACCAAGCGCGGCAAGGCGTTCACCAACAGCAAGATCTCGTGGACGCAGGTGGAGACTGGCTCGGCGATCACGTGGAAATACCCGAGCGTCATCCTGCAGGGCGACAACTCCACCGGCGAGTTCTACTCGGTGGCGGTGGTCAACAACAAGCAGCAGGCCGACACCGGCACGAAGATGATCCACATCGGCAAGAACACGAAGTCGACGATCATCTCCAAGGGCATCAGCGCCGGGCACGGGCAGAACTCGTACCGCGGCCAGGTGAAGGTGCTCCCCAAGGCGACCGGCGCGCGCAACTACACGCAGTGCGACTCGATGCTGATCGGCAACCAGTGCGGCGCGCACACGTTCCCGTATATCGAGGTCGGCAACAACACGGCGACCCTGGAGCACGAGGCGAGCACGAGCAAGATCGGCGAAGACCAGATCTTCTACTGCAAGCAGCGCGGCCTGAACGCCGAGCACGCCATCTCGCTGATCGTCGCCGGCTTCTGCAAGGAAGTGTTCAAGGAGCTGCCGATGGAGTTCGCGCTGGAAGCACAGCAGCTCCTTGGCATCAGCCTTGAGGGCTCGGTGGGATAGAGACGGTAGACGGTGGACGGTAGACGGTCGATACGACCGCCCCGCCATCGTCGCCGCCCTTTTCTACCGTCTACCGTCCACCGTCTACCGTCACTCTCGCAACGCATACCATGCTCAAGATTGAAAACCTCACCGCCAACGTCGGTGACAAGCAGATCCTGAAGGGCATCTCCCTCACCGTCAACGCCGGCGAAGTGCACGCCATCATGGGCCCCAACGGCTCGGGCAAGTCGACGCTGGCGCAGGTGATCGCCGGCCATCCGGGCTATGAGGTCACGGGCGGCACAGTGACCTACGACGGACAGGACCTGCTCGACATGGACGCCGAGGTGCGTGCCCAGCAGGGCATCTTCCTCGCCTTCCAGTATCCGGTGGAAATCCCGGGCGTCTCCAACGCCTACTTCCTGCGCGCCGCGTATAACGAAGTGCGCAAGGCGCGCGGGCTGGAGGAAGTGGACCCGATGGAGTTTCTCGACATCATGACCGAGAAGCTCAAGATCGTCGAGATGACCGACGATATGCTGCAGCGCTCGGTCAACTTCGGCTTCTCGGGCGGCGAGAAGAAGCGCAACGAGATCCTGCAGATGGCGGTGCTCGAGCCGAAGCTCGCCGTGCTCGACGAGACGGACTCGGGACTCGACATCGACGCGCTGCGCATTGTCGCCGAGGGCGTGAACAAGCTGAAGCGCCCCGACAACGCGACGATCGTCGTGACGCACTATCAGCGCCTGCTGAACTACATCGTGCCCGACTACGTGCACGTGCTGGCGCAGGGGCGCATCCTGCGCTCGGGCGGCAAGGAGCTGGCCCTGGAACTCGAGGAGCGCGGCTACGACTGGCTGCTCGAGACGGCGGGGGCGTCGGCGTAATGCCTCATCTCAAGTACCGGGAGCTGTTCGACGCCGCGGCCCCACAGGCCGCCGCCAAGGACTTCCTCCCCAAGCTCAAGATCGCGGCCATCGAGCACTTCGAGGCGCTGGGGTTCCCGACCACGCGCGACGAAGACTGGCATTTCACGTCGGTGTCGCCGATTGCGGAGCGGACCTTCCGCCCCGCGCGTCCGGCGGCGCTGACGGTGACGAACGAGGATGTGGCGCGGTTCACCTACGTCGATTCGCACTGGCACCTGCTGGTGTTCGTCAACGGCCGCTACGAGCCGACGCTGTCGCGCTTCGCCGAGCTGGACGCCGAGGTGCAGGTGATGACGTTCGCCGAGGCGCTGAAGGAGGCGCCGGAGCTGCTCGCCGAGCGGCTGGGCACGCTGGCGCCGGCAAAGCAGGCGTTCACGGCGCTGAACACGGCGTTCATGGCCGACGGAGTGGTGGTGAAGGTGCCGAAGGGCGTGGTGGTGGAGACGCCCATCCACATTCTCTACCTCACCGACGCGCACGCGGCGAACGCCTCGATGCATCCGCGCACGCTGGTGATCGCCGAGCGCCACGCGCAGGTCACGCTCGTCGAGACCTTTGGCTCGCTGGGCGGCGGCACGTACTTCACGAACCACGTGGCCGAAGTCGTGGTTGGTGAGGGGGCGCGCGTTGACCATTACAAGGTGCAGCGCGAGGGGCACGAGGCGTTCCACGTGGGGACGACGCAGGCGACGCAGGAGCGCGACTCGATCTATCACGCATTCTCGTTCGCCATCGGCGCGCAGCTCTCGCGCACCAATGTCTACTCCAAGCTGCTGGGCGAGAACGCCGAGGTGCGCCTCAACGGGCTGTACGCGCTGGAGGAGTCGCAGCACGCGGACCACCAGACGTTTGTGGAGCACATCGCGCCGGCCTGTTCGAGCCGCGAGGTGTACAAGGGCATTCTCGACGGCACGTCGCACGGCGTGTTCAACGGCAAGGTGTACGTGGACCCGCAGGCGCAGCAGACGGACGGCAAGCAGACGAACCACGCGCTGCTGCTCGGCGACGGCGCCCGGGTGGATACCAAGCCGCAGCTCGAGATCTTCGCCGACGACGTGAAGTGCACGCACGGCGCGACGGTCGGCCGGCTCGACGAGATGGCGCAGTTCTACATGAAGAGCCGCGGCATCGGCGGCGAGCGCGCCCGCGCGCTGCTGACGTACGCCTTTGCCGCCGAAGTCCTGGAGCTCATCGAGCTCGACTCGCTGAAGGTGGCGCTCGAGCGCGTGCTGTTTGAACGCTTCATCCCGCCGGAAACGGTCTGAGGACGCCCGCGTGTCCGCTGAACTCGACGAGCTGTACCAGAGCATCATCCTCGACCACAACCGCCGGCCGCGGAACTTCCGCGTCATGGAGGATGCGAGCACGCACGCGGAGGGGAAGAACCCGCTCTGCGGCGATCAGCTCACCATCTGGCTCAAGCTCGACGGGGGCGTGATCAGCGACGTGTCGTTCCAGGGGAGCGGCTGCGCCATTTCCAAGGCGAGCGCATCGCTGATGACGGCGGCCATCAAGGGCAAGACGCGCGCCGAGGCCGAGGAGATGTTCACGAAGTTCCACGGCGTGGTGACCGGGGCGCATCCGGAGGACGCCGAGTCGCTTGGCTCGCTCAAGGCGCTGGGCGGCGTGTCGCGCTTTCCGCTGCGCGTGAAGTGCGCCTCGCTGGCATGGCACGCCATGCACGCCGCGCTGCTGCGCAACGACGAAGCGACGAGCGCCGCCGCGTCCGTCAGCACGGAGTGACGGCCGCATGACGAGCCAGCACGCAGCGTTCAACGGCATCCGGAGCGACTTTCCGCTTCTCGCGGCCGACCCGGGGCTTGTCTACCTCGACTCGGCGGCGACGTCGCAGAAGCCGCGCGCCGTGCTCGACGCGGTGCGTCACTATTACGAGACGGCCAACGCCAATCCGCACCGCGGGGCGTACAAGCTGAGCGGCGCCGCCACTGACGCGTACCACGGTGCGCGCAGCGAGGTGGCGCGCTTCCTTGGCGCGGCCGACGTGGACAGCCTGTTGTTCACGCGCGGTACCACCGAGGCCATCAACCTGCTGGCCACCGGATGGGGCGTGCCGCACATCCACCGCGGCGACCGCATTGTGGTCACCCGGCTCGAGCATCACGCCAACTTTGTTCCGTGGCAGCAGCTCGCCCGCGCGGTGGGCGCCGAGTTCCGCATCTGCGAGCTGACGCGCGACGGGCACGTGGACCTCGACCAGCTGCGCCTGCTCGTGACGGCCAACACCAAGCTCGTGGCGTTTGGGCACGTGTCCAATGCGCTAGGGACAATGAACGACGTGCGCGAGATCGTGAAGATCGCGCATGCGATTGGCGCGGTGGCGTTCTGCGACGGCGCGCAGGCGGCGCCGCACCTGCGCGTGGCGTTCGACGACCTGGGCGTGGATGCCTATTCGTTTAGCGGGCACAAGATGCTCGGGCCGATGGGCATTGGCGGCGTGATTGTGCGCCGGCGGGTGCTCGAGACGATGCATCCGTACCAGTTTGGCGGCGACATGATTGAGTTCGTCTTTGACGGCGACTCCACGTGGAATGTGTCGCCGCACAAATTCGAGGCCGGCACGCCGAACGTGGAGGGCGCCGTGGGACTCGCCGCCGCGGTGCGGTACCTCGAATCGCTGGGCATGGACGCCGTGCGCGCGCACGAAAAGTCGCTGACGCAGTACGCCATGGCGCAGCTCGTGGGCGTTGAGGGCCTGCACGTCTACGGCCCCGCCTCGGCCGACGAGCGCAGCGGCGTGGTGAGCTTCACGCTGGGCGACATCCACCCGCACGACCTGAGCACGATGCTCGACGTCGACGGCGTCTGCGTGCGCGCGGGACACCACTGCGCGCAGCCGCTGATGCGCGCGCTGCACCAGAGCGCCACCGTGCGCGCCAGCTTCTACGTGTACAACACGCCAGCCGACGTGGACGCGCTGGTGGCGTCGCTTCGCAAGGCAAAGGCGCGGTTCCACGGCGCGCTGGAGACCAGCGATGTCCTCGCCGGCTGACCAAAGCGCCGGGCTCGCCGCGCTGTACCAGGAACGCATCCTCGAGCACTACCGCCGACCGCGCCACAAGGGCGCGCTCGACCGCGCCACCGGATCGCACGGCGAGAAGAACCCGCTGTGCGGCGACGACGTGGCGGTGGCGGTGCGGGTGGAGGGCGGACGCGTCGACGCGGCGTGCTACACGGGAACAGGCTGTTCGATCATGCAGGCGACGGCGTCGATGCTGATGGACCTCGTGCATGGCCGCACCGCTGAGGAGGTCGAGGTGCTGGCCCGCCGCTTCGACGAGATGCTGGCCAGCGGTGAGTCCGATGCGTCGCTGGGTGAACTTGGCGCGCTGGCTGGTGTGGCGGCGTTTCCAGCCCGGCACAAGTGCGCGCGGCTCCCGTGGAAGGCGCTGAGCGGCGCATTGGAGCAATCGCGCGGCAGGTGAGATCGGAGGACCGGTAGGACCGCAGAACCACTCGCCGGCAGATGGCGCGCACTTCAATTTGAAGCATGCGCCGTTTCGCTCTGGTTCTCCTGGTTGCTGCCGTCGCCGCCTGCTCTGGCGACGGCCCGACGAGTCCGAAGGCTCCACCCGTCATTCCGCCAGTTGTCCCTCCGGTCACGCCGCCGAGTGCGGACCCGCCGACTGTCGCGCGGGAGTTCCGGGGCTTGTGGGTGGCGACGGTGGCCAACATCGACTGGCCGACGCGCACGGGGTTGAGCCAGACCGAAGCGATGGCCGAGATGCGCACCATTCTCGACAAGGCGCAGGCGCTGCGGATGAATGCCGTCATCCTGCACGTGCGCGCGTCGGGCGACGCGCTCTACCGCTCGAGTCTCGAACCGTGGGCCAAGTCGTTGACGGGGACGCAGGGGGTGGATCCGGGCTGGGATCCGCTCGCGTCGTGGGTGGAAGAAGCGCATGCGCGCGGGTTGGAACTGCACGCGTGGTTCAATCCGTTCCGCGCGGGGACGGCGAGCGATTCCACCAAGCTGGCGGCAAACCATCTGTGGAAGACGCGTCCCGACCTGGCGCGGGTGTGGGAGGGTCAGCTCTGGTTCGACCCCGGCGAGCCGGATGTGCGGACATGGACGCTGAACGTCATCAAGGACGTGATCACGCGGTATGACGTCGATGCGGTGCATCTCGACGACTACTTCTATCCGTATCCAGACTCCACGTCATTGCGGTTCAATGACGATCCGACGTACAACCGCTATCTGGCGGCTGGCGGGGCTGCGATGGCGCGCGCCGACTGGCGCCGCCGCAATGTGGACACGTTCATCCAGCAGCTCTACAGCGCGGTGCACGCCACCAAGCCGGCAGTGAAGGTAGGGATCTCGCCGTTCGGCATTTGGCGTCCCGGATACCCGACGGGCATCACCGGCCTTGATCCGTACAGCGTCATCTACGCCGACTCCAAGAAGTGGCTGGAGAACGGCTGGGTGGATTACTTCGCGCCCCAGCTGTACTGGTCGCTGGCCAGCACCGGGCAGAACTTCACCGCGCTCCTCGACTGGTGGCTTTCGGTAAACACGCAGAAGCGGCATCTCTGGCCGGGGCTCGCGGCGTACCGCGTGGCCGATGGGGGCTTTGCGTCCGCCGCCGAGATCACGAATCAGATCACCGTGACACGATATCGGGCCGGCGCAAATGCCGGCGGCGGGAGCGGGACCCTGCTGTACAACACCACGGCGGTGCGTACCAACGCCAAGGGCCTCGCCGACTCGCTGGCGTCGGCGGCCGGGTATGCCGGCAACGTGGTGGTGCCAGCGTACACCTGGCTCGACAATGTCGCCCCGTCCGCGCCAACGATCGCGGTTACCGATCAGAACTCCATCATGCGCGTGACCATTACGCCCGGGGGCGGCGAAGCCGCACGCTGGTGGATGGTGCAGTGGCGCAACGCAACGACGTGGCAATACCGCCTGGTCTTCGGCGAGACCACCGTGGTGAACCTTGCCTACAGCACCGCGGCGGAGAAGGCCGACCGAGTGATCGTCACCGCATTCGACGCCGCGTGGAATGCGGCGGCGGCGGTGAGTTGGAGGAGTCCGTAGAGAGCTACAGAGCGGTACAGACAAGCACAGAGGACCACGGAGCGCAGGCGCCTCCGTGGTCCTCTGTGTTATTCCGTGGTGCTCTGTACCGCTCTGTATCTCTCTCTAGACGATCGGCTCAAACCGTGCCTGGAAGAACCGCAGATACTTGGGCTCGTACACCATCTTGAGCCCCTTCACCGACTCGCGCTGTTCGTAGACCGCCTTCACCGACTCGGCGACGACGTCCATATGCGCCTGCGTGTAGACGCGGCGCGGGATCGTAAGGCGCGTGAGTTCGAGCTTCGGACGGTAGTGGTCGCCGGTCTTGGCGTTGCGCCCGGCGCTGACTATGCCGCGTTCCATTGAACGGATGCCGCTGTCGAGATAGAGCTGTGCGGCCAGCGTCTGCGCCGGGAACTCGTCCTGCTTGAGCTGCGGATAGAAACGCTTCGCGTCGAGGAAGATGGCGTGCCCGCCAATGGGCTCCATCATCGGGATGCCCCACTCTTCGAGCAGGCCGCCGAGGTAGCGCACCTGGCCGATGCGGGCGCGGATGTGATCGTCCGTCACCGACTCGGTGATGCCGATCGCCATCGCTTCCATGTCACGCCCAGCGAGCCCGCCGTACGTGTGCAGCCCTTCGAACACGACGACAAGGTTGCGCAGCTCCTCGAAGACGTCGCGGTCGTTGACCGCCACCCAGCCGCCGATGTTGACGAGCGCGTCCTTCTTTCCGCTCATCGTCATGCCGTCGGTGCGGCCGCAGAACTCCTTGAGGATCGCGGCAATCGACTTGTTGGCGTAGCCCGGCTCGCGTTCCTGAATGAAGAACGCGTTCTCGACGGCGCGCGTGCCGTCCATGTACACCTTGATCCCGTGCTTCTGCCCCCATTCGTGCACGGCCTTCGCGTTCGCCATCGACACCGGCTGTCCGCCGGCCATGTTGACGGTCGCCGCGAGGCAGATGTACGCGATCTTCTCGGCGCCGTGCTCCTTCAGCAGGGCGTCGAGCTTGCCGATGTCGATGTTCCCCTTGAACGGGGCTCGGTTCGTCGGGTCATGCGCTTCGTCGATGATGACATCCACGAACGTGCCGCCGGAGAGCTCCTGATGCAGTCGGGTTGTCGTGAAGTACATGTTGCCCGGCACGTACTGCCCCGGCTTGATCTCCGTCTTGCTGAGCAGGTTCTCGGCGCCGCGCCCCTGGTGGGTGGGGACGATGTACTTGTAGCCGTAGTACTGCTGAACCGCCGACTCGAGGCGGTAGAAGTTCTCCGAGCCCGCGTACGCTTCGTCACCGACCATCATCCCCGCCCACTGGCGGTCGCTCATCGCGTTGGTGCCGCTGTCGGTGAGCAGGTCGATATAGACGTCGGCGGAACGGAGGAGGAACGTGTTGTATCCCGCTTCGGCCATGGCGCGATCGCGCGTGGGACGGTCGGTCATGTGCAACGGCTCGACCATCTTGATCTTCCACGGCTCGGCCCAGGAGCGGCGCCCAGCCTGCTGGCCCATTGTGCGGGGAACTTCGTGCTTGTCAGTCATGATGTTAGGGGCGCGGAGGCGCCGGTCGGAGGATGCCCAAGAGAGGGGCGATGGCAAATTCGCCATTTGCCTCCATTACTATGGATCAGAGTTTTCACGACAGGGTGTAAGGAAATACCTGTCGTCCGCGGGACCCGGTTGGGAAGGCGCTCGTTACCGCTTACCGAGCCATGACAGCAGATAGGCCATGTTCGCCGCGCCATCCATAATGGGCTCGTTGGTGGAGTAGTCGCCCCAATCGTCGTGGTAGACGATGTGGCCGGTATTCCACTTGGCGTAGGCGTCGGGTTTGGTGAGCGAGATGCCGGCGAGGTTCTTGTAGATCGACGAATAGACCGGCCCGTCCAGCAGGCCGCCGTCGAGCTGGTACTTGAGCTTCACCGAGATCACGGCGTGCGGATCGCGCGCGAAGTTGCCGTCGGCCGGCACGCCGATCACCATCGAGACGCCCCACGGATTCACGCCGAAGAGCCAGTCGATGGCCGCCTGCTCAAGTTCCCGGAACTGGTTATCGCCCGTGATGCGCCGGTACCAGAGTGCCGTCACGGCGAGGGAGGTCATCAGGTCGTTGGAGCACCAAATGAACGGGATGCCGGCGCGGAATCCGTTATCGGCCTTCTTGGCCACGGCGGCGAGTCCGGTGCGATAGTAGCCGGAGAGTGTCAGCCGTTCACGGAGTGTTCCACCACGCGCCGCTTCGTAGTGGCCGATGTTGTGCCACGGATACCACTGATAGTGGTTGGCGGTGTCAGCCCCCATCCACGGCTTGACCTTCGCCTTGGCAGCGTAGCCAATGGCCTTCGCCTGATATCGAACGTCTCGCGTGAGTCCATAGAGCGCGGCGGCGCCGAGCTCCATGTCGTCCTCCCAGTCATCCTCTTCGTAGTAGTACGCGCCGCGTCCCGGAGCGGTCTGGCAGGCGCCGGGATACCGCTCACCGAGCGCGAAGGCGGCCACCGCCTTGCTCCTGAGCGTATCGGCGAAGGCGCGGTCGCGCTCGCGCAGTAGCTGTGCGCCGAGGGCGAAGGCGGCGGCGAACTTTCCAGCGGTCGAGGCGTAGCCGGTGGCGCGATTCTGATAGCGCAGCAGCCCCTGCGGAATGCCGGTGCACGGATAGAGCGGCCGCGCCCCGCCCTTGCCCCAGCCGTAGTCGGCGGAGTCGTTGGGCGGCAGGTCGAAGAACATGTGGTCGCGGTCATCGCCGAGCTGGTTGAGCATCAGCGAGTCATCGGGATACATGCGCACCAGCCAGGCGAGGCCGTGGCGCGCCTCATCGAGCACGTCGGGAATGCCATTGGCCCCCGGCAATCCGTTGGCCTGATGTTCGTCGCCGAACGCTTTGGGGTTGTCGCGATACGCCTGCAGCAGCTGGAACGCGGCCGTGGCGGACGTCGTGACGTACTGCAGGTAGTCCGACGCATCGGCCCAGCCGCCGGTGGCGGGGAGATACTCACCGGCGCGCGTGGGATGATCGACGATGATTCCGTCCTTGGTATGGACGGTGGTGTTGTAGATCGGGTTGAAGCCCGACCGCTGCTGCCGCATGTAGCGCAGTGGCATGTCGGCGAGGCCGTTCCACACGGTTGGGCCGATCTTCACGACTCGCGACTCAAGGTCGCCGGCCCGGATGCGATATGTCCCGGGCTCGCGGAGCGCGGTGAAGTCGAGGCGATACGTCTGCGCGCACGGACCAAACGCGCCGGCGTCGGTGGTCGGCTTCGGACCGAAGACGCGTTTGCCCGCCTCCGTCACCACCTCGAACTCGCCGACGGCGCGCGGAGCCAGCGCGCAGACGACGGCGACCTTTGGCGCATCGGGCAGATACCCCACCTGATTGACCCGAATGGCGTCGTCGGGAGTGCCATTGGCCTGGGCGACGGCGGACGAGGCGACGGTTGAGGCGAGCAGAACAGCGGCGAGACTACGCTCAATGAGGCGCATGCGAACGAAAGTACGGCGACCTGCCATTCACCGCGAGCCACCGCACTAGCCAACGTTGGTGCGCCAGATAGAGTATTCGGAGTGTCGTTCTCCCCCTGAGTCACCGCCTGCGCCCGGCGGCCGCTCAGGCGCCCCTGATTGAGGATTCCCCCGATGCGTCTTCGCTCGCTCCTTGCCGCCGTCGGCGCCGCCGCGGCGCTGGCTGTTGTCGCCACCCCGGTTGCGGCTCAGCGCACCGCCAAACCGCCGCTTCACGCCCGCCACTGGATGGCCGTGACCGGCAAGCCGCTCGCCGCGACCGCCGGCGCGATGATGTTCGCCAAAGGCGGCAATGCGATCGACGCCGCCTGCGCGATGCTCGGCGCCGTCACGACGATGTGGGACGTGCTGAGCTGGGGCGGCGAGACACAGGCGCTCATCTACCACCCGGGGCTGAAGAAGGTCATCGGCATCAACGCCCTTGGCGTCGCGCCAACGGGGGCCACGGCGGCGTTCTACCGCGGCAAAGGATACCGGTATCCCCCGGAGTACGGCCCGCTGGCCGCAGTCACCCCCGGCACGCCGGGCGGCCTGCTGACGATGCTCGCCGAGTACGGCAAGCTGTCGCTCAAGGAAGTGCTGGCGCCGGCCATCCAGATGGCCGACGGCTACGCCATCGAAGCGCAGACGGCCAATCTCATCGAAACCAACAAGGCGCGCATCAAGCAGTGGAAGTACTCGCCCGCCGTCTACCTGCCGCACCTCGGCGAGAAACGCGAAGCGCCGGAGGCCGGCGAGGTGTTTGTGCAGAAGGATCTCGCCGCCACCCTGCGCAAGCTGGTGGACGCCGAGCAGGCCGCGCTGAAGGCCGGGAAGAGCCGCAAGGAGGCGATCTACGCGGCGTACGACCGCTTCTACAAGGGCGACATCGCGCAGGAGCTGGTGCGCGGCGTGCAAGAGGAAGGCGGCTTGTTCACGATGCAGGACCTCGCCAACTGGAAGGTGAAGATCGAGGAGCCGCTGTCGGTCAACTACAAGGGCGTGGAGGTCTACAAGCTGCAGCAATGGCAGCAGGGCCCGGCGCTGCTGCAGGCGCTGAACATCGTGGAGAACGCCGACCTCAAGGGGATGGGCTACAACAGCGCGCGGTACCTGCACACGATCTATCAGGCGATGTCGATGGCGTTCGCGGATCGCGACTTCTACTACGGCGATCCGGCGTTCGCCAAGGATCAGCAGCCCATGAAGGGGCTGCTGAGCAAGGAGTACGCCAAGGCGCGCTACGCGCAGATCGACTGGCTGAGGAATGACGCCAACGTGAAGCCGGGCGACCCGTATCCGTTTGAGGGACGCACGAATCCGCTGAAGGCGCGGCTTGACGCGTGGACGGTGCTCCCTGCCCCGCAGAATCTGCCGCGGAGTGGGCAGCAGGATCGGCTGCCGCTTGAACAGATGGCGGATGGCAGAGGGCAGATGGCGGATGACAGCGCATTCAAAGAAGCCTTCTACGCGGGGACCACGTCCATTCAGGCCGCGGACGAAGAGGGATGGGTGATTTCCGTTACGCCGTCGGGCGGGTGGCCGCCGGCGGTGATCGCGGGGCACACCGGCGTGGGGCTCTCCCAGCGGGCACAGAGCTTTGTCACCGACTCGTCAGACGGCCCGTTCAACGTCATCGAGCCGGGCAAGCGTCCGCGCGTCACGCTGACGCCGTCGCTGGCGATGAAGGACGGCGCGCCGTACATCGCCTTCTCGGTGCAGGGCGGCGACTCACAGGACCAGAATCTCCTGCAGTTCCTGCTCAACGTGGTGGAGTTCAACATGACGCCGCAGGAAGCGGTTGAGGCGCCGAACATCAACACATTCCAGATGCGCTCGTCGTTTGGGCAGCACGAGAGCCGACCGGGGCGCATGCTCGCCGCCGAATCGCTGCCGTTCTACGTGCGCAATGAGCTGCGGAAGATGGGCTACACGATGGAGTACGAGGAACGCACGTCGGGGCCGATCACGGCCATCCTGTTCGACCGCCGGCACAAGACCATGTGGGGCGCGGCATCGAACCACGGTGAAGACTACGGAATCGGGTGGTAACGATGTACGCACTGGTGTTGATCCGGTATACAGCGCCGCTCGAGGTGATCGAGGCCAACACGGACGCCCACCGCGCGTATGCGCGGGAGTTGAGGGCCAAGGGGACGCTGGTGGCCTCGGGTCCGTTTGTGCCACGCACCGGGGGGGCGCTCCTGCTGCGCCTCCCCGACGAGGGAACGGCGGCCGCGCTGGACGCCGTGCGAGACGGTGATCCGTTCCATCGACTCGGGTTGGCCAATTACGAGCTCATCCAGTGGAACCCTGGCGTGGGCCGTGAGGGGCTGGATGCGCTCGCATGACCGTCGCGAAGCGCTCGCGTCGCTGACGCTGGCGTTCCTCGGCGGACTTTTGAGCCTTTGGATGGTGCTCGATCGCGGGTGGGTGCCTTTCGACGAAGGAACCATCGGACAGGCGGCTGAGCGAGTGTTGCTTGGCCAGCTGCCGCACCTCGACTTCGCAGAGCCGTACTCGGGAGGTCTCGCCTACCTCCATGCGCTCGCCATGCGCGTCTTCGGGATCACGCTCCTCGCACCTCGCTACGCGCTGTTCGCAGCCTTCGCGCTGTGGCTCCCATCTGTCTGGTGGCTCGCGAAGCGCAGCTGCGGAAATACTTGGGCGGCTGGCCTGCCGATCATCGCGACGTGGTGGTCGGTGTCGATCTACCCAGCCGCCATGCCAACGTGGTACCTGCTGTTTCTCGGCACGTGGATTGTCGTTGCTCTCGAACGCTGGCGGTCCAGTCGGCGCACCCGCTGGCTGGTACTTGCGGGAGTGCTCTGCGGCACGGCGGTGACCATCAAGCAGACGGGGCTATTCCTCCTCGCAGGCACGCTGCTGGGAATGCTGTTCAACGAGCAGGAGGACACACGGCAGCGCTGGACCAGCGGCGATCCGCGGGGAAGAACGGATTTCGTCATCCTCCTGCTGCTGGGCACGATGGGCGCACTGGTGCTGACGCTGCTGAACGGCCGGCTGCAGTCCGGAGAGCTGTTCCATCTCGTGCTTCCGATCGGAGGCCTGCTCGCGCTCGCTGCCTACCGCGAGCGGCAGTTGACCGACGACCGCGTCCAACGTTGGCGTTCCTTGGGCGCCATGACTGGCGTCATCTGCCTGGCCGCGGCCGTTCCGATCGTGCTGTTCGTGTTCCCATACCTGCAGCACGGTGCGCTAGACGCTCTTGTGGAGGAGACGGTCGGCCAAGGCATCCAGCGTATTTCCAACCTGAGTCGGAGCATGTCGAGCGTAGGCACGCTCGTGCGCGCGAGCTGGCTCGTGTATCTCGTGGTGCTGCTTGAAGGGATATCGAAGCGCCATCGCTTTCTGCAGGTCCTGGCTGTGCTGTGCGGAGTTGTACTGCTGGTCCTGTCGTTTCGCAGTACCGGAGGGTACAAGCGCATCTGGTTCTTCGGCACCGCGATACTGCCGCTGGCCGTAACGGCCGTGGCTGTGGCTGGATCGCGCGCGTGGCGCGCCCGACGACCATTCGATCCAGTGCTCCTAACGCTGGCCAGCGTCACGGCACTGCATGCACTCAATCAGTTTCCCTACTCGGCGCCCAATTACTACGGCTACGTCGCGCCACTGGCCTTTCTGACCGCCGGCGCAGTGACCGCTCACTTTGGTGCGCTCACACGGGCGCGCACCGTCTTGGTCCTGCTCGCCGGATTTGGCCTGCTCCTGCGCGTCGGATCAGTGCACAACGTCGGCGCCTTTCCCGCTTGGTGGGACTACTCACACCGGCTGGCAGTTCCTCGTGGCGGCCTTCTCGTGACCGGTCGCGACAGCGCACGCTACACACGCGTCCTTGAACTCGTGGCTCGCCACCGATTAGGCGGCGCCGTGCGTGCTGGGCCTGAACTGCCGGAGATGTATTTCCTGTCGGGCACGCTGAGTCCGGGCAGAGACGGCTACAGCCTGTTTTCCGGTCCGGTCCGCGATTCCCTACAACTGCCGGCGTTGTTCGACGAAGCCTCCGCGAACGTCATCGTCATCAAGTCCCGTCCAATGTTCGTTCCTCCGTTGCGCGATGACGTCCATGGCTGGCTCGCCCGTCGTTATCCGCACGGCGAATTCGGGGACAGCCTGGAGGTGCGCTGGCGCGCGACCCGCTGACATCGGCGTTTCACCGACTCGACAGTCCATGCGCTCCGATGATGGGAAGCGTCGTTCGCCTCTGGTAGACCGGGGGTCTCGCTAATGGTACCTTGCATTCCATGAAAGTCGTCATCCTCGCTGGTGGATTCGGGACCCGCCTCTCAGAGGAGACCTCCTCGCGACCAAAGCCGATGGTCGAGATTGGCGGTCGGCCGATGTTGTGGCACATCATGAAGCACTATGCCACCCACGGACTCACTGAGTTTGTGCTGGCACTGGGCTACAAGGCCGAGATGGTGCGTGGCTATTTCTTGGACTACCGCACCGCCGCGCATGATGTCTCCGTGCGGCTCGCTGACGGAGCCGTCACCGCGCACGCCGCTGCCAGCGAAGACTGGACGCTGCACCTCATCGACACGGGCCTCGCCACGCAGACGGGCGGCCGACTACGTCGCCTGCGCGAATGGATCGCGGACGAGACGTTCTGCCTGACCTACGGTGATGGCGTCAGCAATGTCGACATCACGAAGCTCGTGCAATTCCACCGGGCGCACGGGAGGCTGGCCACCGTCACGGCCGTGCGGCCGCCGGCGCGCTTCGGCGGTCTCGATCTCGACGGCGACCGCGTGCGCGCGTTTACGGAGAAGAGCCAGGCCAGCGCCGGCTGGATTAATGGCGGGTTCTTCGTGCTCGAACCACAGGTGCTCGACTTGATCAGCGGCGATGACATGCTCTGGGAGCATGAGCCGCTGGAGCAGTTATCGCAGGATGGACAACTTCGCGCCTTCCGACACGAGGGATTCTGGCAGCCGATGGACACCCTGCGCGATTTGCGCCTTCTCGAATCGCTCTGGCAGAGCGGGCAGGCTCCATGGAAGACCTGGCAGTAGATGCAACGCGGAAGGCGTTCTGGCGTGACCGGCCGGTCTTCGTCACTGGGGCCACGGGACTTCTCGGTGGGTGGCTGACCGGTCAGCTCGTTGCACTTGGGGCGGATGTCACCGCCCTTGTGCGCGACTGGGTGCCGCGGTCCACCCTGCTCTCCTCTTCCCTCCTGAGCAAGGTAACGGTCGTACGCGGCGACGTGCGCGACCAGGAACTGCTGGAACGGACGATGGGCGAGTATGAGGTGGACACCGTCTTTCACCTCGCCGCGCAGACGATCGTCGGGGTGGCCAACCACAACCCGGTAGCGACGCTCGAGACGAACATCCGCGGTACGTGGTCGCTCCTCGAGGCGGTCCGTCGCAGTCCGAAGGTGCGCTCGGTCATCGTCGCCTCGAGCGACAAGGCGTACGGTCATCACGAGACGCTTCCATATGACGAGTCCGCGGCGCTGCGGGGCGAGCATCCCTATGACGCAAGCAAATCGGCCGCCGACCTCATCGCCCGGATGTACGCGCTGACCTTCGGGGTGCCGGTGGCCATCACGCGGTGCGGGAACTTCTATGGTGGCGGCGACCTCAATTGGAATCGCCTCGTGCCGGGAACTATTCGCAGCATCCTTCACGGCGAACCGCCGGTGATCCGTTCGGACGGCACGCTGATCCGGGACTATTTTTACGTCGAGGATGGCGCGGCGGCATATCTAACGCTTGCCGAAGCGCTGCACACGCGACCCGAACTGCGGGGCGAGGCGTTCAACTTCTCGAACGAGCTGCAGGAGACCGTGCTCGGCCTGACGCGCCGGATCCTCTCCCGCCTCGGTTCGTCCCTAGAGCCAATTGTGCGCGGCGAGGCGGTGCACGAGATCCAGCATCAGTGGCTGAGTGCAGCCAAGGCGCGTCGCGCGCTCAACTGGTCGCCGCTCTTCACTCTCGACGAGGGCCTCGACCGCACCGTGGCGTGGTACCGGGAGTTCTTGCAGCGTGGCTGAGCGCGCGGAGGCCATCCGGGCGCAGATCCGCGCGCTGGTGGCTGAGTACCACGAGGCAGCGTTTGCACCGCGGGCGTTCGTCGCCGGCGAGTCGCCGGTGCCGGTGTCGGGACGCGTCTTCGGCGCGGGCGACGTGCAGCACCTCGTGGACGCCGGGCTCGACTTCTGGCTCACCACCGGGCGGTTCGCGGCGCAGTTTGAGCAACGGTTCGCGCAGGTCATGGGCGCCCGGCACGCAATGCTCTGCAACTCCGGATCGAGCGCCAACCTACTGGCGGTCAGTGCACTGACGTCGCCGTCGCTCGCGGGCCGCGCGTTGCACGCCGGTGACGAGGTCATCACCGTTGCCGCCGGTTTCCCGACGACGGTCAACCCGCTCTTCCAGAACGGGTTGGTGCCGGTATTCGTGGACCTGGACTTGCCGTCGTATGGCATTGACGTCACGCAGCTCGAAGCCGCGCTGTCGCCGAAGACGCGAGCGATCATCATTGCGCACACGCTGGGCAACCCGTACGACGTCGGCGCCGTGGCGGAGTTCGCCAAGACTCACGGACTCTTCCTCATCGAGGATTGCTGCGATGCCGTGGGTGCGACCTTCGACGGCAGGAGCGTCGGAACGTTCGGCGACCTTGCCACGGTAAGCTTCTATCCGGCGCACCACATCACGATGGGCGAAGGGGGCTGCGTGCTCACCCACGCGCCGAAGTTCAAGCGTATTGTGGAGTCGTTTCGCGACTGGGGGCGTGACTGCTGGTGCGACCCGGGCAAGGCCGACACCTGCGGCAAGCGCTTTGAGTGGCAGTTCGGTTCGCTGCCGCGGGGGTACGACCACAAGTACACCTATTCGCACGTCGGCTACAACCTGAAGCTCACCGACATGCAGGCCGCCGTGGGCGTCGCTCAGCTCGACAAGCTCGACGCATTTGTGGCGGCGAGGCGCGCCAATTACGGCTTCCTGCGGGACCGGCTCGCCGGCCTGGAGGACGTGCTCGAGTTCGCCACCGTGCATCCCAAGGCCAACCCCAGTTGGTTCGGCTTCCCGATCCGGGTGCGCGAGGACGCCGGGTTCGACCGCAACGCACTGGTGCGCTTTCTCGAGGGTCGAAAGATTGGCACGCGGCTGCTCTTTGGCGGCAACCTCACGCGACAACCGGCGTATGCGGACCAGGCGTTTCGCGTGATCGGAGACCTCGCGCGCTCCGATCAAGTGATGCGTGGCACGCTGTGGGTGGGATGCTATCCGGGACTCACCGCGGAGATGCTCGAGTTTGTGGCGGAGAGCATCTGGGACTTCGTGCGGAGAGGTGCGCATGCGTGAGCGGGCGCCCCGGCAGACAGTGCGCGGGGTGCGGTCGGCTGGAGTCGCGGCCGCCGCCGACCAGCGCTGAGCGCCGCGAGCGAGCGCCGCGTGCCGGACGTTCTCACGCAGGACCTCGACGACGTGCTCGCGCGCACGCGTGAGCTGTGGCCCGCGCTGTCGGGGGGCCGCGTGCTGCTCACCGGTGCCACCGGGTTCATTGGCACCCTCCTGCTCGAGTCCATCGCCCACGCGCGGGCTCGCACCGCCGCAGACGTTCGCGTCGTCGCGCTAGCGCGTGACCCGGACCGGCTGCGGACACGCCTGCCGTGGGTCGCCACTGCTCAGTGGCTGCAGGTCGTGCGCGGTGACACGCGGACATTTGCCCTGCCCGCAGGGACGATCGATGTCGCCATTCACGCCGCCAGCACCGGTTCACCAGCAGAACTCGCCGTCAACCCCACCGACGTCGCGCGCATGGTGGTCGACGGGTCGTGCCATGTGCGCGACGTGGCCAGGGCGGCCGGAGCTCACCGATTGCTCCAGCTGAGTTCCGGCTCCGTGTATGGCACACATTACGTGCCCGCACCGCGCATCACCGAGGACGACCCGGGCCAGCCGCGGGGCAGTGACGGGGCAAGCCTGCTGGCGCGTGCCAAGCGCGAGGCCGAGCACGCGCTACTCGTCGCGGCGTCGCCGACCACCCCCGCCGTCATGATCGCACGTGGCTTCGCGCTGTGTGGGCCGTGGCTCCCGACCGACTATTCCTTCGCCTTCGGCAACTTCGTCGGCGCCGCGGTACGTGGTGAACCAATCGTGGTATCCGGCGACGGCACGCCTGTCCGCAGCTATCTCTATGCGTCCGACCTGCTCGTGTGGCTGTGGACAATTCTTTTGCGCGGGACACCCGCACGGGCCTACAACGTCGGGTCGGAGTACCCGATCACCATCAGTGAGTTGGCTCAGCGCGTGGCGGCGCAGTGCGACGGAACCGTTCGGCGTGGCGCCTCACCGGTCCCTGGGAGCGCCGCCGGCTGGTATGTTCCCTGCACGACGCGCGCTCGCACGGAACTGGGCCTGACCGAGACCGTCTCCGTTGACGAGGCAATTGCCCGAACGGTTCGCTGGTGGGCCGCGCGGGCATCGCGCGACCGTTTTCGCAGCACGAGGGAGAACCACGCATGATCGAGCGCAACATCTTCGACGAACTGTTCGTGCTGGAGCTCGCCAACAACCATTGGGGATCGGTCGACCGCGGAGTGCGTATCATCCGCGACTTCGCGACGGTGGCGCGCTACCAGAACATTCGCTGCGCCATCAAACTGCAGTTTCGTGACGTCGATCAGTTCGTGCATCGCGACTTTCGCGATCGCCCGGACATTCGCTACATCAAGAAGACGCTCGACACGCGAATGGACGACGCGGCGTACGGCACACTGGCTGAGGAGATCCGGCGGAACAACTGCATCCGCATGGCCACTCCGTTCGACGAGCGCAGCGTGGATCTGTGCGTCGAACTCGGCATCGAGATCATCAAGATCGCCAGTTCCGACATCACCGACTGGACGCTCCTCGAGAAGATCGCCTTGACCAAGAAACCGGTGATCGCGTCTACGGGCGGCGCCTCGGTGAAGGATATGGACGCCATCGTGACGTTCTTCGCCAACCGCTCCATTCCCCTGGCGATCAATCATTGCGTCTCGCTGTATCCGTCGGAGGCTCGCGAACTCGAGCTCAACCAAATCGACTTTCTGCGCCATCGCTATCCGGATCTGACGATCGGGTGGTCAGGCCACGAGACGACGGCAGACATAGAAGCGACGATGCTCGTCGCCTACGCCAAGGGCGCCCGCACGTTCGAACGGCACATCGACATCGTCACGCCGGACCGAACGATGACGCCCTACTGTTCCACGCCCGAGGAGATCAGCGGCTGGTTCGCCGCATTCAACCGAGCGAAGCTGCTGTGCGGCGGCTCGGGCACGCATCGGCGAACGCTGGCGCGGAAGGAAATCGAGTACCTCGACGCACTCGTGCGCGGCGTCTATGCCAAACGCGACCTCCCGGCGGGCGCCCGCATCACCCGTGCGGACTACTATCTCGCCGTGCCGCTCCAGAAGGGACAGCTCTCCAGCCGCGAACTGATTGAGGGCGACGTTCTCGTCAAGCCCGTGGCGAAAGATGGCAAGATCACCGTGGATCTGTTCGACAATCCGTATGCGAAGACGCCAGAACTGCGCCAGTTGATCGAGAATCGCGGACTGTGAGCGCATGATGCGAGGAGAGGAGCGTCCGTGCCCAGTGTGCGGAGCGCACGCCGCCGAGGTGCTGCACGTCCGTCGCTTTGTGCTTCCCGATGGGCATCCGTTCGTCGCCGGATACCAGGTCGTGACATGTGGAACGTGTGGGGCGGCGTATGCCACTCCGCTGCCTCCGCAGGAGGCGTACGAGGCGTTCTATCGCGACCGGTCCAAGTACGCGGACGCCGCCACGGGCACCGGAGGCGGTGTGCAACCTTGGGATGACGCGCGCCTCGCCGACACCGCTCGACAGCTCGCTGAGCTCGTGCCGGACCGCACCGCGCACGTCATGGACGTTGGGTGCGGCGCCGGCGGTCTTCTGCGCCATCTGCGGCAGCTGGGGTACTCCAGACTCACGGGCATAGACCCGGCTCCGGCCTGCGTGGCAGCGGTACAGGCCATCGATGGTGTGCGCGGCCTCGTCGGCTCACTGTTCACGCTCCCCGCGACCGCAACGCCGGCAGACTGCGTCGTGCTGTCGCACGTCCTCGAACACGTCCGTGATGTCGGGGCCGCCGTGGACGGCTTGCGTGCCGTAGTGCATCGGGATGGATGCGTCTACGCCGAGGTACCCGACGCGACACGATACGCCGACTTTCTCGTCGCGCCGTATCTCGATTTCAACACTGAGCACATCAATCACTTCTCAGTCGGCACGCTTCGCCGACTGTTCGCGACGCGCGGATGGCAGGTGACGGCGAGCGGCACGAAGACTATCTGGTCTTCGCCATCTACGCAGTATCCGTGCGCCTGGGTCGCGGCCCGACCGCGCCACGCGTCAGATACGCCGAGCACGGAGGAGCCCGATACCACCTTGCGCCACGCCCTCCAGCGCTACGTGAAGGCCAGTGAGACTCTACTCTCCGCCATCTCCGCCAACTGCGACCGGGCGCAGTTGGCGATTCGAGAGGTGTTCGTCTGGGGAACCGGCCAGACGACGGCAATCCTGCTCGCGGAGACGCCCTTGGGCACGACCCGCGTCGTGGCGTACACTGACTCGAATCCCATATATCATGGGCTAACCATCGCCGGCGTCCCGGTGGTTCCGCCGGAACAGCTGCGTGAACGACCGGAGGTTCCGGTGGTGATCGGGTCGCTGCTGCATGGCGCAGAGATTGTGACCGCCCTTACCGCCCGCCGGTTTCCGAATCCCATCATCCGCCTCGACTTCAGCATCCCGTGATCAGACTTGCCGACTACGTCATGCAGACGCTGGTGCGCCACGGCGTCACCGATGCCTTTCTCGTGACTGGCGGCGGCGCCATGCATCTGAACGACGCCGTCGGACGCTGCGCCGGCATCCGATGGATGGCGTGCCATCACGAGCAGGCGTGCGCCATGGCCGCGCAAGGCTACGCACGGCTCACCAGCCGCCCCGCGCTCGTGCAGGTGACCACCGGACCAGGTGGCACCAACGCACTGACGGGCGTCTACGGCGCTTTCGTGGATTCTCTGCCCATGATCGTAGTCTCGGGCCAAGTGAAGCGAGAGACCATGGCCGCCTTCGCGCCGCAACCGCTTCGACAGCTCGGCGATCAGGAAGTCGATATCATCGCCATGGCTCGACCGGTGACCAAGCACGCCGTTTGCGTCACCGATCCGCTCACCATCCGCTACCATCTCGAGCGCGCGCTGCATGAGGCAACGCACGGACGGCCGGGACCGGTTTGGATCGACGTTCCGAGTGATGTGCAGGCACTCATGATCGATGCCGATGCGCTGGCGGGCTTCACCCCTGCACCCACGGACCCTGTTCCGCTGCGTGGTTCCCCTCTCGACGCCATGATCGCGCAGATCAGCGAGCGCCTCGCCCGCGCCGCCCGTCCGGTCGTGTACGCCGGAGCCGGCATCAGGTTGGCGGGCGCCGCCGATGATTTTGCCGCGCTTGTTGAGCGGCTTGGCGTCCCCGTGGTAACCGGCTTCAACGCCCACGATCTGCTGCCGACCGCGCACCCGCTGTACGTCGGACGTCCCGGCACCATTGGTGACCGCCCGGGGAATTTCGCCGTCCAGAATGCCGACTGCGTGCTGGTCCTCGGCTCGCGACTGAATATCCGGCAGATCAGTTATGCCTGGGAGAACTTTGCACGCGCCGCCGATCTGATCGTCGTCGACATCGATGCGGCGGAATTGGCGAAGCCCACGATACGGCCGTCCCTCGCGGTGCATGCCGATGTGGCCGATGTCATCCGAGGGCTGCTGGCCGTGCCGACCGCGCCGCCGTCGCCGACGCTCGGGGAGTGGGTCGCCTGGTGCGCGGCGCGGAAGCATCGGTATCCGGTGGTCTTGCCGGAATACTGGAATCGGGAGGGAGGCGTCAATCCCTACTGCTTCGGCGAGGCGCTTGCGCAGGCGCTCTCCGACGATGACGTCATCGTCACGGGGGACGGCACGGCCTGCATTGCGACGTTTCAGTCCGTCAGCCTCCGGGGCGCGCAGCGGCTCTTCTCCGACTCCGGCTGCGCGCCGATGGGTTTCGACCTTCCGGCAGCAGTCGGCGCCTGTGTCGCGCGAGGACGCGCCCGCACTATCTGCATTGCCGGTGACGGCAGCGTGATGCTCAACCTGCAGGAGCTGCAGACCATTCGCGGCCACCGACTGCCCGTGAAGATCTTCATCTTCAACAATGGCGGGTATCTGTCGATGCGGCTCACGCAGCAGGCATTCTTTCCGGACAACCCCATCGGGGCAGGCCCCGAGAGCGGCGTCACGTTTCCCGATTTTGCCCGCGTCGCGGCCGGATTTGACCTTCCCTTCGCGCGCATCGTGCGCAATGCAGACCTCGGAGCGACGATCCGGTCGGTGCTCGCCCAGGAGGGCCCGGTACTCTGCGAGGTGATGCTCGACCCTGCACAACCGTTCAGTCCGCGTGTGTCGTCGAAGCGGCTTGCCGACGGACGCATGGTCACCGCACCGCTCGAGGACATGTTCCCATTTCTGCCCGAGTCCGAACTTCGTGAGAACATGTTGATTCCGCTGGTCATGCATGACGTGGCCGAGCGTCACGGATCGTGAGCGCACCGGTCGACGACGCCGCGCGCGCACTGCTGGAGAACGCACTCGCTGACGACGCGCTCGTGCGGGATCCCGCGCCGCAGCTGACGCGCGGCGCCCGCGTGGCCGTCTACGGCGCGGGCAATGTCGGCCGCGACGTGGCGCGAGTACTGCGTGCGGCCGGGATCGTCGTCGAGCATTTCATCGACGGGCGAGCCGCATCGCTGCGGACGGTCGAGGGGAGGCCAGTGCTTCCTCCGGATGCCGCAGTGGAGCCGTCACTGCCGGTGGTGATTGGCGTCTTCAATCGCGAGGCCGATCCGCGGACCATCCACGAAATCGCGCGACGTGCCGGAGCGGCAGAAGTCATCGACTTTCTCGCGTTGCACGCGAAGTTCGCCGATGCGCTGGGCGACCGGTATTGGCTTGTCTCGCAACCCACGCTCCGTCGCCAGACGCAGGCGATGCGCGACGGGCTCGATCGCTGGTGCGACGCGGCGAGCCGCGCACACTACGCAGGCCTGCTTGCCTACCGGCTCACTGGAAATCCGACACATCTCCCAGATCCACTGGACGGCATCCCGTATCGGCCGGACGACCTGCCGTTGCCGGACGGACGCGCTCGTTTCGTGGATGGTGGCGCGTTCGACGGCGACACCTTGCGCGCATGGCTCGATGCGGCGCTGGACGTTGAGCGATACTGGGGATTCGAGCCAGACCCGGAGAACTTCACCGCGCTCTCGCAATGGTGGCACGAGCGTCTGGCCGCCGGATCCGCCTACACCCTCGAGCGCGCGGCACTCGGTCGTCGCGATGGCACCGTGCAGTTCGAGGCTGGCGCCGGCGAGGCAAGCCGCGTCGCGTCCGGAGGCCTCGGGCAGACGGTGCGGCTCTGCACCATTGATTCCGTGTTGCAGGACGAACGTCCGACGGAGATCAAATTGGACATCGAGGGGGCGGAGTTGGACGCGCTGGAGGGCGCTCGCCGCACCATCCTTCGCGCGAAGCCGCGTCTCGCCATCTGCGCCTACCATCGTGCCGATCACCTGTGGAGCATCGCCGCGTGGATTGAGGCGCTGCAGGCTGGCTATACTTTGCACCTTCGGCCACATGCCCATTCAGAATTCGACACGGTCATGTACGCCCTTCCGCCTGAACAGCACTGATCCGGGGAAACCTTCCGGGCCAGAACTAGACGAGGCGACTGCGTCGCACGCGCCGGAAATGCCTGGCGGCGAGCGGGAGGGCGATGCCGAGCATCGAACTCGCGAACGCCACGGGCATCAATCGCACACCGTCGAGCGCCGCCGCCGCTGTGCTCACCATGGTCACGATGAGGGCACCGGCGAGGACGGGAGTCGCGAACTGTTCGTCGCGATATGCCCGAAGCCACCCTGCCATGGCCTGCAGGAGCAGCGACCCCAGCCCGGCGGCAAAGAGCGCCGCCAGCGACGGCAGCGGCAGGAAACGCGCCGCAAAGGTTGGAGCGGCGATGGGTAGCAGCAGCACACCCCCGGTCAGGCACGCGGCGCACCCCACAAAGACGGCCACCGCCTCGCGTGTCGCCTTCCACGCCAGCTGGTCGAGCGCCCGCGCTTGGCCATTCGCCACCAAGACACCAAACGCGGGGTAGCGGCCGTGCAGCCAGGCCACCGATAGCGTCAACGGCGCGAGCGCCACGGCGAGCGTCACGCCCAACCGGCCCGCGTCGTCCCCACCACGCAGGTAGAGTAGGATGGGCGCCAGCATCTGGAACATGAGTGACAGCGCCACCCACAGGCGTGCACTTCGCCACTGTTCGCGACGATAACGACGGGCAAGGTCGACCGCGGAAGCGACGTCGATCTTCCGTGATGAGCGATACGCGCGGACCATCGCGCGTTGCCGAAGCAGGAGCCAGCCGGCGGCTACCGCGACCTGCGCGCCGGCGGCCAGACAGACTGCTGCGAGCGGGGCGCCGTTGATCAGTCCCATGCACAACCCCAGCCAAGCCATCGTTGCCTGGGCGGCGCGCATGCGCTGCACAGAGACCAGCGCCCCGCATCCCTCCGCGACGCAGATGAAGGGAATGACGGCAAGATACGCGGCAGTCAGCAATGAGCCCGCGAGCCATAGCGATGGGGACAGCCCTGCCGCTCCGACGTCAAACAGGAGCATCCCTCCGATTCCGGCGACAACGAAGACCAGCGCCCCGGCCGCCGCATACCAAGCCACTGCCGAGCGGAGCAGCACCGCGATGGCATCACGCGCGACAGGATCACCGTCAAGGGCGCCGTTGACGGTGCGCCGCAAGCGCGGCCATTCGTGGCTCGCGAACTGGACGATGATCGTGCCGAGTCCCAACTCGAACAACTGGGCCAGTGCGACGACGTTCACGCCGGCGAAGAAGTAGCCTTGCGCCGGACGCGGGAGCCTGGTGGCGGCGAGCCAGAGCGAGACGGGTGCCCCGGCGAGGGCGATGAGCCGGGCTGTCGCCGTCGCGCGAACGCCGGCGTCGGAGGCCAGCGCGCGAAGGCGGCCGATCGAGATCAAAAGTTGATGCGCTCCTTCTCGAACACGTGCGGGTGGTGCCTCACCTGTGTGTAAATCGATCCGATGTACTCTCCGAGAATGCCGATGAAGAACAGCTGGACCGAGGTGAGGAAGAAGAAGCCGATGAGGATGGGCGCAATCCCCACCGAGAACTGGCTCCAGAACAGCAACTTGTACCCGAGGTAGCCAAACGCCACCAGCAGGCTGAGCAGCGCCAAGCCGAAGCCCGCCATCGTCGCCATGCGCAGTGGCACTTTGGAATGATTCACGATGCCAAGAAACGCGAGGTCGTAGAGCGTGTAGAAGTTCTGCGACGAGATTCCACGCTTGCGCTCGGGCTGCCGGAACGGCACCAGCGACGGCTCGTGCCCAATCTCGGCCAGCAGGCCACGGAAGTACGGGTAGGGATCGTCAATGCGCCGCAGTGCCTCGATCACCGACTGGTCGAAGCAGCCAAATCCGGTACTCTGCCGGACAAGTTCAATGTCGGCGATGCGGGCGAGGGTGCGGTAATACCGGTCGCGCAGGGCGTAGAATGCACCACTCTCGTCGCTGGATTCCTTGATGCCCAGCACGATCTTCGCGCCTTCGCTCCACCGGCGAAGGAACTCGGGGATCAGGGCCGGGGGATCCTGGAAGTCGCACGCAAGGGCGATGACGGCATCGCCCCGCACCTGCAGCAGTGCATGGTATCCCGAGCGTACATGCCCAAAGTTCCGCGCATTGAGGATGACCTTCACGTTGCGGTCAGTCGTGGCGAGGGTCCGAAGGATCCTGGCCGTACCATCCCGAGAAGCGTTGTCGATGAAGAGATGCTCGTACCGATACTCCGGCAGCGCGGCAAAGACGTCCCTGATGGCCTCGTACATCTCGCGAACATTCCCCTCTTCATTGAAGCAGGGAGTGACAACGGAAATGAGAGGCCGCGAGGCGGCGGAATGGTCGGTGGTCATAGTCGGCGAAAGGTGCCGTAAGATGGCCACCGCATCTGGCAGTGTCGAGGGAAGTGGTGTGTCATCCGGCGACCGCGGCCTGTCTGTCGTCCCATCAACAGAGGTGCACCGCCATCGCCTTGAACGACGCGGTCACTACCATGCCCGGGCGGAAGGCGAGTTCCTTGGCCGACCGTGTGGTGAGAGACGCCACGAGCGGCACGCCGGCAATCTCCACCGTGACACGCGTCAGCGCGCCCAGCGTGGCCAACTCAGAGACGACGCCGCGAAAGTGATTGCGCGCCGATCCGGTGGGCGCCTCCAGTGACAGCACAATCTCTTCGGCGCGTATCACGGCGTAGCCGTCGCCGACGGGAAAGTCGCCCACGGTGTACAGCGTCAACGGTCCCGCAGTGAACTCGATCGCGCGATAGCCATGGGCAAGCGTCGCCGACTCGCCGGCGAGCCAGTCGGGGGCTTTGTCATCCAGCACGCGCACCGTGCCGGCAAGCACGTTCTCGGCGCCGAGGAACTCCGCGATGTACGGCGACGCGGGCCGGCGGAAGACGTCCTCGGGCGGGCCCGACTGCAGCGCGCGACCGCCGTCGAGCAGGACCGCGACGTCGCCCAGCAGGCCGGCCTCCGTGAAGTCGTGCGTGACTTGCAGCGTCGTAAGCCCCCACGCGCGATGCAGCGCGCGCACCTCTCGCCGCACGATGGTGCGGCGGCGCGGATCGAGCGAGCTGAACGGCTCGTCCAGCAGCAGGACCGACGGCCGCCGCGCGAAGGCGCGCGCCAGGGCCACCAACTGCCGCTCACCGCCCGACAGCGCGCGCACGGGCCGGCTGGTGAGCGCGTCGGTGCCGAAGCGGCGCGCCACCTCCTCGGCAAGCTCGGATGACGCCGCGCCGTACGCGATGTTCTGCGCGACGCTGAGGTGCGGAAAGAGAAACGCGTGCTGATACACCAAGCCGAGACCCCGCGCCTCCGGCGGCAGTGCGGTGCAGTCCCGCTCGTTCAGCCAGCACGACCCCGACGTGGCCGACACGACGCCCGAAATCACCTCGAGCAGTGTCGTCTTGCCCGAGCCGGCGGGACCGATAACCACGCCATATTGGCCGGTTGGAATGGCAAACGAGACGGCATCCAGCCGGAAACTCCCCTGTCGAGCACCGAGCGAGCGGCATTCGATCACGGCGTCGCTCCGTCGTCGGCACCCCGCAGCGTGCGCAACGCCGTGAGCGGAACGAGCGCCAGCAGGGCCAGCACCGCCGCTACCGGAAGCGCCTCGCGCAGCCCAAAGCTGGTGAAGCGATCGTAGCTCAACACGCTCGCGACCTTGGGGTTGTACGTCAGCACGACAATGGCGCCGAACTCGCTGACGGCGCGCGCCCACATCACCACCGCTGACGCCGTCAGCCCGCGCCGCGAGAGCGGCAGGGTGATGCGCAGGAAGGCGCGCAGTGGAGTATCCCCGAGCGTGCGCGCCACCGCCTCGAACCGCGGATCCACCTTGGCGAACGCCTCGCGCGCGCCACTGATGTACAGCGGGGCCGCGACAAAGAGCATCGCGGCCACGATGCCGAGCGGGGTGCCGACGACGCGCAGTCCGGCCGCGATCATCGCCCCGCCGAGCGCCGATTCGCGTCCGAGCAGAAGGAGCAGCGCGATGCCGGCGACCGGATGCGGGATGAGCAGAGGGAGATCGAGCACCGCGGAGAGCACCGCGCGGCCGCGAAAATCGCGGCGGGCCAGCAGGTAGGCGAGCGGCGTGCCGCCCAGGGCGCCCAACAGGGTGGCGGCCGTGGCGGTGAGCGCCGTCAGCGACATCGCCTCGCGCAGCTCGGTGTCGCTCGCCAGTTGGCGCACCCCCGCCGCGCCGCCGGCACTGATCAGCTGGGCAATGGGCACCGCGAGGAAGAGCAGCAGCAGAGAGCTGGCGAGCGCCGCCACGACCGCGATGGTACGCTGGGCTCCTCGGGCAGGTGGCGGGGCCGGCGCTGGCGTCACGGAATCAGTCCGCGCGGCGCGCCGGCGCCAACGAACATCGGGGCATCAAGCGCATCGAGCGACTCGGCGCGCAGTACGCGGCGCCCGTCGGGCGAGAGCAGGTAGCGCACGAACGCCTCCGCGACGTCGCGGTGCGGCGCGGCCAGCGGAATGGAAAGGGCGTAGACAATGGGACGGCCGCGGAACTCTGCCGAGTCGGCGCCCTTGCCCCGCACCCGAACGCTCGCCGCGGCGTAGAGCGCTGAGTCGTCTGGTGACGAGAGGTCGATCGCGTCCGGCAGGCGCACGAAGTTCAGTCCCAGGTTACGCGCCATCGACTCGTAGGACCAGATGTAGTCGAACTCGCCCGCCTGCAGGAGGCCCACGAGATCCGCCTCCTTTGGACGCACGTTGCGCGCCGGCATCGCCTGCAACAGCGCCTTGGCGAGTCCAGGCTTGGCGTAGTGCCGCTCGGCGAGCTGCAGCACGAGCAGGGTGCGGTAGCCGTTGGGATCGAGCTGTGGGTCGCTGCGTCCCGTCTCCACGCCCGGGCGCTGCACCACCTGCCACCACGTCTCACCGGTGATCTCGGCGGCTCCGCGCGAACGCGGCGTGTAGGCGAGCACCATCCGATTGTGCGCGAAGCGCACGTACCAGCTCGTGTGCGTCGGCATCAGCAACTGCGGAAAGACCTCCTCGTCCGCCAGCGCGATGACGTCGGGGATCTTGCCCAGTTCGGTCAGCTTGCGCGCCGACTCCAGCGAGCCGGCGCTCTCCTGCAGGACGCGCACGCCTTCGCGCGCGGCAAATGAATCGAGCGCGGCGCGCATCGGGCGCGCGAGCGAGCCCGCATTGAAGGCCACCAAAGTGCGGGCAACTGGGTGTCCGTCGCCGGCGCCGCCACAGGCGCACACAAGCGTCAGCAGGAGAATCATTCGGCGCGTCATAGTCGTAGTGTCACCCAATTCCCCCACCACCTCAAGCCTCCTCCCTGCCCTTCCTCCGCACCACACTCTGCCCCTTCCCCTGCACCATGTAGGGGAGTCTGTATATTCGTCCCATCCATCACCCCAATTCACATGGCAGAACTCGCCCTCGAGCTCCGAGGGATCACCAAGCGGTTCGCGGATTTTGTGGCGGTGCGCAGTCTCACGCTCGATGTGCCGCGCGGCGCCGTGTATGGCCTGCTGGGGCCCAACGGGGCCGGCAAGA
The DNA here is from genome assembly GCA_016182795.1 of Gemmatimonadota bacterium. Taxonomy (GTDB): domain Bacteria; phylum Gemmatimonadota; class Gemmatimonadetes; order Gemmatimonadales; family Gemmatimonadaceae; genus PNKL01. The sequence goes on from JACPFW010000032.1 coordinate 94,692, forward strand.
CGACCACGATCCGCATGATCCTGAACGTGATTGCCCCCGACGCCGGGAGCATCACCGTGCTCGGAACGCCAAACACCGCGCCCGGCTTGCTCGACCGCCTCGGCTACCTCCCAGAGGAGCGCGGCCTGTACAAGAAGATGCAGGTGCGCCGCGTGCTGCGGTTCCTCGCCGAACTCAAGGGCGTGGACGCCAAGACCGCGAACCACCGCATCGACGAATGGCTTGAGCGCCTCTCCCTGCGCACCCCCGAGAAGGACTGGGGCAACGCCAAGGTCGACGAGCTGTCGCGCGGCATGCAGCAGAAGGTGCAGTTCATCGGCACGCTGCTGCACGATCCGGAGGTCGTGATTCTCGATGAACCGTTCTCGGGACTCGACCCCATCAACGCGCAGGCGCTCAAGGATACCGTGGTCGAACTCAAGCACCGCGGCAAGACGGTGATCTTCTCCACGCATCTGATGGACAACGCCGAGCGGTTGTGCGACTCCGTCTGCATCATCGCCCGCGGGGACAAGGTGCTTGACGGCTCGGTGAACGGCGTCAAGTCGGAGCACCACAAGCGCAACATCGCGCTCTCGCTCGAAGGCACGCCGTCGAGCGGCGTGGCGGAAATCCTCGGCGATCGGTCCCTGATCTCGCGCATGGACGACAACAACAGATACTTCGAGCTCGAGATGGCGCCGGGCGGCGATCCGCAGCTCCTGCTGCACCGCCTCATCGGCGCCGGCGCGCTGGTTCAGCGCTTCGAGCTGATCCAACCGTCGCTTCACCAGATCTTCCTCGACCGGGTGGGCGCGACGGGCGTGGAGGAGGGGATGTCAGGCCATGGCTAAGCTCTGGACGGTCACGAAGCGCGAGTTCCTGGAGCGCGTGCGAAACAAGTGGTTCATCGTCGTCACCATCTTTGGCCCGGTCTTCTTTGGCGTCATCATGGTGCTGCCGGCCTATCTGTCGGTGCGCGGAATGCGCAACGTGAAAGTGAGCGACATCCGCATCATTGACGCCACCGGCACCGGGCTGGGCGACCGCGTCGCCACCCGCCTGAACGGCGGTCCGATGGGAGACGCCACCGCCACGCAGGTTGTCCTCGTCGCGCCCGGCGAGGTGGCGGCCGCCGAATCGCTCGCCACCAAGGACGTGATGGCGAAGACGCGGCGCGGCTACCTCGTGCTTGATTCCATCACCATTCAGCAGCAGCGTGCCACCTATGCCGGGCGCAACGCTTCGTCGCTCGGCGAGATGGATTCGATCGAGAACGCGCTGCGTTCGGCCCTGCTCGGCCAGCGTCTCGAGGGGGAGGGACTCGATCCCAAGCGTGTGGAGGCGCTGACGCGCATCAAGGTCGACATGAAGGCCGAGCGCATCACCGACAAGGGACGCGGCGGCTCGGGCATTGGCAGCGCGATCTTCGGCTTTCTCATTGCCTTCCTGCTTTACATGATGATCGTGCTCTACGGGCAGGCCATTCTGCGCGGCGTGCTTGAGGAGAAGACGACGCGCGTCGCGGAGGTCATTGTCTCGTCGGTCTCACCCGACGTGCTTCTCGCCGGCAAGGTGATTGGCGTCGGCGCCGTTGGGCTGCTGCAGCAGGCCATCTGGCTGGGGAGCGCCGTGGCGCTCTATCAGTTCCGCGAGCCCATCTTCCTGAAGCTCGGCATGCCGGCGGCGCCGGCCATTGCTCTGCCGCAGGTGCCGCCAATGCTCATTGCGGCGCTCGTGCTGTTCTTCATCCTTGGCTACGGCCTGTACGCGGCGCTCTTTGCGGCGGTCGGCGCGATGGTCTCCAGCCAGGAAGATGCCAATCAGGCGGCCCAGCCGGTGGTGATGCTGCTGGTCTTCAGCATCATCTTCGCCCAGCCGGTGATGCTGAACCCCACGAGCCGGCTGGCCGAGATCGTCAGCTGGGTGCCGTTCTCGGCGCCGGTCATCATGCCGATGCGCATGAGCGCGGTGCAGATTCCGTGGTACGAGCTGGTAGGCACGCTCACCGGCGTGGCGCTGACGTGCGCCCTGTGCGTCTGGATCTCGGCGCGAATCTATCGCGTCGGGCTGTTGATGTACGGCAAGCGCCCGTCAATGCGCGAACTGGCGCGGTGGATTCGGCAATCGTAGTTGAGAATGACGATCAACCAAGCCGGTCCCCCGTGGCACTGAGCTTTTAGCGTTGAGGCACGTGGAACCCCGGCGAGCGATGGTGAGCTCGCCGGGGTTCTTGCATACGCGCCGGCCGGCCGGCCGGCCGGCCGGTGCGCGGCGAGGTACCGGTGGGATTCGAACATTTCACCGCTGGACGGTATCGTAGTCCCGACCATGCCTGCCTCCGCTCCCCACTCTCGGTCGATCGACGACGACGTCCTGCGTGCGCAGAGCGGAGACATGGACGCGTTCGAACGGCTGTATCGATCGCATGTGGGGCGGGTACACGCGCTTTGCGCTCGACTTACGGCGGGCCAGGGGACGGACGAGTTGTTGCAGGATGTGTTCGTGCGGGTGTGGGAGCGTCTGCCGTCATTTCGAGGCGAGAGCGCGTTCAGCTCGTGGATACACCGCGTGGCCGTCAACGTCTTTCTTGTTGCGCGGCGAGGAGACGACAGGCGGACGCAGCGGGTCGAGTATGCCGACGACCCGGACGCGCTGGCGCGTGACCAGGGGCTCGGCCACGTGCGCGACGACCCGGACACGCGGATCGACCTCGAGCGGGCGATCGCGCTGCTGCCGACCGGGGCGCGCACCGCGTTCGTGCTCCATGACATCGAAGGCTACTCACACGAAGAGATTGCCGCGCTGCAAGGCGTGGCCACCGTGACCGTGCGGACGCAGCTGCATCGCGCGCGCCGTCTGCTGATGGAGGAACTTGACCGATGACCAGTCACGAGCGTGATCCCCTACCCGAGCGTCTGCGCTCGGCGATTGACGGGCTCGCGCGCGAAATCGAACCGCGGCGCGACGCGTGGCCGGCGATCCGGTCGCGCATCGACGCCGAGCGTGTGGTGCCGCTGCACACCGACGGGCGCCCGCCTTGCCGCGCGGCCCGCCGGTGGCCAGTCGCCGCCGCGGCCGTGTTGGTGATTGCGGCGTCCACGGTCACGATGCTCGCCAGCAATCGGCAGCGCCGGCCGACGGCGGACGGTGCGGCATTCAACACGGCGGTCGGTGTTGGTGCCGGTGCTGCGCGTGTCGCGAGTGATCGGCGCCAGCTGGTGGCTGACGTGTGCAACAGCTACGACGCCGCCGCGGACGATCTTCAGCGGGTGCTCGTCGCGCGACGGGCGCGGTTGTCACCCAAGACCGTTCAGGTGCTCGAGTCGAGCCTGCGTGCCATCGACCAGGCGATCCGTGAGGCCCGGGCAGCGCTCGAGGTTGATCCGGCCAGTCAGGACCTGATGGATCTGCTCGATTCCGTCTACCGCCAGAAACTCGACCTGTTGCGACGCGCCAACGCGCTGCCGCTGCACTCCAGCTAGGACACCCACATGCCTTACCGCTTGTTTCTCGTCATCGCCTGTCTCCTCGCGCCGTTCACCGCGGTGCCGGCACAGCAGAAGATCGACCGCCGGCTCCAACTCGATGCCACCGGGATGTTCAAGTTTTTCCTGTCGTCGGGAGCGGTGCGCGTGGTTGGCTGGGACACGGATAGCATCGCCGTGACCGGCACCATCTCCACAAAATCGCAGTTCTACCTGGGCGGCGGTCGTCAGGGCGCAAAGGGCGGCGTCGAGGGCGACGGTGTGGAAGCAATGGCCGACCTGATTGTCCGGGTGCCGCGTCGCGCGCGGCTTTGGGTGCGCGGCGGGGAGGCCGACGTGCGCGTGGAAGGAATGAGCGGACCGCTCGACTGCGGGTCGGCGTCGGGCAGCGTGCGCATTGAAGGCAGCTCCGACGAGGTCGTAGCCGAGACAATGGGGGGCGACCTCGTGCTCGTGGGCTCGCCGAACTACCTCCGGTTGAAGACCGCCACCGGTCGCGTGGACTGGTCCGGAACGGGCGAGGACGGCGCGATCACCACCGTGAGCGGTCGGGTGACGGTGCATGGCGGCATGACGCGTCGCGGCCGCATCGAGACCGTCACCGGGGACGTGCGCTACGACGGCGGAATTGCCGCCGGCAGTGTGCTCGCCATCGACACCCACGCCGGCAACGTGGACCTGCGTGTGCCGAAGGGCACCAACGCTGCCCTCGTCGTGACGGCTGCGATCAGTGACCTCTTCGGCCTGCGATCGATGGGTGATCCGGCGAAGTCCCCATCAGGAATCGTGCAGGAACTTGGCGGCGCCACATCGGGCGCCACGCTGACCATACGGACGTTTAAGGGGCGAGTGACCGCAACCTCGCCGTAATCGCGCAGATTCGCCGTTCCGCGGGCTCCCTCACCACGAGGGCGCGGGGCGGAGCCGTCCCCCCACAGGAGGCATCATGTTGTCCCGCACACTGCGCTGGTCCATTCTGCCGCTGCTGCTGGTCGCCACGCCCGTCATTGCCGGACCTCCGTGGATCACGATTGAGTATCCCGGGAATCCATTCGATCCACAGGCGCGCGACGCCTTCCTCGTCGTGCACGCGTTCCATCACAACACGCCGGCCGGACTCCCGGTCAGCGGCACGGCCGAAGGCATCGTGGACGGCAAGCGCCGCACGATTGCGCTTCAATTTCAGGCGCTGAAGCGCGAAGGGGCGTTCGCGCTGCGCAAGCAGTGGCCCAACGAGGGACGTTGGCTGCTGGCGCTGCACGTCACGCAGGGAGCGGGCGACTGGAACACCGCGACCGCGCTCGTGCAGCTGGCCGCCGACGGCAGCGTCGCCTCCACCGTTGTGCCGTCCAAGGCGGGCGAGCGCGGCATGCGACTCCCCATGCCGGTCTCACGCGCCGACGTCGAGGCGGCGATCGCCAAGCTGGCTGCCGCAGAGCGCTGAGTTCCCGCCGACCTGGCGCGTCGATATGACGAACGACAGGTGAGCCCGGAGTACGCGCGGCTCACCTGTCGTCTGTTGTTTATCTGTTGTCTCTCTGTTGTCTCTCTGTTGTCTCTCTGTTGTCTCTCTGTTGTCTCTCTGTTGTTTCTCTGTCTTACCGCCCTCTCGTCGCCTCAATCAGCGCTTCCATATGCCCCAGATACCGCTCCAGCGCGCGCTTCCCGGCGGCCGTGAGGCGGTATTCGCTCTTCGGCACGCGACCGTCGAACCCCTTAGAGCACGTCACGTAGCCGCCGTCCTCGAGCTTCCGCGCGTGGACGCTGAGATTGCCGTCGGTGAGCGCCAGCAGGTCGCGCAGGTCGGTGAAGCTGAGGCGGTCGTTCACGGCGAGCGCGCTGATGATGCCGAGGCGCACACGGTCGTGAATCAGCTTGTCGAGCGCGGAGGGAATGGGCTCGCCACCCAACACCGGCGCGAGCGCGGGATTCGGCGTCGCGGCCTTGCGGTCACTGCGCCGGGCGGCGCTGGAAGAGGACTTAGCCACCGTGATACCTCGCGATGAAGTAGCCGAAGAGCAGGTGCGCCGCGCCGAAGCCAGCGCCAAGCAGCCAGACCTGGGCGAACGCCGGGAGCAGGAACGCCAGCGCGCCAAGCACGAGGAGCACCGCGCCGAACACCGGAACGGTGCGCACTGAGAACGCGCCGCCCGACACGACGGCCGCGCCGTAGCACACGAGCCACGTACCGGGCAACAGGGACCAGGCGCCGTGCGCGGCGAGCGCCGCCGTGAGAAAGCCGCCAGCGATCAATGGCGGGGCGAACGCGAGCGCAAACGTGCGCCCCGGCCCGGCGCGCAGCGATTGCCCCGAACGCATCGCCTTCCTCGCGATCATAAAGACGGCGATCGACATCGCCACGGTCGCGGCCGTGAGCCAGAGGCCCAGCCACTGCCACTGGTTCGCCATGTAGGGCGACAGCAGCGTCGCAATCATCCCCACCACACCAGCGCCAATCGTCCCCGCCCCCGAGACCGCGGTAAACCGCCCGGCGCGCACCATCGTGTCGCGGATGAACGCGAGCTGATCGGCCGCATGATCGGCCAACGCAGCGGGCGGACGGGAGGTGGGGCGAGACATAAGCGCTTTGAAAGATAAAGAGAAACAACAGACAAACAACAGAGAGACAACAGAGAGACAACAGAACCACCACTGCATCGCAGTGGAGCGCGTCTGTTGTCTTTCTGTTGTTTCTCTGTTGTCTCTCTGTTGTTTCTCTACCAACAGAAAACAAGAAGGACCGGCTCCCGGAAGCCGGTCCTCTTGTCCGCAGGCGGTCGTGCCGCCGCGAAGACCAATGCCACGTTCGCATTGGTATCAACAAGCTACAATCACCTTGTCATTTTGCGCCAGAGTCTGCGCGCAGCTTTTTCAGCGTGCCGCGCCGGCTGTGCAATGCCGGTCGAACGCCTGCACGAGGTCCTGCGCGATCTCATCGGGCATCCGTCCTTCGATCTGATAACGCTCGAGCATCGTCACGATGCGCCCGTCCTTCAGCAGAGCGATGGACGGCGACGACGGCGGATAGCCGGTGAAGAACGCACGCGCCGCCTTGGTGGCGTCGATGTCCTGCCCGGCGAACACCGAGAAGAGGTGATCGGGCTTCACGTCGTGGGCCAGCGCCGCGCCGACCGCGGGGCGCGCGTTGCGCGCCGAACATCCGCAGACCGAGTTCACGACCACCAGCGCCGTGCCCTTGGCATTGCCCAGCGCTTCGGCGACTTCGGCCGCTGAGCGCAGTTCCTGCACGCCGAGCCGAGTGAGTTCCTCGCGCATCGGGGCGATCATGGGTTCCGGATACATCATGGGGCCGACTTCCGTGTTGGGGGGTCTTTGCACTGTGAGCGGGAGGCCGCCGTGGCCGCACGTCCACGATTAACAATTGACGCGTTCGCGGCGTTCCGGCAGTCCCTCAGCGCGCCAGCGTCAGAATCGCCGCCTGCGGCACGACGAGATAGCGCTCGTCGTCAAAGGTGATTTCGACGGCCGCCTTGCGGAAGAACAGCGCGTAATCGCCCACCTGCGCCTGCATTGGCACGTGCTTCATCTGCGGCCCCGACGTGATGCGCCACGGCTCATCCAGATGGTCTTCCACGGTCGGCAGCGGCTGTCCCGGCCCGGTGGCGACGATCGTGCCGCCCTGCACCTGCTGCCCTTCCATGGCCGTCGCCGGCAGATACAGCCCCACCTTGGTGCGCTCCTCGCCGTCTTCCACGCGAATGAGCACACGATCGCCGACCACCAGCAGCTCCTTCTTTCCTCGCTTCATCGCGCTACCTCACGAGCCAGAGCTTCGTCTGCTGTCCGCGCACCCAGCGCGGCGTGCCGTCGGTGCCGATCATCATGTCCTCCTCGAGCGCCATGCGCACGCCCTGGCCGTTCCACTCCGGCACCGGCGACGTGGCTTGCAGCTCGATGGAGTACCACATGTTGCCGATCACCTTGGCATCGCCGCGTCCGGGAACGCCCTGCTGATAGTCCCAGAGCCCGATCAACGGTCCGGCGCCGTGCCCGTGCATCCCGATCGCGTGCGAGTAGACCGTGCCGCTGATCCCGCGCGCCGCCATCTTCGAACGCGCCGCGGCGAGGATTTCGTTCCCTGTCCGCCCGGGACGAATCTCGGCCATGACAATGTCCTGCAGCGCATTGCCGTTGGCGAGCGCGGCGCGCAGCCCGGCCGGCGCCTCGCGCTCACCCGGCTTCAGCACGTAGGCCATGTGCTGGGTATCGGTGTTCAACCCCAGCGCCGTGATGCCGACGTCGCAATGCAGCACGTCGCCGCGCTGGATCACGGGATCGTCTCCCAACGAGGCCTCGGTGGCGCTGGCGCGCTGCACCTCGATGCTTGGCTGGAACCACGTCCCGAGCCCGAGGTCGTTCACGCGCTGCCGCCACCACCAGACGAGATCGCTGGTCTTCGTCTTGCCGGGCACGATCACCTTGGATGAGTACATCTCGCCGATCAACTCCCAGACGAGCTGCGTCACCTCACCGTAGAACGCCTCTTCGTCGGCCACCCGCGAGGCAATGAATTGGAGCGGCAGCTCCTCGGCCGGCTTGAGCCGCGCCGTCCACCGGTCGCCCAGCGCCTCGGTCATCCCGAGATACTCGCCGTGCGTCAGGCCGTCGGAGAACGCGAACGTGCGGGAGTAGTCGATGCCGATCACCTTCGGGTTGCGCTCATCCACCACGCGCTTGAGTAGCTTCCACTGCTCGTCCCCCCACAACTCGGCTTGCTCTCCGCCGACCGGCGCATCCACCGCCAGGGTCGAGCGCATCGCCTGCCAGACTCCGCCCTGCGACGAGCCGCCGAGGGCGGTCCGTTCAATGCACGACCCGTCACCCGGGTCGGTGCGTCCGGACGACGAACAGCGGTCAAACATCACGTAGATGGTGCGGCGGCGCGCCGCGAAGGTGGTGGGCGACACCAGCGACGAGAAGACGGGATCTTCCGCGTACTCGCGCATCGGGACGATCCACATGTCGATCCCCTGCGAGCGCATCAGCGCCGGCAGCACGGTCTTCATGCGCGTCTCGAGCCAGCGCTGCTGACGCGCCGCCTGCTCCCGCAGCGTGCCAAAGGGATGCGCCCGATCAGCGATCCGACCGGCCGGACGCTGCGCGGACAACGGCATGGCGGGCCACAGCAGGGCCGCGGCGAGAACGGTGCGTGCAAGGCGTGTCATAGGGTCCTGCCCGAGAGAAATCGTTCAGGCCGGCGGGGCCGGCGGCTCTGCCGGTGCGGCGCGCTGAGACTCCGACACGCGCTGCGCCGTGGAGGTGCGATGTTCGGCCGAGAGGAGCAGGCGGCGCACGACCGTCACCACCCCCGCCAGCAGCACGGTGAACGGGATGATCAGCAGCACGCGCCAGGCCAGCACCTGCGCGGCAATCGGCAGCCAGTCGTCGAGCGACGCCACGCGGCTGCCCACCTGCTCGAGACCCAGCGTCGTGAGGGCGAGGGATATCACGATCTCGGTCCCCGCCTCGAACGCCGCAAACATCGGCGCGCGCCACCACCAGTGGCGCACGGTGTAGTTGGCCAGATGCATCGTCAGCATCACGAGCAGCAGCACGGCCCCGATGATGAACGTTGCCCCAACCCAAAGCCCGCTCTCCGGCGAACCATGCGACAGCACATACGAGCGATACAGCCGGAGCGTCACCCCGGTGACGAGCGCCATCACCAGCAGGGAGCTGGAGAAGCGTCGGAGCGCCGTGGGATCCTCGATCGCCTCCCAG
>JACPFW010000033.1 GCA_016182795.1 Gemmatimonadota bacterium
GTGTGGGGAGAGGAGGAGGAGGAGGAGGAGAAGGACACTGAATTCACGGAGGATACGGAGGGCACGGAGGACACGGAGGACTGCAACGGCACTACTGGGGGTAACGACAGCGCGCCACGCATGATCTGCGTGGCGCGCTGTCGTTCCTCCAAGAAGTTGCAGTCCTCCGTGCCCTCCGTGTATTCCGTTAACAGGAACACCGGCCCAACAGGCAAACTGCTACGGCTGCGTCCTCGGCGCCGCGGGCTTCTTCCGCGCCAGCGCCATACCGTCGTTCTTGACGTACAGGTCGAGCCACGTGGTCCACCGCGCCCACTGGTCAAGCAGGGTCTCCTTGGTCACCGGGCCGTGGTCCTCGTACGGATACATGTACAGCGACGCCACTTTGCCGTTGGCGCGGAGCGCCTGCATCATGCGGATGGAGCTGATGGGATCGGTGCCGACATTCTGATCCTCGATGGAGTGGTACATCAGAATCGCCCCCTGCAGCTTGTCGGCGTTGAGCATCGGCGACATGTCGAGGTAGGTCTTCTGCCCGCTCCACAGGTCGCGCCGCTCGCTCTGGAAGCCGGAGGGCGTCAGCGTGCGGTTGTACATGCCGTCGCCCGCAATGCCGGCCTTGAAGTACGGGACGTTGACCATCGCGTTCATCGTGCTGAATGCACCGTAGCTGTGTCCGCCGAGCCCGAGCTTGGTGCGATCGATGTACCCCTGACGGTCAAGTTCGTCGATCACCGTGTAGAGATTCATGCGCAGGTCCGACACATAGTTGTCGTTCATGCGATTGGCTTCGCCAATGATCGGCGGATTGAAGTTCGCCACCGCATAGCCCTGCGCGGCGAGGAACTCGATCGTGCGCGGACCCGAGCTCACAAACCGATTCACGTTCTCGGTGCGGTTCGACCGGTCGTAGCCGGCCTGGTCGGTGTACTCGTACGGATAGAACCAGAACATGCCCGGCAGGCGCGTGCCGGCCTTGTAGTCGGCGGGCAGGGTGAGGTTCACCACGAACTTGATGCCGTCGGCGCGCGTCACGATGATGCGCCGACGCTGGAACGCCGTGAACTCGGGCGCCGGATCCACGTTCTTGGTGATCGCGGTGACGGTGCCGGCCTTGAGGTCCTTGAGATACGAGTTGGGCACCTGCGTCGGCGATTCGCGCGTCACGATTGCCGCGGCGCCGTCATCGTCGAGCAGTGTGCCCAGCGACTCACTGATGTCCTTGTTTGCCGCTTCAAAGACCCGTGTCTTCTTGCCGCTCGCCATCTCGATCTTGTCGAGGAAGTCCTTGGGCGGGTTGGCGAGATAGTCGAGCGAGTACTGCGTACCCTTCAGAAACACCTCACCGGCGGCGCTGACCACGGCGACTTCGCCACCGTTGGTGCCGCGCTTGGTGAGCATCGCGCCGGGGTTGTTGTAGAACGACAGCGAGTCGCCGCCGCCGCGCGGGCTGAAGCCGCCGAACACCGCACGTCCGCCGCCGACAAACGCGGGCGTCCAGCCGCGCTGACGCACGATGCTCATGCGCTTGGTGGGATCGCTGAGCTTCACGGCGAAAATTTCGCCGGTGCCGTTGTTGTTCGTCGCCAGGAACAGCGTTTCGGCGTCGTCGGTGAAGACCGCGCTCGCAATCGCCGTCGTGTGCTGATAGAGGACTTTGATGTCCTTGTCGCCGAACGGCGGCAGCCACTGCACCACCTTCTCCGGACGGCCCGCCGCGCCGCCCGCACCCGGACGGCCGCCAGTTGCCGGCGCCCCCGCTGGGCGCGTGCTGTCGCCGCGCGCCGTCGAGTCGGATGCGATGTAGAAGAAGCCGTGGCCCTTGGGCATCCACGCCAGACCCTTCTTGCCGCCGGCCGCGCCGCCGCGCCCGCCAAACGCGCCGCCGCCCGACGTGTCGCCGGCAAACCGCAGGGCGCGCTTGGAAATCTCGGCGAGCATTTTGCCCGTGGTATCCCACACCGCGTCGCGGCTGCCGAAAGCCGAATACTGCACCACGTACGAGAACGGCTTCTGCACCGTGCTCACGCGGAAGTACTTGCCGTCGGGTGACGCATCCACCGATGACAGCATCACCGGCACGCCGATGGGCTTCACGGTCTTCTTGGCCACGTCAATGACGCCGAGCTGGCCGCGGATGCTCCACTCGAACAGGTCGAAGTCGTACGGCTCCGCCATCAGCGAGGCGTAGTTGCGCTCCGGCGCCTTGGTGCCCTCCGTCCACGTGCGTACCTGCGGACCGGTGGCAATCTCTGATTTCTTGGGCATCGGATCACGCTTGTCCGGTACGAAGACCGCAACGAGACTCTTGCCGTCGGCCGTCCAATCCACCGTCGTCACCAGCGTGGCGAGCAGCGCTTGCTTGGCCACCTGCACCGACTTGCCGGTCGCGACGTCGGCAACCCAGACATACGACCCGGCGTCGAAGTTGGCGATGTACACCACCTTCTTGCTGTCGGGCGACCAGACGGGAGCGGTGATCATCGCTCCCTTCGGCGCCTCAATGACGGTCGTCGCGCCGGTGCGCGTATCGATGAGCTGCAGCGCCGTGGCGCCGCGCGCCGTCAGCGCGCGGGCGCGGCTGGCCTTGAGATCGACCTGCAAGCCGCCGAGATAGACGTGTGCCTTGCCGTACGTCTGCACGCTCGGCAGGCCGTCGGTCTGCTCACGCAGAGAATACTTGCGGTCAGGACTCAGGTTCGTGAGCGTGACGACGAGATGCCGCGGCGCGGTCACGAGCTTCGCGACTTCGGGTGCCGGCTCAATGTACCCTTCCTTGGCGAGCGTCTCGCGCAAGGCGTTGAGCTTGGCATCGGTCGCCTGCTGAGCAAGCGACGGCGCGACCGCGAAGAGCAGGAGGGCCGCGACGCGGCCGGCGCGAACGAGGAGTGGGCGGATGGGCACGGGTCTTGGCGTTGAGGTCTCAACTGGCCCGGAGGCGCGAGAGTCGCGCCCCGGAACGTTGCCATCTAATGAATACGGTTTTCCCGCCGCGTTCGCTGATGCGCCCGCCGGGCGGGGGACGCCGCGGCGGGTATCCCCCCTTGCGGCGCACCCCGCGCAACCGTCCATTGGCTGGCATGACCCGTACTGCCCTGCTCGCCCTGTTCAGCGCTTCCCTGCTATCGGCGCAGACGCCGGCACCGACTCCGGACACCCTGCTCATTCGGCGCATCCTTGCCGCCGAAGACCGGCGCGACACGACAGATCGGGCGCTGGCCGTCGGGATCAAGGCCTCGGATGCACGCGTGGCGTCGATCGCCCGGCGCGCGCTGGCGCGTATTCGGGACCCCAAGTTCGCCGGGCGCGACGCCTTCGGTGCGCTCCCTGCCCCGCCGAAGTACGCGGATCCCGCATGGCGATTGAGATACCGCGCGCTTGATCCCAAATCGACCGACTGCGCGCAGCTGCGCGATGCGCTTGGCGACAGCGTATGGCATGTCCGACTGCGCGCCGCCGATCTGGTGACGGCGAAGTGTGCGGGCGATGCGGCCCTGATATCCACACTCAAGGGATGGCTGCCCTCGGCGACGGCGCGCACTCGCACAGCCGGCGGTGCGGCTTGGCAGCCCGCCGCCCACGCCATCGTCGCACTCGCGCGCGTGGCGCCGGCTGACGCGCGGAGCGCGCTCCCTGCACTCGCCGGCACCCCCGCGCACTGGGTGCGCACGTACAGCGCGCGTGCGGCCGCGGTGCTCGCCGACACCCAGCGGCTGCGCGCATTTGCCAGCGACTCCAACGACAATGTGAAGGAAGCGGCCATCGAGGCCCTTGTGAAGTTGACGGGCCATGCTGACGACAGCCTGTACGTGGCTGCGCTCGGCGCACGCGGATACCAGGCCGTGCGGGCCGGCGCGCTGGCGCTCAAGGGCGCGGCGCCATCGGCGTCGCTTCGCGCGGCGCTCGTGCACGCGGCGTACCGCCTGCGCGGCGACTACAGCGAGACCTCGCGCGATGCGCGCACCACGGTGTTGTCGCGCCTCGCCGAGGTGGCCGACACCAGTGTGTGGGGCGAGGTCGTGGAACTGGCCACCGATTTTGACTGCGAGGTCGCGAAGGCCGCCGCCGCCATCGCGACCAAGCTGGGCGTTGCCACCAAGCCAGCGTGCACGCCGTTTCACAACGCCGTCGCCGGCGACGCCGTACGGCTCGCGCTCGGCGCCGATGTGCGCCTGCGGGTGGTGATGTCCGCGGCGCATGGCGGCGGGGCGTTTGTCGTGCGTCTGCGTGGCGACGTGGCGCCCATTATGGCCGCGCGCATCCTGCAGCTCGCGCAGACCGGATATTACAACGGACGCGCCTGGCACCGCGTGGAACCGAACTTCGTGATTCAGGGGCCAAGCCCGGGCGACAATGAGTATGTCGGATTGCCGCTGTTTCTGCGTGACGAGCTTGGCACGGTGCCGCATGTGCGTGGCACAGTGGGAATGAGCACGCGCGGTCACGACACCGGCGACGCCCAGTGGTTCGTGAACCTCAAGGACAACCTGACGCTCAACTCCACGTACACGGTGTTCGGGGAGATGGTGGAAGGCATCGAGGTTGCCGACGGGGTGCTCGAGGGGGACGTGATTGAACGCATCGAGGTGGTGCGGGCGAAGTAGAAACGCGTCACTGCCCCCGCACGGGCGCCGGCCGCCGCACCACCCGCCCCGGCCGCGCCTCGGTGAAGACGTTGTTCGCGATCACCGGTTCGCCATTCACCAGCACCCACGGGATTCCCACGGGATAATGGTGCGGGTCGGTGAACGTGCCCATGTCGCGCACGGTCGCCGGATCGAAGATCGTAACGTCGGCCACGCACCCCGTGCGCAGGCAGCCACGGTCGCGCAGCTTGAGCCGTTCCGCTGGCATGCCGGTCATCTTATGGATGGCCTGCTCCAGCGTGAGCACGTGATCTTCGCGCACGTACTTGCCGAGCACGCGCGGGAAGGTGCCGTAGTTGCGCGGATGCGGCACGCCTTCGCCGAGTTTGGTCAGGCGGCCATCGCTGGCGATCATCGTCATCGGATGCGCCATGATGCGCTTGACGTCGGCTTCCTCGATGACGTGGTACACCATGCCGGCGCCGCCGTTGAGCACTCCCTCGAGAATGAGCGGAATCGCATTCTCCGGGGTCGGCTTGAGTCCGCGCCGAACGGCCCAGTCGGCCAGCGTCTTGCCCTGCAGCGACTTGTCCCACGCGACAATCGCGAACTGCACGCGGCTGATATCGCCGCCGCCGCGATCATTCATCAGTAGGTCCATCATCCCCGCGTAGATGCTGTCCTTGAGCGCTGGGGTGTCGAGCCGCTTCTTGAGTTCCGCATTGCCGCCCGCCAGCGCCCAGGGTGGCACGAGCACGTTGAGGCTCGTGTACGATGCCGTGAACGGATACTGGTCGATCATCACGTCGGTGCCGGCTTTCCGCGCCGAATCGACCATTGCCAGTGTGATGACGCTCTTCCCCCACGCCTGACGCCCGATCGCCTTGTGGTGCGTGAGGATCACGGGAATCTTGGCGCGCCGCCCGATCTCCAGCGCTTCACCCACACCCTGCAGCAGACCGACGCCCTCTTCGCGCAGGTGCGACGTGTAGATGCCGCCGCGCTTGGCGGCTTCCTCGGAGAGCGCAATGACTTCGTCGATGTTGGAGTAATAGCCGGGGATGTAGCGCAGGCCGGTGCTCATCCCAAACGCGCCCTCGTCCATCGCCTGGGCGACCATCCGCCGCATGCGCGCGAGTTCGTTGGCGGTCGGGGCGCGGTTCTCGGTGCCCATCACCGTTTCGCGAATGATGTTGTGGCCGGTGAGGTACCCAACATTGATCCCCAGCCCAGCGCGGTCGGCTTTGTCCATGTACGCGCCCAACGGCCACGGGCCGCCGCCGTCCGGTCCGCCGAGTGCGAACGTCACGCCCTGTCGCACATGGCTCTCCGCACCGGGGAGCTGCATCAACGGCTCGAGGTGCACGTGCAGATCAATGAACCCCGGTGAAACGACCAGACCGGTTGCATCGATCACGCGTTTGGCGTCGGCCGGACTCAGCGGCGTGGGCGACACGCGGACGATGCGCGCGCCAGCGATGGCGACATCAGCCTTTACGCCCGGCGCGCCCGTGCCATCGAGCACGGTGCCGTTGCGCACGAGCACGTCATACGGCGCGGACTGTGATGAAAGTGAATTCGGTGAGCACGCCAAGATGGCGGCGAAGAGCGCGAGAATGGCGAAGCGACGCATCGAACACCCGGCGTGAAGACTGCCCCAACTTACTCGCCGAGGGCCACCGTCGACTAGAACCAACGCCTCGCGCGCTGCTACGCGAAGAACCGCCCGACGTCGCGCGCGTCGCATGGCGCGGAGGTGGGCTGCAGCCCCGCCAGTTGCGCCGCGCGGCCAATCACGTCAGCGCTGGCGTGCCCCAAGGCGCGCAGCTCGCGCACGCCCGTGTCGCCCGCCGACTTGCTGAGCTTCGCGCCGTCCGGGTGACGGACCAGCGGGTGGTGCAGAAAGAGCAGCGGTCGCCGCCGTCCGAGCAGTCGCGCCAGCGCGCGCTGGCGACCGGTGGAGTCGAGCAGGTCTTCGCCGCGGATGACGAGATCGATCTGCTGTTCGAGATCATCCACGGTGACGGCATACTGATACGTCCACTGCCCCAGTCGGTCGCGCACCAGCAGGTCGCCGCACTGCTCCGCCGGCGTCTGTTGCTGCGGCCCGCGCAGCAGATCGAAGAACCGCTCCGTGTCATCGCCTAGCTTCACACGGCGCTGCAACGACGCATCGGGCGACAGCGCGGCGTCGCGGCAGGTGCCGGGGTAGCGCAGCTCTTCGTTCGGCCGGTCTTCCACCACCCGCGCAATGTCGCCGCGCGAACAGGTGCACGTGTACACGAGGTCGCGCAGCTCGAGTGCAGTAATGGCCCCGGCGTAGCGCCAGTCGTTGTCGCTTTGTCGGCGCAGACTCTCACCGGCCCGAAACTCACTCGTCTCCCCTTCATCGGGGACGAATCCGAGCCAGTCGAGATCGTCGAGCAGCGCCTGCTCATACTCGGCGCGGCAGCGCGAGCGGTCGTGGTCCTCTATGCGGAGCACGACGCGCCCGTCGTGCCCGCGCGCCATTCCCCACACGTAGATGGCGTTGACGACGTGTCCGAGGTGCAGATAGCCAGTGGGCGCGGGCGCGAATCGCGTCCGCCATCCCGGCGGCAAATTCAGCAGATCAGGACCGCGGCCCACGTGGCGGCCCGCTGCGTCCCCGTCCGCCGCGGCGACGCCGGCTGCCCGAGCCCGCCTCGCCGTCGCGCGCCGCGGATGACGACCCGGCGCGCGGTGCCGGTGCACCACTGGCTTCGCGGCGTGCAAGCTTGGCGGCCGCGCGGGCGCGATCCTCAGCCTTCTTGGCGCGAATGGCCGCGATGCGCTCGGCGAGCGGGATTTCGAGCTTCGCCGTCGGACGCGCCTTGTAATCGAAGTCCGGCACCGTCACGCGCGGCAAGCGTTTGTTGATCGCTTTCTCGATGGCGCGCAGTTCCGCTTCTTCGTCGGGACAGACGAACGTGTACGCTTCGCCCGTCAGCTCCGCGCGCGCGGTACGTCCCACGCGATGGATGTAATCCTCGGGAACGTTGGGCACATCGAAGTTCACCACGTGGCCCAGCGCCTCAACATCGATGCCGCGGGCGGCGATGTCGGTGGCGACGAGCACGCGGTATGTGCCGTCCTTGAACCCCTCGAGCGCCTTGGTGCGCTGCTGCTGCGAGCGGTTGCCGTGAATGCGCTCGGTGTTGATGCCGCGCTTCGACAGAAACTCCGCCAGCCGGTTGGCGCGGTGCTTGGTGCGCGTGAAGACCAGCGCTTCCTTCATCGAGCCGGCCGACAGGAGGGCCAGCAGCAGTTCGCCCTTGAGCTCCTGCGACACCGGATAGACTGCCTGCGTAATGCCGGTGGCCGGCGCCGACTTGCGCTCGAGGTTGATGGTCGCCGGCTGCCGGAGCAGTTCGTGCGCGAGCGTCGCGATCGGCCCCGGCATGGTGGCGCTGAAGAACAGCGTCTGCTTGCGCGGCGGCAGGTGCTTGAGCACGCGCTTGATGTCGGGCAGGAAGCCCATATCGAGCATGCGATCGGCTTCGTCGAGCACGAGGTATTCCAGGTGCTCCAGCTTGGCGTACGGCTGACGGAAGTGATCGAGCAGGCGCCCGGGGCAGGCGACGATCACGTCCACGCCCGACCGAAACGCGTGCTCCTGCGGCCCCATGCCGACGCCGCCATACACCGACGCGGCCGCGAGCGGCGTGTGCACCGCCACCTCGTTCATATCTTCCACAATCTGCGCCGCCAGCTCGCGCGTCGGCGTGAGCACGAGCGCGCGCGTGACGCCGCGCTTCTTCTCCATCAGGTGATTCAGGATCGGCAGGAGAAACGCGAGCGTCTTGCCGCTCCCCGTCTGCGCGCAGGCCAGCAGGTCGCGCCCCTCAAGTGCAGGAGGGATGGCGTCCATCTGAATGGGCGTCGGGCGCGTGAAACCGAGTTCCTTGAGGCCACGCTGAAGGGAGACGTGCAGTTTGAGCGAAGAAAAGGCCACGACAAGTCGGGTGGAAGACGGGGGCAGACAGCCTGTCCCTGAAACGTAGCGGCATCGGAGGACAGATGGCATACTGTTCCACCATGCGCCGACGCACTTTCCTGCAGCATACCGCCGCCGTGGCGTCGGTCCCGTTTGTCGGGTTGGATCGCCTGTTCGCCCCCGGCGCTCCACGCGCCGACGCCCTGCACGTCAATGGCGAGCGGCTCAACAGCGTGCTGGCCGCGTTCAACGGAATCGGTCGCACGGCGAGCGGCATCAATCGTGTGGCCTACTCCGCCGCCGATCTCGAAGGGCGGGCGTTCACGCTCAATCTCATTCGGCAGGCGGGCCTCACACCGCGGCTCGACGCAGCGGGCAACATCTTTGCGCGGCTCGACGGCACGGACACGTCGCTGAAACCGATTCTCATCGGCTCGCACATCGATTCAGTGACCGATGGTGGCAATTACGACGGCCCTCTCGGGTCGTTTGCGGCCATCGAGGTTGCGCGCACGCTGCGCGAACGACAGGTCCGCCTGCGCCATCCGCTGGACGTGGTGATCTGGCAGAATGAGGAAGGCGGCACCATTGGCAGCAAGCTGGTGATCGATGCGTTGACCGCGGCCGATCTCGACAAGGTGGCGCGCTCTGGCCGGACGATCCGCGACGGCATTGGACTCATTGGCGGCGATGTCAGCCGACTTTCAAGCGCCGTGCTGCGGCGTGGCGACCTTGCCTGCTACTTCGAGCTGCATATCGAACAGGGCGGTCTGCTCGAGAAGGCCGGCAAGCAGGTGGGCGTCGTGCAGGGCATTGTGGGGCTGCGCTGGTTTGAGGTCACGATCACCGGCTTCGCCAACCATGCGGGAGCGACGCCCATGGACCAGCGGCAGGACGCAATGCTGGCGGCGGCCAAATTCACAGTGGCCGTCAATGATGCGGTGCGCGGTGAGCCGGGACGTCAGGTGGCAACGGTCGGTCGCATCATCGTGACTCCCAACACCACCAACGTGATTCCGGCGCAGGCGGTGCTCACCATCGACCTGCGCGATCTGGAGCAGGCAAAGATCGAGCGCTTCACGGCGCGGTTCGAACAGCTCGCGCGCGACATTGGCGCCGCCACCGGCACTTCATTTGCCTTCAAGCGCCTCGTGGACAGCGAGCCGGCACTCGCCACGTCGTCGGTGATGGATGCCATTCAGACGAGCGCCGATGCGCTGGGCCTGTCGCATCAACGCATGCCGAGCGGGGCGGGACACGACGCGCAGGAGATTGGCCGCATCGCACCGATGGGGATGATCTTTGTCCCCAGCGTTGGCGGCATCAGCCATTCGCCTAGGGAGTTCACCCGCCCGGCCGACTGCGCCAACGGTGCCAACGTGCTGCTCAACGCGGTCGTTGCCCTGGACGCCGGCTAGCGCAGGAAGCGCTCCGCAAGCTGCTCGAGCCGGTCGTCTCCCTCGCGGCGCGCGCGCTCGAGAATGCGCTCCACATACGGACGGAGCGCGGGCTCGCCCCAGTAATAGCCGGTCGCCATCTCGGCGCTTCCAGTGTCGCCCGTGCGCGCCGCCTCGAGCAGCACTTCAGCGGCGGCGGCGTCAAAGCCGGGATCGTCGCGCGGCGGCAGCGAGAACCGGACACCGGGGTCGCCCCAGTTGCCGGAATCTTCCTTGGCGAAAGCGCGTGACATCGCCGCTTACTCCGGCAGCTCGCGCCACTCGGTGCGCGTGCGCACCACCTCAAACCCGCGGGCGAGGTAGTTCGGCAGCGCCTGCTTGTGGTCGAGCGTGCAGGTGTTCACGATCACGCGGTCGGCGCCAGACTCCCACGTGCGCTCGACAGCGCAGGTGAGCATGTGCGCGCCGAGTCCCTGCCCCGCGTACCAGGCAAAGAGGCCGAAGTACTCGATCTCCTTGGTGCGCGACGCCGGCTGGGTGAGCAAGAAGAACCCCGCCTCGTCACCATCTACCGTGAGCACCCAGAGTTCAGTCCCCGGCTTGGCGAGCCAATCGGCCCACTGTCGCTCGGTCCATTCCGCGCGCTCCGTCCAGAAATACTCGTTGCCAATATCGTTGTAGAAGTGCGCCGCCACTGCCGCCGACGGCGGCTCGCTGCGCGTGACGGCAACACCCGCGCGCGTGCTGCGCTTGGCGCGCAGCATCGCCGGATGCTCCATCTCGAGGTAGGTGATGGTGACTTCGATGCTCGTCATGCGTTACTCGTAGCGTTTGCCGAACTTGCGCCCATAGTAGATGCCGACACCGCCGCCGATGGTGCTGGTGAGGAACCCGGCGAAGAAACCGAATGGCGCGCCGACATACCACCCGGCGTAGCCTCCGACGACGGATCCCACGAATCCGAGCAGTTTGACCATTCCAACTCCCAGCTGGGGGGGCAACGGTCATTACCAAGCGCGACCGTAGCATTCATTATATCCTCTCCGCCCCCCACCGCTGCCGTTTCGCCCAACCCCGTGACGGGGCTGTGCGTTACCCTCCCGAACGCCACCCCACCGGAGGACCGTGATGTCCCGTTCGTTCATTCGTTCGCTGGCTGCCGCCAGTCTCGCCCTGATCGTGCCGCTCGCCGTTGGCGCGCAGCGCCCGAGCAGTGCGGCTGATTCGATCAAGTACGTCTACCCGGCGTCGCCCGACCTCGACGCGCTCAAGGCGGAGGTCGCCAAGAAGGTCGACGCCAAAGCCAAGCTGGTGCAGGAGATGGTCGATCAGGTCTTCTCGTTTGGCGAACTCGGCATGCAGGAGTTCGAGACGTCCAAGTACCTGACCGGCATTCTCGAGCAGAACGGCTTCAAGGTGGAGCGCGGCGTCGGTGGTATGCCCACTGCGTGGGTGGCACGCTGGGGAAGCGGCAAGCCGGTGATCTCGCTCGGCAGCGACATCGACGGCATCCCGCAGACGAACACCAAGCCTGGCGTCGGCTATCGCGATCAGTACCTGCAGGGCGCGCCCAGCCACGGCGAGGGGCACAACTCCGGTGTGCCGCTGAACATCGCGGCCGCGCTCTCCGTGAAGGAGATCATGGAGGCCAAGAAGATGCAGGGCACCATCGTGCTCTGGCCGGGTGTGGCCGAGGAGCAGATGGCGGGCAAGGCATTCCTCGTGCGCGCCGGCATCTTCAAGGACGTGGACATCACGCTCTTCACGCACGTCGGGCAGGACCTCGGCGTGTCGTGGGGGCAGAGCAGCAGCACGGCGCTCATTAGCGCGGTGTTCAAGTTCAAGGGACAGAGCGCCCATGCGGCCGGCGCGCCGTGGCGCGGCCGCAGCGCGCTGGACGCCGCCATGCTGATGGGCACCGGATGGGAATACCGCCGCGAGCACAACGAACTGCCGTCGCGGTCGCACTACGTGATCTCCGACGGCGGCGACCAGCCCAATGTGGTGCCGAGCACGGCGGCTATCTGGTTCTACTTCCGCGAGCGCGACTCCGACCGGGTGAAGGCGCTGTTCGAGCAGGGGAAGCGCGTGGCGCAGGGCGCGGCGATGATGACCGACACGCAGCTCGACACGGTGATGATCATCGGGTCGGGCTGGAGCGGCCACTTCTCGCGGCCGGTCGCTGAAGCGATGTATGCCAACATCAAGAAGGTTGGGATGCCGGCGTGGGATGAGAAGGATCAGACGCTCGCCAAGGGCATCCAGCGTGAACTCGGCCAGCCCGAACGCGGTCTGAGCAGCAGCGGCGGGAACATCAGCGGTCCCGTGCCGGAAGCCCTGCGTATGGGTGGTGGGTCCGACGACATCGGCGACGTGAGCTGGAACGTGCCGACGATCACCCTGCGGTACCCGTCGAACATTCCGGGCCTGCCCGGGCACAACTGGGCGAACGCCATTTCGATGGCGACGCCGATCGCGCACAAGGGCGTGGTGGCCGGCGCCAAGGTGCAGGCGATGACGATGCTCGACATTCTGTCGAACCAGCAGATCGTGAAGGACGCGTGGGACTATTTCACGAACGTCCAGACCAAGACGGTAAAGTACTATCCGCTGATCGGTCCCAATGACCAGCCGCCCATCTGGCTGAACAAGGACATCCTGCTCAAGTACCGCGAGGACATGCGGAAGTACTACTACGACCCCAAGAAGTACAAGAACTATCTGGAGCAGCTGGGCATCACGTACCCCACCGTGCACGATAAGCCGGTGCCGTAAGGGCAGAGAGACAACAGAGAAACAACAGAGAGACAACAGATAGACAACAGACACAGAGCGCGCCACGCAAATCCTTGCATGGCGCGCTCAGGGTGTCTCTGTGCTCCTCTGTGCCTTTCTGTGGTTACGGGACAGTCTTCTCACGCACCGTCGGGTACGTGATTAGGCGCGCGACGGTGGCGTCATCGAACCGTTGGCGGATGACGCGCGCCGGGTTACCGCCGACAATCGCATAGGGCGGCACGTCGCCGGTGACGACGCTCAGACTGCCGATCACCGCACCGTCGCCAATGGTGACGCCGGGCAGGATCGTGGCGCCGTAGCCGATCCAGACGTCGTTGCCGACGCGCGTGTCGCCCTTGTGCGGCCACGCTTTGGGAGTGGCCGCCTCCCATCCGTTGCCGAAGATCGAAAACGGATAGCTGGAGAAGGTCGCCACCTGGTGGTTGCCGCCGTTCATCAGAAAGCGCACGCCGGCGGCGATGGAGCAGAACTTGCCGATGATCAGCCGGTCGCCGATGAAGTCGAAATGGTACAGGACGTTGCGCTCGAACTGCTCGGCGCCGTCGGGATCGTCGTAGTAGGTGTAGTCGCCGACTTCGATGTTGGGGCGCGTAATGAAATTCTTGAGGAACGCCACGCGCTCGGCGCCGGGAATGGGGTGGCGCGTCTCGGGGGAGGGACCGTGTGTCATATAGTCGGCAGGCGGGTGAGGACAGGAGAATACTGGTGTATGACACGGCGGCGGTCTACGCACGCTCCGGCGAAAGCAATCCTTGCCCCGCCCCCGTTCCCGTCCCCTAATTTCGAGTCTAGCCACGAGGCGAGGAGATGGCCCCCACGAACGTGTCGGATCCGCGGTACTTCCACAAAGTCGTCGACTGCCAGTGGGCGTGCCCCGCCCACACCAACGTGCCGCAGTATCTGCGGCTTATCGGGCAGGGACGCTACGATGACTCGTACTTATTGAACCGCGAGTCAAATGTCTTCCCTGGCATTCTAGGGCGCACCTGCGACCGCCCGTGCGAGCCGGCCTGCCGCCGCGGTCGCATCGACGAGAAGCCGGTCGCCATCTGCCGCCTGAAACGCGTGGCCGCCGACCTGCGCGGTGACATCACTGACCGCCTTCCCAAGGCGCCCGCGCAGAAGAACGGCAAACGCATCGCACTCGTCGGCGCCGGTCCGTCGTCGCTGACCGTCGCCAACGACCTGCTCCCTCTGGGCTACGACGTCACGATCTACGAAAAGCACAACCAGCCCGGCGGCCTGATGCGCGTCAGCATCCCGTCGTTTCGCCTGCCGGCCAGCGTGATCGACGAAGAATGCCAGTACATCATCGGCATGGGCGCCACGATGAAGTACAACACCCCCGTGACCAGCATGAAGGCGCTGCTCAACGAGGGGTACGACGCGATCTTCGTCGGCAGCGGCGCGCCGCACGGCAAGGATCTCGACATCCCCGGCCGCCACGACACCTCCTCGATTCACGTGGGGCTCGACTGGCTCGCCGGCGTGCACTTCGGCCACATCGAGCACATTGAGCCGCGGGTGCTGATCATCGGCGTGGGCAACACGGCCATGGACTGCTGTCGCACCTCGCGGCGCCTCGGCGCCACCGACGTAACGGTCGTCGCCCGCCGCAGCCGCGCGCACTTCAAGGCGTCGCCGTGGGAGCTCGACGATGCCATCGAGGAAGGCGTGCATATCCTCGAGAACCACGCCCCCACCCGCTTTGTCGTGGAGAACGGCGTGCTCACGGGCATGGAGTTCGAACGCCTGCAGTGGACCGAGGACAAGTCGGGGCGCCAGTCGAGCACCGTCGTTGGCACGGTCATCGTCCCCTGCGACGCCGTGATCCTCGCCATCGGACAGGACAACGCGGTGCCGTGGATCGAGAGCGACCTCGGCATCGAGTTTGCCGCGCGCCACATGCCGATTGTCGACAAGGTGACGCACCAGAGTTCGCGCCCGGGCGTCTTCTTTGGCGGCGACGCGGCGTGGGGCCCGCAGAACATCATCTGGGCCGTGGAGCACGGGCATCAGGCCGCGATCTCCATTCACCTGCACTGCTCCGGACGCGCGCTCACCGACCGGCCGCCGACCGGCATGACGCTGACCAGCACCAAGCTCGGCATGGGCGCGTGGGAGTACAGCAACGACTACAATCCGTCGCCGCGCGCCAAGATGCAGCACGAGGAGCTGGTCAAGCGCTTCAGCGACGTGAGCATCGAGGTGGAACTCGGCTACACTCCGGAGCAGGCCGCGCGCGAGGTGGAGCGGTGCCTCAACTGCGACGTCCAGACCAAGTTCACCGATGCGCTGTGCATCGAGTGCGACGCGTGCATTGATATCTGCCCGACGAGCTGCCTGACCATCACGCCGGTCCGCGAGAGCGAGGCGGACCTCCGCCGGCACCTCTCGGCGCCGGCGCTCAACACCAAGCAGGAGCTCTTTGTCTCCGGCCCGCTGACGCAGACGAGCCGGCTGATGGTCAAGGACGAAGACGTCTGTCTGCACTGTGGTTTGTGCGCTGACCGCTGCCCCACCGCCGCGTGGGACATGCAGCGCTTTGACCTCAAACTCGGCTATGCCGGCGGCCTGCTCGCCGGCGCGGAGCAGCGATGAACCGGGTGAACGACTTCGCCTTCAAGTCGGCCACCGTGAACGGCACGGGGTCGGCGAGCGCCAACAGCCTGCTGATGGAAGCGATCTTCCGCATGGGCATCCCGGTGACGGGCAAGAACATCTTCCCGTCGAACATCCAGGGACTCCCCACGTGGTATGAGGTCCGCGTGAGCCGCGACGGCTTCACGGCGCGGCCACCGACAATCGATCTCGTCGTCGCGCTCAATCCGGCGACCTACGCGCAGGACATCGCGTCGGTCTGTTCGGGCGGGTACGTGCTGTACGACTCGTCGTGGCCGCTCGACGCCAAGCTGGTGCGCGAAGATGTGACGATCCTCGGCGTTCCGCTGGGCGCGATGTGCCGCGAGGCGTTCACGCGCGACCGCGACCGCACGCTGCTGCGCAACATCGCCTACGCCGGCGCCCTCGCCGCGCTGCTGCAGATCGACATGGGCGTCATCGAGACGATGCTGAACGAAAAGTTCGCCCGCAAGAAAGGACTGCTCGACGCCAACCACCGCGCGCTGCGCCTCGGTTACGACTACGCACAGAAGCATTTCTCGTGCCCGCTGCCGATCCACTGCGCGCCGATGAATGAGACGAGTGGATCGATTCTCATCGACGGCAACACGGCCTGCGCGCTTGGCGCGCTCTACGCTGGCGCGACCGTCGGCGCGTGGTATCCCATTACGCCGTCCACGTCATTGATGGACGCGTTCAAGGAGTTCTGCCAGGAATTCCGCATCGAGCCGGAGACGGGACTCCACCGCTACTGCATTGTGCAAGCCGAGGATGAGCTGTCGGCGGCCGGCATGGTGATTGGCGCCGGATGGATGGGGGCACGGGCGTTCACCTGCACCTCGGGTCCCGGCATCTCGCTGATGCAGGAGTTCCTCGGCTTCGCCTACTACACCGAGATCCCCGGCGTCTGGATCAACGTGCAGCGCGCCGGCCCGGCCACTGGGCTTCCGACGCGCACGCAGCAGGCCGACCTGATGTCGATGGCGTACGCGTCGCACGGCGATACCAAGCACATTGTGCTCTTCCCCGCCGATCCGGCCGAGTGCTTCACGCTCACGGTTGAGGCGTTCAACGCCGCGGAACGGTTCCAGACGCCGGTCTTCGTGGCGTCGGATCTCGACATCGGGATGAACGACTGGATGGTGCCGCGCCTGCAGTGGGACGACAGCTATCGCCCCGACCGCGGCAAGGTGCTCGACGTCGCCGAGTTGGAGCAGGCCAAGAAGTTCTTCCGGTATTTGGACACCGACGGCGATGGCGTGGCGGCGCGCACGCTCCCCGGCGTGAGCGGCAAGGGCGCGTACTTTGTGCGCGGCTCGGGGCACGACAAGTTCGGTGCGTACACCGAGGACGGCGCCGCGTATCGCGAAGTGGTAGACCGCCTCACGCGCAAGTTCGAGACCGCGGCGCGCGAACTGCCCAAGCCTGTCGTCATCGAGCAGGAAGGGGCCGACGTGGGGATTCTGCTGGTCGGGAGTTCTGACTGCGCGGTGCGCGAAGCGGTTGTGCACCTGCACGAACAGGGCATTGTCGCCGACAGCATGCGCATCCGGTCGTTCCCGTTCGCCCCCGAAGTCAAGGCGTTCATTGACCGCTACCGGACGGTCTTCGTGGTTGAACAGAATCGTGACGCGCAGCTGCGTTCCCTGCTCGCCATCGAGACCGGCACCCCGCGCGACCGGATGATCTCGGTGCTCGAGTATGCCGGCCAGCCGATCACCGCCGGCGCGCTGGTCACCACCATCGCGTCGCATCTCGCCGGAGTGTCCGCATGACCTCCATCAGCAAACCGCCCGTCCGCCACCCCAGCGCGCAGAAGAACCAGATTGGCCTGACGAAGGCCGACTACGAGGGCGGGATGTCGACGCTCTGCGCCGGGTGCGGCCACGACTCGGTGACGGCCGCGTTGATCCAGGCGTTCTGGGAGCTCGACCTGCCGCCCCACCGCGCGGCGAAGATGAGCGGCATTGGCTGCTCGTCAAAGACGACCGCGTATTTCATGAAGCAGTCGCACGGCTTCAACTCCGTGCACGGCCGCATGCCGTCGGTGACGACCGGCGCCAACGCCGCCAATCGCGACCTGACGTACATCGGCATCTCCGGCGACGGCGACTCGCTCAACATTGGCTTCGGCCAATTGGCGCACGCGATCCGCCGCAACGTGAACATGCTGTACGTGATCGAGAACAACGGCGTGTACGGGCTGACCAAGGGGCAGTTCTCCGCGTCCGCCGATGTGGGCAGCAAGTCGCGCAAGGGCGAGGTCAACGAACAGACGCCCATCGACCCCGTGCTGCTGGCGCTGACGCTGGGCGCCACGTTTGTCGCCCGTTCGTTCTCGGGCGACAAGACGCAGCTCGTGCCGATCCTGAAGGCCGGCCTGAGCCACCACGGCTTTGCGCTGATCGACGTCATCTCGCCGTGCGTCTCGTTCAACGATCACGAAGGATCAGCCAAGAGCTACGCGTATATGCGCCGGCATGAGGTGGAAGTCGTGGAGACCGATTTCGTCCCCCTGCGGCGCGAGATCAAGGTGCCCGAGACGCACGAGGAGTTGACCGTGGTGCGCATGCACGACGGCAGCGAGGTGCGCCTGCACGCCACGGCGCCGGGGTACAACCCGCGCAGCCGCGACACGGCCTACCGGCACGTGCAGGCGTGCGTCAGGAAGGGCGAAGTGGCAACTGGTCTTCTGTTCATCGACGAATCGGGGCGCGAAATGCACGACATGCAGCGCACCGTCACCACGCCGCTGGCCCAGTTGCCGTATGACGTGCTGTGCCCGGGCTCCGCGGTGCTCGATTCATTGATGGAACGATATCGGTGACATGACCACCCGCCTCTATTACACCGACACGTACCTTCGCGCCTTCGACGCGACAATCGTCGAACGCGCCGAGGGCGGCAGGCGACTGTATCTCGACCAGTCGGCATTTTATCCGACGTCGGGCGGTCAGCCCAACGACCTCGGCACGCTGGGCGATGTGGCGGTGGTGGATGTGGTGGACGAGGACGAGCGCGTGGCGCATGTGCTGGCCGAGCCGTACACCGGCCCCGACGCCGTGCGCGGCGCCATCGACTGGGCACGCCGCTGGGATTACGTGCAGCAGCACACGGGGCAGCACCTGCTGTCGGGTACGTTCGACGCGCTCTTCGATTGGCCCACGGTCAGCGTGCATTTTGGCGACGTGATGTCCACGCTCGAGATTCGCGCGTCGGCCGTGTCGCCCAAGCAGCTGCGCCGCGCCGAAGAGCACGCCAATGCGCTGATCGCCGAGAACCGCCCGGTGACCGTGACGTTTGAGGACGCGATGGCCGTGGCGCCGCGACTGCGCCGGCCGTCTGGGCGCACGGGGATGCTGCGCGTGGTGACCATCGAGGGGCACGACGTCAGCGCATGCGGCGGCACGCACGTGCGTGCCACTGGCGAGATTGGCGTGATCCTGCTGCGCCGCGTGGAGAAGATCCGCGACAACGTGCGCATCGAGTTCACCTGCGGCGCGCGCGCCATTCGCCGCGCCCGCGCCGACTACGATGTGCTCAGCGGCGTTGCCGAACGGTTGTCGGCCGCCATCGACGAAGTGCCCCATCTCGTGCAGACGCGGGTCGACGACGCAAAGGCCCTCGCCGCGGTGAACCGCAAGCTCACCGAGGAAGTGGCGGCCTTCCGCGCGCGTGCCCAGTGGGATGCGACACCGCCGGGCGCCGATGGCGTGCGACGGTTGCGCGCGTCCGATGGGATGTCGGCCGATGAACTGCGTGCGTGGGCGGCGGCGTGCGCCGCCCTGCCAGCGACCGTCGCCGCCGGCGCCGTGCGCTCCACGCGAACGCTGGCGGTGGCGATATCGGCCGACATCGGGGCCAATGCCGGCGCGGTGCTGAAGGACGCACTGCAATCCGTGGGCGGGCGTGGCGGCGGATCGCCGCGCACCGCACAGGGGAGCGTGCCGGAGGATGCGCACGTGGATGCGGTGCTCACGACGGTGCTCACCGCGCCATACGCGGCAAAGCAAGCGTAACCAGCACGCCGATGCGCCGTCCGCTAATCATCGCCGCCGCGGCGCTCGCCGCGGCCAACACCGCCGCCGAAGTGATGGACGCGCGCGGCGCGGTGTACCTGCTCAAGCCGCTCGCCACGCTGGCGCTCGTCGCCATCACACTCGGCGCGGCGACCCCGCTGCGATACCGTCAGTGGATCGCCGCCGGATTATGCGCGTCGCTCGCCGGCGACATTCTACTGATGCTCCCGCAGGGGCTCTTTGTGCCCGGCTTGGTGGCCTTCTTGGTTGGCCACCTGCTGTACATCACGGCCTTCACCACCGACGGCGCACGCTGGCGCGCCTCTGCGCTCGCCGCCCTGCCGGTCTACGGCATCGCGCTGGCCGTGCTGGCGTATCTGTGGCCCGCGCTCGGTACGATGCGCGTGCCCGTGGCCTGTTATGTGGCGGTCATCAGCACCATGGCCTGGCTGGCGATCGCGCGCTGGCGTGTGCGGGTGGTGCCGGGTGCCGCGCTGGCCGCGGCCGGTGGCCTGTTCTTCTTGGCGTCCGATTCCGCGCTGGCGATCCGCAAGTTTGTCGCGCCGTATCCGGCCGCAACACTGCTAATTCTCGTGACGTACTACGCCGCGCAGTGGTGCCTCGCGCTTTCCGTCGTGAAGCGAGAACCGTCGACAGACTGACCGACGGCTGGCGCGCTACTTACACCCCGCCGCGAGCCGCTTGGCGTCGGGTGAACGCGGGAACAGATCGCGCGCGGCCTTGGCCTCCACGCACCCGCGCGTACGGCTCGTGCGCGACATCATGAGCTGCGCGTAGCGCAGGCGCGCGCGGAACGACCCCGGATCCAGCGAGACGGCGCGCCCGAGCTGGCCGGCGCTGTACGCCGCCATCGAGGCGATCTTGAGCGCGCTGTATTCGGCGGCCGCGAGGCCCATAAGGAGCACGGCGAGGGCAATTAGCACGCGGCGTCCGCGCCCCAGCGACGGCGCCGCCGTCATGTTGGGCGGCGGTGGAAGCAACGCTCCAATGCTCCCCCAGAACACCAGCGCCGGCGGGGCGAGCAGCAGCACGGCGTCGAACGCGCCCTCCACGGCGACCACCACAATCACCGCCACGGCGGTGATGGAGCGCAGCCGCTCGTCGAGCGGAATGTCCAACCGCCCCCAACCGACCAATCCCACGATGGCGAGCCCCGCCAGCATCATCGCCCAGATCGCGAACGCGGGGATTCCCCGCTCCGACAGCATCGCCATCCAGTCGCTCGACGGCCACGGGTTGGCGGTCATCCCCGTCTCCTGACTCAGTGACGGATCGTTGGGCGGCGCGATGCCGGGATACTCCACCGCCCAGTTGCCGGTGCCGACACCGAGTGCCGGATGTCGCAGCGCCAACTTGGTGGAGTTCACATACTGACGCAGTCGTCCACGCCCGCTCCCTTCGCGGTAGTTCACCATCCCCTTCGCCGACTCGAGATACGGATTGTCGCTGCGCCAGTCGAGCGAGTTGGGCACCACCACCGCTCCGGCGCCGCCGACCACGATGCCGCTGATGATGAGAATCAGCCCACGGCGCGCCGCCGTGTCGCGCCAGAGCGTGCCACGCCGCCACAACCACGCCGCCACCGCGACCATGGCGCAGACGACGAGGGCCAGCCACGCCGCGCGCGTGCGTGAGAGCACCAGAGCGGCCGCGTTGATGCCGAGTCCGCCGGCGGCGAGCAGCGCGCCAGGGAGTCCACGCGCCGTGAGCGCCAGATAGCCCAGCAGCGGCACGCCGGCCGCGGCAAGGTGAGCCATGAAATTGCGGTTGCCGAACGTGCCACCCGGCGCGCGGCTGATTGACGCCAGGTCGCTCGACACGCCGTACGCCTGCGCCAGCGCCGTAGCTGCGCCAATCACCGTGGCCGTGGCGAGCCCGCGAATCAGCACGTCGCGGCCGCCGTGTGCTGCCGCGATCCGCGCGGCCCACCAGACAAAGGCGGCGCTGACGCTGATCGCGAGGGCGCGCATCGCCAGCCAGCCGTTGACCGCGAACAGCGCCGAGAGCGCCGACAGCGCGAGAAAGACGCCCAGACTGCGGTCGGTGCGCGTGCGCGGCAGGGCCGCGCCTGCCGACACCACAAGCGTCAGGGCCAGCGTGCCGCCAACATGCAGCGCCAGTTCCTTGGGCACGAAGAACCGGTCGAGGTCAAACGACCGGTACGGCAGGGCGACAAGCACGGCCACGCTCGCCAGCACCGCGAGCGTCCATGCGCTCGCGATGCTGGTTCGACGGATGGCGGGCGAGGCTTCCACGCCGTAAGAGCTAACGGACTCGACCCTTTGCCGAAAGGGCTATTTTTCACTTGCGTCGAGACGTGCATCGACGAACGTTCCGCCTGCCCTCACTCGCCTCTTCCTGTTTCGCGACATGCCGCGGCTGCGCTTCGCCTTCCTGATTGCCCTTCTCGTATCGGCCAGCGCCGCGTCGGCGCAGGGACGCACCGGCCGCGTGCGCGGCATGGTGGTCGATTCCCTGCTTGGCGCGCCGCTGCCAGGCGCCGAGGTGCGCCTCGTGCAGGGAAACCGCCGCAGCGTCACCGACAGCACGGGGCGGTTTGTCCTCGACAGTGTCGCGCCCGGTGAGTGGAGTGTGGCGTTCCGACATCCATCGCTCGATTCGCTTGGCATTACCACGCCCGCCGTTCCGGTGCGCGTCTTTGCCGGCGCCACGTCAACCGTCACGCTTGCCACGCCAGCCTTTGAGGAGTATCGCGACCGGTGGTGTGCCGACACGCCGGACAGCCTTACGTCGACCGTCGCGTACGGCGGGGTCTTTTCGAGAAATCAGGCCAGAGTGCGCGTCGTGGTATCGGTCAGCTGGATGCTCGGCAGCGCCACCGGCAGCGCCTCGCGTCCGGGGACAGTCCGCACCATCGTCGATGGCGATCGGACGATCTGGATAGCATGCGGCATTCCATCCGGCGCGTGGATCCACGCCACGGTGGTGGATTCGACGCATCGCCTCTCGGCGTACATGCACATGGGGCCGCGGGGCATCGCCGTGCGCGATCTGGTGGTCGCCGACGGTGTCGCCCCGCTCTCGGGTGTGGTGACCGACAGCGAGGGCCGAGTGGTGCGCGGGGCGCGGGTGTCGGTGGTCGAAACGCCAGTGACTTCCCAAACCGATGCCACCGGCGGCTTTGTGCTCCGTGACGCGCCTGACGGCACGATAACGCTCGATGTGCGCGCCGCCGGCTACCGACCGTGGGTTGAGACGGTGACGGCGGCGAGCGAACGCTTCGCGATCGTGCTGCAACCGCTCCCTGAGGTGAGTTCCGACATCCCGAGCGGCAGTGACTACCTGCGCCTGCTCCAGCGCAGCGCACGCGACGGCGTGCAGCTGCTCATCGGCGACGCGCTCAGCGGCGAGAGCGCGGCACTCGAGACGCTCCCCCCCGCCGGCACATGCCACTGGTGGCTCGACGGTCGTCCGGTGAGTCGCGAGTTCTTTGTCGCCCAGCCCCACTGGACCTGGCGCGCGCTCGAACTGTATCCGCGCGGCGCCGATGCGCCGCCCGAATTCGGCTCGACAGGCTGCCCGGTTGCCCTGTTATGGACGAGCGCCGCGGATTGGTAGCCAGCGCGCCCGCGTCGCGGGAATGAGTGGCGGAACCCGCCACATTTGCCCATGGTATGGTAAGGCCATTCAAGGGAGTCCTACGTGCCGAGAAACCTGCCCGTCGTTGTCCTGCTCGCCGCGCTGTCCACCGCCGGATGCGCCAGCTCGTCTGGCACGTCGGCCACACCCAATGTGACGCAGGCTCCGGTCACGCAGCGCATCATCTCACCGGGGTCCACGCTCAACATCAACACGGTCGACGTGAACTCGGGGTACTCCCAGATTATCGTCGGATCCATAGACGCCGCGTGGACCGCGCTGAACGTCTCCTACGGCGAGCTCAAGATCCCCATCACCACGCTCGTCGACGCGCAGCACGTGCTCGGCAACGACAAGTTCAAGATCCGCCGCCGCATTGGCCCGCTCCCGATGCAGCAGATCCTCGACTGCGGCAATGCCCAGGGCATTCCCAACGCCGAGACGTACGACATCCTGATGTCGATCACGAGCACGATGACGCCCAACCCCAAGGGCGGCATCAATCTGGTCACGCGCATCGACGCGACAGGCCGGTCGCCGAACTTTTCGCGTGAGAACCCGGTGATCTGCCACTCGGCTGGTGCGCTTGAGAAGCACATCGCCGAGCTCGTGCGCAAGAAGGTCGGCAGCTGACGCGATAAGCGCCCGATGGCACACGCATCGGGCCGTGCTCATGGCTGAACCGTTCTTTCCCGAGACTCTCGACACCGCCGCGCGGCTGGCGGTGGCGGGGCTCGTGGGGTTGGCCGCCGGCATCGAACGGCAGCGATCGGGGCACACCATGGGCCCCGCCCCCGACTTCGCCGGCGCCCGCACCTTCCTGCTCATCGGCCTGCTCGGCGGGCTCGGCGGACTGTTCATCACGCACGATGCGCAACTGGCCGGTGTCGCCCTCGTCGCCGCGGCAGCGCTGCTCGTCGTCGGCGCTTACGTGATGACCGCCAAGCAGGGCACCGCAGACGCTATTGACGGCACCACCGAGGTGGCGGCGCTCGTCGTGCTCGCGTTGGGGATGTTGGCGGGCGGCGGCGCCCTGCGGCTGACGGCGGGGCTCGCCGCACTGGTGGTGCTCGCGCTCGCTGAAAAGAACCGTTTGCACGGCTGGGTAGACCGTGTGGATCCCTTGGAGATGCGCGCCGCGCTGCACTTCGCCGTGCTCGCGCTGGTGATTCTCCCGCTCCTTCCCGCGACGATTGCGACTCCCGTTGGCGAGTTCACGCCGCGGGCCACGTGGATTCTCGTCCTCGTCATCTCGGGCCTCAACTTCGCGGGGCACCTCGCCCGGCGAGTTGTCGGTCGAGAACGTGGGTATGCCGTGACCGGTGCGCTGGGCGGCCTCGTGTCGTCCACCGCGGTGACGTGGGGGTTCGCGCGCAGCAGCCAGGACGACGCGGCGCTGCGGCCGGCGTATGCCGCCGGCGTGACGGCGGCGTCCACGGTGCTCTTTCCGCGCGTGCTGGTGCTGGTGCTCCTCCTCAACCCCGGGGTGGCGCTGGCCGCCGCGCCGTACTTCGCGGCTCCGTTTCTCGTTGGCGCGGCGTGCTCGTGGTGGTTCGCCCGCACGCCGACCGCGTCCGGCGAGACAATCATGGAACCGCCCCGCAGCCCGCTCCGGCTCGGTGCGGCCCTGCAGATGGCGGTCGTCTTCCAACTGGCCCTGCTGCTGATGGCGTTTGTGCGCGGCCAGTTCGGCGACGCCGGCGTGTACACTACGGCCGCGCTCTTTGGCGTCACCGACGTTGACGCCATCTCGGTGGCGATGACGCGCACCAACGATGCCGCATTTGCCCCCGTAGCCGCCCGGGCGATTGTCGTGGCGGTGGCGTCGAACACCGCGGCCAAGGCCGCCATTGCGGCCGCCGTCGGCCGCGGCGCGTTCCGCACGCGCGCCACACTGGCCCTCATCGCGATGCTGGCGTCAATGCTGACGTCGCTCGCGCTGGTGCCGTGACCTGCAGTTCTTCCGGACCGAACGATGTCAGACGAAGCGTCGATCAACTTCTCGATTTCCCTGAAAGACAACTACGCATTCACCGTCGACTTTGGCGATACGGACATTCCGCCGATGACCATCGACGAGACGCCGCCACTCGGCAACAATGAGGGACCCAACCCGTCGCGTCTGCTGGCGGCGGGCATCGCCGGCTGCCTGGGCGCCAGCCTGCTGTTCTGCCTGCGCAAGGCACACGTGGACGTGGCGGCAATGCGCACCGACGTGAGCGTGACGAACGGACGCAATGCGCGGGGACGGCTGCGGGTACAGCGTGTCGCCGTGCGGCTGCTCCCGTCGGTGCCGGTGGAGCAGCAGGCCCGGATGACCAAGTGCCTCGAAGTCTTTGAGGACTTCTGCGTCGTGTCGGCCGCGGTGCGCGAAGGAATCGAGATTGACGTGCAGGTCGATACGCAGCCGGCGTAGCGGCTAGAACCGCTCTCCTTTCGCCTCGCGCTGCGCGCTTCCCGCGGCGCGAATGCGCGGCAGCAGCGTCCAGAAGACGAGCGCCAGCCCAACCGCCTGCAGCAGTCCGCCGATGACGATGCTGATGCGCAACGCCGGCCCGGGATCGAAGCCGGCCAGCACTTCGGCGGTGATGCGCAGCGCGGTTCCTGGCGCAATGCACCACCACGCCGCTTCGGCGAGTTTCGGCTTGTAGCGCGTATCGTCAGCGCTCGGACGCGGGAACAGCCAGAGCGCGACGCCGGCAATCATGAGCATCACGAAGCCGACGAGCAGGGCATGCGTGTGCGCGCTGAGTTCGCGCGCCGAGATCGCCGCGCCGCCCAACTCGCGGCGCAGCAACAGCCAAACTCCGAGCGCGAGACCGACCACCAGAAAGACGAGGGCGGTCTTGAGGAAGCGGCGGGCTAGTGAATGCATGATCTCATTCTAGCGTCTCACGGTGCGGCCGGCAGCACCGCCGGCCGCCGCTACTACGTTGGCAGACGTCGGCCCCCGAGCGCCTCTGGTGGGCTCGGCTTGGGTCCCGGTCCGTCGAGCGTACGCCACAGATTGTAGATGAACAGGAACGCGCCGATGGCGGCCAGCACCGCGCCCACCTCAATGGCCAGGCGGGCGCCGGGTGCCCACGGCAAGAAGACAAAACCCAGCACGAGCACCACCAGCCCCACGTTCGACGCCCACCAATGCAACTCGGCCAGGCGGCGGCTGTGCAGCGCATGCCCCGTGAACCGCGGGATGACGTGGTATGCCACTCCGAAAATCAGCATCGACACAAAGCCCAGCAGATTCAGGTGGGCATGCGCCGGACGGTAGATCGTCGCGTTGGGCACGAAGCCCATCCAGATGCCGAAGCAGATGCCGAGGCCCAGGTAGACGAGGGCGCTCTTGATGAAGTAGCGGACGAACCAATCCATAAGGCGAGGGACGGGAGACGGGGGCCGGGAGACCTGACTACTGCGCTACGGCGTGCAGCTCTTGGAGCAGAGTGGGAAGATCGAGGCCGTGACGCTCGCAGACCAGTGCCAGCGTCTTGGCGCCGCCGCAGCAGCTGTCGAGTCCGTGGCGCTCGAACACTTCGAGGGCGCGCGGCAGCGCCAGGGAAATCTCGTTCAGGGTCATCTCGCCGGTGATGCTGGCAGTGGCTTCGGGCATGATCTCCTCCAGGGAGCAAATGGGGTGCGTCAACAAAGTGGCATATAATATACCTCTTATTTATCGGGGAATCTACCGAACCGGTGCGGACGACCCACCCTGTGCAGGCATTTCGCCCTCAAGCTGTTTAGATTGCGGCTACGTCCCTTAGCCACCCGGATGCCATGGCCAATCCGCGCGACACCGAAGTGCAGAAGCTGCTGAAGAAGCTCGCCAAGGCTGGGCCAGTGAAGCCCCGCGGCGAGTTCGGCAAGACGTACGACAAGACGGCGCCCAAGCGCGCCGACGAGGACTTCGAGAACCAGGCGTTCTTCAAGGAAATGAAACGGCGCGAGTTCTAATCGCGCCGTTCGTGTGTCCGGGCGCCTCGGGCGCCCCGCGCGCGCCTAGTCGCTGGTGTCGAGCGTGAGCATCCGCCGCAGCACCTTGCCGACCAGCGATTTCGGCAGTTCGCGGCGGAACACCACCTTGCCGGGCACTTTGTAGAACGCCAAGTGCTCCTTGCAGTACGAGCGCAGCTCCTCAGGGGTGACCATCTCCCCGACGCGGAGCACGACAAACGCCACGGCAATCTCGCCCTTGTAGGCATCGGGGAATCCGCGCACGCCGACCTCGGCCACGGCCGGATGCCCCTGCAGGACCTCTTCGATCTCGCGCGGCCACACCTGCATGCCGCCGGGCTTGATGAGGTCCTTCTTGCGGTCGACGATGAAGATGTAGCCGTCCTCGTCCATGTAGCCGAGGTCGGCGCTGTAGATCCACTCGCGGCCGTCGGGACCGACGCGCCGCATGATCGCCGTCTCCTCGGGGTTGTTCCAGTAGCCGCGCATGATCTGGCGTCCCGTGAGGATGATCTCGCCCACCTCTCCCGCCGGGAGGATCTTCATCGGGTCGTCGGCGTCGACGATCATGGCGTCCACGTCGGGGAACGGCACGCCCACTGACCCCAGTTTCTGCACGCCACGGATGGGGTTGATGGTCGCGGCGAGCAGCGTTTCGGTGAGCGCGTACCCTTCGACGATGCGCGCACCGGTGGCGGCCTCAAACCGCTTCTTCGTTTCCGCGAGCAGCGGCGCGGCGCCCGACACACAGGCGCGCAGCGACTTGAAGTCGGCGCGGCCGTTCTTCACATCAGGGTGATTCAGCAGGGCGTTGTAGAGCGTTGGCACGCCGCAGAAGATGGTCGGCTTCACCTGCTTGAACGTCTTCACCGTGTCGTCGAGGTCGCGCGGATTTGGGACCAGCGCGATGGGGTTGTGCCCCACCAGGCAGACGGACTGCACGCCGCACGCGCCAAACGAGTGGAACATCGGCAGCGGCAGCATGTACACGTCGGTCCACGGCCGGAACTCGTTGGCAAACCAGGCGCGGATCTGCAGTCCGGTGCTGACCAAGCCGTTGTGGTGCACGCGCACGCCCTTGGGCGTTCCCGTGGTGCCGCCGCTGAGCAGGATCATGCAGTCGTCGTCGGGCCCTGGGCGCGGCGCCGACAGCGGCGCCGTGCGGTGCGCCGCCAACAGATCCTGCATCCAGTGGTCGCCAGCCTTTATGCGGATGCGATGCCCATGCTTCTTCTCCATCAGCAGCGTGAATGCCGTGCGCAAGAGCGGCGGAAAATACTCCTTGATGTTTGTCGCGATGACGTGCTGCACGGGCGTGGCGGGCTGCACGTGCTTGACGCGTTCGTAGAACGGCGTCAGCGTCACCACCACCTTGGGCGCCGTGTCCTTGAGCGGGCCGAGCAGCTCCTCCTCGGTGTAGATCGGATTCAGCGGCACCAGAATGGCTCCGATCTTCCACGCGCCGAGTTCGCAGACGAAGAACTGCGGGGCGTTTGGCAGCATGACCGCCACGCGATCGCCCTTGGTGATGCCCAGCGAGAGCAGAGCGTTGGCAAAGGCCGAACTCTGCTGATCCAGTTCCCGCAGACTGACCGCGCGCCCCTTGAACAACAGAGCCGGCCGCTCGGGGTGTTCCTTCAGTCCATCGTCAACGAAATCGAGCAGCGTACGGGCAGGATACTCCCCAATGGTTGCGGGAACGCCGGGATCGTAGTGCTTGAGCCAGGGACGGTTGACCATGATCAGGGAGGGAGGTGAAATCGACCCGGCAATATGGCTACACTGGGGACCAACGTCACGGGGCAAACTCGTCGGCACGAACTTTGGTGCCCACGCGCGGCGGCGCCCTACTGATCCCGCGTCCCCAATCCGGCTATCCTACGTGAGGCCACGCCGCCATCCCGTTTCCCCATTTTCACGCTCACCCCCATCATGCGCCGACTCACTTTCCTACTTGCAGTTCCCGTCGCCCTCGCCGCACAACAGCCGGCGGCGGATTCTCCGGCTCTTGCCCAGGCACTCGCCCAGTTGAAGACCGACAACGCCTGGACCGTGCAGAAACAGGTGGCCCTCTGCGAAATCCCGGCGCCGCCGTTCAAGGAACAGGCGCGCGGCGTGGCGTTCCGCAAGGAGATGATCGCGCTCGGTTACGCCGACGCCCACATCGACGAGGTGGGCAACGTGGTGGCGGAGCTGGCCGGCGCCGGCAAAGGCCCGACCGTGGTGCTGGCCGGACACCTCGACACCGTCTTCCCCGAAGGCACGGACGTGCGCGTCACGCGCGACGGGTCGCGCCTCAAGGGGGCGGGCATCGGCGACGATTGCCGCGGCCTGGCGGTTGTGCTGTCCACGGCGCGGGCGGTGAAGCAGTCGGGCGTGCGGTTTGCCGGACGCATGATCTTTGTCGCCAACGTGGGCGAGGAAGGACCGGGCAATCTGCGCGGCACGCGCCACCTGCTGGGCACGACCCACAAGGGACAGGTCAACTACTTCATCTCGGTGGACGGCGCGGGCAACGACATTGTGAGCCGCGCGGTGGGTAGCATCCGATACAACGTCCACTTCATGAGCCCGGGCGGCCACAGCTACGGCGCCTTCGGCATGCCGAATCCGATTCACGCGATGGGGCGCGCCATCGCGACCATCAGCGACATCAAGGTGCCGCGGTCGCCCAAGACGACGTTCAACGTCGGCGTCGTGTCGGGCGGCACGTCGGTGAACTCCATTGCCATGGAAGGGGTGATGGACGTGGACATGCGCAGCGAGTCCGCCGAGGAGCTGGCCAAGGTGGACGTGCAGGTGCGCAAGGCGATTAACGATGCCGTAACGGCGGAGCTGGCGCGGTGGCCCGCTTCGACCAAGGGGCTCAAGGTGCGCATCGACACCATCGGCATCCGTCCCACGGGAGCGCAGGCCGACTCGGCGCTCATTGTGCGCACGGCGGTCGCCGCCGCGCGTCAGCTTGGCCTCGCGCCGAGCATCGGGGCGTCGAGCACTGACTCCAACTATCCCATCTCGCTGGGGATTCCGGCCATCACGATTGACGGCGGCGGCGACGGCAGCGGCGCCCATTCGCACGACGAGTGGTATGACGACGGCGCGGCGGGCTATCTGGGACCGCAGTGGGCGCTGAAGATCATCGCGGCGCTCGCCGGAACCGTGCGCTAAACGCGTCGCATCAATGACCGGCCAGCCGTTCGGCATCACCGTGCTGCTGGCCGCGGGCATTGCCGCGGGCAGCGCGATGGTGCTGGACGCGCAGCCGGTGCGCGCCGCCGTTGGCACCGCGCGCGACGCCACCTGCGAGGTGCTGAAGCTTAGCGACGGCGATTCGTTCCGCTGCCGCGATGGGCGAGAGGTGCGCATGCTCCTGATGGACACGCCGGAGCTCGCGCAGGCACCGTGGGGGCGGATGGCGGCCAAGCAGCTGGAGCAGCTGATCCCGCGCGGCACCACCGTGCGGCTGGAGTTCGACCGCGCGCGCACCGACCGGTACCGCCGCACCCTCGCGTATGTGTGGGCCGACTCGGTGCTGGTGAACGAGTGGATGGTGGCCCGCGGATGGGCCGTGGTGCTCGCCTACGAGAACGTGCGGTACCTCGAGCGTATGCAACGCGCCGAACGCGCCGCGCAGGCCGCCAAGCGGGGACTCTGGCAGGCATGGGGGTTCCGCTGCCGGCCGGTGGACTTCAGGGCCCGGCGCTGCGGACGCTGATCGAGAGGGGACTGCGGTCGTGGGCGGCATCGTTGCGGCGACTCGGCGAGCTCTACGACGCCAACGGGAACACCGCCAAGTTGATCGAGTACTACCAGAAGTTCACGGGTCTGTGGAGGGACGCAGACCCGGAGTTGCAGCCAAAGGTGTGCGGGCGCAGGCGCGCCTCGATGCGCTAGGGTGAAACGGGATAAAGGGTTAGCGAAACACAAAGTGGAATTGGAATTGTCAATTTCAGGCAAACCCTTACATCCCCATTGAAGTTGCCCGATTGGCGTGCAATTGTTCGCCTGACATTATCGGGTGTCCAAATCCGTCTCGTGAAAACCATCGGTTCGCGCGTTCTTCGTGGAGTGATTGCCGTCAGCACGCTGCATATGCTGATGGCCGTTCCCGCGCGCGCGTGTCCGTCCGAGACGCAGACGGCTGCGTCCAGCTCCCAGGCGATGTCGATGGCCACGACGCACGCGGGCCATCAGATGGTCGAGATGCCGGCTACGTCCGGCGACCAGACACCGGCCCCCGACGCACCGTCGACGAACCATAAGCCGTGCTGTCCGTCGCCGGCGTCAGGGTGCCCCGGCAGTATCTGCGCACCGTCGGTCGCGGCGGCGATCTTGTTGACGTCCAACGCTGCGCCCGTTGCGCCACTGACCATCGCGCCAAGCGCGTTCCTACCCGATTGGGTGTCGTTCACCCTCGCACCAGAACCGCCTCCTCCGCGGGCCTAGCCTTAGGCTTGTTGTGAGTCCCTCACCGCGAGTGCGGTGAGCGGAGCAGATCGTGAAGCGTCCGGCTGACCGCCGTTGACGTTCCTTCTTGAGGCGTTCGTACACAATGCATGCTCTTCTGCGACGTATTGCTCGTCGCGCGTGCGGAATTCGCATTCCGCGGCGCGCGGGCGCGGCCGCCTTGGCGGCCCTTCAACTGGGTTGGCTGACGTCGGCCGCCGCACAGGCGCCGGCCGCACCTCGCCCGTCCACTCTTGAATCCGAGGCCGTGCGCCTCGGTGACCTCTATACCCAAATCCAACAGGTGAATCCGCGCATCGCCGTGGCGCGGTCGCTCACGCAGGCGGCGCTCGCCCGCGTGCCCGGCGCCACGCGGCCGCCGGATCCGCAGGTGCAGCTCGGCTTCATGAACTACATGGTCCCGGACCTCGCGCCGATGGCCACACTGGGAATGCGCCAGCTGCAGGTGATGCAGATGCTCCCGCTGGGCGGCAAGCTTGCGCTGTCGGGACGCGTTGCCGGCGCCAAGGCGGCCGCGGTTGGCGAACGCGCGCAGGATGTGTCGTGGGAGCTGCGCAGCGAAGCCGCGATGGCGTTCTACGATCTCTATGCCACCGATCACCGGCTCGCGGTGATGCGCGAAACGGTGCGGCTGCTGCAGGACATCGAACAGACGGCGGCGGCGATGTACCGCGTCGGCGACGGCCGTCAGGCCGACGTGCTCCGCGCGCAGGTGGAAATCGCGCGCATGGTCGAGGACACCGTGCGCATGCAGGCCATGCGACAGTCGATGGCCGCGCGCCTGAACGCGCTGCTCGACCGGCCCACCGAGTCGAGCGTCGGCCAACCGGCATTGCCGGTCTTCCCCGATGCCCTGCCCTCGCGTGCCTCGCTCGATTCGCTGGCGCTTGGCAATCGGCCGATGATCCGCGCCGGTCTCGAGGAGGTGCGGGCCGCCGAAGCCGCTGAGCAGCTCGCGCGCAAGGAGATCTGGCCCGACCTGCAGGTCGGCGCGCAGTACGCCCAGCGCGGCGGCGAGATGGGCGGCACCGAGCGCATGGGAAGCCTGATGTTCGGCGCGTCGGTGCCGATCTTCGCCCGCAGTCGGCAGTACCGCATGCGCGACGAAATGGGCGCGATGGCCCGGATGGCGCAGGCCGACGTGGCGCAGATGCGCGCCGAAACGCGGGGCAAGATCGGCGAGGCGTACGCGAACCTCAGCCGCTCGCGGAATCTCGCGCAGCTGTATCGCAACACCGTGCTGCCACAGGCGGAAGCGACCGTGGCATCGGCGCTCGCCGCATATCGCGTGGGCAACGTGGACTTCATGACGCTGCTCGACGCGCGGATGACCGTAAACACGTACCGGCAGGAACTGCACACGCTCGACGCCGACCAGGGAAAGGCCTGGGCCGAGCTCGAGATGCTCACCGGCCGCGCACTCATTGACTCGAACCGAATCGCCGCGGCAACGCGAGGTGACAAGTGACGTACGATCCGAAAGACCTTTCGCACCCTGCGGACGAGCAGCCGACGGTCACCCCGTTGCGCCTGGCGATCTATGTCGTGGTGCTTCTGGCCGCCGCCGGCGGCGTGTATTTCGCGACGCGCGGGCCCGGCGCGGAGGCGCCGATGGCCGCCGGCCACAACCACGCCGCGATGACGGGCGGCTCCGGCGGCGCCAAGCCGGTGATGCTGTCGGAAGCCGATCAGCGGCGCATTGGCGTCACCTTCGCCACAGCTGAGCTGGGCCAGCTCACCAAGGAAGTGCGAACGGTGGGACAGGTGACGTTCGATGAAACACGCCTGCAGACCATCTCGCCCAAGATCGACGGGTGGGTGGAGAAGCTGTACGTGAACGCGACCGGTCAGGCGGTGGCGGCCGGAGATCCGCTGCTCACCATCTACTCGCCGATGCTCGTGAGCGCGCAGGAAGAGCTGCTGCTCGCCAAGAAGCTGCTGAGCGACGTCGCCAACGCCGACTCCAACACGCGGCGCAACGCCGAAGAGCTGCTCGCCTCGGCGCGCCGCCGACTGGCGTACTGGGATATTCCGGCGAGCGAACTCGTGCACGCCGAGCAGATGGGGCACGTGGCGCGGACGATGACGCTGCGGTCATCGGCCGGCGGCTATGTGCTGGAGAAGAACGTGGTGGCCGGACAGCGCATCATGGCCGGCGACGCGCTGTACAAGGTGGCCGACCTGAGCGCGGTGTGGATCGAGGGCGAGGTGTTCGAGCAGGACATCGCGAGCGTGCGCCTGGGGCAGATGGTGCATGCCGACCTCGACGCGCTGCCCGGCGAGCATCGGATGGGGCGCATCTCGTACATCTATCCGACACTCGATCCGCAGACGCGCACCGTGCGCGTGCGGGTGGCGCTGGCAAACCCCGGCCTGCGGCTCAAGCCCGGCATGTATGCCACGATCCGCATTGACGGCACCGCCGCGGCGCGCGTGCTCACGGTGCCGCGGTCTGCCGTGCTCTCCACGGGCGAGCGCAGCATCGTGTTTGTGAAGGAGGTCGGCGGCCATCTCACGCCGCGTGAGGTCGTGCTTGGCGCCTCCAACGACGAGCGCGTTCAGATTCTGCGCGGCCTGACGGCCGGCGAATCGGTGGTGGCGTCGGCGACGTTCCTGGTGGACGCCGAATCCAACCTCGGCACGGCGCTCGGTGGCATGGGGAACATGCCGGGGATGGACATGACCACGCCGCCGAAGCCGGCGAGCGCGGCGCCAGCCGGCGCCACGCCGTCTGCCGCAAAGCCGGCCGCACCTCCGCCCGCGAAGGACCCGATGGCCGACATGCCTGGCATGGACCACTCGGCGCATACCACTCCCAAGAAGCCGTAAGGGGATCGCCATGCTCAAGCGCATTATCGAGTGGGCGGTCGGCAACAAGCTGCTCATCGCGCTCTTCACCATCGCCGCCACCGTTGGCGGCATCATCGCCATTCAGCGCACCCCGCTGGAGGCGCTGCCCGATTTGTCGGACGTGCAGGTCATTGTGCAAGCCGACTACAACGAACAGGCGCCGCGCATCGTCGAAGATCAGGTCACGTATCCCATCGCCGCCGAGATGCTCAAGGTGCCCGGCGCGCGCACGGTGCGTGGCTATTCGTTCTTCGGCGTCTCGTTTGTGTATGTCATTTTCGACGACGGCACCGATCTCTACTGGGCGCGGTCGCGCGTCCTCGAGTACCTGAACGGCATCAAGGGCAAGCTGCCCTCGACGGTCACCCCCACGCTCGGGCCCGATGCCACCGGATTGGGATGGGTCTATCAGTACGTGCTCGAGGACACCACGGGGCGGTTGAACCTCGCCGAGCTGCGGAGTCTGCAGGACTGGTATCTGCGGTACGCGCTGACGGCGGTGCCCGGCGTGTCGGAGGTGGCCAGCGTTGGCGGCTTTGAGAAGCAGTATCAGGTGGACATCGATCCCGCCAAGCTGCTGGCGTTCGGGATTCCCGTCACGCGCGTGATGGCGGCGCTGCAGAACGCCAACAACGATGTCGGCGCGA
This sequence comes from Gemmatimonadota bacterium, assembly GCA_016182795.1. Taxonomy (GTDB): domain Bacteria; phylum Gemmatimonadota; class Gemmatimonadetes; order Gemmatimonadales; family Gemmatimonadaceae; genus PNKL01. The sequence goes on from JACPFW010000033.1 coordinate 34,915, forward strand.
TGACCATGGAACTGTCGGAGCGCGAGTACATGGTGCGCGGACTCGGCTACCTCAAATCGATGACCGACATCGAGAACGTGGTGGTCGGCGCAACGCGCGACGGCACGCCGATCCGCGTGGCGGAACTCGGCCGCGTCAGCGTGGGGCCAGCCATTCGGCGCGGCGTGGCGGATCTTGACGGGCGCGGCGACGCGGTTGGCGGAATTGTCGTCATGCGCTTTGGCGAGAACGCGATGGCGACCATCAAGAACGTGAAGGCCAAGCTCGAGACCGTGAGGAGCGGCCTGCCCCCCGGCGTGGTCGTGCGCCCGGTGTACGACCGCAGTTCGCTGATTCAGCGCGCCATCGAGACGCTCCAGAGCAAGCTGCTGGAGGAATCGCTCATCGTCGCGCTCGTGTGCGTGCTGTTCCTGTTCCACGCGCAGTCGGCGCTGGTGGCCATTCTCACGCTGCCGATCGGCATTCTGATGGCGTTTATCGCCATGCGGTGGGTGGGCGTGAACGCCGACATCATGTCACTCGGCGGCATCGCCATTGCGATTGGCGCAATGATCGACGGCGCCATCGTGATGATCGAGAACATGCACAAGCATCTCGAACGCGCGGTGGAGGCGCGGGAGGGACCGGCGCGTGGCGCACGGTCGCGATCGTTCAACGCGTCGCTGCTGACGAGCGCCGAGCGATGGCAGGTAGTGCTCGAGAGCTCAAAGGAAGTGGGGCCGGCGCTCTTCTTCTCCCTGCTGATCATCACGGTGGCATTCCTGCCCGTGTTCAGTCTCCAGGGGCAGGAAGGGCGGATGTTCACGCCACTGGCGTTCACCAAGACGTTTGCGATGGCCGCCGCCAGCCTGCTGTCGGTCACGTTGGTGCCGGTGGCGATGGGATGGTTCATTCGCGGCCGGATCTTCCGCGAGCAGGCCAACCCGCTCAACCGCGCACTGATCCGCCTGTACCGTCCGATTATTGACTTCGTGCTCGGTCATCGCGGGCCGGTGATCGTGGCGGGCGTGGTGGCGCTGATCGTGACCTGGGTGCCGTGGACGCGCATCGGCACCGAGTTCATGCCGAGGCTGGAAGAGGGAACGATTCTCTATATGCCCACGACGCTGCCGGGCATCCCCATCGCACGCGCACGGGAGATCCTCAAGCAGCAGGATTCAATTCTCAAGACGTTCCCCGAGGTGGAGCACGTGTGGGGCAAGTCGGGGCGCGCCAACACCGCCACGGATCCGGCGGGTTTCGACATGTTCGAGACCACCATCTCGCTCAAGCCAAAGGAGCAGTGGCGCGCCGGCCTGACCTACGATCAGCTCGTGGCCGCCATGGACTCCGCCGTGCGCCTGCCCGGTGTGACCAATGCGTGGACGATGCCGATCATCGGACGCATCGACATGTTGGCCACCGGGATTCGGACGCCGGTGGGCATCAAGATCTTCGGGCCTGACCTCTCCGAACTCGAGCGCATCGGCAAGGAGGTGGAGCAGGCGGTGCAGATGGTGTCGGGGACGCGCAGCGCGTTCGCCGAGCGCGCGGTCTCGGGATATTACCTCGATATCGATATTGATCGTGCCGCGGCGGCGCGCCACGGCGTAAACATCGCCGATGTGCAGGCCGTGATCGCGACCGCCATTGGCGGGATGACCATCACGCAGACGGTGGAGGGGCGCGAACGCTACGGCGTGCGCGTGCGCTATCCGCAGGAGCTGCGCGCCACTCCCGAGCAGTTGGCGTCGGTGCTGGTGCCGATGAATCACGACGGCGGCGCCACGCCGGCGAGCGCCTCGGGCGGTGCGATGGGCGGCGCGGCAATGGGGAGTTCGGTGATGTCCGCCGGGAGCGCGCAGATCCCCCTCGGCCAGTTGGCGACCATCAAGCAGGTGCCCGGACCCATGGTGGTGCGCACCGAAGGGGCGATACCGACGGCGTGGGTCTATGTGGACGTCGCCGGCCGCGACATTGGCAGCTACGTGGCCGACGCCAAGAAGATGGTGGACGACATGGTGAAGGTGTCGCCCGGCTACTCCATTGTGTGGAGCGGACAGTACGAGTACATGCAGCGCGCCAAGGAAACGATGAAGCTCGTAATTCCGGCGACGTTGGCCATCATCTTCCTGCTCCTGTACTTCAACTTCAAGAACGTGGGCGAGACGCTGATCGTGATGCTCTCGCTGCCGTTCGCCCTCGTTGGCGGCATCTGGTTCATCTGGGCGCTTGGCTACCACTGGTCGGTGGCGGTGGCCATCGGGTTCATAGCGCTCGCCGGCGTGGCGGCCGAAACCGGGGTGGTGATGCTCATCTACCTCGACCATGCGTGGAAGGCGCAGCTCGCGCGCGTGGGGCGGCCGACGGTGCGTGATCTCTACGCAGCCGTGATCGAAGGCGCGGTGGAGCGCGTGCGCCCCAAGATGATGACCGTCACCGCCATCATGGCCGGCCTGCTCCCGATCCTGTGGGGCAACGGCACGGGCGCGAGCGTGATGAAGCGCATCGCCGCGCCGATGGTGGGCGGGATGATCTCGAGCACGGTGCTGACGCTCGTGGTGATTCCGGCGGTGTATTCGCTGTGGAAGGAGCGTGAGGTGCGGCGGTTGCAGGCGGCGGCGCCTGAGGTCGCGCTGGAGACCACAACCCCGGAGGTCGCATGACCGCTCTTGCCCCCCGTGCGGCGAGCGCCGTCCGAGCCATCGTGCTGATGCTCGCGCTCGCGGTTCCACTTCGTGCCGCCGTGGCGCACACTCGGCTGCTGCAATCGCAGCCAGCCGCGGACGCGCATGTCGCCGCGGCACCAGGCCAACTGGGACTCCTGTTCAGCAGGAAGCCCATACTGGAATCGAGTCGCGTCGAGTTGATGGGAGCCGGAATGCGGCCAGTTGCCGTGGCCGCGCTCCGCATCGACCCCAAGGACGCACGCCGGCTCATTGTCCCCATCACCGGGCCCATGCCGGCCGGACGCTACACCGTGCGATGGAGCGTTGCGGGAGCCGACGGTCACTCGGTGCGTGGTACGTACACGTTCACCGTGGACCGGAGTTCGGCGACGGCGGAAGTGAACGCCTCGTGCCATGCGGCCTCGGCGCGTGACGATTCACGATCGACCTACAACAACATCGTGGAGAACTGCAGTGCATACGTATTTCACACCTGGCGTGGCCCCGTGCTCCGTGCGGCGGGTCGCGCGTCTGTTCATGTTGCTCACGTTCTGTGCGCTGCCAGCGCGGAGCGGGGCCCAGACGACGGTCGCGGGATCGGCGATGGCAGCGCGCTTCGCCGCCGCATTGTCCTTTGATCAGTTCGTCGCCGGCGACACCGCGCGACAGGCTGAGTGGAGGCGCAACTACGACCACGCCTCGAGCGTGGTCACCGAAGCCGTGTCGCGATGGGGGGCGCCCGTTGGTCGCTGGCATCTCCTGGTAGTTGCCGAGTCGTGGTGCGGTGACGCGGTCAACAGCGTGCCGTACCTTGCGCGGCTTGCCGCGGAGCATCCCGCCGTCGATCTGCGGCTGATTCGCCGCGCTGACGGACAGGACCTGCTCGACGCGCACCCGCTCGACGGCCAGCCCGCCGCACCGTTGGTGCTCGTGCTCGATGAATCATTCGCGCAGCGCGCCGTCTGGATTGAGAACCCCGCGGCACTGCGCACGCTGGTCAAGTCAAAGCAGGGGCGAACGTGCGAGGATGCCTTGAAGGTCGAAGTCGCGTCCTGGCGCACCAAGGACGGCGGTCGTTCCGTGCTTTCCGAGGTGCTCTCACTTATGGCACCCGCGACGTCCGCCGACACCCATGCTGATCACAAACCACTTACTCCGGAATCCTAGCCATGCTTTCACGGCGTTCCTTTTTGTCCTACGCCGGCGGCGGTGCCGCCGTGCTGCTCGTCGCGCGGGAGTTGCGTGCTGCGCCCACATCGTCGGCCGATGCCGCATCCGCGCGAGCCAAGGCCGTTGTGTATCTCTCACCGGCCTGCGGCTGCTGTGCCGATTGGGTCAAGCACCTCAAGCAGAACCAGTTCGACGTTGAAGTCCGGACGCTCGAAGACGTCGATCCGATCAAGCGGCAACACAAGGTGCCGGAGCGGCTGTGGGCCTGCCATACGGCGGTTGTTGATGGCGTCGTCGTCGAAGGGCACGTGCCCGCGGATCTCATCACGCGCGTGCTGCGGGAGCGTCCCGCGGGCGTAGCCGGACTTGCGGTCGCAGGCATGCCGATGGGATCACCGGGCATGGAACACGGCGACCACAAGGAACCGTATGACGTCCTCGCCTTCTCCGGGCGCGGGGAATCGAAAGTCTTCGCCAAGCGGTGACCCATCGTGGTCGCGTTTGACCGCTCTGGCGTCACCGGGGCATTTGCCGCCCACTGAGCGGTGATCGGGAGTATCTTGAGGGGTGATGGGCCGTCCGGCTCATCGCCCTTCATTTGCCCACGACCTCCATGCGACGCACACCGCGCCCGACTTCGCTCTTGATTCTCGCCGCCCTGCTGCCGGCGCTTGCCTGCGGCGCGCCCGAGCCCAAAGCCGAAGTCGCGGTCGCCGCGGTGTCGGCGGCGGAACTGCCGCCCTTCCAGCAAGAGATTGCGTCGCTGAACGCGGAGGTGACGCTCCCCGGCGTCTGGAAATACGGATACCGGATGATCGACCGCCCAGACACGACGTACGGTGCGCATCGCGCCGTGGAGTTCATCTACACGGCCGACTCGGCCGCCGGTGTGCCGCCGCGGTTGCTGCTGGCGATTCGCGCGTACAAGAAGGGCGCGTGGGACAAGGTGCGCGTGTCGCAGAAGGATCTGGCCAAGGTGTTGGCCGAACGTGGTGACGAGGTCTACACGTACTCGATCGTCACGTCGAGCCCGTATCCCGTGGGGACGGCCTCGACCATTCGCGTGGACCAGATGATGATGGCGCTGATTGGCGAACGGACGCCTTTCAAGCTGACGTTCAAGTAGGCGGCGCGCGCCGGCGCCTACTTGGCGCCGGCAGCCGGCGTTTCGTTCAGCAGGCGCCGCACCGCGGGTTCGAGCGACGCCATCGCGAGCGGGCCGAGCACTTTGTAGCGCACCTGCCCCGTGCGATCGAGCAGAACTGACGTGGGGTAGCCCTGCACGCCACCGAAGGCTGTTTCCGCATCGCGTCCGACGATCGCCACCGGATAGGTGATGCCGCGTTCGCGCAGCCACTGCGTCACCTCGGCGGGCGGGATCCGATCCACCGACAGGCCGAGCACGATCAGCCCCGCGTCCTTGTGGCGCACCGACATCGCCTGCAGCAGCGGCATTTCCACTCGGCACGGCGGGCACCACGTCGCCCAGAAGTTCACCAGAACCACGTGCCCGCGAAGCACGCTGTCGGTCACGGTCGTCCCGTCGAGCGCCGTCACGGCAAGCGAGGGGCGCAGGCGTCCGCCGCTCTCGATGCCGACGAGCGCGCCGAGGTGCGGCAGGAAGCGCGGCGCCAGCCACAGCACCAGGATGATGGCGAAGATCCGCCACGCGGTGAGCCAGCGGCGGATTCGCGCTTTGCGGGTGGCAGGATCGGTCATCGCTGAAATCTATCCACCCTCCACAACGCCCGATCGGGTTGTATCGTAGTGGTACGTCTGACACGCGCTCCGGGAAACCCCCTGTCCCGCCGGCGCGTGTTCTGCCACCTCGGAGAGTGTACCCCATGGTCGCATCGCTTCGACGCATGGCGTTTGGTATGGTTGCCGGCCTGCTGGCCGCGCCATCCCTCGCCGCACAGCTTGCGTCGCCCCGCAGTATCCCCGCGACGTACGCCATCACGAATGCCCGGTTGGTCCCGGTCTCGTCGCCCGTCATCGAGAAGGGAACGATTGTCGTGCGTGACGGACTGATTGCCGCCATCGGCGCCAACGTGGCCGTGCCCGGCGACGCGCGTGTGATTGACGGCACCGGCCTGACTGTCTATCCCGGGTTGATCGATGCGTATGGATCGATCGGCGTGCCGAACGCGCCGGCACCGAGTGCCGGCGGCGGTGGACGTGGCGGCGGTGGCGCGCCCGGCGGACCGGCGGCCACACCCGCGCGAGCGGCGGCAAACTCCAACTACCCTGTCGGACTGCAGCCCGAAGTCTCCGTGGTGGACCTGCTCAAGGCCGACAACGACGCCTTCAGCGGTCCCACGAGCGCGGGGATCACGACCGCACTGACCAGCTCGGGAAGCGGGATCTTTCAGGGCCAGTCGGCAGTTATCAACCTCGCGGGCGCCGACGCCAACGCGATGGTTGTCAAGGCGCCGGTGGCGCAGCACATCGGGTTCTCGCCGCTGCGCGGTGGCAGCTTTCCGAACTCGCTCATGGGCGTTTTCGCCGCCCTGCGTCAGCAACTGCTCGACGCCCAGCACTATCGCGACGTGAAGGCCGCGTACGACAAGAATCCGCGCGGCATGAGCCGTCCGGAGTATGACCCGTCGCTCGAGGCGCTCCTGCCGGTGCTGGCCCGCACGCAGCCCGTTGTGATGTATGCCACGACGGAACGGGAAATCGAGCGCGCGCTCAACCTGGCCAAGGAGTTTGGCCTGCGTCCCATTATCGCCGGCGGCAACGAGGCGCACCTGGTTGCCGCGCGACTCAAGGCCGAGAACGTGCCGGTGCTGCTGACGCTCAACTTCCCACACCGCACCGCGGCGCCCTCGGCGGATGCCGATCCCGAACCACTTCGCGTGCTGCGCGAACGGGCCGACGCGCCCAAGGTGGCCGGACGGCTCGCACAGGCTGGCGTGAAGTTCGCCTTCCAGTCGGGCGGCCTGACCACGTGGTCCGATTTCGCCGGCAACGCGCAGAAGGCGGTGGAGAACGGGCTCAGCGGCGACGCCGCGCTCAAGGCGCTCACACTGACGTCGGCCGAGATCCTCGGCGTCAGCGACCGGCTTGGATCGCTTGAGATCGGGAAAATCGCCAACCTGGCAATCACGCGTGGCGACCTGCTCGCCCACGGGCGCGTCACGCAGCTCTTCATCGACGGCCGTCCGGTGGCGGTGCGCGCTCCGGCGACGACGGGCAACGCCGGCGCGGCCGGCATCACCGGCACGTGGACTGTCACCGTATCACTCGACGGAAGCGACTATCCCACCACCTGGTCGCTTCGACAGGACGGCACGCGCCTGCTGGGATCGATTCAGGGGACGCTCGGCACGATGGAAATCCAGAACGGCACGATGGGCACGGACAACGAGCTGCGCTTCACCGCTTCGATCACGCTGAAGGAGGGGACCGAAGAGGCGACGTTCATCGGCACGCTCGACGGCAATGCCGTGCGCGGCCGCATGGCGATTGTCGGGCACACGCCGGGCACGTTTGCCGGTACCCGACCGCAGCGTGCGGGGGGACCGCCGGCCGGCGCGCCGCCGGCCGCGCCGCGCACGCCCAACGGAGCCCGCTAATGCGACGCCCATCCACGACCAGACTGCTCGAGGCATCCATGACGAGAACTCTGCTGTTCGCGGCGTCGCTCACGCTCGCCGCGGGCTCGCTTGGCGCGCAGGCGAATCCGGCCGCGGCCGGCGCCGGCGCCACGCTGATCAAGAACGCAACCGTACTGACAGTCACCAAGGGGACGCTCAAGAACACCGACGTCCTCATCCAGAACGGCAAGATCGCGCAAGTCGGTTCGAACATCGCCGCGCCGGCGGGCGCGACGGTCATTGACGCCACCGGCAAGTACCTGATGCCCGGCATCATCGACCCCCACACGCACACGATGAGCGACGCCATCAATGAAGGGTCGCTTTCGGTCACGTCGATGGTCCGCATTCAGGACGTGCTCAATCCCACGGCGATCAACATCTACCGCGCCCTCGCCGGCGGCGTGACGAGCATTAACATCCTGCACGGGTCGGCCAACACCATCGGCGGACAGAACGCGACGGTGAAGCTCAAGTGGGGCGAGGACGTCGACCAGATGATGTTCCCGGGCGCCCCGCCGGGCATCAAGTTCGCGCTCGGCGAGAACGTCACGCGCAAGAACCAGAGTCAGATCATCATCCCCGGGCAGCCGACGACGCGCCGCTATCCAGTCTCGCGCATGGGGCAGGAAGAAGTGGTGCGCGACGCCTTCGTGCGCGCCCGTGACTACAAGGCGACGCTCGACGACTACAAGGCGCGCGTAGCCAAGGGCGAGAAGAACCTCGTCGCCCCGCGCCGTAACCTTGAACTGGAGCCGCTGGTGGAGGTGCTCGAGGGGAAGCGGCTGGTGCACGCCCACTCGTACCGGTCGGACGAAATGCTGATGCTCCTCGGCCTGGCCGATGAGTTCGGATTCAAGATCCAGACGCTGCAGCACGGCCTCGAGGGGTACAAGATCGCGTCGGAGATCGCCAAGCACGGCGCGGGACTGTCGTCCTTCGCCGACAGCTGGTCGTACAAGATCGAGGCGTACGACGCTATTCCGTACAACGTTGCCATCCTTCTGCGCCACGGCGTCAACGCCACCATCAACTCCGACAGCGACGAACGCATGCGCCGCCTCAACATCGACGCCGCCAAGCTGGTGCGATACGGCGGACTCACCGAGGACGAAGCGCTGGCCACGATCACCATCAATGGCGCCAAGCAGCTGGGTGTGGCCGACAAGGTCGGCTCCATCGAGGTGGGCAAGGACGCCGACCTCGGCTTGTGGAACAACCATCCGCTGAGCGTCTTCGCGGCGGTGGACAAGACCTTCGTCGACGGCAAGGTCTATTTCGATCGCCAGCAGGACCTGGCGATGCGCGACCAGAAGGCCAAGGAGCGCGCGGATCTCGAGAAGGCCGGAGCCAACCAGGCGCCGGCAACGCGCCGCGGCGTGCAGCCGGTCCTGCCGCAGGAGGAGCGCTAACATGACGCGCATTCGTTTTGCCGCCATCGCGGCACTCACGGCACTGGCCGCTTCGTCCGCCGGTGCCCAGCTCGGTTCGTTCAATCCGCCCCCCGGCCCGCAGAAGACGTTCGCCATCACCAACGCGCACATCGTGCCGGTGAGCGGACCGGAGATTGCCAACGGCACCGTGGTCATCAGCGGTGGCAAGATCCAGGCGGTCGGTGCTTCTGTCTCGGTGCCCAGCGGCGCCGAGGTCATCGACGCCAAGGGTTTGCACGTCTACCCCGGCATGATGGACGCCGGCACCTCGATTGGCCTGTCGGAGATTGGCCAAGGCGCCAACGCGACGGTCGACATCAGTGAAGTGGGGAGCTTTAACCCGAACGCGATGGCCTATTACGGCCTCAATCCGCATTCGGCGCACATTGGCGTTACGCGCGTGGTGGGCATCACCCACGTCATCACGCGTCCGACCGGCGGCATTCTCTCGGGGCAGGCCGCGCTGGTGAACCTCGCGGGCTCCACGGCGCCGCAGATGGCGGTGAACCGCAGCATCGCGACGGTCATCGAGATGCCGCGCTCCGGATTTGGCGGACGCGGCTTTGGCGGCTTCTTCGCGGCGCAGGGACCGGCCAACACGCAGGACGTCAACCGCACGCGCCAGCGTCAACTCGACTCGCTGCGCACGATGCTGCGCGACGCCGAGGCGTACGGCACGGCGATGGATGCCTACGCCAAGGACAAGACGCTGCCGCGTCCGAAGCACGATGTCGTGCTGGCGTCACTCGTGCCGGCGGTGCGCGGGCAGATGCCGGTGCTGATGGTGGCCGATCGCGTGACCGACATCAAGGAAGCCGTCGGCTTTGCCGAGGAGAACAAGCTGCGCCCCATCATCGTGGGCGGACGTGACGCGTGGCAGATCACGTCGTTCCTGAAGGACCATGACGTGCCCGTGCTCATCACCTCGGTGATGGACTTGCCGACGCGCGAGGACGACCCGTACGACGTGAACTACAGCGCGCCGGCGAAGCTGGCGCAGGGTGGCGTGCGCTTCGCCATCACGTCGGGCGACGCGGGCGCCGAAGCGCGCAACCTGCCGTATACCGCCGGCATGGCGGCGGCTTTTGGCCTGAGCCGCGAGGACGCGCTGAAGTCGGTGACGCTCTGGCCCGCGCAGATCTTCGGCATCGCCGACCGGTTCGGCACGATCGAGGTGGGGAAGGCAGCCAACCTCGTGGTGACCACCGGTGACGTGCTCGAGGCCAAGACCGACACCAAGTATCTCTTTATCGACGGCCGGCTCGTGCCGCTCGACACCAAGCACACCGACCTCAACGACAAGTTCAAGGACCGTCCGTGAGACTCTTCCCCATCGTTGCGGCGACGGCGCTGCTGAGCGCCGCCACCCTTGGCGCCCAGCAGAAGCCGTTGACGCCGACGCAGCTGCTGGCCCGCGACATCTACAAGGAACTCGTCGAGATCAACACGTCGGTGTGGACGGGCAGCACCACACCGGCCGCGAACGCGATGGCCAAGCGGTTCCGTGACGCCGGCTTTCCCGAGAAGGACATCTACGTCGGCGGCCCCACGGAGAAGAAGCACAACCTCGTGGTCCGCTTCCGCGGCAAGGGCGGCGCCGGCGCGCCCAAGCCGGTGCTGCTGCTCGCGCATCTCGACGTCGTGGAGGCGTTGAAGGCCGATTGGTCCGACAACCTCGATCCGTTCAAGTTCACGGAGCGCGACGGCTTCTACTACGGACGTGGAACCTCCGATGACAAGGCGATGGCCTCGCTGTTTGTCGCGGCGCTCCTGCGGCTGAAGCAGGAAGGGTACGTGCCGCCACGCGACATCATCGTCGCCCTCACGGCCGACGAAGAAGGCGGCGCGTACAACGGCGTGGACTGGCTCATCAAGAACCATCGCGACCTCGTGGACGCCGCCTGGGTGATCAACGAGGGCGGCGGCGGCGCGCTGCGCGACGGCAAGCCGCTGCTGCAGTCGGTGCAGGCCGCCGAGAAGGTGTACAACGACTTCACCTTCCGGACGACCAACCCGGGCGGCCACTCGTCGGTGCCGCGCGCCGACAACGCCATCTACCAGCTCTCCGAGGCGCTGGCGCGGCTGTCGAAGTTCACGTTCCCGGTGGAACTGAACCCGGTCTCGCGCGCCTTCTTCGAGCAGACGGCGAAGGTGGAGAAGCCCGAGATGGCGGCCGCGATGGCGGCCATTGCCAAGAATCCGGCCGATGCCGACGCCGCCGCGTTTATCTCAAAGGATCCGCGCTACGCCTCGATGCTGCGCACGACCTGTGTGGCCACGATGCTCAAGGGCGGGCACGCCGTGAACGCGCTTCCCCAGCTCGCCGAGGCCAACGTCAACTGCCGCATGGCGCCGACGGCGACCAAGGCGTCGGTGCAGGCCACGCTGCAGCAGGTGGCGGGCGATCCGAAGATCGTCGCCGTGGTTGACACCAGCTCCGAGAATCGCGCCTCACCGCCGTCCGAGATGCGCCCCGAAGTCATGGGACCAGTGGAGAAGCTGACGCGCGAGATGTACGGCGACATTCCCGTGGTGCCGACCATGTCGACTGGCGCCACCGATTCGCGGTACTTCCGCGCCCTCGGCATTCCGGCCTTCGGTGTCTCCGGCTTGTTCAGCGACCCCGCAGTGGACGCGCGGGCTCACGGGCGCGACGAGCGCGTGCGCATTGAGTGGTACTACAAGGCGCAGGAGTTCCTCTACCAGCTCACACGCCTGCTCTCTTCCAGCGTTCCCGTTCCCTGATAGATTCCGCGGGCCCGGTCTTCTCGCCGGGCCCGCCCCGCATCTCCCCATCCCGCAGGCCATGACGCCATTCTTCCGGTCGCGCGCGCTTACGCTCGCGCTCGTCTGCTCCCCGTGTGCGCTGCCGGCGCAGTATCCCTCCGTCCGCAGCGGCACGGCGACCGTCACCAAGACGCCGCCGGTGATGGACGGCCGACTCACCGAGGACGCCTGGCGCGGCGCGGCGGCGTTGAGCGGATTCACCCAGCGCGAGCCCGCCGAGGGCATACCGGTGAGTGAGCGCACCGAGGTGCGCCTGCTCACGGATGGTGATGCGCTGTACATCGGCGCGTGGCTGTACGATCGCGACGTCGCCGGGATTGTGGCGGGCGAGAAGATCCGCGACGTGACGCTGACCAACAGCGACTACTTCGGGATTTTGCTGGACACGTACAAGGACCGCCAGAACGGCTTTCTGTTCGCGACCACGCCAGCCGGTGTGGAGTACGACGGCCAGATCATCCGCGAGGGTGAAGGGGGCGGCGTCAGCGTGACCGGCCAGAACCGGGCGCAGTCGGGCGCGCTCGGCGGATTCAATCTCAACTGGGACGGCTCGTGGAAGGTGATGACGTCGCGCGACTCGGCGGGATGGTACGCCGAATTCCGCATTCCCTTCTCGACGCTCCGCTACGGCGGCGGCGCCAACCAGGAATGGGGGCTCAACCTCGTGCGCATGATCCGCCGGCGCAACGAGGAGGCGTTCTGGTCGCCCATCTCGCGCCAGTTCAACCTCTATCGCATGTCGCAGGGCGGCACGCTCACCGGCCTGCAGGTGCCGGCACGGCGCGTGGCCACCATCACGCCGTCGATCCTCAGCGCCGTCAACCGCAACTTCGCCGCCAGCGATCGGGCGGTGACCACGGGTCAGCTTGGCGTGGATGCCAAGTACGGCGTCACGCCGAGCCTCACGCTCGACCTCACCGTCAACACCGACTTCGCGCAGGTGGAGGTGGACGAGCAGCGCAGCAACCTTACGCGCTTCCCGCTCTTCTTCCCCGAGAAGCGGCCGTTCTTCCTGGAGAATGCCGGCACCTTCGCGGCTGGCACGCCGCAGGCCGTGGATCTCTTCTTCACGCGACGCATCGGCATTGACTCGATGGGCCAGCCGGTGAAGATCCGCGGCGGCGGCCGGCTCACCGGCCGTATCGGGAGCACGACGGTCGGGCTGATGCAGATCTTCACGGCGGAGAATGCCGGTGTGGTGGGGGCACAGTCGTTTTCGGTGGCTCGCGCCATCAAGGAAGTCGGCCGCCGGTCACGCATTGGCGTCATTGGTGTGCAGCGGCTCGGCATCGGTGATCGTCTTGCCCCGCTGTGCTCGGCGCAGATCCCGTCGTGCCACCTGCCGGACGACGTCAACCGCACGTACGGCGTGGACGGGCGGCTTGGCATTGGCGATGCCTGGACCTTCGACGCGTGGGCGGCGGCCACCGAGACGCCGGGCAAGCGCGGTGATGACTTTGCCGGCAGCGCGCGCGCCGTATATCTGACCCACGACTGGAACAGCAGTGCCCGGTTCCTGCGCGTCGGCGCCGACTTCAACCCCGAAGTCGGGTTCATCAGCCGGACGCCGGGATACACGTTCTCCGAAGTACAGGTGATGCGGATGGTTCGCCGCGCGTCGTGGACACACGTGCGCGAGTGGAATCCGCACGTCACGTATCGCGAGTACTACGGCTTCGACGGATTCCACCAGAGCGGCCAGTGGCATCTCGACCTCAGTGAAGTCTCGTTCAGGAACGGCGGACGCTTTGGGCCGGAGGTCAACCTCTATCACGAGGGGCTGCAGAAACCGTTCTCCATCGCGCCGGGGGTTACGCTCCCGGTCGGCAGCTACGACTTTGTGAATATCGGCCTCGACTGGGAGACCAACGCCGCGGCGCCGCTGTCATTCGTGCTGCGCGGCGACTTCAACCAGTTCTACAACGGCACGCGCAACGGCGGCACGATGACGCTCACTTACCGGCGCGGTGCGTCCATCACGTCGTCTCTGCTGCTCGACTACAACGACGTGAAGCTGGAGCAGGGCCATTTCATCAAGTCGATCATCGGGGCGCGCGTGGCGTACTTCTTCACCCCGCGCGTTTTTGTGCAGTCGCTGGCCCAGTTCAACGATCAGGCGTCGGCGTGGACAACCAACGTCCGGTTCGGCTGGCTGAACACCGCCGCCACGGGATTGTTCATCGTGCTCAACGACGGCGAACAGGCTGACTCGTTCTTCAACTGGCAGCGGCCGATGGCCCGCTCGCTGACGGTCAAGTTCACACGGCAGTTCGGCACCGGACAATAGCGTTGCATATCGTGCGGACGGTGCATCAATTCAAGCACCACTGAATCCGCACCCATGACACTCGTTGATCTCATCGGCGTCCCCCTCGACCTCGGCGCCAGCCGGCGCGGGGTCGATATGGGGCCGTACGCCGTGCGCGCCGCCGGACTGCGCGACTCGTTGCTGGCGCTCGGCCACGAAGTGCTCGACCACGGCAACCTTCCCGTCGCCGACCGCGGCACGTTTCCGCCATCAGCGCACGGCGCCGACTTCCTGCCGACCATTGCCGCCGTCTGCGCCGACCTCGCGACGCGCGTCGAACAGTCGGTGCAGGAGCGGCGCTTCCCGGTCGTCCTCGGCGGCGACCACTCGCTGGCCGCCGGCTCGGTGGCCGGCGCGGCACGCGCGCTGGCGGCGCGCGGCGACTCACTCGGCTTGCTGTGGATCGACGCGCACGGCGACATCAACACCCCCGAGACCAGTCCGTCGGGAAACGTGCACGGCATGCCTGTGGCGCACCTGCTGGGGCACGGGGATCCACGGCTGCACTTCACGCGCGGGCCGGCGGTGCGTCCGGAGAACACCTTTCTCATTGGCATCCGCGATCTCGACCCCGGCGAGCGCGCGCATCTGCGCACGTTCGGCGTGCACGTCTTCACGATGCACGACGTCGACCGCCGCGGGTTGTCGGACGTGATGGAGGAAGCCATCACGCTGGCGACGATCAATGCCTCGGGCCTATGGGTGTCATACGACGCCGATGTGCAGGACCCCGTGCATGCGCCGGGCGTCGGCACGCCGGTCGCGGGCGGACTCTCGTGGCGCGAAGGGCACCTGGTGATGGAGATGATCGCCGACTCGGGTCGCCTGATCGGGCTCGACCTGGTGGAGGTGAACCCGATCCTCGACATCGGGAACCGCACGGCTGAGCTGGCCGTGGGGCTGATTTCGAGCGCGCTGGGCGACCGAATTCTCTAGCGGGGCGCCGGGTCCTGCGTATCGAGTATCTCGCGCGCCGTCTCCTCGCCGTAGAGCTCGACCGCGCACGTGTGGCAGATGCCGTGGCTGAAGCGGGCGTCCGAGTGGCTGCTGATGTAGCTCTCGACGCTGTTCCAGTATCCCTGGTCGTCACGCACCTTCTTGCACGACGCGCAGATGGGAATGAGGCCGGACAGCGTGCGCACGTCGGCGAGGGCGGCCCGCAGCTCCGTGTTGACGGCGGCAAGATCGGCGTTGGCTCGTAACACCTCAGCCGAGCGCGAATTGACCTTCTGATTGTAGTAAGCGACGATCGCCAGCAGTGACACGGCGAGCAGCAGGACGAGCGCGCCGAGCATGCCGATGGCGCGCTGACGCGCGATGACGGCGGTCTGCACATGCTCGTTCTCGCGCAGGCGGGCCAGTTCGCGCTGCGCGCGCTCCTGCGCGGCGCGCGATTCGAGCGTCACGATGCGCTGCGTCGTCGCCTGACTGAACAGGGAGTCGCGCAGCGCCACGTGCGCGTGCAACAGCCGCAGCGCGGACGCCGTGCGACCCGACGCCTCCTCGATTTCCACCAGCTGCCGGAGCGCAACCAACGCGAGGACACGCTGGCTTGCCTGCCGCGAGAAGGCGAGCGCTTTCTCCAGGGCGGCGCGCGCTTTCGCGGCATCCCCCATCGCGCGGTACGCCTCGCCAAGATAGAGGTTCGCACGGGCCTGCCCTCGCACGCTGCCCTGCCGCACACCGATGGCGAGCAGCGTGCTCAAGAGGGCCGCTCCATCGCGGGGCCGCCCCTCGTGCACGAGCAGCAGCCCTTCGGCCGCCGTGTTCAACGACCATCCGCTGGCTGAGTCGGCTGGCGTGACGATCCGTCCGCCCCGATACGCTTCGATGGATTCGCGCAGATGCCGGCGCGCCTGCGCGAAGTCGCGCCGGTCGATGTTGAGCATCACCAGACTGTTCTGCGCATAGCCGAGCACCGCGCCGCTGTCCACGGCCTGCGCCAGCAGAACGGCGGAGTCCAGCATCCGCTGGGCGCGGTCGAACTGCCCCCAGTCGTGATAGGTCTTGCCGATGTTCGTCAGCGTCCGCGCCATCCCCGCCGTATCATGCTCTTCGCGCCGCAGGGTCATGGCCTCGAGATACGCGTCGAGCGCCTGCTCAAAGATGCCAAGCTGGTAGTAGGTGGCCCCAATGCTGTTGAGCACCTGGCCCAACCCGCGACGGTCGCCCGTCGCACGTCGGATGTCGCGCGCGTGTTCCATGTGCACCAGCGCGCTATCGTAGCGGTTGCGGCTCCAATGCAGCAGCCCAAGGCGGTGCAGCGCGTTGGCGAGCTGCGCCGAATCGGGTACGGCGCCTCCACGGCCCTGCAGCACCGCGCGCAGCGAATCCGTCCGCTGCTCCAGCGTGGCCGAGTCCCGGGCCACGAGGCCCGCCTGCGCCGTCGCCTCCGTGGGGAGGGCAGCGACGACTCCGGCGATGATGACGGCAATGCTCGACAGCGAACGGCGCAAAGCGGAGCCTGGCCTCTTACGAAGGAATGAGCGGGACGGTCGAAACGCGGCAGCTAATATCGCAGGAACCGAGCGCGACGGCATCCGGCGTGTCCCCCGTCAGCGCACCAGCTTCTTGTACTTGATCCGGTGCGGCTGGTCGGCGTCCGGGCCCTTGCGGCGCTTCAGATCTTCGATGTAGGCCGCAAAATTGCCCTCGAACCAGACCACTTCCGACTCGCTCTCGAACGCGAGGATGTGCGTCGCCACCCGGTCGAGGAACCAGCGGTCGTGCGAGATGATCACCGCGCAGCCGCTGAAGTCGAGCACCGCCTCTTCCAGCGCGCGCAGCGTGTCGACGTCGAGATCGTTGGTCGGCTCGTCGAGCAGCAGCAGGTTGCCGCCCTGCATCAGCGTCTTGGCGAGGTGCAGGCGGTTGCGTTCGCCGCCCGACAGGTTGGCCACCAGCTTCTGCTGGTCGGCCCCCTTGAAGCCGAACGCCGAGCAGTAGCCGCGCGAGTTGATTTCCTTTTTGCCGACCGGCAGCATCTCGCGCCCGCCCGACATCTCCTCCCACACCGTGCGCTTGCCCTCAAGCGTGCGGTTCTGGTCTTGATACGAGATCTGCACCGTCTCGCCCAGCTTCAGCGATCCGGCGTCGGCCTGCTCCAGTCCGTTGATCATCTTGAACAGCGTCGTCTTGCCGGCGCCGTTGGGGCCGATGATCCCCACGATCCCCGCGCGCGGCAGGTCGAAGGAGAGTCCTTCGAACAGCAGCCGGTCGCCGAAGCCCTTCTTGAGCCCCTTGGCGATCACGACGTCGTTGCCGAGGCGCGGCGCCACGGGGATGACAATCTCGTTCTGCACGATCTTGTCCTGCTGCGCCTCGCTCGCCAAGTCCTCGTAGCTCTGCAGACGCGCCTTGTTCTTGGCCTGCCGCGCCTTGGGTGACATCCGCACCCACTCGAGTTCGCGATCGAGCGTCTTCTGCCGCGCGCTCGCCTGCTTTTCCTCGATCGCCAACCGCTGCCGCTTCTGGTCGAGCCAGCCGCTGTAGTTCCCCTCGTACGGCACGCCCTTGCCGCGGTCGAGTTCGAGGATCCACTTGGCGACGTTGTCGAGGAAGTAGCGGTCGTGCGTGATGGCCACCACCGTGCCCGGGAACCGCTCCAGGTGGTGCTCGAGCCACGCCACCGACTCGGCGTCGAGGTGGTTGGTGGGTTCGTCCAGCAGCAGCAGGTCGGGCTCCTCGAGCAGAATGCGGCACAGCGCCACGCGACGCCTCTCGCCGCCCGACAGAATGCTCACGTCGGCATCGCCGGGGGGCAGGCGCAGGGCGTCCATCGCCACTTCGATCTTGTTGTCGAGATTCCACAGATCGTGGTGGTCGATGTACTCCTGCAGTTTCCCCTGCTCGTCGAGCAACGCGGTCATCTTGTCGTCGTCCATGGGCTCAGCGAATTCCATGGCGATTGCGTTGAACCGGTCGAGCTTGGCGCGCTGCTCCTTGAGTGCAATCTCAACATTCCCGCGCACATCGAGCGCCGGGTCGAGCTGCGGCTCCTGTGGCAGAAATCCGATGCGCGTGCCCTTGTGCGCCCACGCCTCACCCTGGAACTCGGTGTCGAGCCCGGCCATGATCTTGAGCAGTGATGACTTGCCCGACCCGTTGGGCCCGATGACGCCGATCTTGGCTCCGGGATAGAACGAGAGCCAGATGTCGTCGAGGATGATGCGCTGTGGGGGAACCACTTTGCGCAGTCCCTTCATTACGTAGATGAACTGTGGAGCCACGGTCGATTGCTCGGGGATGCGAGGGAATCATGAAAAATAACCCACTTGCGCTCGCCAAACGTCCCCCGAGGGGGCTACCGTAAGAGAGCAGCACCCCGCCCCCTCCCTCTTCTGCACCCCGAATGGACTTTTCCGGCCTAGCCGACCGCTTGTCTCAGAGCCCTGTCACCGCCCTCCCGGTGCTCTTTGCCGCGGGCGTATTGACGAGCCTGACGCCGTGCATCTACCCCATGATCCCCATCACCGCCGCGATCGTAGGCGGCACGGGGACCGGCGCGGCCGTCCCCCGCTGGCGTACCGTGGCGCTGACGTTTGCGTACGTCATTGGCCTCGCCCTCGTGTACTCGCTGCTGGGCCTGCTGGCGGGGCTGTCGGGAACGCTATTCGGTTCGGTCAGCGCCAACCCATGGCTGCTCTTCGGCATGGCCAACCTGCTCCTCATCGCCGCCTTGGCGATGCTCGACGTGATTCCGGTGCAGCTACCGGCCTCGCTGACCGCCCGCGGCGCGTCGATCGGTGAGGGGGGGCGCGTGGGGGGCGCCTTCCTGATGGGTGCCGCGTCCGGCCTCGTGGCCGCTCCCTGCTCTGCCCCGGTGATGGCCGCGGTGCTCACCTGGGTATCACGAACGAAGTCGGCGGCCTTGGGGTTTACCTACCTATTCGTCTTCTCGCTCGGCATGTGCACCCTGCTCGTGGTGGTCGGTCTCTCCAGCGGCGCGGTCAGCCGTCTGCCGAGAGCCGGCGCCTGGATGCTGTGGGTCAAGCGATTCTTCGCGCTCGCGATGGTCGGAGCCGCCGAGTACTACCTCATCAAGGCAGGTCAGGGATGGTTCTAAACTACAGGGTGCGCCTCGCGGCGTATGTGACGGCCGCCGTGCTGTTTGCGGCAAGCGGCACCAACGCCGGGGCACAGGAGAGCGGCATCGCGGTGGGCACCAAGGCGCCGAGCGCGGCCGTCGAAACGCTCGACGGACAGCCCGCCGAGTTGTCGACGATGTTCGGCAAGGGACCGGTGGTCATCCAGTTCTGGGCAACATGGTGCCCCACCTGCAAGGCGATGGAGCCGGCCATGCAGGCCGCCGAGAAGAAGTACGCCGGCAAGGTGTCCTTTGTGGGCGTCGCCGTCAGCGTGAACCAGACGCCGCGCGCGGTGCAGGCGTACGCCGCGAAGCATGTCCCGACCGTCAAGCAGTTCTTTGACCGCCGCGGCAAGGCGGTGGACGCCTATGAGGTGCCGGCGACCGGCTTTGTGGTCGTCGTCAACAAGGCCGGTGTGGTGGTCTACACCGGGCTCGGCTCCGAGGTGAATCTCGACGCCGCCATCAAGAAGGCGATGTAATGAACACGACCGTTCGCCGTGGGTTGCTGACTGTCGGGGTGCTCGCGTGGGCGGGCTATCTCACCCCGATCGTGTACCTGAAGGCGAACGAGAAGCAGATGGTTTTTCAGCCCAACGCATTCGGCGGACGCGCGGTGCGGCCGCTCCCCGATTCGCTCGGGCTGGCGGCCATGCCGGTGCTGTTTTCGAGCGGAGACGGAGTGAAGCTCAGTGGCTTGGTGGTCCCCGCCGCCGACACAACGGGACCGTGGCTGCTGTACCTGCACGGCAACGCCGGCAACGTGACGTCGTCGCAGTTGCCGGCGTTCTACGCGCGTTGGCACGCCTTTGGCGTGAACGTGCTCGCCGTCGACTACCGCGGGTATGGCGCCAGCGAATCGCAGGCGCCAGATGAAGCCGGCGTGTACGCCGACGCGCGCGCCGCGTACGACTGGCTGCGTACGGCACGCGGCGTTCCCGCCGAGCGCATTGTGATCTATGGCCACTCGCTGGGCGCCGGCATCGCCACCGAGCTCGCCCTGCGGGTGCAGGCGTCGGGGCTGATTCTCGAGGGAGCGTTTACGTCAATTCCAGACATCGCCGCCGACCGCTATCCGTACCTCCCCGCGCGCTGGGTCGCGTCGCAGCGCTTTGCGAATATCGAGAAGATTGGACGGGTGGCGATGCCCAAGCTCATCATGCACGCCAGCGACGATACCATCGTGCCCTACGCGCACGGGCAGCGCCTATACGCCGCGGCCAGCGCCCCCAAGGAATGGGTGGAGCTGAAGGGCGGGCATATGGACGCGTTCCTTGACGACAGCGCGCACTTCTGGGGACACGTGGGGCCGTTTGTGCAGCGCCTGCGCAGTGACCTGCCGGTGGGCGAGTCGCCGGCGCCGGGGCGTCCGTAGCGCGCGACCGCGGCGCTATCCCGCGAGCGGAATGTCGAACAGGTGCTTGGGTGCCTGCGGCGCGCGGGTGTGATACACGCGGAGCCGGTCAATGACAAACGGTTCATCCACGCGCACAGCCAGCAGGACACGCAGCGACTCGGCGGTGAGCGTCGGGTAGAAACTCAGCGTGCAGTGCGGCGTGAACGGATAGCGTGCCGACTCAAACGGCAGCCCCGCCGCCTTCAGCCGCTCGTGCAGCGCGCGCGTGGGCCCGTGCGGATCGACGGGGAGCACCACGATCTCGCGGCCAACGAACCGGTACGGCGGCTCAAACCGCACGTGCAGCGGTGGCGCGTCGCGCCCAATCGGCTCCAGCGCCGCGCGCAGCGTGGCCAGCGGCGTGTCGGGCGCAATGGGCCCCGCGCCCGACGAGCCGAGGAGCGTGATGTGCGGCGGCAGTTCATTGGCGAGCTTCGGATCGAAGCGGCGCTGCAAATCCCGGACCTGCGCCCCCACGGGTCCCGTCAGTTCGGTGGTGATGAAGATGCCGTTGGTGCTCATCGCGCCCTCGTCACCGTGCGCGCGGCAGGAGTCGCCGGTCGAGCCAATGCGCCGGACGGTCGGCGTGGAAGCGCGCGACTACGCGGGCGCTGATGAGGCCAATGCCGGCGCCCATCACCACGTCGCTCGCCCAGTGATTGTCGCTGTGCATGCGCGCCAGCCCGGTGAGCGTGGCCGCCGCATAGAGCGCCGGTCCGGCCCAGCGCGCCGTGCCGGGGCGTGACAGGCGCAGCTCACGATCGAGCGCGCCGGCAAACGCAAACGCGGCGGTCGTGTGCCCTGAGGGAAACGACTGGCGCGCGCCGTCGTGCACGCCAGACAGCAACCGGAAATCGCCGGGCCGTCCGGGACTCGCATACGGCCGGGCGCGGCCGGCGATGCCCTTGATGCCGCCGGTCACGATGCCGCTGAGCACAATGGCTTCACCGGCGCGCATCCCCAGCCGCGCGACATCGGGTCGCCCCGTGGCCCAGCCGGCGGCGTAGAGCACCGCGGATCCGGCAAAGACACCCGGGCTCCCGTATGCATTGAACACATCGGCCGCGCGCGTGAGCGAGGGCGAGCCTTGCACCCATCGCCGCTGCATCAGGCGTTGGCCGTCGCGGTCAATGAGTGACGTGAGTGCCGACGTAAGCGCGAACCCTCCAAGCTGCCGCACATCCGACCATGTGACGGGCGACGGCGCGTGGGACGCCGGCGCCGCGCCTTGCGCCGGCGCAAAGACGGGCGTCGCCAGCATCGCGGCAAGCAGAACGCGTTGGTAATGCCGAGGGAGTCGCATCAGATTAAGGATATGGACACGACCGCCCTCCCGCTCCCTGCCGGAATCGTCATTCGTGACCTCGTCAGTCACGAAGACCGTCAGCAGTGTGTGGCCCTGCAAGAGGCTACATGGGGTGCCGGGTTCGCCGAGCTGGTCCCGCCCGCCATCCTGCAGGTCGGGCCCAAAGTTGGCGGCATCACGGCGGGGGCCTTTGAAAAGTCGGGGCGTCTGGTGGGATTTGTCTTCGGCCTCACGGGCATCCGGCACGGCGCGCTGGCGCATTGGTCCGACATGCTCGCCGTGGTGCCGGAGCTTCGCGGCACGGGACTTGGCGGGCACCTCAAGGCCTGGCAGCGCGCGCGCTGCGAGGAGTTGGGGGTGCAGGTGATGTACTGGACGTGGGATCCGCTGGTCTCGCGCAACTCGCACCTGAACCTCAACAAGCTCGGCGCGCGGGTGGACGAGTTCGTCGAGAATATGTACGGCGTCACCGACAGCACGCAGTTCGGCGCGCTCCCCACCGACCGGTTCGTCGCCGCCTGGGACCTCGACAACCTGAAGATCACGCGCCGCCTCGCGGCGCGGGCGGCCGACGCCCCGCTGCTCGCCGAGAGCCCGCTCGCCGCCGGCGGCCCCACCGCCCCGCCGCCACCGGCGTGGCCCGACGCCCCCACCGTGCAGGTCGCGATTCCGCGCGACTTCCCCGCGCTCCTTACCGACGCGCCGGACGCCGCCGCCGCGTTCCGCCAGCACACGCACGCGGCCTTCACGCATTATTTCGCACTTGGCTACCAAATCAGCTCGTTCCACCCCACGGTGGACGGCGACGGTACCTACCTGATGACCAGGCCCCTGTGATGATCCGCCTCGACCAGATCACCCTGCGCGAAATCCACCTGCCGCTGCGGGAGCCGTTCCGCATCTCTTCGGGGACCGTCTCCGAGCGCCGTATTGTCCTGCTCGAATTGCGCGACGCCAGCGGCGCCGTGGCGTGGAGTGAATGCGTCGCCGGCGAATGGCCCAATTACTCGTCCGAGACCGTCGACACGGCGTGGCTCGCCATCGAGGCGTACGTCGCGCCGCGCGTGCTGGGCGTGCGGTTCGACAAGCCCGCCGACGTGCATGCCGCGCTCGAGCGCGATTTCCGCGGCCACGAGATGGCCAAGGCAGCGGTGGAGATGGGGATGTGGGGAGTGGCCGCCGCGCAGGCGGGCGTTCCGTTGGCGCAGCTGATTGGCGGCACGCGCGAGCGCATCGCCGTCGGCATCTCGCTCGGCATTCAGGCGTCGCCGCAGGCGCTCGCCGACAAGGCCGTGGCCGCGAGCGCCGAGGGGTACCACAAGGTCAAGATCAAGATCGAGCCCGGACGCGACGTGGAGTACCTTCGCGCGGCGCGCCTGGCGCTGCCCAGCGCCGAGTTGATGGCCGACGCCAACAACGCATACACGCTCGCCGACGCCGGACTGCTGGCCGAGCTGGATGAACTCAACCTGATGATGATCGAGCAGCCGCTCGCCCATGACGATCTCGTGCGGCACGCCGAGCTGCAGCGGCGCCTGCGCACCGCCATCTGTCTCGACGAATCCATCACCTCGCTCGAACGGGCGCAGGACATGGTGACGCTGGGCGCGGGGCGCATCATCAACATCAAGCCGGGACGCGTGGGCGGGTTCAACGTCTCCGTTGCGATCCACAACTACTGCAAGCGACTCGGCATTCCGGTCTGGTGCGGCGGGATGCTGGAGAGCGGCATCGGCCGCGCCTACAACGTGGCGCTGGCGTCACTCCCCAACTTCACCCTCCCCGGCGATCTCTCGCCGAGCCGTCGCTATTGGGAGCAGGACATCGTCTTTCCGCAGTGGACCATGGACGACGAGGGGATGATGACGGTGCCGCTCGACCGCACGGGAATCGGTGTCGAAATCGACGTTGATCGCATCAGCGCGCTGACCGTGCGCCGCGCCGTCCTCCGGAGTCCAGCGTGAGCGCCGTAGTGCCGGCGGCGGTGCGCGCACTGTTCACGGACCACGAGACGACCGCGCTCATTGCGCTGCGCCGCGATCTGCACGCCAACCCGGAGTTGTCGTGGCAGGAGGTGCGCACGCAGGCGCGACTTGAAGAAGCGCTGCGCGCGTTTGGTATTGACGACATCCAGCGCATCGCCGGCACGGGTCTGGTGGCGCGCATCCCCGGCACATCGCCAGAGGCGCCGGTCATCGCCCTGCGCGGTGACATCGACGCGCTGCCAATTCAGGAAGCGACCAACCTGCCCTACGCCTCGCGCACCGCAGGTGTGATGCACGCCTGCGGCCACGACGTGCATGCGGCGTGGGCGGTGGGAGCCGCGGCACTGCTGCACCGCACGCCGGCCCGTGGCGAGGTGCGAATCGTCTTTCAGCCCGCGGAAGAAGTCGGGCAGGGCGCCGCGCGCGTGCTGGAAAGCGGCGCGCTTGAAGGCGTGAGCGCCATTTTCGGCGGGCACGTCGATCGCCGGTTCGACGTTGGGCAGGTCGTGGCGCAGGCCGGGCCGCTCGCCGCGTCTACGGACACCTTCGCCATCACGCTCACCGGCACCGGCGCGCACGGCGCCCGGCCGCACGAGTCGGCCGATCCGGTGGTTGGGCTCGCCGCGGTGGTCTCGGCGTTGCAGACCATCGTCTCCCGTCGGCTCGACCCGGCACAACCCGGCGTCGTGACCGTCGGCATGGTGCAGGCCGGCACGGCCGCCAACATCATCCCCGAGTCCGCCGTGCTTGGTGGCACGGTGCGGGCCACGACCTCTGCGGCACGTGATCTCATGGTTGGTGATGTCGAGCGTCTCACCCTCAGCGTCGCCGCCGCCTACCGGCTGGAGGCGATCGTCGAGTGGGGCGAGCGCACCCCGCCTGTTATCAACTCAGCAGACGGCGCGGCGTGGGCCGCCAGCGCCGCCGCACGCGTGCTGGGTGAGCAGGCAATCGTGCCATTCGGCGTCACCAACATGGGCGGCGAGGATTTTGCGTTCTATCTGGAACAGATGCCGGGCTGTTTCCTGCGCGTGGGCGCGCGCGAACCCGGCGGCGCGCGCATTGCCGCGCATTCACCGCGCTTCCAGGCGGCCGAGGAGGCGCTGTTTGTCGGCGCCGCGGTGTTGGCCGAGTGCGCGCGCGTGGCGAGCGACTCATGATCCGGCATGCGGTTGACGCCGTGCGGCCGGACGCCGCGGTGATCGCCGCCGCGGCCGCGGTCATTCAGCGCGGCGGACTCGTCGCATTTCCCACCGAGACCGTCTACGGACTCGGAGCCAATGCGCTCAGCGAGCGTGCCGTACTCGGCATCTTCGCCGCAAAGGGGCGCCCGTCGTACAATCCGATCATCGCGCACGTCGCCACGGTGGAACAGGCGCAATCGCTCGTCACGCGGTGGCCGCCGTGGGCGGTGGCGCTCGCGACGGCCTTTTGGCCGGGCCCGCTCTCACTGGTGCTCCCGCGGGCGTCGCACGTCCCGCTCGCCCTCACCGCGGGACGCGATACGGTCGCCGTACGCATGCCGGCGCATCCGGTGGCGCTCGCACTCATTGAGGGCGCGGGCTGCCCGATCGCGGCGCCGAGCGCCAATCGGTTCACCGAAATCAGTCCCACCACCGCCGATCATGTGGCTCACGGGTTGGGCAACCGCGTCGACATGATTCTCGATGGTGGTCCCACGCAGGTTGGCATCGAAAGCACGGTCGTGGATGTATCGGGCGATGCGCCGGTGCTGCTGCGCCCGGGAACCCTGTCGCGCGCGACGCTGGAACGCGCGCTGGGCACGACGCTGCGTGATCCCGCGCCAGCCGCCGAAGCCACTGAAGCGCGCCAGTCGCCCGGAATGATTGAGCGGCACTATGCCCCGCACGCACGGGTGGTGCTCGTCGAACCGGGCAGCGTGCCGGCGGCTGTCGCCAAGGAATCAGCGGCCGGGCATCGCGTCGGCGCGATCGTCATCGTTGCCAGCGCTCCCGGCGCGGTCGCCGTGCACCGTCTGCCCGCCGATGCGCTGGGCTATGCCCGCCGGCTTTACGCCGCGCTGCACGCCGTGGATGACGCGGCCTGCGACGTGGTGTGCATTGAACGGCCGCCCGACAGCCTGGAGTGGGTGGGCGTCAACGACCGCGTACGACGCGCCGCGCACCCGTAAGCGCCCGCGTCAGCCGCGAGGGCTGCTGCGTCACTTCACGCGAGTTGTCGAGATCGGCGAGGAACATCGCCTCCGCCTCCGCGCCAAACACCCGGTCACCGATGATGGCGTCGAGTTCGTAGTTGATGGCGGCGCCAAGCGGATTGAAATCGGTGGATCCGATGCGCGTAATCACGCCATCCATCACGGTGGACTTGGCATGCATCATTTCGCCCTGCCACTCCCAGATCCGCACGCCGTTCTGCAGCAGCGAGGGGAAGTACGATGCCGCGTAGCTGTTGACCCACGCGTGGTCGTTGCGGCCCGGAACGAGGACGCGCACATCCACACCGTCGCGCGCCGCTCCCTTGAGCGACTCGACGACCCCAAACGCCGGAATGAAATACGCGGTGGCGATCCACAGCCGTTCCCGCGCGGCGGCGGCCTGCACCTCGAGTGAACGCGATATGCGGAAGCGGCCGGGCTCACCCTCGACAATCCCCACCAGCGCCGCCGGCGCGTCGGCGAAGTCGATCCACGAATTGCGCGCGGCCCGCACCATGCGCCGCTGCTGACGGCGGGTCGGGCCCAGCCCGACGGCGCGCAGCCACATGGTGTCGAAGGCCCGTTCCATCGCTTCGGCGGCCGGACCGAGAATTTGCACCGCCGTGTCGCGCCACGGGCGGCGCTTGGGGCCCACCGCCCCCAATCGCCACTCTTCGCCAATCCCGATGCCACCGGTGATCCCCACCTTGCCGTCGGCCACCAGGACTTTGCGATGGTCGCGCGGCAGCAGCCCCAACCAGGCGCGGAACCCGGGCGGACTGAAGATGCGCACATCCACGCCGCCGGCGCGCAGCATCCGCCAGACGCCGTTCGGCGTGTCGCGCCCCCCGATCCAGTCGACGAGCAGGCGCACCCGCACGCCGCGCTGGGCCGCCGCGAGCAGCCCCTGCACGAACCGCTGGCCGACGTCGTCGGTGCCGCGGAAGATGTAGCACTCAAAGTCGAGGGTGTACCGCGCGTTTTGCATCACGGCCAGCATCGCGTCAAACGCGGCCGCGCCGTCGCGCAGCAGGGTGGGCTGGTTGCCGGACGAGACGTCAGCGGCCGCCACCCGCCAGAGTCCCCGCGCAAAGCTCACCGCCGCCGACGGCCCCTGTGGAGGCGGCGGCCAGATGGGCGGATCGACGGGCGTGGGTGGGGTTGGCATCCGTATGGAAGGTGCGCCGGGGCCCCGTGGCAAGGAAGCGGCAGCGGTGTCACAAAAACGCTGGCTCGACGCGGGTACCGAGGGCATCTTTCTTGCCGCATCGCACGCGATGCATTGCCGCCCCCCAACCGAACCGCTCGCCGCACCGCGAGGCGCATCACTGCCCCTCGTACGGCGCGCGTGGCGACTTCGGATTCGGGACATCTCCACGGGGAACGGCATCATGAGCAACGACAACGCGCCATTGGACCACTCGGCCCTGCTGCAGACCCTGCCGGGTGACGACGTGCGGCAGATCATGTGGCGGTTCGCCGACCGCTTCGACTATCAGATGGTCGTGCAGGCGGCCCGGGCGGTGGCGCGCGGTCCCGTGGCGCGCGCGGTCGCCAAGGGCGCCAGAAACTCCCACGAGTGGACCGACGACAAGGCCGCCCTGCTGCACGAGTTCGACGCCGCGGGCATTACAGCGGCCGCGGTGGATCCGGCCTACGGCGGCTACCTCGAAGGCCCCAAGAACTTCGTGCTCGGCCTGCTCGCCTTTGAGCTTGCGTGGGTCGATGCCGGAGCCGGCACGTCGAGCATGGCCAACACGCTCGCGCTCGCGCCCATCCACGAGCGCGGCACCGCCGAGCAGAAGCAGAAGTACATGGCCGCATCGGTTCCGCCGCATCCCGGCGAGGATCGCACGATCTGGCGCGGGGCGTTTGCGCTCACGGAATCGATTCCCTATGTCGGCGTCGACACGGGCGTGCTGAGCGGTCGCGTGCGCGTAGCCGAGTGGAAGGACGGCGAGGAGCCGGTGCTGCACGTCGACAAGCGCGGACGCTTCATCACCAACATGGGCTGCGCCAACTTCGTCACGGCGGCGGTCGATTCGGGCGATCCGAGGATCAAGGGAAGCTGCATGATCATCCTCGAGGAGACCGATCCGGGCACCTGGGACCGCGGCATCCCCACCAAGAAGCTCGCGCACCAACTGTCGTCCACGCGCGATCCGGTCTTTAGCCTGCAGGTGCCGGCCGGCCGCATTATCGGCGGCTACACGGTGAAGGACGGCGTCATCATCCCCAACTACAGCCACGCCGACGTCATTGAAGCGGTGTTCACGCGCACGCGCGCCACCCCCGCCATCATGACCGCGGCCAAGCTGCTTTCGGCGGTTGAGCCGGTCATTCGCTATCACCGCCGGCGTTTCCGCGGTGCGGCGGGCATCACCGAGGGCACGCCCCGGTTCGACATGGGGCTCCAGCAGAAGGAAGACGCGCTCCACCGCCTGCTCGACGTCTGGGCCGCCGGTGAGGCGGGTGCTTCGCTCGGGTTCGAGACCTCGCGACTGCTCGATACCTACGACGACATCGAGAAAGCGATGGCCGACGTACTCTCCGCGCAGGGAGTCGGCGGCGGACGCGCCAAGCTCAAGGCGCTGCGCGCCCGCGAGCAGGACGCTGCCGAGTACGTGACGCTCGCGTACCAGAAGTCGCCGACGGCTGATGACGCGACTCGGCTCGCCGCGCTCGATGCCGATCCGGTGGTCAAGTTCATCGTCACCGAGTCGTTGTCGAGCGTGCTGATTCCGTCGGCCAAACTTTGGAACACCGGCCACGGCGTCAACATGATGCGCGAAGCCGTGAGCATGATGGGCGGCTACGGCATCACCGAAGACTGCCCCGGTTTCTTGGGCACCAAGTGGATCGACGGTCAGCTCGAGGCTACGTACGAGGGTCCCGAGGTGGTGCAGCGCCGTCAGCTGTCGGTCACGATGTCGCGCTCCATCTTTTTGCAGCAGTTCCAGCTGTGGATTGCGCATCTCAAGGACGTGGCCGCCGCGCATCCGGCAATGGGGGCCGGCACGCTCGCCGCGGCGATGGAGCTGTGGTTCTGGTCGCGTGAGTATCTCGCCACGGCCAAGGACGCCTATGGCCGGGAGCTGTACTCCAATCAGCGGCACGGCGTCACGTATCCGCTCGCCGACGCGCTGGCCTGGCTCGTCGCCACATACCACCTCGTGCTCGACGTGCTGGAGCTCAGGGCCAAGGGACCGGAGCACGGCGGGCTCGCCGACGGCATCGACGGCCTGATCAGCTTCTACACCGACCTCACCCACGTGCATTGTGCGACGGCGGCCGGTGAAGTGCAGAAGATCTGCGCCGAACTGGTCTTTGGGTATCGCAAGGAGAGCGACGCGGCGCTTGGCGGGCAGGAGAGCGCCGCCGAGGCGTTCAAGGATGTCGCGCCGTTCATCGCCCTGCGCACCAAGGTGGACGCGTCGTTGGCCGGGTCGAAGCTGGCCAAGGACCGCGCCGCCGACTCGCTGACGCACGTGATGATCCCCGAAGTGCTCGATTACCCGGTTTGATGCGCGGAGCCCAGCGATGACCGACACGCGGAGCACGATGGAGACCGACATCGTCTGCGTCGGATTCGGCCCGGCGACGGGTGGATTCCTCACCACGCTGTCGCGCGCGATGGTCGATGCGCAGGGCAACACGCTTCTCGAGAGCCGCGTGATGCCCGGCATGCCGCTGCAGGTGCTCTGCTATGAGCGCGCCGACGACATCTCGTTTGGCGTCTCGGGGGTCGTCACGAAAGCGCGCAGCATACGCGCGTCGTTCACGCCAGAACAGCTGGCCGAAATCCCGATGGCGGCGCCCGTCGCGCACGAAGAAGTGCTGTACTTGCAGGATCCCATCGGCGCGAGCCGCCGCTCGAGCGGCGTGCAGGCGCTCGACGCCATGGTCGGCGCGCTCAAGGGGGCGCTTCCGTGGACGGACCACGGCATCGCGCTTCCGTGGATTCCGCCGTTCCTCCGGAAGCACGACGGCCTGGTGCTTTCGCTGGGCCAGTTCAATCAGTGGGTCGGTTCGCAGTTGATGGGCTCGGGCCTCGTGCAGATCTGGCCCGGGATGCCGGTCAGTGCCCCGCTCTATGACGGCGATGCCGTCATTGGCGTGCGACTCGCGGATCAGGGCGTCGAACGCGACGGCACGGTCACGGCCGCGTACATGCCGGGCATGGACGTTCACGCCGCGCTGACCGTCGTTGGCGACGGACCGGTGGGTCCTGTTGGACAGCAACTCAATCAGCGCTTCGGTTTTCCCGCCGGCCGCCATCAGCGCGAATGGGCCATTGGCATGAAGGCGGTGGTGGAGCTCGCACCCGACTGCGCGCTCGAACCGGGAACCGTGCTGCACACGTTTGGGTATCCGGAACCCGAGATTTTCGGTTTCCTCTATGTGCACCCCGACCGTATGGCCTCGGCCGGCATCTTCATACCGTCCTGGTTTGACAATCCCGCGCGCACCGCGTACCGGTACCTCCAGCATTGGATGATGCACCCGACGCTATGGAAGCATCTCAAGGGGAGCACACTGCGCTCGTGGGGGGCCAAGACGCTGCAGGAGAGTGGACGCCGCGGCGAGCCGCATCTGGTCGGTGACGGCTATGCGCGCATCGGCGAAGGCTCGGGAAGCACGAACGTGCTCACCGGATCGGGCGTCGATGAAGCGTGGGCCACGGGCGTGCAGCTCGCCGAGGCCGTGATTGAGCTCGCTAAAGCGGGGAAATCGTTCACGAAGGCGCATCTCGACGCCACGTATGTGGCGCGCCGCCGCGCCAGCTGGGTGGACCGCGAGTCGCGCGTCGCCGAAAAGGCGCGCGATGGCTTCAACGCCGGGTTCCTGCGCGGCCTCATTGGCATGGGCGTCA
>JACPFW010000001.1 GCA_016182795.1 Gemmatimonadota bacterium
TGACCGCGCCGAAGACCTCGGCGTGCCGGCGCGCGACGTGGCGATGACCCTCAACACGCTGTTGGGCGGGCGCGATGTCAGCCGGTTCACGTCCGACAATAAGCTGTACGATGTGATCCTGCGTCTCGACCCCGCGGAGCGGGCGACACCTTCGGACATCAGCGGGCTCGATGTACGCGGGCGCAACGGAAACCTCGTCCCCCTCGATGCTGTGACGCACGTTGAGGAACGCGTGGGTCCGCGCCAGCTCAATCACTACAATCGGGTGCGTTCGTTCACTCTGTCGGCGAGCATGGCTCCCGGCTTTACGCTGGGTCAGGCACTGGATTCGCTCAACGCCGCCGCGCGCGAAGTGCTGCCCGGTGGCGCCACCGTGGACCTCGCCGGCGAGTCGCGCGAGCTCCATGAGAGCGGGAGTGCGCTGTACTTCGCGTTCGGGCTGGCGCTCATCTTCGTCTTCATGGTGCTGGCGGCGCAATACGAGTCGCTGCTGCACCCGTTCACCGTGCTGCTTTCTGTTCCGCTGGCGGTGACCGGCGCGCTGGCGGCGCTGTATATCGCCGGGTCGACGCTGAACGTGTACAGCCAGGTTGGCATGATTCTCCTCATCGGCCTGGTCACCAAGAACTCCATTCTTCTCGTGACCTACGCCAATGACGCGCGACGGGCGGGGCGCGACCCGATTGCCGCGATGATCGAGGCGGGACGCATCCGGTTGCGTCCGATCCTCATGACCTCGGTCGCCACCACGTTCGGCGCGCTTCCCATTGCGCTGGGCATTGGCGCCGGCGCGGCGAGCCGCCGTCCGCTGGGCTATGCCATCATCGGCGGCATGGTCCTCTCAACGCTCATCACGCTCTATCTCGTGCCAGCCGCCTTTGTCGTCTTCGAGCGTTTGCTCGGGCGCCGCGCGGGTGCCGTTGCCGCCCCTGTGGGCGAGCCAGCGATGGCCAGCGCAGGGGCGCCTGCCGTGTACCGGGAGGTCGAATGAACACGCACACACGCCTGGCGAGCGTCATCGCGCTGTGGGCGCCGGTGGTCGCCGCGGCTCTCGCGCCGGTCGCCGCGCACGCACAAACCGCCGCACCCGCAACACCGCTTGCGGTCGTCACCCTGCGCGAGGCGAGAGAGCGCGCCGCGCGCGTCGACCCGACCTCGGTGGCGGCACGCGCCGACGTGGGCACCGCGGCCTGGGAACGCCGTGCGGCGGTGGCCGACCTGCTCTCGCCGACGCTCAGTGCCACCACCAACTACACGAACTACAACGAACCGTTCTTCTCCTTCACGGGCACGCCGAGCGCCACGACCGCGAGCGCCTCGGTCTCGGCCAACTATGTACTCATCGGTGGCGGCAAACTGGCTGAACGGCGCCGCGCCGCGGGCCGAGGCCGGCGAGGTGGCGGCGTCGTTCCGCACGGCCGCCACGGTGGACGGCGCGTACTATCTGGTGCTCGCCGAGACGGAACTCTCGCATGTGGCCGCCGACCGGTTGCGCCGCGCGCGCGAGCAGTTTGCCGTGGCGCGTGTGCGCGTTTCGGCGGGCGAGACGATCGCCACCGACTCGCTTCAGCTTTTGCTCGAGGTGAATCGGGCCCGGCTTGAGGTGGCGCGTCGCGATTCGGCGCTCACGGTCTCGCGTTTGCGCCTCGGACGGATGATTGGGGCGGCGTCGGCAGTCGACGCCGCGCCGCTCGACTCGACGCCGCCTCCCGAACTCCCGCTGTCGCTCGAGGCGGCAACGGCCGAGCTGCGGGAGCGAGGTCCCGAACTGCTCGCGGTGCGGGCCGCCGAGCGGCAGGCGACGGCGGCCGTGGCCGCTGAGCGATCGCATTATCTCCCGTCGGTGGCGCTCAGCGCCGGGTGGCAGGCGTACGATGCCACCTTCTTTCCGTCGTTCCTGCAGCGCAGCGCCATCGGCGTGACGGTGACGCTGCCCCTCTGGGATGCCGGGCGCCGAGAACTTGGCATGGCGCGCTCGCGTGGGGCGCGCGACGTGGCCCGCGCGCGGCGCGAGGAGCGGGAGCGCGCGACGTCGGAGGCGATGGCGCAGGTGTGGAACGCGTATCGCACCGCGCGCGTGGCGCTCGAACTGGCGCAGGTGGGCGTGCAGGCATCACGCGAGACCTACCGCGTGCAGGGCGCGCGGTATCGCGAGGGGGCCACCACGATCCTCGAGCTGCTCGAGGCGCAAACGGCGGTGGGCGAGGCCGAGGCGACACTGGTTCAGGCGCGTTTCGCGGCGCGGTCGTCGCTGGCGCAGATCGAGGCGCTGCTCGGCCGACGGCTCTTCACGGACAACAATCAAGCACGGGCGGAACGATGACAGACCGGAAACAGCTCTTCGAAGCCCCGCGCTCGACGCGGCGGCGACTCATTCCCGTTGCGGTTGGCATTGTCATTCTCGTGATTGGCGTGCTGGTCTCCCGGCAATTCGGGCTCTATAGCGAGGGAGCCAATGCCCAGCCGGCGGCTGCCGAAGGCGGCGCGGCGCCCGGCGGCATGCCGCCAATGCCGGTGGACGTCGACACCGCGCGGCGCAGCACCGTGACGTCAGAGGTGCGCGCCACGGGTCGCGTGGAAGCGCTCAACACGGTGGAACTCAAGCCCGACGAGTCAGGGCGCGTGGTGGAGCTGCTGTTCCGCGAGGGACAGCCGGTCGATTCCGGTACGCCGCTGCTGCGCATCGACGCCGCGCTGCTGCGCGCGCAAGCCGAACGGGCGACCGCCGACCGCGACCTCGCGCGCCAGCAACTCGAGCGCGTGCGCCGCTTGCGCGCCGACAACGCCGCCGCGCCGGCCGACGTGGAGCGTGTGGAGGCCGCGGCGCGCGCCGCCGACGCGGCGCTGCGAGTGCTCCAGCTCCAGATCGAGCGCACCACGGTGCGGGCGCCCTTTGCGGGCGTGGTGGGCCAGCGGTTTGTCAGCGTCGGCGACTATGTGACGTCGTCCAACAGGTTGCTCGCGTTGCATACCATGGATCCGCAGCGTGCCGTGGTCGAGGTGCCCGAGCGTTACGCCGACGAGCTCCGCGTCGGCCAGCAGATCGCTTTCACGGTTGCGGCGCAGACGGGGCGCACGTTCCACGCGCAGGTCGAGTTCATTGACCCCGTCGTGCAGCCGGAGAGCCGGACCATCGTCGTGAAGGCCCGCGCGCCGAACCCAGGGCATCTCCTCCGGTCGGGAATGTTCATCGAGGCGCGCTTGGCCATTGCCACGCGCGCCGGTGCGGTGGTGGTGTCGGAAGACGCGGTGCAGCCGCTGCGGACGACCAACGTGGTGTGGGCCGTCGCCGACGGGAAGGCGAGCCGTCGCCAAGTGCAGCTCGGCGTGCGTTCGGCCGGCACCGTCGAGGTGCTCAGCGGCGTGAAGCCGGGTGAACTCGTGGTGGTCGGCGGACTCGAACGCATGAACGACGGCATGGCGGTGGCGCCGCGCCCTCGCGCGTCGGTCGGCAAGCCATGACGTCGGCACCGGTGGCATGGCCTGCGCTATGGATTTGTCACATCGCCTTAAGCTCCCCGTAATGATTCACCCGCGGCGCCGTTCATCTTCGCGTCGTACCGTGACCCTCAGGAACTGCGTTGACCCGCTCACCGCAACCACACCTGGGGGTTCACCATGTTCAGCAACTTGCTTGAATCGACGCGGCCGCGTCGTCCGCTGTTCGGCGGCGGCTTCGTCAGCGGCGGGATGCACGTGCTCCTGATCTGGGGGGCCGTGGTCGCCACCGCCAACGCGGGCGAGAAGGTGCGTGATCGCATCACGCAGGGCACGCCTTTCTTTGTCGTGCCGAAGCCGAGAGTGCCGGAGCCGGCGAAGCCGCAGGCGACCGACGCGCCGATCACGCGCGTCGTGAAGGGGTTCCAAACGCTCATTGCTCCGGTTGACGTGCCGGATGCGATCCCGGTGATCGACCTGACGAAAGCGGTCACCAACCCGGATGACTTCACGGGCACGGGCACGCCGGGCGGGTTCGCCAATGGCGTGACGCCGGTGGAGCCGGTGGAACCGACGCACACGTACCAGGACTTCGAGGTGCAGAAACCGGTAGTCCAGGTGCCGAGCTCGGCGCCGCCGCGGTATCCGGAACTGCTCAAGGCGGGCGGCGTGGAGGGCGAGGTGCTGGTGGAGTTCATTGTCGACAGCACGGGGCGCGCCGAGCCGAGCACGCTCAAGGTGCTGAAGAGCACGCATGAACTCTTCGCGCTCGCCGTGAAGAACGCGATGCCGGGGATGCGCTTTCTGCCCGCCGAGGTGGATGGTCGCCGGGTGAAGCAGTGGGTGCGGCAGCCGTTTATGTTCGCGATTCAGCGCTAGCGAGGCGTGTCAGCGCCGCCGGTGCTGAGCACAACGTCCACATCACGCTGCCAGCCGCCGTGGCTCCGCCACTCGCTGGTGAGCGTGATGTGCACTTGCACATACCGCGCGGCGGGGCCGAGTTCGAGCGCGGCGCTGGCGTGGTGGACGCCATCGATGATGATGTCGTCCTTACCGTACCACACCCAGCCGAACTCGCGCGGTCCGCTGATGTAGCCCACCTGCAGGCGCCCGCTGGGGCGATGATACAACTGCAGGAACGACGCGAGCGCCGGTCCCGCCTTGCGGCCCGCCTCCTCACCGGCCTCGAGCCCCGGCACCAGCGAGCGGCTGAGCGCATTGAGGGCCGCGCGCCCGACATGCGATGTCGCCGAGTCACCCGACTGCACCGCGACGAGCATGGTGTCGGGGAGGGCGGCCAGCAGTTCGAGCGCCGAGCGGGCCGCGAGCGGGCGCTTGAGGCTGTCGAGCGGCGTGAGCGTCACGTGCGCGTGCAGGCGCTGCAGGTTGCTGCGCACGTCGTAGTCCTTGCCGCTCATCGTCGGCAGGGCGCTGGCGCTGAAGAGCAGGTCGATGCTCGCGAAGTAGTAACCCTGCCGCGACTCGACGTTGACGCCCGGCATGGTCCCCGGCGAACCGAGAAAGGCCATGGCGTAGAGGGCCACCGCGCTGCTGTCGGCGCCGCGGTCGGCCTTGGCTCCGAACAAGGTCAACGGCGAGATGGTGACATTCACGGCCTGCGCCGTGGCGGTCGCGGGAACGCTGACGAGTGCGCTCGCCGCGAGGGCGGCGGTCACAAATGGGGGGCATCGCATGGCGGGAAGTATGCGAACGCCGGCACGCGTTGCGCCAGACTAGGGAGCGGATCGTCACCGACTTGGACCAACGGACTTGTGGGATGTACTCGGAGCCCAGATATTCGCGCGTGCTCTCCACCGAACTGCAAACGCTTCTCGCGTACAACCACTGGGCCAACGCCCTGACCTTTGACGCGGCCGACGCCCTCACCGAGGCGCAGCGGCGCGAGCCGATTGTCAGCAGCTTCCCATCCGTCGCCGCGACGCTTGCGCACATGGCGGGCGCCGAATGGGTGTGGCTGCGGCGGTGGAAGGGCGAGTCGCCGAGCGCGGTGCCGGAGTGGGTACGGGAGGCGGATATTGCCACCGTGCGCGCTCAGCTGGCGGAGATCGAGCGCGAACGCGACGAGTATCTGGCGTCACTCAGCGCCGACGACGTGGAGCGCGAGGTGGAGTATCGCACGCTCAGCGGCGCGGCGGGTCGCACCAAGCTGTCGGATTTGATTCGACACGTCGTGAACCACGCGTCGTATCACCGTGGGCAGGTGACGACGATGCTGCGTCAGCTCGGGGCGACGCCGCCGGGGACGGACTACGTGCTGTATCTGCGGGTGAGGGGGTAGGGGCCCGCGCGCCGGCCGCCGCGGGCAATTTCCCCGATTCGGCGTTACGTTCTCTCCGCGCTCGCACACCCGCCGCGGCCCCCACGCCCTCCGCGCCCGCGGCTCTCAGCATCACTCGCAGAGGGTTCCTCGTGTCCACACGCTCCGTCATCCGTCGCGCCCTGCTGGGCGCCGCTGTGCTGTGCGCCGTCGCCTCGACCGCCGGCGCCCAGACCAAGCTTCTCCGCTTCCCGGCCATCCACGGTGATCGCGTGGCCTTCACCTTCGCGGGCGACATCTGGACGGCGCCGTCCGCTGGCGGCACCGCGACGCGCATCACCGCGCACCCTGGCATCGAGGTGTTCGCCCACTTCTCGCCGGATGGCAAATACATCGCCTTCACGGGGCAGTACGACGGCGATGAGCAGGTGTACGTGGTGCCGTCCACCGGCGGCGTCCCCAAGCAGCTCACGTTCTATCCGGCGCGCGGGCCGCTGACGCCGCGCTGGGGGTGGGACAACCAGGTGTACGGTTGGACCCCCGACGGCAAGAAGGTGATCTTCCGCTCCGGGCGCGAAAGCTGGACGATGAGCAACACGCGCCTGTTCACCGTGTCGATGAACGGCGGCCCGTCGGAACCGCTGCCGATGCCCGAGGCCGGAGCGGGCGACCTGAACGCCGATGGCTCGCAGGTGGTGTACTCGCCCATCTTCCGCGACTTCCGCCCCGAGAAGCGCTACGGCGGCGGGATGGCCAACGACCTGTTCATCTTCAACACGAAGACCAACGACGCCAAGCGCTTCGTGGACGACGTGCGCTCCGATCGCGATCCAATGTGGATTGCCAACACGATCTACTTCAACTCGGATCGCAGCGGGACATTCAACCTGTACGCGTACGACATCGCCTCGGCGAAGACGACACCAGTCACCAAGAACACGGTCTGGGACGTGCGGTGGCCGAGCAGCGACCACGCTGGGCGCATCGTGTATGAACTGAATGGCGAACTGCAGGTGTTCGACACGAAGGCGGGGAAGAACACGGCGCTGAGCATCTCGGTGCCCGACGACGGGCTGTGGAAGCGGCCGTCACGGGTGTCGGTGGCGCGCAACATCGAAAGCTTCGCCGTGTCGCCCAAGGGCGAGCGGATGCTCGTCACGGCACGCGGCGACATTTTCACGGTGCCGATTGAGAAGGGACCGACGCGCAACCTGACGCGCTCGAGCGGCGCGCACGACCGCGAAGCCGAGTGGTCGCCCGATGGCGCGCGCATCGCGTTCATCTCCGACAAGACCGGCGAGGAAGAGTTGTACGTGGTGGATCAGATGGGCGACAAGGCGCCCGAGCAGCTCACCAATGGCGGCTCGGCCCAGCGCTTTGGCCTGCAGTGGTCGCCCGACGGCAAGCGCATCGCCTTCCGCGACAAGGACGGCAAGCTCTACTACTACTCGTTTGACGACAAGAAGGTGACGACCGTCGCCTCGACGGTGCGCGGACAGATTGGCGATTACGAGTGGTCGCCCAAGGGCGGGTTCCTGGCATTCAGCATTCGCGGCGACAACGGCAACGGGCAGGTGTTCATTTGGAGCCCGACCGACAAGCAGCTGCACGCGGTCACCGACGGCGTGTTCAATGCCTACAACCCGGCGTGGGA
Organism: Gemmatimonadota bacterium; assembly: GCA_016182795.1. Classification (GTDB taxonomy): domain Bacteria; phylum Gemmatimonadota; class Gemmatimonadetes; order Gemmatimonadales; family Gemmatimonadaceae; genus PNKL01. The sequence continues at coordinate 7,371 of JACPFW010000001.1, forward strand.
CAAGGACGGCAACTATCTGTACTTCCTGAGCGACCGCGACTTTGCGCCGCAGATCGCGCGCTTCGAGTACAACTACGCGGCCAACCGCACCACAGGCATCTTTGCCGCGGCGCTGCGCAAGAACGTCACGCATCCGTTCCCGCCGCAGAGCGACGAGGCGGCCGTCCTGACGGATGGTGCGGGAGCCAAGCCGGCGGCCGGCGAGTTCAGCGTCGACTTTGACAGGCTCGGCGCACGCATTGCGCGGGTGCCGGTGGAGGCCGACAACATCGGCGGGTTGGGGGCGATGAAGGGCTCGCTGGTGTATGCGACGAGCGGCGCGGGGTTCAACGGCCGCGCGCCGGATCGACCGCGACAGCTGAAGCTGTTCACGTTCAAGGACCGCAAGGTCACGACGCTCGTGGAGAACGTTGGCGGGTGGGTGACGTCGGCCGACGGCGCGAAGATCATCGCCAGCACCGGCGGGCAGTTTGCGCTGTACGACGCCACGCCGGCCGGCGCCAACTCGCGCAAGGCAATCAGCACGGCGGGGCTGGTGGTGGACCGCGTTCCCACCGAGGAGTGGAAACAGATCTTCCACGAAGTGTGGCGGCGCTACCGCGACTACTTCTACGTGGGGAACATGCACGGCTTTGATTGGGCGGCCATTGGCAAGCGGTACGAAGGGTGGCTGCCGTTCGTGGCGCACCGCTCCGACCTGAACTACGTGATTCAGGAGATGATCTCGGAACTCACGGTGCAGCACACGTACATTGAGGGTGGGGACTTTGAGATTCCCGCTCGCGTGCCGGTGGCGCTGGCGGGGGCGCGGTTTGCGCTCGACCCGGCGAGCGGGGCGTATCGCATCGCCAAGATCTACCAGGGGCAGAACGAAGAGCCCATCTACCGCGCGCCGCTCACCGAGGTGGGCGTGAACGTCGCCGAGGGCGAGTATGTGCTGGCGGTGGACGGCGCGGCGCTGCGGGCCGATGAAGACCCGTACGCGCTGCTGCGCGGCAAGGCCGACCGCCCGGTGCAGCTCACGGTGAACAGCAAGCCGTCACTGGATGGCGCGCGTATGGTGACGTTCAATCCCGTCACGAGCGAGAGCGACCTGGCGTACCTCGACTGGACGCAGCGCAACCGCGCGATGGTGGACAAGCTGTCGGGCGGGCGGCTGGGATACATGCACATCCCCGATATGGGTGCGCCGGGCATCCGCGAGTTCATCAAGTGGTACTATCCGCAGCTCGACAAGGAAGCGCTGGTGGTGGACGTGCGCGCCAACGGCGGCGGCAACGTTTCGCGCATGCTCATCGAGCGGCTGCGCCGCAAGGTGCTGGGCGTGAACTACGGGCGCGTGGGGTCGTCGCTTGGCAACACGTATCCCGACGGCGTGTTCATGGGTCCGATGGCGGCGATCCTCGATGAACGGTCGTCGAGCGACGGCGACATCTTCCCGTACATGTTCAAGCAGGCGGGGCTTGGCCTGCTCGTCGGCCGCCGGTCGTGGGGCGGCGTGGTGGGGATCGGCGGCGGCGTGCCGCTGATTGACGGCGGATCGATCAGCGTGCCGGGGAGCGGGCTCGCGAGCCCCGACGGCAAGTGGGTGATCGAAGGGTACGGCGTGGATCCCGACATCAACGTGGAGAACGATCCCAAGTCGCAGCTGGCCGGTCACGACAATCAGTTGGAGCGCGCCGTGGCCGAACTGATGAAGCAGCTGCAGGGGAAGAAGGTGAAGCTGCCGCCGATGCCGGCGGGGCCGAACAAGAAGCCCTGACGGACTAGGGGCAGGGTACAGGGAAAGCGGCGGAGCATCTATCTTTCAATGCACGCCGCTCTTCCCTCTTTTGTCGTAGGACATTCCTGATGCGCCTCCCAACCGCCGTTCTCGTGTGCGCGCTGCTGGCCGGCAGCGCGGCCACGGCCCAGGATCCGCCGCCGGCGCCGCCGAAGCCCATCTGGTCGGGCTCGATGGGGGCGGGGCTGGCCTCGACCACCGGGAACACCGACACGCAGAACTGGAACGTGTCCTTTAAGGTGGCGCGCAAGCCGAAGACGGGCGCACAGCTGGCCGCCGAAGGCTTGATGATCCGCGGGAGCAAGGACGGCAAGCCGAGCACCGAAAACAGCCTGCTCCAGACGCGCCTCGACCTGAAGTTTGAGGAGAAGGCGTACGTGTTTGGGCAGGCGAAGTATCTGCGCAATCCGTTCAAGTCCATCGACTACTTCTGGGCGAACACCGCGGGGATGGGGTATCGGTTTGCCGAAGCGCCGAGTGGAACGTTTTCCGTGGACTTGAGCGCCGGCGCGTCGTGGGAAAAGACGCCGGGCAAGCCGGTGCGCATCAACAGCGCCATCGCCTTCGGTGAGAAGTTCTCGCGCGCGCTGTCGCGCACCGCAACACTGACGCACGGCTTTGCCGGCAACGTGGTGGCCGACGACGTGGGCGACGGGCTGTACACCACAAGCGTGGGCGTGGCCGCGGCCGTGACCAACCGGACGCAGGTGAAGGTCGAGGCGCTCGACACCTACCGTACGGCCACGCCGTCGGCAGAAATCAACAAGCGCGACCTATCGACGGTGGTGTCGTTCGTCTACAAGTTCTAGGGGGCGTCGCTGGGGCGGGTGTCGGCGACGCGGCTGCGGTGCATCGGTCGAATCAACACGGAGGACGTGATGAAACGGAGACTAGGTGTGGCAGCGGTGGTTGCAGTGCTTCTCGCCCTACTGAGCACCGACGTTGCGGCGCAAGCGAAGGGCCAGCGCAAGGCGACGGAAGCGAAGAAGGCGGCTCCTGAGCGGATGACTGAGCAGGAGCGCGGCGCCAACAAGGCGAAGGGGGCGGTCTCGACCGTCTTCCGCTCCGGCGACCGCGAAGCGTTCCAGCGCTACTTCGCGAGTCACAACATGCGGGCGAAGCCGCTGCCGCCAGGAATGGCCAAGCGGTTGGCGAAGGGCAAGCCGCTGCCGCCGGGGATCGCGAAGCAAGTGATGCCGCCGGACCTGCTGAAGATCGCCGCACCGCTGCCCAAGGGCGCCGAGTACGGGATTGTTGGCGACGCCGTGGTGGTGAGCAAGGCGGGCGTGGTGCTCGACATCCTGGCGGGGGTCCTGAAGTAGCGCGACTACGCGACAGCGGTCTGCGGAAGAGTGAGATGGCCACGGTGGTCCTGCTCCGCGGCGTGAACGTTGGCGCGCATCGCCAGGGCGGCCCTGCGCGCCGACGGCGGGCGTCACGCTCGCTGGAAGGGCCGATTCAGCTTCCCGAGCATGGCGCCTCTCACTAATAGGTGGCGGCTCCTGCGTGATGGAGCATCCACTGCGTCGCCCAGGCCGAGAGGCCTACCTCAGGCATCGGACGGGCGATGAAGTAGCCCTGCATCTGCTCGCAGCCCAGCGCCTGCAGCAGGTCCCAGTCGTCGCGCGTCTGCACCCCCTCCGCCACCGAAGTCATGCTGAGGTTGCGTGCCAGCGCGATGCTGGCCTCGAGCACGGAGCGCTTGCTCGGCGACTCGGCGGCGCCGTTGACGAATTGATGGTCAACCTTCAGCACGTTGAAGGGGAGCCGGCGCAACTGCGCAAGCCCGGCATGGCCGCTGCCAAAATCGTCGATGGCGAGGGAGAAGCCCTTGAGGCGCAGGCGCGTGGCGACGTCGAGCATCCGCAACGCATCGGTAGCCACCGAGCGCTCGGTCAGCTCGAGGGTGACTTGCCGAGGATCCACCCCGGCGCGTTGCACTTCGGCCAGCAGGCGCTCGGGCAGGTCAATGCGGTCGAAGGCCTTGGCGTGCACATTGATGGCGGCCTTGATGGGCTGGCCCGTGGCCGTCCATCGTCCCATGAAGGCCAGCGTCTCGCGCAAGGTGGATGCGAGCAGCCAGTCGCTCAACGAGTCGGACTCCTCGCACACGCCGGCGAAGAGGTCGGGTCCCACGAGGCCGTGCACGGGATGCGTCCATCGGACGAGCGCTTCGACGCCGGCGAAGTCGCCGGTGGCCATTGCGATCACGGGCTGGTAGAGCATGTGCAGGGTGCCGTCGGTCAGCACGGCCCGGAGCGTGTCCTGCGAGAGCCGTGGCGGGGCCGGGGACGGCTGCAGCGGCTCCTCCACCGCGGCCTGCAGCAGCGGCAGCAGCTTCTCCTCGTTCAATGGCTTGGCGATCGCGCCCAGCACGCGCAGTCCGTGTTCCGTGGCGAGGAGCGCCGAGGTTTCGAGCACGCGCTCGCCCTGCATGCTCAGGAGCACGACCGACGTCTGGATGCGGAGCGCGGACAGCGCGCGGATGAACTCGACGCCGTCGATGTTCGGCATCTTGAGGTCGCAGATGATCAGGTCAAATTCCGCGCCCGGCTCGGTGACAAGAGCGAGCCCCGCGCGACCATCCTCGGCCTCGGTCACTCGCGTGACGTCGAACTGCTGCAAGACGCGGCGAATCCACTTGCGGACATGCTCCTGGTCGTCGACCACCAAGACCCGGAGTCCATTGAACAGAAATCGCTGGTCGGGGGCGAGCGCCAAGGGTGCGGCAGTCATGGAAGGAATCCCGGTTTGGCTGGCCGCGCCTCGGCGTCTGCCGTGGTGATGGCCGTCCGATGTGGGTCGCACGCAATACTCGCAGTATCGGCGCGCGCGGGTCCAACTTGACGCTCTGATTCTGTGGCCCGCGGCCGATGCTGAAGGCAATGACTTCTGCCGGTGGAACCATTGCCTTGGAGGCCGAGGCGATTCTCCGCGACGCTCCGGTGGCGCTGCTCGCGTATGATGCAACGAGCGGCGCCTGCCTGCTGGCGAGCGGCGCCGTGGAGCGTCTGGTAGGCCAGGCGAGCGCGGAGATCGTGCGCGCGTCGCTAGGCGACGCGGCGTGGTGGAAACCGCCGGCGGTGATCGGCGCGATGCGCGCCGCCCTTATGCATGGCGACGACCTGACCCATCTGCAGGAGACCGTTTCGCCGTCCGGCGCGGTGGTGGTTTTCGAGTATCGCCTGCGCCCAGTGCTGCACGACGGGCGCGTGCTGCTGGTGGCCCGACTGGAGGACATCACCCATCGCGGGGCAGACCGCGACTGGCGACGCACCGCGGAGCGGATGGAGGCGATTGGACGCGTGGCCGGCGACATCGCGCACGAGTTCGGCAACCTGCTCACGGTGATCCTCAGTTTTGCGACCCTGGCGCACCAGGAGCTCCCAGAGGGAGATCCGACCCGCAGCGACCTGGCCGAGATTCTGAGTGCCGCCGAGGCGGCGACGTCCCTGGCGACCGAGTTCACCGCGCTGCGCCGCAGCCGCTCGCGGGGACGCGAAGCGGTGGACATTGGGGCGCTTGTCGCGGGGCTCTCAGTCTTTCTGGCGCGACTGGGGGCGCCACAGGCGCGGATCGAGACCGATGTGGCCGACGTCGCGCTGGTGGCGGTGGCCGACCGAGCGGACGTGGAGCACGCGTTGGTGAACGCGGTACTGCAGGCGAAGGACCTCGTGGCCGAGGGAGCGACGCTGACGCTGGCCGTGCGGCGGCGGGGCGATGCCTTCGCGTCGGCGGATGACGTGGTGATTGAGCTGATCCTGCCGCCTTCGCCACCCGCGGCGCCGCTTGCCGATCCGCTGGAGTTCGTGCACGCCGGGCCGGCCTATGCCGCGCAGCATGGCAGCGGCTACTCGCTGGCGGAGCGCGTGGCCCGAGAGTGCGGTGGGAACTTCCGCGTACGGCGCGCGGGATCGGGCGCCCACGTGGTGGAGCTGGCCTTTCCCGCGTTGGCGTCAGCGGCCGAGGCGAACAGGTGGGACGCCGTCGGTGAGACGGTGACCGTCGAGTGAAGTATCGGCGTCGTTCGGCCGATGCTTGTTGGTGAATCGTCCGGGCGCGGGAATCCCCTTGTTCCGCGCCTTTATCCAGCGACCACAGGCTCAATCCCATGGATGCCGCGTCCGAAACCGACGACATCGTCAAAGAATTTCTGATTGAGAGTTACGAAGGGCTCGACCAGCTCGATCGTGATCTGGTGTCGCTGGAGCATGCGCCCGATGACGTGGAGCTGTTGAACCGCGTGTTCCGCTGCATCCATACGATCAAGGGCACCTGCGGCTTCCTCGGCTTTGCGACGCTCGAGGCGGTGACGCACGTAGGCGAGAACCTGCTCTCCAAGCTGCGCGAGGGCGACGTGATGTTCACGCCCGCACTGGCGAGCACCCTGCTGGCGCTCGTGGACGCGGTGCGGCAGATGCTCGCGAGCATCGAGTCGACGGGGACGGAGGGCGGCGGCGACTACAGCGGGCTGACGGCCGAGCTCACGCGGTTGCACGACCTTCCGCGCGCCGCGGCGCCGTGCGGCACGCGCGTCGAAGCGTCTCGCGATGCTCGCGTGGATCTGCTGGTGGAGGCGCTTCCCGTTGACGCGCCGTCGCCGGCGCCCGCGCCGTCGATCGAGAGTGCCGACGCGCCGGGCGAGAGCCGTCGCGGCAGCGTGGCGGAGACGAGCATTCGCGTGGATGTCGGCCTGCTCGACAAGCTGATGACCACCGTGGGTGAGCTGGTGCTGGCGCGCAACCAGATTCTCCAGTACGCGGCCGCGGGCCATCAGGGGACGGGATTCCACGCGGCGACGCAGCGGCTGAACCTGCTGACCACGGAGCTGCAGGAAGGGGTGATGAAGACCCGCATGCAGCCGATCGGCAATGTGTGGAGCAAGCTGCCGCGGCTGGTGCGCGATCTCTCGGTGGCGTGCGGCAAGCACCTGCGCCTGGAAATGGAAGGGCGCGAGACCGAGCTCGACAAGACGATTATCGAGGCGATCAAGGATCCGCTCACGCATATCGTGCGCAACGCGCTGGATCACGGCGTGGAGCTGCCGGAGGAGCGGGTGCAGCGCGGCAAGCCGGCGGAAGGGCTGCTGCAGCTGCGCGCGTTTCACGAGGGCGGGCAGGTCAATATTGAGATCACCGACGACGGGCGCGGCATCGATCCGGACCGCCTGCGGGCCAAGGCGATCGAACGCGGACTGCTGACCGCCGAACAGGTCCAGCGGCTGAGCGACCGCGAGGCGCTGAACCTCATCTTCGCCGCCGGGTTCTCGACGGCGGCCGCGGTGACGAACATCTCGGGGCGCGGCGTGGGCATGGACGTGGTGCGCACGAACATCGAGCGCATCGGCGGCACCGTGGACGTGCACAGCACGGTCGGCGAAGGGACGACGCTCCGCATCAAGATTCCGCTCACCCTGGCCATCATCCCCGCGCTCGTGGTGACCTGCGACGGCGAGCGCTACGCCATTCCGCAGATCAACCTGGTGGAGCTGGTGCGCCACGAGACGCGGGACGGCGGTCTGGGGGTGGAGCACATTCACGGCGCGCCCGTGTACCGCCTGCGGGGCAACCTGCTGCCGCTGGTCTTCCTGCGACAGGAACTGCAGGCGGCGTCGCCCGCCGACGGTCTCGAGGCGTACAACATCGCGGTGCTGCACGCGGACGGGCACATCTTTGGCCTCGTCGTAGACGAGATCAGCGACACCACGGAGATCGTGGTCAAGCCGCTGAGCAAGCACCTGCAGGGCATCTCCGCCTACTCCGGGTCGACGATCATGGGCGACGGACGCGTGGCGCTGATTCTCGACACGCCCGGGCTGGCCCAGCGTGCGCATGTGATTGCCGCTGGCGGCAGCCGCGCGCTGACCGACGAGCGCGACGCACGCGACGACGACTCGGCGCGGCAAACGCTGCTCATCTGCGACACGGGCGAGGGGCGGCGCGCGGCCGTACCACTGTCGAGCGTGGCACGGCTCGAGGTGTTCAAGCGCGCCCAGCTCGAGTGGGCCGGCGAATACGAAGTGGTGCAATACCGCGGGCAGATCCTGCCGCTGCTCCCCCTGGCGCCGCTGATCGGCGGCCTCGAGAGCGCCGGCACCGGCGACACCGTGCCCGTGGTGGTCTACGGGGCCGCCGGGCACGCGGTGGGGCTGAAGGTGGACGCCATCGTCGACATCGTGGACGAGGCGATCGCGCTGGAGCGGACCGTGGAGCGTGCCGGTGTCCTCGGCTCTGCCGTGGTGCAGCAGAAGGTCACCGACGTGCTCGATATCGCCACCATCGTGCGCCATGCGGCGCCGTGGGTGGATGATCACACCAGCGAACGCGAGGCCGCCTGACATGTCCGCCAAGCAGCAGTTCTGTACGTTCGCGCTCGGCGAGAGTCTCGTCGGCGTGGAGGTGATGCGGGTGCAGGAGATCCTCCGTTTCCAGGAAATGACGCCGGTACCGCTGGCGCACCCGGTGGTGCGCGGGCTCATCAACCTGCGCGGGCAGATCGTGACGGCGCTGGACCTGCGGCGACGCCTTGATCTCCCGCCGCGATCAGCGGACGCGCACCCCACGAACGTGGTGGTGCGTGCGGAGGGCGGGGCGGTGGCGTTTCTGGTGGACGAGATCGGCGATGTGGTGGAGGTGGACGACTCGACGTTCGAGCGGCCGCCGGAGACGCTGGGCGGCATCGCCCGGCACCTCATCGTCGGCGCGCACAAGCTGCGCAACCGCCTGCTCCTGGTGCTCGACACCGACCGCGCGGCCAACTTGCGCGATGACGGCCGCGACGAACGCGCGGCGTAACCGTTCTTCTCACTGACCGGCCTCTCTCATTCGTTTCCTCTCATTAGTCAGGATCCGTGCCATGAAACTCTCCATCCGGCAAAAACTCCTCGGCATGTTCAGCCTGGCGCTCGTCGCCACCGTCGGCCTGTCGTTCTACCTCGTGGCGCGCCTTGGAGCGGTGCGAGTAGACGCGCAGCAGCTCTTCTCTGAGGTGGGGAAGGCCGACATGGCTGCCGACCTCGCGGCGGGGTTGCTGCAGCAGCGCGACGGTCTGCACCAGGTCATCAATGCGTCCGCCGACAAGCGGGCGCACGCNNNGGTTGACCAAGGCGAGGAGAAGACCAAGAGCGCCGCGGACTCGCTGGGCAAGATGTTGAACGGCGAGCGGGCGGCCCTGCTCGACAAGCTCGTGCAGACGTCGACGGCGTGGGCGCAGGTGCGCGACGAGGTGAAAGTGCTGGCCGAAGGAGGCAAGCAGGCGGAGGCGCGCGAACTGCTGGCGACGAAGGGGGCAGAAACGTTCGATGAAGCGATCGGTCGCCAGTCGGCGCTGGAGAACGCGGTGGGCATGACGACCGTCGAGATCTACACCAGGGTGCAGGCAGAGTCGGCGAAGGCCGTGCGGAACGCCAAGATTCTGGCGGCGGCGGTGGTGCTCGTCGTGCTGGCGCTGGCGCTCTGGATGGCGTGGAAGCTGACGCAGCCACTGGTGGAGACGGTGCGCGTGCTGGAGAAAGTGGCGCGTGGCGACTTGTCGCCGCGCCTGGCGGTGCGCTCGACGGACGAGATCGGCCAGATGGGACGCGCCATGAACACGGCCCTCGACGCGTTGAGTGGCGCCATGGCGTCCATTGCGCAGAATGCGCAGTCGCTGGCTGGTTCGGCGGAGGCGCTGACGGTGGTGAGCACGCAGATGGGGGCGAACGCCGGAGAGACGTCGGCGCAGGCCAGTGTCGTGTCGGCGGCGGCCGAGCAGGTGAGCAAGAATGTGCAGACGGTGGCCACGGGCGCCGAGGAAATGAGCGCGAGCATCCGCGAGATTGCGGCGAACGCGACGGATGCGGCGAAGGTGGCCAACTCCGCCGTGGCGGTGGCGGAAGGGACAAACCGCAGCATCGCGAAGCTGGGCGAGTCGAGCGCCGAGATCGGCAATGTGGTGAAGGTGATCACGTCGATTGCCCAGCAGACGAACCTGCTGGCGCTGAACGCGACGATCGAGGCGGCGCGGGCGGGCGAGGCCGGCAAGGGCTTTGCCGTGGTGGCCAACGAAGTGAAGGAATTGGCCAAGGAGACGGCCAAGGCGACCGAGGACATCAGCCAGAAGATCGAGGTCATCCAGTCGGACACGCGCGCGGCGATTGACGCCATCAGCCAGATCACGGCGGTGATTGCGCAGATCAACGACTCGCAGAACACGATTGCGAGCGCCGTGGAAGAGCAGACGGCGACGATGAACGAGATGGCGCGGAACGTGGAGGAGGCGGCGAAGGGGAGCGCGGAGATCGCGCAGAACATCACCGGCGTGGCGCAGGCCGCGGAGAGCACGTCGGGCGGCGCGGGCGAGAGCCACGCCGCGGCGATGACGCTGTCCGAGATGGCGACCCAACTGCAGCAGATCGTCGCGAAGTTCGAGTTCAGCACGAGCGGAGCGGCGGACGCGACCGATGGAGCGACGCCGGTGCGTGCGCTGGATCTGGTGCCGGGCGAGAGTCGGCGGCGCGGGCCCGAGAGCGGAACGAAGCGGGCCGCGTGAGCAACGGGGTGCGCGCGGCCGGGGTGGCACGAATGCCGGTCCCGGCCGCGCGGCGGATGGGGAGGGAGCGACCCACATGATGGACGGCAGGCGAGTGGATGAGCGGCGTACGAGCCGCGTGGCGCTGGGGATCCGGGCCGAGGTGTGGCAGGGGCGCCGTGTGCTCCACGGTCACGTGGTCAACCTCAGCCTTGGCGGTGTGGCGGTGGCGCTGGACGCCTTGGTGCCGGTTGGGGAGTGCTGCACGGTGACGCTGATGCTCGATGGGGGCGCCGACTCGCCGCGCTGCACGCTCGAGGCCACGGTGGTGCGCAGCGGGCCGACGGAGGCGGATCTGGCTCTTACGGCGGTGGTGGGACTGGACGGGATGGAGCATCTCCGCCAGCTGGTGCTATTCAACGCGAGCGAGCCTGATCGCGTGGCCGGCGAGTTCGAGCGGTTCGTCGGGCTGCGGCCCCGGGATTGACGAAGGTCGAGAGGAGGAACGGCGACATGCAAGCGCTCATCGTGGATGACTCGCGGGCGGTTCGTGCCATGGTCGGACGGATCGTGCGCGAGTTGGGTTTTACCGTCATGGAGGCGGGGAACGGCGTGGAGGCGCTGCGCCGACTCGCCGAGGCGGGTCCCGTAGAGGTGGCGTTGGTGGACTGGAACATGCCCGAGATGAGCGGCGTGGAGTTCGTGTCGGCCGCCCGGGCAATTCCGGCGTACGCGGCCATGCGCATCGTGATGGTGACGTCAGAAAGCGAACTCGAGCGCGTGACCACGGCACTCGACGCGGGGGCCAACGAGTACCTCATGAAACCGTTCGACGCCGAGGCGCTGCGCGACAAGCTGATGCTGGCCGGCGTGGCGGTCGACTGACCATGGCGCGGATTCGCGTGCTGGTGGTCGATGACGCAGTGGTGGTGCGCCGACTCGTTGCCGACGCATTGTCCGCCGACCCCGAGCTGGAGGTGGTGGGCACGGCGTCCAACGGACGGCTGGCGCTCGCCCGGCTCGACCAGCTCAATCCCGACGTCGTGACCCTCGACATCGAGATGCCGGAGATGTCCGGACTTGAGGCGCTGCGTGAGTTGCGCCGGACGCGTCCACTGCTTCCCGTCATCATGTTCAGCACGCTGACGGAGCGCGGCGCTTCGGCCACGCTCGACGCGCTGTCGCTTGGGGCCAGTGACTACGTGACGAAGCCGTCGAACGTGGGAAGCGTGGCGGCCGCGCAGCAGCGCATCCGGAGCGAGTTGATTCCCAAGCTGAAGGCGCTCTGCACCAAGCGGCTCGGCCGGCCGGCGGCCACGCTGGCCCTACCAAAGACCGGCCCGGTGGCGATGCGGCATCGCGCGCCGGCCGCCACGCCGCGTGTCGGTGCGCGCATTGACGTCGTGGCCATCGGTGTCTCCACGGGCGGGCCGAACGCGCTCGCCAAGCTGCTGCCGGCGCTGCCGGCCGACTTCCCGGTTCCGATCGTGATCGTGCAGCACATGCCGCCGCTGTTCACGAAGCTGCTGGCCGACCGCTTGCGGCTCTCCTCGAAGCTCGATGTGCGGGAGGGCGCTGCCGGCGGCGCCGTCGAGGCCGGGCGCGTCTGGATAGCCCCTGGCGACCATCACATGACGATTCGCCGCGCCGCTGACGGCGTGCGGCTGACACTCAATCAGGATCCGCCGCAGAACTCGTGCCGGCCAGCGGTGGATCCGCTCTTCCAGTCAGTGCGCGACGTGTATGGCGCGAACGCGCTGGGCGTGATTCTCACGGGCATGGGAAAGGACGGCCTCCGCGGTTGCCAGCTGCTGTCCGAGGCTGGGGCGTCGATTCTGGCGCAGGATGAGGCGTCGTCGGTCGTGTGGGGGATGCCGGGATTTGTTGCGGGCGCGGGGCTCGCCGAGCGCGTGCTGCCGATTGGCGACATGGCCGCTGAACTCGTGCGTCGCGTGGGCGTGGGCCGGTTCGGCAGCGCGGGGTCGGCGGTGCCGATGGCCGCCGTGGGGGCTGGCTGATGGGTATCTCTCCCGCAGACTTCGACTTCGTGCGCGCGATTGTGCGCACCGACTCGGCCATCGTCCTGGAACCCGGCAAGGAATATCTCGTCGAGTCGCGTCTGCTGTCCTTGGCGCGCGCGGAAGGGGCAGGCTCGGTGGATGCCGTGATCGACGCGCTGCGGCAACGCCCCACGGGGGAGTTGCGCTACAAGGTCGTCGAGGCGATGACGACCAACGAGACGTCGTTCTTTCGCGACATCACGCCGTTCGATGCGTTGCGCCTGCACATCATTCCGGACTTGATGTCGCGGCGCGCCGACCGGCAGCAGCTGCGCATTTGGTGCGGAGCGGCGTCGACGGGGCAGGAGCCGTACAGCCTCGCGATGCTGCTGCGCGAGCATTTCCCGGCACTGCACTCGTGGCGCGTGACCATCACGGCCACCGATTTGTCGCGGACGGTGCTCGCCAAGGCGCGCGCCGGACGCTTCTCGCAGCTCGAGGTCAATCGTGGCCTGCCCGCGCCGCTGCTCGTGAAGTACTTCGAACGCGAGGGCGTCGCCTGGCGTGTGAAGCCCGTGCTGCGGGACATGATTGCGTTTCGCGAGATGAACCTCGTGGGACCGTGGACGGTGCCCGATGCCGATCTCATCCTGCTGCGCAACGTCCTGATCTACTTCGACGTCGCCACGAAACGGCAGATCCTCGGGAACCTGCGGCGCATCCTGAGCCCGAACGGCTACCTGCTGCTGGGCAGCGCAGAGTCCACGATGAACATCGACGATACCTTCCGCCGCGTGCTGGTGGGGCGAATGACCAGTTACCAGCCGCTGACGACGCGAGGACAGGCCGCATGACAGAGCTCGACGAGGTGCTGGCACCGACGATCCTTGACATCTGTCGGTCCGTGATGGCGCTCGACGTCGCGGCGCTCGATGGCGACGCGGCCGAGGACACCGCGACCTACGCCGGGTGCGTCCACCTGGACACCGAGCCGCCGGGCACGGTGGTGCTCGAGTGCGACGAAGCGCTCGCACGCCTCATGGCCGCGCGGATGTTCGACGCGGCCGCCGAGACGTTAACCGATGCCGACGTGTGCGACGCCATTGGAGAACTGGCCAACATGGCGGCGGGCAACCTGAAGGCGGCGCTCCCGCACGCGGCGCGGCTATCGCTGCCGACGGTCACGCGGGGCAGCGAGTTGAAGACCTATCTTCCGCAGAGCACGCGGGTGGGGTGGCGGCGGTTCGCGTGCGGTGACGACCGGTTCAGCGTCAGCGTGTACGAGCGCGCGGAGCCGGCGGGCGCCTGACCCACGAGAGGTGGCGCTCATCTTTGCCCATCCCACTGCCGATACTCCCTATCGACGGGCGCGCGCGGCACTGGCGCCGCCGCGCGGAGCGGAAGGCAGACCACAGGGACTGAGAGAGGGCGTGATGAACCGTCACGGCGCACGAGCCGATGGATCGGCGGTCCGACGGCTGGAGCTCGGCCTGAGCGCTTGCCCGGCGACTCCGGTTGAGCAACGCCGGGCGCGGCGCGCGCTCGTGGTGGATGATGAGCGTGCGCTGATGACCGTCGTCTGCCGCGTGGTTGAGACCATCGGCTGGGTGAGCGACGGCTACGCCGATCCCGCCGAAGCCATCGCCTCGCTCGTCAGCGATCCCGCGGCGTACGACATCGTGCTGACGGACCTGCGCCTCGGCGACCAGACCGGGTTGGACGTGGCGACCGCCGCCGTGCGCGTACGGCCGGGGATTCCCGTGATCCTGCTGTCCGGGGCACCGCTGTCGGCGGCCATGTGGGATGCCGCCGCGGATGTCGGCGTCCAGATGGTGCTCTACAAGCCGTTTCACATCCATGAGCTCCTCGACGCGGTGCGCAGTCTGACCGACGCGCCCTCCGAAGAGCCGCGGCCATCGGCACCGCGCCTCGCAGTCCTCTCGGGCGCGCTCGCGGACTAGGCCATGCCCAGTACTCCGCCGCGGTCGCGCGGGGTCCGCCTGCGACAAGGGGCGAACCAGGCGGCCGCCGCCTTCGCCGCCGCCTTCGCCGACGCCCCCGACGCCGTGCTGGTGGTCGATGCCTGCGGGTGCATCGCCGGTGCCAACGCGCGCGCCGTGGCGCAGTTTGGCGCGGATCACGCTGGCATCGGCCGACCATGCCTGGGGCTGTTCACGCTCGATCACGACACGGTGCTCGCCGAGTCGACGAGCGCCTGGCCGGAGCTTGCCGCACGGGCGCGGCACCGTGCCCTGCGCGTCACGGCCACGGCGCACCCAGCCGATGCCGATCCACTGCCCGTGGAGCTCTCGCTGTGGAACGCGCGACAGCACACACACGACATGACGGTGGTGGTGGTGCGGGACATGAGTGACACCGTGCGTCAGGCGCGTCGCGGGGAGGAACTGGCGCGCCTCCTGCACCAGAGCCAGAAGCTGGAGACGATGGGGCGATTGACCGGCGGCATTGCGCATGACTTCAACAACCTGCTGACCATCATCTCCGGGTACTCGGAGCTGCTGGCGGCATCGCCGCACACTGCGCCGGCGATGCGCGAGTCGCTGGCGCAGGTGTGCCAGGCCGCCGGACGCGCCGCACAGTTGACGGGGCAGCTGCTCGCCTTCAGCCGGCAGCGCAGCGCGACGCCGGTGCTCGTCGACGTCAACCGCCTGGTGCGTCGCGAGTGTGAGATGTTGCGGCGCATCGTGGATGAGGACATCGCGTTCATCACGCAGCTGGCGCCAGAACTTCCCGAAATCAGGGGCGACGCCGGACGCTTGGCGCAGGTGGTGATGAACCTGGTGCTCAACGCCCGCGATGCGATGCCTTCGGGTGGGCAGCTGGCTGTACGCACCACGGCGGTCTGCGTTCGCGCGCGTGATCCCGACCATCCAGCGGTCACGGTGCCAGGGACGTACGTGCGGCTGTCGGTGGACGACACCGGGTGCGGCATGACGCCGGATGAATGCGAGCACGTGTTCGAGCCGTTCTACACCACCAAGGGCGCCGGCCTCGGAACTGGCCTGGGGATGACGACGGTGCGTTCCATTGTGGAGGAGAGCGGCGGCATCATCGCGCTCACCAGCACGGTCGGCGTGGGCACCAGTGTGCAGGTCTATGTGCCGGCGGCTGCGCCAGCGCCGCTCGCCGCGTCCGTCGCGACTGGCGGACCGGCGGTGCCGGGAGGACGCGAGACCATCCTCGTGGTCGAGGACAACGCGGCGGTGCGTGCGCTGACCGAGACCGTTCTGTGCGATCACGGCTACACCGTGCTGAGTGCGGTGGATGGCGACGACGCTGTTCGCCAGCTGGACCGCGCCCCACTGGCGGTGCAGTTGATCGTCAGCGACGTGGTGATGCCGCACCGGAACGGACGCGCCGTGGTGGCGCACGCCCAGCGTCTGAACCCGATGATTCGCGCGCTGTATCTCAGCGGGTACACTGAGGACGCCATCGTGCGACAGGGCATCCTGCGCGACGACGTGCGGTTTCTGCAGAAGCCCTTTACGCCGACGGTGCTGCTGTGCGCGGTCCGCGAGGCGCTTGACGCGTGAGGCGTGCCGCGGCGGCCGCGCTGATGTGGCTTGGCGCACTCGGCGTCACGCCGGTGCGGGGACAGGAGTCCTCGAGCGGGGCGCGCCCTCGGCCCGCGGCCAGCTGGACGCTGGGGTCGCCGGCCGACCTGGTGCGCCGCATTGAGGGCGACGCCGCGCGTGTCGACGCACTCGTATCGCTCGGTTATCAGACGTGGCACTACGGCGCGGGATGGGTGCGCCTTGCGTACGCGGGGGACACGGTCATTGGCTGGTCGAACCCCGAGGGGCGCCTAGCCGTGGTGTTCAGGGGCGGCGCCGACTCGATCCACGTGACCGCGGTGGCTCGTGACGCAACGCTGGCCAGCGTGCTGCGTGCGCGTGGCACCCCGGAGGAATACCTGCCCGACCGCCTGCGCGGCACCGTGCTGCTGCGCTATGGCCGCATCCGCATCACGGTCGATGCGATGACGCAGCGCGTGCTTGCCACCGTGGATCCGGGCGGCGTGGGCGGCGGAGACCCCGGTGTGCCGAGCAGGGCCGCGCCGGCCGCACCGCGCTGGCCGGCTACGTTGCACGCGCGCGTGGCGCTGGTGAGCACAGGAGACCAGGGGCGGGTGGAGGCGGATGACGTACTTGCTCTCGACGTGACCGTGACCAACACCGGTCCCGGCGTGGCCCGCGCGCTGCACCTCGAGGTCCACGGCACGGGCGCCGCGATGCAACCGCCGGCGGTCGTGCCCAGCCTCGACTCCCTCGCGGCTGGCGCCTCGCAGGTGATGCCCCTCGTGCTTCGCGTGGCCGACGTACCGCGCGACACGGTGCTCAGTCTGGAGATCGGCGTGCGGGAAGGGCAGCGCTTCGACCTCGATCCGCCGATGCGCGTGCAGATTCCGCTTCGTCCCGCGCGCGCGCCGCGGTTGGTGCTTGCCGCCGTCGCGGTCGACGATCCTTCGGGCGACCACCGCATCGGGCCTCGCGAGGTGGTGGACCTGGTGGCCCGCGTGCAGAACACGGGAGAAGGCACCGCCCGTGACGTGCGGGTGCGCATCGTGCCCGGCGCCGGTGTCCACCTGGCCACGGATCCGGGAGAGCAGACGTTGGGTCGGGTGCCGCCGGGCGCCTCACACGAGGTCCGATTCTCGGCGTTTAGTGATTCGCGCGCCCGCGGTTTTCCAGTGACGCTCGAGGTGCGCGAAGCGCGGGCGCGCTTCGACACCTCGCTCGCGCTCCCGTTGACCCTGAACCGTCCGGTGGCGTCCGCCGCGCGACTCTTGCGGCCGGGCGAGGAACCCTCGGTGTCCGCGGCTTCCACCGCGCCGCTTATCTCACCCGTGGACACTGGCGTGCCGCGTGCCCCACTGCGGCCTGGGACGCTCGCCGTGGTGCTGGGCGTGGAGCGGTATTCGCGCGCCCCCGATGCCCTCTTCGCCGAACGTGATGCACGCGCCTTTCGGCAATACGCCCAGAATCTGTTTGGCACCGGGGATGACGCATCGCGCCTGTTCTACGCGACGAACGAGGAGGTGTCGCGCAGCGCTCTGCACAAGCTCTTTGACCCCGAGGGGTGGCTCGCGCGCCGCACGGATGCCAGCACCGATGTAGTGGTCTTCATCGCCGCGCATGGCACGGTGGATGGCAAGACGCGCATGGCCTATCTGCTGCCCAGCGATGCGGATCCGGCGTATCCCGCGCAGACGGGGATGCCAATCGACTCGCTGCTCGACCGGCTGGGGGCACTGCCCGCCCGTTCGATCACGGTCCTGCTCGACGCGTGCTTCAGCGGCACGACGCGCGACGGGACGGCGCTCGTGCCGTGGGCGCGCGACGTGGGGGTGAGCATCGAGCACCCCGCACTCAAGTATCCGCACCTCGTGCTGTTGACCGCCTCCGGATCGGGCGAGGTGGCCATGGGGTGGAGTGACCAGCGGCACGGACTCTTCACGTACTGGCTGCTGACCGGGCTGCGTGGTGGCGCCGATGCCGACCGCGATGGCGTGGTGGATGCTGGGGAACTCGGCGCCTTCGTGGCGCGCCACGTCGCGGAGACGGCGCAGCAACTCGGTCGCGAGCAGACGCCACGGCTGTTCACGCGTGATCGTCGCGCGCCGCTGGTGCACCTGCCGTGATGCACGGACGGCTGGCGAGGCGCGCGGTGCTCGGGGCCTGGGTTGTGGCGCTCGGCCTCGGCGCGACGGTGGCGCGTCCGGCCGCGGCGGCGCGGCACCGCTCCGACGCGGCGCCTGACAGCGTCTGGGTGACGGTGGAGCGCGAGGCGACGCTGGGGAGCGGCGGCAGCGCAGCGGAGGTGCGACGCGAGGCGCTGTTTGGCGCGCTGGCCGACGCGGTGGCGCAGGTGGGTGGCGTTGAGGTGCAGAGTCGCACGCTGTCGCTGCGTCGCGACACCGGCGGAGACGTGGAGGACCGCTTCGTCCGCGCGCTGCATGTGGAGGGGCGCGGCACGGCGATCGCGTGGTCCGTGCTGGCCGAACGCTGGGACGTACGTCGCATTCCGGGGGGGGCGGGGGTCC
Source organism: Gemmatimonadota bacterium (assembly GCA_016182795.1). Lineage (GTDB taxonomy): Bacteria > Gemmatimonadota > Gemmatimonadetes > Gemmatimonadales > Gemmatimonadaceae > PNKL01. The sequence continues at coordinate 25,726 of JACPFW010000001.1, forward strand.
CGACGTTTCACATCCGCGTGCGGGTCCTGGTGCAGCGTACCCGCGAACGCCCCGATCCCGCGTTTCAGGCGTCGCTGCGCTTGTCCACTCCGGTGTGCGTGGCACGGGGCGGCACCCTTGCTGACGGCGATGAGGTGCAGGCCTCGGTCATGGCGACCGAGGACGCGCACTGGCTGCTGGTGAGTATCACCGACGACTCGGTGGACGTGCTCGCCCCGAACATCGCGGAACCGCGGTTGGCCAGTCGCGGCGGCGAGTGGCGTGCCGTCCCCGCCGATTCCCTGCGAGCCATCGGGGTGCGTCTTCGCTGTGCCCTGCCGCCCGGTCGTCACGCGGCTCATGAGACGTTGGTGGCTGTCGCCACGCGGCACCCGCCGCCGCCGCTCACCGGCGCCAGTCACGGCGCCAGCGCGGACACGCCGCGGCTGAGCCTTGCCGCTTTCAACCAGTGGCTCGCGGCGATTCCGCCGCGCGAACGGACGCTGGCCGAGGCTGCGCTGGAAGTACGGAGCCAGCGCTGACGTGCCGACACTATAGGAAAGGGAGCCCAATGACCATGAGAGCTTACTCCGCACTCGCGGCGGCGGCCATCGCACTCGCCGCATCCGCCTGCCGCACCACGCATACGCCGGATCACGGCGCGGCGAGTGCGGCGCCGCTGAAGTCGATGCCCGGCTGGTACAAGACACCGCCCAAGTCGGATGCCGAGTGGGTTTTCGCGCCGGCCACCGCCGCGTCGCGAGACCTTCAGATGGCGATGGACCGGGCGGAGATGGAGGGGCGCCTCGGTCTCGCCACCCAGCTCGAGGTCAAGTACGCGGCGTTGACGCGTCGCTTTTCCGAGGAGACCGGACTTGCGCAGGACGCCGAGGTGCTGCGCACGTATGAGCAGTCGTACAAGGCGGTGGTGAGCCAGGTGCTCGTGGGCAGTCGTGCGCGCGAACGGCAGGTTGGGCGTGAGGACGGCGTGTATCGCGCCTGGGTGCTGATGGTCCTGCCCCTGGGCGAGGCCAACCGGCAGCTGCTCGAGCGTCTTGCCCAGCAGCAGGCCGCGTATACGCGCCTTCGCGCGACCGACGCATACAAGGAACTCACGCGCGAAGTGGAGAAGTACGAGGCCTCGCGGGGCCGCCAACCGTAGTCTGACCTCATCGGGGCGGCGCGCGGCGCCGCCGTGAACCCAAGCTCCAGCGAGGATGTGATGTTGCCTCAATCCGACAAGCCGGAACCCCCTTCCGACGCGCTCGTGCAAGCGTACGCCGAGATCCGCGTGATGATCGAGAACCTTCGGCACAGTCGCGAGCTGCTGCGGCAGGCGGCCAACGAACGCCTGCGCGTGACCAGTGAGAAGCTGCGCGAGGTGACGACGGCCACCGAGACGGCGGCGATCGACATTCTCGACCGGCTCGACCGCGCGCTGGGGATCATCGACGAACTCGACGTGCTCGACGCGAGCGGCGCTTCGGACGCTACGGAGGCCCGCAACCGACTGCGCGAGGAGTTGTTCATGGCCCAGGGGGGGCTGCAGTTCCAGGACATTACGGCGCAGCAGCTGGCGCACGCCACGATGACCATCGAACAGCTGGAGCTTCGGCTGGCCGCCCTGGCCGAACTGCTGGAGCCGCGCGCCCTCGTCTCGCCGCACGAGATGGAGTCGCCCGAGGCGAAGGTGGTCCAGACGCTCGCGTTCGCGGCGAACGCGACGATGGCGAACCCGGAAGTGCGTCAGGCGCTGGCCGACAGCATCTTCGAAGCCCCCGCGGCGTGACGTGACCGCCAGCGCCGCCGCCCTGAGCGCGCCGACCGCTCCGGCGTTTGCAGTCCGGAGTCCCCTCTTTGACCGTGACCTTCGGTTGGCCGGGCATTGCCTCTCGAGAGGGCACGCGGTGGGCGCGGGCGAACGCGCCAGCGTGGTCACGCCAGCGGCGTGGCCCTCGCGCGGCCTGCTCACGGCGCTCACGGGCGGCGTGCCGGCATGGATCACGTTGCCCCTCGAGGCGCTGCTCGGTCGTGACTTCCCGACCGCGTTGCGCAGCGAGGTGGTGCTGGAAGTGCCGGCCAGCGTGCTCGCCGACCAGGAGACCGTGCGGGGCTGCCGCGACTGGCGTGACGCGGGGTTCCGGCTGGCGGTGTGCGCCAATCCCGAGGATCACGCGCGTCCAGCACTGTATGCGGTGGCCGATCTCGTGCGCGCACACCTGCCGCCCGGCCCGGCCGACGGGGTGGCGTCGGCCGTGGCGGTCGTTGGCGGATTCCACGGTCCCCTCGCGGTCTCCGGCGTCGACACGATGGAGACGCAACGGGTCCTGCGTGACCTGGGCGTCGCATACTTTCACGGGCGCTTCTACACCACACCGCACGCCGTCCTGCCGACGCGTCCATCGGTAAGCTTCGCGACCGTGGCGCGCCTGCTGAGCATGCTGGAGCGGGCGGAACTGAGCGATCGCGCCATCGAACAGGAACTGCGCGCCGATCCGGCGCTGAGCCTGAATCTGCTGCGCATGGCGAACTCCGCGGCCAGCGGCATGCGGGCCGTCGGCTCGATCCTGCATGCCATCCAGATCATCGGCCGCAACGGGCTGCGGCGATGGTTAGCGCTGCTGGCGGTGGAAGGGAGCGTGGCGGGTACGGCCGTTGAACGCGAGCGGCGTCTGCGCGTCCTCGAGCAGGCACGGTTTTGCGAGCATATCGCGGAGGGCATCGGGCTCCGTCGGCACGCGAACTCGCTATTCCTGACGGGCATGCTGGCCGCGCTGGCGCCGATGACGGACGCGTCGCCGTCGAGCCTCGTGACCGACCTGCATGTCAATAGCGACGTGGCCGATGCGCTCACCGGACGCGGCGGCCTGTACGCGCCCGTGCTGGCGCTGGCGACGGCCTATGCCAACGGGGAGTGGCGGACAGTCGCCGCGCTCGGCCAGCAGCTCCCCGTGCTCGCGCACCTGCCCGCCTGGTACGAAGCGGCTATCGCGTGGGCACGCGAGTCGCTCGCACGCACCTAGCGTGCGACGCGCCTGGTAACCGTCGCTGCGCGGGCTACGGGCCGGCGGACGACACGACCTTATCGGCAGGATCACCGGCGCCGGTCGTGAACGGCAGCATGATGGTAATGCGGCGATTGACGCCCGCTGTAGGTGCGTCGGGCACGCGTGGCTGGCGGTCGGCAAAACCGCGCACCTCGACGATCCGCCCGCGGGAGACACCGGCCGCCTCCAGTGTCCGTCGGGCTGCGTTGGCGCGGTCGGTGCTCAGTTCCCAGTTCGAGTAGTCCACCGTCGTCCCGTATGCCGTGGCGTCGGTGTGCCCCTCCACGACGATGGGATTGCGGAGCGCGATGAGCTCTCCGGCCACCAGCACCAGCGCACGCTCTCCCACCGACTGCAGTTCGGCGGAACCGCGCTGGAAGAACAAGTCAGTGGTGCCGCCGTCGATGAGTTCGATGCGCAGGCCGGTGTCGAGCACCTGCACCTCGATCTTGGCCGCCCCGAGCGCGCCGCGCACCGAGTCCACCTTGGCGCGCAGTCGGTCGGCCATCTGCTCGAACGCGCGCCGCTCCGCATTGTGCACGATGAGGCGGAACCGGCTCGACTGGATCTGCGTGGGGGTTGTCCCGGCGCTGATGGGCGAGGTCCCTGCGCCGTACCCGTGCTTGTAGCCGGCCGGGTTGGAGAAGTAGCCCTCGATTGCATCCTTCGTCTTGTCGTCCATGCCGACAATCCACATGACCAAGAAGAACGCCATCATCGCGGTGACGAAGTCGGCGTACGCCACCTTCCACGAGCCGCCGTGGTGTGCGTGCCCCCGCTTCACGGTGCGCTTGACGATGACGGGGCCGTCACTGCGACGGCTGGTCACGCGCTGGGCCCCCGCGTCATGGTCTCCATCTGGGCGAACGACGGACGCTCGTCGGGTTGGATGTTGCGGCGCGCAAATTCTATCGCCGACATGGGGGCGTCGCCGCGCGCGAAGGCCAGCAGCGCGGTCTTGATGACGAGCAGGTACGAATGCTCCGCGTCGATGCGTTCCTCAATGGACTGGGCGATGGGGCCCAGCACGCCATATGACAGCAGGATCCCCAGGAACGTGCCGACCAGCGCGGCGGCGACCTTCTCGCCCACCTCGGTGGCCGAACCGCCGATGGCGCCCATTGTGACGACGACGCCGAGCACGGCGGCGACGATGCCGAAGCCCGGCATCGCGTCGGCCACCTTGGCAATGGCGGTTGGCCCGGCGAGCGCCTCGTGATGATGGCGGTCGAGATCAAGCGTCAGGATGTCATCCAGGTGGTGGTTCTCGACCGTCCCCGTGAGCAGCACCTTAAGCGTGTCGCAGAGAATCGCGACGGCGTGGTGGTTCTGCAGAAACCGCGGGTGCTCCTGGAAGATGCTGCTGGTTTCGGGGTGCTCCACATGCGACTCAATGCCCATCAGGCCATCCTTGCGCGCCTTCTGAAAGACCTTGTAGAGCAGGTGCAGCAGGTCAACGTAGGCCGCGGTGCCGAACGGCGACGGCTTGAGGAGGTCCTTGACTTGGTTCAGCGCCCGCTTGAGTGTTCCCGGAGAGTTGCCGACGATCATCGAGCCCAGCCCGGCGCCCCCGATAATGAGGTACTCGTTCGGCTGGAAGAGGACGAGCAGATTGCCATGGTGCATGAGGTAGCCACCAATGATGCTGCCGAAGACGAGAAGGGTGCCGACGATCAGGAACACGGGATTGGGGACGATAATGAGGAGGACGGCCAGCGGGGTGCTGCCCCATACTGCAGTATCGGCCGATCGCCTCGACCTTGCGCCGAACTTTCCATGATTTCCCCTCCCGTCTCATCCGGCGTCGACGCGGCCGGCGCGGCCGACGGCCGCAATGCCTGGCTGCAGATTCATCATGCGCTGTTCGCTGGGCTCAACCATGCGCTCAGCAACCGCGTCATGGGGATCGAGAGTGCTCTCACGATCTCCGAGCGCCGTGGGGTCGTGGACTGGAGCCTGATGACCGGCGAACAGGCCCGTCTGGAGCGACTGCTGCAGTTGTATCGCCTGCTGGAAGTGGTGGAGGGTGAACGAGCGGAGCCGATGCATATATCGGAGCCCGTTGCCGACGCCAACGACCTGCTGGCCCATCACCTCGAGTTGCGCGACGTCGCCGTGGAGAGCGACCCGGTGCCGCCCACGGCGGTGGTATCGCTGCCACGGCGCCTCGCGGCGCGGTCTTTTCTGGTGCTTCTGTACGAGGCAGCGCGACGCGCGCATCCCGAGGCGCCGAGCGTGCGGTGGAGCTTTGAGGCCGGCGTCGACGACATCACCGTGATGGCCACCGTGCGACCGGCGCCGGATGCCGATCCGGGCGACGCGATGCTGGCGGCGGCGCTGCTGGTGGGCGCGGCGCCGGGGGCGGTGTGGAGCGTGCGCGATCCCGGGCGCTCGTACGCGGCCGCGATGAAGCTGCCGTTGCTACACGCGGGACGCCGGCACTGAGGGGATCGGCGGCGGCGTCAGCGTACGCCCGTCGGGCAGCGTGACCGACCCGGGCACCGCCCCGGCCCGCACGTTCTCTTCCGCGATCTGCGCCACCAACTCACCGCGCAGGATGCGCGTCCCCGCCGGCGCCTCGATGCCAACGCGCACGCCGCGGCGGTCGCTGCCGAAAATCACCAGGCGGATCCCGCCGTCGATGAGAATCGACTCGCCTGCGGTGCGGGAGAGAATGAGCACGGGGCGACTTACCGGCTGATGGACATCAGCGCGTCGTACAATGCACGCGCCGTTTCAATGACGCGAGTGGAGGCCGCGTACGCCTGCTGGTGTCGAATCAGGGCGACGAGTTCCTCGTCGGTGCTCACTCCGGCGGCCGATTGCAGGCGCGTCTTGGCGTGCGACGCCAGCGACGAATTGACGGACGCCTCGGCGGTGGCTGCGTTGGCGGCACCAGCGACTTGCGCGATGAGCGCCTGATACTCGCTGGCGAACGACCCAACGGGCGACGTCGGCGCGGTGGTGCGCAGGGCCGAGATGGCCAGGGCGATGCGGTTGTTCCCCGTGCCGTCGAGCGCGTCGCCGGACGCGATGCTCGCCGCGTCGGTCGCGACGGTTCCCGAGAGACGCATGGTGCGCGCCGTCGCGGCTGTGGGGTCAAAGAACAACACTCCCGACCCAGTAGGGCCCGCCAGCGGATCCCAGTTGCCAGCGACGCCGGCGGTCGGCGACCAGCCACTCGTGTGCAGCGCGTTGACTCCCGATATCAGGCCGCTCGCCAATTGATCGAGGTTGGCCTGCGCCTGCGGCAAGTCGGTGGCGAGGATTTCGAGGCGGGCCTGCAGGGCGCCGCCGCTCAGACGCAGGGGCGTCGCGCTTCCGTTAAACCTCACCACCGGTGAGAGCGTGCCGGAGAGCGTGAGAGCCTTGCCGCTGTTTCCATCCACCAGTGGCATGCCATTGAGCAGCACCACATCCGTGCCGTCGGGGCGATCCATCACCGTCACGGGGACCAGCGTGGAGAGCTCATCGATCAACCGGTCGCGTGCATCGCGCAGGTCGCTGGCCTGATGCCCACCGGACTCCGCCGGCAGAATCTGGTCGTTCGTCGCGGCGATCTGAGTCACGAGCTCGTTGATCCGGCGCACGTCCTGGGCCACGGCGGTCCGCGTATCGTCCGACAACGTCAAGAGTTGATTGGCGACGGTGTTGAACTGCCGCGCCAGCGCGTCGCCGCGCCGCTGCACCGTGACCCGCGCCGTATGATCGGCGGGGGCGTTGGCGAGATCCGACCAGGCATTCCAAAAGGCGTCCATGCCCGCCAGCAGGCCGGTATCTGACGGCTCGCCGAACACCGACTCAACCTGCGCCAGCAGATCGCGCCGTGCCGCCGTGCCCTCCGCTGCCGTGCCCGTCGTGCGGGCATTCTGCGCCAGCTGGGCGTCGCGCGCGCTGCGCACGTCCACGACCCCCACGCCGCGGCCGAACACTCCGCTCGGCGTGCGCAGTGGGTCGAGCGCCGACAGCACGGCCGTCTGCCGCGTGTAGCCGGGCGTCGTGGCGTTCGCGATGTTGTGGCCGGTCGTGTCGATGGCGGTCTGCTGGGCCAGCATGGCCGTGCGCGCGATACTCAGGATACTCTCGATGGAGCCCATCAGCCCCTCCAGTCCAGGAGCACACCGCGGCCGAAGCGCGAGGACGCGTCCGCACCATACCCGGCGGGAGCGGGAGCGTCCGCCCCGAGCAGTACGCGCACCTGCCGGTCCGCCGATGCCGCCACGGCACGAAAGACGATCTGATTGATCGACAGCTCCGCGTCGAGCACACGTGCCGCCTGCGCCAGCTGCGTCACGGCCGCCTCCAACGCCGGCGGCGTCATGCCGCCAAACCACTCGGCGATGGCGCTAAGGCGCAACTCGCCCGACTCCCCCAGACGTTCGTTCAGCGCGCTCCGGTGAATGCGCGCTTCGTTGAGCGTGGTGAGAATGCGATGGGCGGCGCCGTTCGCCGTCTCGAGGCCATCCACGTCATCGCCGGCGACAGCCCGCCGTTGCGACCGCACCACGTCGAGCAGGGCATGTACCAGTCGCGTCTCCGTTTCGAGCGCGCCGACGAGCATGGCTGTGAGTTGCGCCGTGGACCGCGGGGTGGCGAGGGTCACGGAAGGCGCCTTGGGCGTCACGGGCGGTCTCCGAGCTGTCGGGCGATGGCCGCGGCGATGCCGCGCGACCACGCGGTGGGCACGGTCGCTGCCACGTGGCCATCCATCATGCCCGTGAAGATCTCCTCGCCCGTGCCACCGCTGGCGAGTCCACCGTCAGGCACCGTGGCGCGCATCGCCTTGAACATCTCGGTGACGAACACGCCTTCGAGTTGTCCGGCGACGTCGCGCAGTGGGCGGGGATCGCGCGTGGGCGGCGCCATCGAGGCGTCGCGCGAGACAGTGGCGTCAATGCGCGTCATCGGACCACGACCTCCGCGGCGAGGGCGCCGGCGTCGTGCAGGGCCGACAAGATGGCGGCGATTTCGGGGGCGGAGGCGCGCAGGCCGTGCAGCGCCGCGACGATGGCCTGCACCGTGGTCCCGCGACGCAGGCGGACCGTGCCGTCGGTGGCGGTCGAGTCGGTGCCCTCGCCGACGGTAATCGTAAGTCCGCCCTGGCTGACCATGCCCTCGCCCACGGTGAGGATGCCACCGGCGACCACCGTGCCATTGCGTGCGTCGATGACGACCCGTGCAGCGCCGGCCACTTGCACCCGCACGTCGAGCACACGTGCCACCCACGACGTCAGGCCGCCGGTCGTGTCGCGCGGCGTCAGCAGGATGGCGCCGGGATCCTCCACCACGGCGTTGCCGCGCCCGCCGATGGCCGAGTCGATGGCGGCCACGATGCGCGCGGCCGTTACGGCGTCCGGACTGCGCAGTGCGAGCCGTGCCGTGGCGTCGGGCTGCGGGCGCGGCAGGTCCCCCTCCAGCACGCCGCCGCCGGGAATCGTGCCGGCGTTGGATGCGTCGCCGAAGCGACGCACGCCGCGCTCGAGTGCTTCGGTGGTAAGGAGCGCGCCTTGCGCGCCAGCCAGCGGTTCGCCATTCGCGTCCGCCAGGAGCGGCGTCATCCACAGCACGCCGCCGCGCAACGACTGCGCGTCTCCGATAGAGGAGACCCGCACGTCAAATCGTCCGCCCGCGCGAAGGTACGGTGACACTTCGGCGGTGACGAGCACGGCGGCGACATTCCGCACGCGCAGGCTGGCGGGCGGAACGTCGATGCCGAACCGTGCGAGCAGGTTCGCCACGGACTGTACCGTGTGCCGGGCCCCGGCCCCCGCAGCAGCACGATCCCCCGTGCCGGCGAGCCCGGTGACCAGGCCGTATCCCATGAGCCGCACCGGCGCGGCGCCGCCCGCGATGACAAGATCGCGCACCGCCGGCGTCTGCGCCTGCAGGGCACGCGTCATCGAGCACAAGAGCGCGACGCGCAGCACAACACCAGCCGTCCCGCGCCAGGTCATGGCCACACCATCCCGAGCACGCGGGACACGATGCCGCTGCGCGGCTTGCCGAGACTTCCCTTGCTCGTGTAGGTGATGGACGCGTCGGCGAGGCGCGACGACTCCACGACGTGCGCGCCGGGGGCAACGTCCTGTGGCCGGATCCAGCCCTTCACCACGACATCTTGCCGGTTGCGGTCCATCTGGAGTGTCGAGCGGCCTTCAAGGCGCAGCATGCCGGTAGGCGATATGGCCACTACGCGTGTCGTGACGGTCGTGCGAAACTCATTGCCGCGCAGCATTTCACCGCTCCGGCGCGAGTCGCCCGCCTGGTCAAAGCGAACGTCGGCGCTGATGGGCACGCTCGGCCCCGTTGGACTCGCCGGCGGCTGCACATCGGCACCCAGCGTCTTGCGGCGCGCGTCGGCGGCGACGTCGCGCACGTTGGCCGCGGCGCTGGTGCGATTGACCACCAACACCGTGACAATGTCGCCAATGGCGTATCGGTAATTGTCCGACGTCCAGGAACGCAGGCGCGCGGGCTGGCTGGCGCTGGAATCCAACGATGCCCGTGGTGCGGCGGACGGGCGTGCCTGGGCGGCGAGCGACGACGTCATCACGGTGCCGAGCGCGACGAGCACGCTCGCGCGGCGGAGTGCGCAACGTGCCGCGCCCGGAATGCGCGATAGGCGAGAGCAGGCGGAGCGACTCATGGTATGGTGGCTTCGGAGGGGCCGGTCACAGTGGCGACGAGGATGCGTGTGCCTTCGAGGCGCACGCGAATGCGTTCGCCACGGGCGCCACCCGAAAGCGCGGTACCGCTGCGGGTGATACTGACGCCGTCCACGGAAGAAACGACGGTCACATCCGCGCCGGCGACGACCAGCGCGGGGCGGCCGATGGCGGGATAGCGCAACGGTTCGCCGGCGCGCAGGCGGCGGCGCGCGACCCAGCCGGTGAGGGAATCGGCCGCCGCGGAGTCACCCGCGATGTCGCTGCGCAGCAGCGCTTGGTCGCGGGCGAGGTCTCGGGCCGCGCGTGGCCCAACGACACTGAGGGCGCCCGCGGGTGCGGCGGGCAACGCCGGTGACGGCGTCGTCGGCGGGGATTGCGCGAGCAAGGCCGACGACGCGCCGTACGCGAGGAGTGCTCCCAGGGCGCGTCGTACGAGTGCGGACATCAGCGCACCAGGTTGTTGGCGATCTCGGCCATCGACTCGCTGTTCTTGATGGCCTTGGAGGTCAGTTCGTAGGCGCGCATGGCGCTGATCATGTCGACCATCTCCTGCACGACCTCGACATTGCTCGACTCGAGGTAGCCCTGTTGGATCTGCCCAAGCCCGTCGTCGAGCGGGAGCCCTGCGGACGGCTCACCGGAGGCGGGGGTCGCGAGGAACAGATTCGAGCCCTGAGCCTGCAGGCCCGCGGGATTCATGAATCGCGCCAGTTCGATGGTGCCGAGCTCGATGGGCTGCGTAGTCTGCGCCGGCGTGCAGGTGACGATGCCGGCGGGTGAGACGGCGATGTTGGCGGCATCCGGCGGGATGCGAATCCCCGGCATCACCGTGTAGCCCTCGGCGGTGGCGAGCATGCCCTGATCGGAGACGTGGAACGATCCATCGCGCGTGAAGGCGATCTGGCCGCTGGGAAGCTGCACCTGGAAGTAGCCGTCGCCGTTGATAGCCAGGTCGAGCGCGCGATTGGTCTGCTCGAGAGCGCCCTGCGTCTCGAGTCGCTGCACGCCGGCGAGCCGAGTGCCGCGACCGACCTGAATGGCCGGAATCGTGCCGGCGTCCGGGCCGGCGACGGCGGTGGATGCCTGCACGGTCTGATAGAGCAGGTCCACGAAGTGCGCCCGGCTGCGCTTGAACGCCGTGGTGTTGACGTTGGCGAGGTTGTTGGCGATGACCTCGGTGCGAAGCTGCTGGGCCATCATGCCGGTGGCGGCGGTGCGGAGTGCCGGATCCATGGAGAGGTGTGCCTTCGAGGCGGCTAGAGAGGTTTGCCGATTTCCGTCACCGCGATGCCGCGCACGGCATCGACGGCGCTCAGCGCGCGCTGCGCCGTGGCGTAGAGGCGCTGCACATTGATCATCTGCACCAAAGCGTCGACGGACTGGACGTTGCTTTCCTCGAGCGCCCCCTGTCGCACCGTACGGGACGCGGGTGCCATCGCGACGGAAGGCACGCTCGGCGCCAGCAGGCCGTCGGCCTCATGCGCCACGGCGGCGCCGTTGGGAATGCTGTGGATGGCGAGTCGCGCGACGACCGTGCCATCCGCGGCGACGGTGCCGTCGGCGGCAACCGTGATGTCGCGTGCGCCGGCGGGCAGGCGAATTGGGCGACGCTGCTCGGGCGCCGCGGCGTCATCGAGCACGAGATGCCCAGCGGCATCGACCAGATCGCCGTCGCCGTTCTGCGCGAACTGGCCTGCCCGCGTGAGGCGCTCGCCGTTCGGTGTCCGCACCACGAAGTAACCGTTGCCCGTGAGCGCGACATCGAGCGGGTTGCCGGTGGTGGTCACCGGGCCGACGCGCAGGTCGGTAGCCACTTCGACGGTGGGGGTCGCCCCATCGGCGAGGAGGGACGTGAACGTGCGAGAGGCCTTGAACCCTACCGTGGAGACATTGGCGAGGTTGTTGGCCAGCGTGGCCTGCCGCCGCTCCAGCACGGAGAGTGCCGTCGCGAGTCTGTCCTTCGCCGTTGGTGGAATGCTCACGCCCATCGAGGTTCTCCTGTTGCGGAGATAGGGAAGCAAGGCATGTGCCACGCGCTCATCGGGCCGCCGCCACCGGCGTCGGGCGGGGCGCGGGTGTAGCGCGCGCAGGACGGCGCGCGGGTGAGGCCGGCCTTGCCGAGGACCCGGCAGACGGTGCCTTGGCGTGCGATTCCTGCCGGGCGTCTGGCGCGCGCTCCATCGTACCGATGGCGGTTCGAACCACGTCCAGGGGCAGGCCGGTACGCTGCGCGATGCGGGCCACCGGAGTATTGCGGCGGGCCAGCGCGCGCACGGCCTCTCGAGGCGATCGCGCCGCGCGCGAAGCGAATCCGGCCACCGCGGCGACCAGCAGGACGGCGACGGTGAGCGCGGCGAGCACAAGTGGTGTCAGGGGCATCATTGACCGGGACTAGCGGTACGCCGCCAGCGCCTTGCGCAGCTTCGCAAGCGCGCGCGTGCGGATCTGCGAGACGCGGCTTTCGGTGAGCTCGAGGACCTCGGCGATCTCGCGCAGGCGCAGCTCCTCGTAATAATTGAGGGTAATGACGATGCGCTCGGACTCGTTGAGTTCCAGGATGGCGTGCTTCATGGCTTCCACCTGACGCTCGCGCGTGAGCCGCGACTCGAGGTCGTCGGCGTCGGTCGCCGCCACCATGTCCAGCAGGGGCACCGCGCTTTCCGACTCTTCGTCGACGTGACTGAGCGGAATCTGAATGCTGCCGTCGACGTCGCGCTCCCATTGCCAGAACGTGCTGAGGTCAACACCAAGCGCGTCGGCCATCTCGCGAGCGGTGGCGTGGCCGCCCTTGTTGCCGGCAATCTGACTGCGCGCCGACGCGATGGCGCGTGCCTTGCGACGGGTCGACCGTGATGACGGGGCTTGGCGTCGCAGCTCGTCGAGCATCGCGCCGCGAATGCGCGGGATCGCAAAGGTGCTGAAGGCAAGGCCGCGTGAAACATCGAATGCGTCCGCCGCCGACATCAGGCCGAGCGCGCCGGCGCCGACCAACTCGTCGGGATCAATGTCCGCATCGAGCGATCGGGTCACCTGGCGCGCCACGTGATGCACGAGCGCGATGTTGGCGTCTACGAGCTGCTGGCGGGTGTCGGCGCCATGGCGCGATGCGAAGATGGCACGTGGCAGCATAACGAGGAGGGGTCAGGCGTTGGCGGCGGCCGGGGGGGCAGCCGTCTCGGCGTGGGGTGAGGCCAGTAGGGCCCGGAGGACAGGCTCGATGGCGCCAAGCGCGTCGCTGTCGAGGAGCTCCGACAGCGGCAGGCCGCCACCAAGACGGGGTGCGTCCGGTATGAAGCCGGCGAGCGCAATGGAACGGCGCAGAAACCGATGCACGGCAGTGGCGAGATGCGCGAATGCCGACACCGCGGGCGGTGCGTCGACACGGTTGAAGACGGCGCGCACGGGAATACCGCGCGATTGCGCCTCCACCGCCTTGACCATGGCGAAGGCGGCGGCGATGGCAATCGCGTCGCAGCCGCTGACCAGCAGCATCTGCTGCACCGGGCGTGACGTGGCGGCCAGCACGCGCGAGACGCTGGCGCCGGCATCCAGGAAAACACAGTCGTACCCGGCGGCGAGCGGCGCGCACCGCGCAAGCAAGGCGCGACGGTCAGACACCGTCATCATCGGGCGCAGTTCTCCCTGCACGGCCGAGCCGCCGGCCACCAGATCCAGCTGCGGCCCCACGTGAAGCACCGCGTCGCTTGGCGACACCGCGCCGTGCGCGATGGCATCGAGGGCATGCCCGGCCTCCACGCCCGCGAGGCGGTGCAAGCTTCCGCTCAGCTCATCCGTATCGATGAGCAGGGTGGAGTAGCCGAGACGCGCGGCCGTGAGACCGAGCAGGAGCGTGATGGTGGAGGTGCCGACACCGCCCTTGCCGCTGGCCACCACCACCACGGGACTGCGGGAGGCACGCCACGGCTGACTGCCGCGCGACGCCATGTACCGGCGCAGGCCCTGGAGCTGTTCGCTCATGGCGTGACCGTCATCGCGGCGCCGCCGCTGCTGAGCAGGGTGGAGGCGGCCAGATGAAAGTCGGCGGGCACGCGCTGTCCATCGGTGACCCAGCGGATCGGAAGCGACAGTGTGCCGGCGATGCTGACCGCGGCGGACTTGTCGGCGACCTCGTCCAGCTTGGTCAGCAGGGCGTGCGTGGGACGCGTGGCCATTTCGGCACGATGCGCGTCGGCGAGCACGTCGAGACGTGAGGTCGCGGCGACCACGAAATGCGTTTCATCTGGGGCAACCGCCCGCATGAGCTCGCGCCAGCTGTCGTCCTCCGGGCCGCGACGCGGTCCACGCCCCGGGGTGTCAATGACCACCACGTCGCAGGATGACAGGCGCCGCATCGCGCCAGCCAGTTCACGACGGTCGTGCACCACTTCGCACGGCGCATTGGCGATGTCGGCGTAGGCCTGCAGCTGCTCAACGGCACCCGCGCGGTGCGTGTCGAGCGTCATGAATCCCGCCCGCAGGCGACCGAAGGCCGCGTCGTTCACGGCCAGCTTGGCCGCGGTCGTTGTTTTGCCTGCCCCTGTGGGTCCGACCAGCGCCACGCAATAGGGGCGGCGGCGCGGCGACACGCGATGCGCCGCTGGATGTGCCGCGCGCAACGGCACGTCCAGCGCGCAGAGGTCGCGCAACCGCTCGATGTCGGCCGCGGCGCCCGCCACCACCTCGATCATCGGCACCGCGTTAATGGTCGTGGTGCGCGAATGGAGAATCATCGCGTCGTCGCCAAACGCGCGACGCGCTTCGGCGGCCACGGCGCGCAGGTCGCGTCCGCGCAGGGTCTCAAGCCGCATGCGACACCTCCCAGATGCCCGTACTGCGCAGGTTTGTGGTGATCGGCAGCTCTGCCAGCGACAAGACCGGCAGTTCGGGCATGACCGGCTCGACGAGGCGGCGTACGCCGATGCGTAGTCCTGGTGGTACGATCAGCGGGGTTGGCATCCCGTCGGCGCCGGCGAGGCTCATGGCCTGCAGGTCGCCAAGCAGCGCGGCCAGCGAATCGGCCGTGAGCAACGCCGAGCCGGCGGTCCCACCGCGCGGAGAAAAGAGGGTCATCAGGGCGGCCTCCAAGCGCGGCCCGAGGGTGATGCCGACGACGACGTTCTGCTGGTCGGTCCATTGTCTTGCAATGACCGGGCCAAGCGCGCGCCGGGCATGCTCCGCCAGTTGCTCGGGGTCCTTGGTCTGCTCGGCGAAGTCACCCACCGCCTCGAGAATCGTGACGAGGTCACGGATGGGAACTCGTTCCCGGAGAAGGCGTTGCAGCACGCGATGGAGGGTGCCAATGGCGAGCCGCGTGGGAATGAGCTCGTTGACCAGGGTGGGGTGCGACTTCTTCACCATGTCCACCATGTCCTGCACATCTTGCCGCCCCAGCAGCTCGGCAGCATTTGCCTTCAGCGTCTCCATTAGGTGCGTGGCGATCATCGTCGTCGGATCCACCACGACGTAGCCGAGCGCCTCGGCCTCTTCGCGAAGGCCGGGGGAGACCCAGCGCGCCGGCATGCCAAAGCTCGGATCGCGCGCTTCCGCGCCGTCCACCGGCGCCGCGACACTGCCGGTGTCGAGCGCGAGTAGATGGCGCGGCATCACTTCGGCTCGTGCGACCTCGTGGCCGCGCAGCTTAATGACGTACTCGGTGGACGGGAGCCGAATGTCGTCGCGAATGCGCACCGGCGGTACGAGCATGCCCGCGTCGATTGCGGCCTGCTTGCGCAGCAAACCCACCCGCGCGAGCAGGTCGCCGCCCTGGGACTCGTCCACCAGTGGGACGAGCGCGTATCCCACTTCGATTTCGATCGGATCAAGCTGCACCAGTTCCTGCAGCGGCGTCGGCGCGGCCGCCGTCTCGGCGGCCTCGGGCGCCTTGGCCTCCTGGGCCGCGCGCACGCGGGCCCGCTCGGCGTCGGAGGCCAGGCGTCCGGTGACGCCGAGGAGGCCGCCGAGGGCGAGGAAGGGAACCGTGGGAAGGCCTGGGAGCAGGGCGAAGAACGTCAGCGTTCCCGCCGCGATATAGAGCGCGCGCGGCTGTGCTCCGAGTTGCGCGGTCAGGACGCGGCTCAGGCGCGTGCCTCCCGCGGCGTGCGTGACCATGAGGCCGGCCGCGGTCGATACGATCAGCGCCGGAATCTGCGCCACCAATCCCTCGCCGACCGTGAGCACGGTGTACGTGGAGGCGGCCTGCGTGAGCGTCATGCCGCGTTGCGCCACGGCAATCACGATGCCGCCGATGATGTTGATGCCGGTGATCAACAGGCTGGCAATCGCGTCACCCTTCACGAACTTGGACGCGCCGTCCATCGCGCCGTAGAAATCGGCCTGTCGCGAGATCCCTGAGCGCCGCGTGCGTGCGGTGGCCTCATCAATCAGGCCGGCGCCGAGGTCGGCGTCGATGGCCATCTGGCGGCCGGGCATCGCGTCCAGGGTAAAGCGCGCGGCCACCTCGGCCACGCGCCCCGCGCCCTTGGTGATCACGATGAAGTTGATGCCGACGAGAATCAGGAACAGTACCAGGCCGACGACATAGTTGCCGCCGATCACGACCTGCCCGAAGACCTGAATCACCTCGCCGGCGTGTCCGCGCGACAGGATGAGCCGCGTGGAACTGACGTTCAGCGCCAGCCGAAAGAGCGTGAGCAGCAGCAGGAGCGACGGAAACGAGCTGAATTCGAGCGGATCCGTGGTGTACAGCGAGACGAGCAGCACCACCAGCGACGCGCCAATCGACAGCGAGATGAACAGGTCGAGCAGGATGGGAGGGAGCGGCAAGATGAGCAGCGCTACCACGCCGACGATCACGAGTGTCGCGCCGAGCTCCACCGCGCGGGCGCGATTCGTGCCTGGGCTCATGTCGACGGCGGCGGCGGTCACCGAGCCTCCCCGGACTGGCCCAGCGCGCGGCGGCTGCGGAACACGAACGCCAGCACTTCGGCGACGGCCGCATAGAGTTCCGCCGGGATCACCGACCCGACGCGCGCCGAGGCCAGCAGGGCGCGCGCCAACGGCTTGTTCTGCACGATCGTGATGTGGTGCGACTCGGCAATGTCGCGAATCCGCTGAGCGATGAGGCGCTCGCCCATCGCCACAATCACCGGGGCTGGCGCCACGAGGGGATCGTAGCGCAGCGCCACGGCCACGTGCGTCGGGTTGACGATCACCACGTCGGCCTTCGGCACATCCTGCATCATGCGGCGGCGCAGGCGGCTGCGGCCGATGGCGCGAATGCGGGCCTTGAGCATTGGGTCGCCCTCCTGGCGCTTCATCTCCTCGCGCACCTCGGCCTTCGTCATCAGCATGCTCTGGCGGTGACGCCACAGCTGCCAGCCGTAGTCGAGCGCGGCGAAGGCGAGATAGGCGATCCCTGTGCTGCGCAGCAGCGCCACGCCGGTTTGGTGCACCGAGTCGAGCAGCGCGATCGGCGCACGCCCGGCGAGGGCGGCCAGCTCCGGCCAACGCGCGCCCACCACGCGCCACGTCACGCCGGCCACGATGGCGAGCTTGAAGAGCGATCGCAGCAGCTCGGCCAGTGTGCCGATGCCGACGACGCGCTTGAAGTTCGCCATCGGGTCGAGGCGGTTCCATTGCGGCGTCACCGGCTTCCAGGTCAGGACGCCCCGCGCCTGCACCGCGCTCACGACGAGGGCCCCGAGGGCCACCGACGCCGCGAGCACCGCCGCCACGCCCACGGCATTCCGTGCCGTCTGGGTGAGCAGCGTGAGCAGGGCGCCGCCCCCTTCGGCGGCGCCGTCGTAAGTGCGCAGCGCGCCGCGAAACGACGAGGCCAGCGCCGGGGCGCCGGTGGTCCCGAGCCGCTGCAGCATCACGGCGCCGCCGAGAAACAGCATGGCGGTGATGAGCTCCTGCGAGCGCGGCACACGCCCTTCCTGGCGCGCTTCGTCCCGCCGACGTTGGGTCGGTTCCTCGGTGCGTTCGAGGTCGGAGTCTTCGGCCATGACCTTACGGAGCGAGCAGCGGGCTGAGCACGCGGGCGACGAGTTCGTGGTACGGACCGCGCCAGTGGCTCGTGGTGTAGGTCATGCCGGCCACCGCGGCGCCAACGGCCAGCAGGCCCGTGCCGATCTGCACGGGGAAGGCGAGCGCGAAGGCGTTAAACTGCGGCGACGCGCGAGTCAGCAGCGCGAGTGCCAGCGTGACCATGAGCGCCGCGGCGATAACCGGAGCCGCGAACTGCGCGCCAAGAACAAAGAGCGCGGCCGCCGCGTGCAGCGCCGCCGCGGCGCTGTCGGCCAGATGACCAGCCGTGCCGAGGGGCACCGTCGCGATCGAGTCGGCGAGCGCGTCGATCATTACGACGTGCAGGTCGAGCGAGAGCAGCAGCGTCAGCGTCGTGAGCCGCAGCAGTGGCGTCACGACCAAGGTCGACACCCCCTGCAGTGGGTCGAGCAGGGCGGCGCCGCTGAGTCCCATCTGAATGGTCATCACGTCGCCGGCGATCTCGGCGGCGACCACCAGCATCGCGGCCCCCGCGCCAAGCAGGAGGCCAACGGCGGCTTCCGTCGCGAGGCCCGGTGCGGTGAGCGCCACCGGCGTGCGCATCGCCGCGGCCGCCGGGAGCAGCAGCAAGGTGAGCAGAAGGCCCACCGCCACCCGCACGCGTCGCGGCACGACCATCACCGAAAACGCCGGCGCGACCAGCAACATCGCGGTCACGCGCGTGCCGAGCAGGACGGCACGCTCCGCGACGCCCGGAGCAAACAGGTCGATGCCGCCCGCCGCCATCACGAGACCAGTCCGGGCAGACTGCGCAGCAGCTCGGTGGTGTACCGCACCGCGGTCTGCACAAGCCAGGGCAGGGCGAGCAGGGCCACGGCGCTCACGGCGACCAGCTTGGGGACGAAACTCAGCGTCGCTTCCTGGATCTGCGTCACCGCCTGCAGCACGCTGATGGCGATGCCGACGAGCAATGCCGCCGCCAGCATGGGCGCCGACAGCAGGAGCGCCATCGTCATTGCCTGCTGCGCCAGATTCACGACCGTGGCGTCCGACATCAGTGGAAGCTCCGGATCAGGCCCTGCACGACGAGGTTCCATCCGTCCACCAGCACGAAGAGCAGCAGCTTGAATGGCAAGGACACCATCGTCGGCGGAAGCATCATCATCCCCATGGACATCAGCACTGACGCCACGACGATGTCGATGACGATGAAGGGCAGGAACAGCGCGAACCCCATCTGGAAGGCGATGCGCACCTCGCTGGTGACGAAGGCCGTCATGAGCACCGACAGCGGGATGTCATTCGGCGTCGCGACTGGTGGATGGTCGGCGAGGTTGAGGTACAGCTGGACGTCTGACGGGCGTGTTTCGCGGAGCATGAACGCGCGGAACGGCTGCGCGCCCAGCGAGAGCATCTGCGCCTGCTCGATGCGGCCGTCGAGCCACGGCGTGAGCGCGGTGCGATTGACCTCATTCAGCGTCGGCGCCATCACGAAGCCCGTGATCAGCAGCGCCATGGCGGTCACGACCTGCGGTGGCGGCACGTTCTGCGCGCCGATGGCTTGTCGCAGCAGCTGCAGCACGATCAGCACGCGGGTGAAGCCGGTCATCAACAGCACGAGCATCGGCAGCAGCGACAGCAGGCCGAGCATGACGACGACACCCACGGTGCCCGACAACCGCAGGCCGCCGGCGCCGCCGGCGCCGCCGCTGGCCACCGACAAGTCGATGCGCGGTGCGAGACGGCCGAGGGCGGTGTCGGCACGCGCGGCGGCACGGATGCGACGTCGCGTGGTCGCCGAACTGTCGGCCGGGCGTGCCATGGCCGGCGCGGCCGCGGAGTCGCGAACGCCGACTGAGGCCGAGGGGGCCGCCGCGCCCGCCGCCTGTGCCGCGGCTGGCTGCGCGGCGCCGAGGAGCGCCATGCCGAGCACGGCGGCGCCGAACGCGCGGCGAACGATCTGCGCGATGGGGTGGAGTGGCGTCTCCGTTCGCTGCGTCGCCTCAACGGTCGGCGCGTCATCCAGCGGATCGAGTTCGGCGAGCGCGCGCACGCCACCCTCGCCCACCGACAGCGCGAGCAGGCGGTCCCCGATCTCGACGAGCACGATCCCCTGCCGCGGACCGAGCGCCAGCCGCCGCACGATGCGGAGCCCCGGCGCGCCGGGCGCGCCGCGCACGCCAGCCAGCCGACGGACCGCGGCCAGCGCAAGGACCACGAGCCCAACCACCAGCAGGGTGGCGCCGATGACGCCGCCGAAGGACGTGAACATCTCGCGCGCCGGCTATGCCGAGGGAACGAGCGATGGAAGGCGCGCGAGGAGGCGCGTGATCCGGATGCCGAAATGCTCGTTGATCACCACCACTTCGCCCTCAGCGAACCGGCGGTCGCCAACAATGATGTCCACCGGCTCGCCGGCCATGCGCTCGAGCTGGATCACCGAGCCGCGGCCGAGCCGCAGGATGTCCTGAACCGTCATGCGCGTCTTCCCGAGCTCGATGGTCACCGGGATCGGCAGGTCGAGCAGCGTGTCGAGAGGCACTTCGGAACTGGCGCCCGATCCCTGCGCGAACTCGGTCAGCGAGGGCGGGGCAGGCGGGGTCGCGGCGGTGTGCGGATCGGTCATGTGAACACTCGGGTCATCAGACGGGACCAGCAGAGATGGAGTCCGGGATGTCGGCTGGGTCGAGCAGGCGCACCGCCACCTGGCTGCGCACGCGCCCCGGGATGCCGCGGAAGCGCGGCTCGCCGGAGACGTACACGTCGAGCCCCGCGTGCGTCGGAATGCCGGTGGGCAGCACGCGCCCCTGCGCGGCCCGCAGGAGATCGGACATGCGGACATGCGCAGTCGGGAGCCGCACTGCGACATCAATCGAGGTGTGGCGCAGCGAATCTTCGATCACCGTGCGATTGACGCGCCGTTCGTCGGGTGACAACGCGCGCTCCTTCACGCGCCCGTCGTCTCCGGAGGCGAAGAATCGGTCGAGCGAGAGGAACGGCAGGCACACCAGCAGCAGCGAGGACACGCCCTCGCAGGTGACCTCGAGCGTCGCCACCAGCACCGGATCCTCGCGGTTGCCCAGCTGCAGCAGGTCGGGTGACGCCTCGAAGCTGGCGATCTCGCAGGGGAGGCGCACGTAGTCCTGCCAGACCTCGGTGAGCGTGCTGAGCGCGCGCTCGACGAACGTGCGAATGGCCAGCCGCTCAATGGGGGTGAGCGCCCGCGGCATGCTCACCGGCGATCCCGCACCGCCGAACAGCCGGTCGACGAGCAGGAAGGCGAGCGGATACCCAACGTCGAGCGCGCCGCGCTGGCCGTTGCCGTCGCGCACGTCGAACCCGAACGTGGCGCAGGGCATTGGGAGCGACAGGGTAAACTCGCCGAAGCTGTACGGCTCGACGCCCGCCAGTCGGATCTCCACCGGGTGCCGGACGCGTCCGACGAGCCACGCTTCCAGCGACTTGGCGAAACGTTCGTAAATGCCTTCGAGGAGACGCAGCCGTTCCTTGGAGACGCGGCGGGGACGGCTGAAGTCGTAGAGCTGCGCGTCCACATTCGTCGACCCGCGAGTTGGCGTGCCGGCGCCGACGCCCCGCGAGAGCAGCAGATCAATGTCAGTCTGGGAAAGATTCTCGCCAACCATGTCGCGGCCTCGCGTTATTGGATGACGAACTGCGGGAAGTAGACGGCCGTCACGACGTGATCGCCGGAGAGCGAGTCAATCGCGGCCCGAATGCGGGTGCGCAGCACATCCCGCTGCGACATGTCGCTCAGCTCCTCCACGCGACGCGCACCGAGAATGCGGAGCACGATGTCGCGCACGGCCGCGTCCCTGGCCTTGAGCGTTGTGAGCGCCGCTTCGTCGTGGAGCTGCAGGGCGACCGAAATCAGCAGGAACCGCGACGCGCCGCTCTCGGCCGGATTGAGCACCATGTTGTCGAGCACGTGCATCGGTCCCGCCTGCGCGTCGCGCCGGTCGCCGGTTCCCGACGAGTCGGCGGCCGGGACCGCAGCCGGCTCGACCGTGCGGCGCGCGAGCATCGGCGCCCCAATCCACGCACCCGTGCCGCCCCCAGCGGCGATGCCCATCGAGGCCGCGACCGCCATCGCGACCGCCCCGACACGGCGGCGCGGCGTCTCGGTGGATTCCGTGGACTCGGCGCCCCCGTCGAGTGGGGTGTCTTCGGTGGTCGGGAGCGGTTCGATAGACATGGTCAGGTGGCGGGCGGTGTTGTCCCGCTGACTGTGCACAAGGCATGCCACGCCGACATCTGCATTGCGGCGCCGTCTGCCTGGCGGCGTCGTGGCAACACGAAAGGGCCGGCGTCATGCCGGCCCGATCCGTGGCGTGCGTCGCGCTACCGCTTCAGCGCCACCAACTCCTGCAGCATCTCGTCGCTGGTGGTGATCATCTTGCTGTTGGCCTGGAACCCGCGCTGGGCGACGATCATGGCGGTGAACTCATTGGCCAGGTCCACATTCGACATCTCCAGCGCGCCGCTCGTGAGCGTGCTCTGGCTCCCCTCGAGCGCGTAGCCGAGCACCGCACCGCCCGAGTTGCCGGACTCCTGGTACATGTTGTCGCCAATGCGCAGCAGACCGGCCGGGTTGTTGAAGTCAGCCAGCACGATCTGCGCGAGCGGCACGTTCACGCCGTTCGTGAAGGATCCGCTCAGCAGGCCAGTCCGATCGATCGTGAAGTTCTGCAGCGTGCCCGACGTGTACCCGTTCTGGTCACGGAGCACGGCCGTGGTGGTCGATGAGAACTGCGTGAGCCCGTCCACGTCGCTGCCGAAGTCCAGCGAGATGCTCAGGTCGCCGGCGCCGGGCGGCGAGAATGACACGGTCCCGGCAGTCGTTGCCGGATCAAGTGTGCCGTCTGACAGGAACGTGAGGGTTCCGCTGCCACTGATCGATCCGGCGGGCACGCCCGCGTCTTCAAGGCTCGACTCGTCCACTTGCCAGTCCCAGGTGTTGTCGCCGGTCTTGTACATCTGGATCTTGACGTCGTACTTCGTGCCGAGCGAGTCGAACACCGTCACGGACGTCTCCGCCCACGAGAGCTTGTTGGCCGACAAGGCCTGCGTGTCGGGTCCGAAGCCGCCCGTCAGCGGCCCCGCGCCGTCCGGATCAGCGATGTCGAAGGTGGGCACCGCGGCGTCAAGGTTGCCGCGCAGCTTCGCCGACGTCGTCTGCTTCGCCGCCGTCTTCTGGCCGAACGGCAGCTGGATATCCTCGATGCCGTTCTGAAAGACACCGTTCACGGCGCGTCGCCCCTGCACGATGAAGCCATTCGTGGGCGCGACGAGCTTGCCGTCGGCATCCACCTGGAAGTTGCCGGAGCGCGTGAAGTAGCTCTGGTTGCCCTTGCGCACGACGAAGTACGAATCGCCCTGGATCGCGACGTCGGTGTTGAGGCCCGTCGTCTCGAGGTTGCCCTGCGAGGCGATGGTGTCCACCGAGCCGATCTGCATCCCGAGCCCCACCTGGATGGGGTTGATGCCGCCCTGGTTGCCCGGTGGACGGCTGGCGCCCTGCAGCAGCTGCGCGAAGCCTTCCTTGAACGTCACGCGTCCCGCCTTGAAGGCCACGGTGTTGACGTTCGAGATGTTGTTGCCGATCACGTCAAGCCGAGTCTGGTGATTGCGCAGACCGGACACGCCGGCAAATAGCGAGCGAAGCATCGAAAGCTCCCGACAGGTTAGGGACGGGCCGTCACGGACTGCACGGCAGAGAGGAGGTACGCGAGCGCGCCAGAGGTAATGACAATCGCGCCGTCGCGCACGCCGATGCCGTCGACGGCAACGGGCACGGATGCGGACGGATGGGTGACGGTGTCACCGGACGTCAAATCGAACTCGACGTGGTAGCGGCCGGCGGGGAGGCCGCTCGTGATCGCATCCAGCGCGACGCGCTGGGGGCCCGCCGTGACGCTGCCGACGTCCTGAGTGGCCATGGTCTTTCCCGCGTCATCGACCACGCGCAGCGTGAGCGATCCGCCGGTGCCGTCAATCGTGGCGGAGGCCCACGGCGTGGCGCCGTCGCCCACCGTGATACCACTGTCCTGCACGATGGCCGTCTTGCCGATCATCGAAAGCGCCGATGAGCGGTCCATCGCCGCGATCAATCCCGACGAGTCACTCCCTTGCGTGCGCAGCAGGTCGCCGATGTTGATCAACTGCTCAAGCGAGGAGAATTGTGCCAATTGCGCGGCCATCGCCGTGCCATCGGCCGGGTTGAGCGGATCCTGATGGCGCATCTGCGCCACCAGCAGTTTCATGAAGGCGCTCTTGTCGAGCGCGCCGCCGGCGACGGCGGCTGCCGTCGTCGTTGCACCGGCACTGCTCCCCTGTGGGGCTGAGACTGCCGAGATCATGCATGCTCCTGGTGCGAAGGCCGGCGCGAGCGGTCGCCCTGCCGGTGCTCGCCGGGAAACTGTCGTGGCGAGCGCCGATCCTGATCGGCACGCGCCTCATGACCATTCTGCCTTGCGAAGATCGTGCCAGACGCTGCGCGAGCGTCGCCGGCAGCGTCCACCAGCGTGGTTCGCCACTCCGGTGGGAGCGGCGCAGGCTCCGTCGTCGCCGTGGCCGCGCCTGCGTGCCGAACGCTGATGGCGTCGGTGCGCAGCCCAAGCTCGGCCAGCGCGTCGTGCAGTTGCGCCGTTGATGCGGAAAGTTCTGCCGCTCGGCCAGAGTTGTCCGTCTGGATCGCAGCGCGAACCGCCGAGCCGCGCAGGGTGACGAGAATACGAGTCACCTCGCCGTTGTCATTCGCCACCTGCAGCGACATGTGAGACAGCGATGCTTCCGTGCGTGCCGATAAGAGCGCGGCCACGTGGGCCACGCGCAGTGCCACCTCCGCGTGCGGCACTGCGACACTGGCGGGAGCTGCCGGCACGGACGGCACGGTGTTGGTCGCGAGTGCTCCCGCTGGTGTGACCGTGGCAGTCGCGAGCGGCTCGCGGGCGTCGGCTGGAGTGGGCGCTGCCGGTGCCGGAGACAGGGTCGTCGATATCCGGCGCGCGAGGCGTGCCGATTCGCGGGCCGGCAACGCCTCGGGAGTCACGCGGGTCAATTCCACGTGCCCCGGGTCTCGGCGGCCCAGCGTGCGCAGCCCTTCTTCTGCGGCGATGGCGCGGAGGCGCTCATAGCCGCGCCCCGAGCTGCTGGTGTTATCCACCACGAGATCGGCGGCTGTGCCATCGCGATGATGCGAGCGCCGGGTCCATGTGACAATCGGTCCCGGCGCCGTGCGCCCCTGCGCGTACAGCGTCTCCTGCCGCGCCTGCGACCGCACGGTTTCGTTCACCCGCACATCGTAGCCTTCGTCGCGAAGCCGCGTGATTACCCGCGACAATGGACGTCGAAATGCGGGCGCCAGCACGTCGAGATCACGTACGACGGACCGCGCGTGCGTGGTCCGATGGATGCCCGTCGCCGTTTCCGCCGCGGTGCTGGAACCATCGGCGTCGCGCGCCGCCGCACGGTCGGCGGTTTCACCATCCTGACGCCGCGCCTCGCGGAGCAGATCTCGCCAATTATCGCCGCGCGGCTCGATGGACGCCGCGTCAGGCGCGGAGACTTCCGACGCCGCGTCAGCGAGCAACGCCGACGATGCGTCGCCAGCGCCGCCGTCGTCGGGAGTGCGGGGGAACACACTGCTGGCAGGCACGTCGGCGGGTTTCGACGCGGGCGCGGCGGAAAGCTCGCCAGCCGGCGAGCGGTTCACGGCATGGGTCCACAGCACCCGCGAGGCGTCGGGGTCCGCCCACGGCGTGCGATGCACCACGGTCTCGTACAGTGTGCGCGCTGCGGGCTCGGTCGGTGCAGAAATTTCGTTGTCGCGCTCGCCGTCCGTCGGCACCACATGGTCGTCGATGACGCGCGCGACTGGCGAGGAGATGTTGCCGACCGATGGCATCGCACCGCTCAACGTCGCCGGTGTGAGCGTGGCGAGCGGCGTGGGCACCGGACGGCTCACGTGCCCCCACGTCCCCACGATCGAACCGGCGTCGGATTCCGCGTCGTCGGGGCGCTCAGCCCCCAGTCCGTCGCGCACCGCGTCGGTCGCTTCGGCATCGGTGGGCGACGCGCGACCCGTCGCATCCTCGGCCGCCGCGGCATTCAGAAGCGAGAGGAAATCGAGCGTGGCGTCCGTCGATGCGTCGCCGAGCGATGCCTTTCCTTCCAGCCCGGCACGCGCGGCCCCAAGGCCCGGCGGCGCGAAGCGCGGCGTGGCGACAATACTCGTGCTCATCTTACCGGCCACTCGGGCGCATCAGGCCGCGGCTCACCGCCGCGGCGCGCTCTGGCGGAAGCAGCGAGAGAATCTCACCGGCGCGGCGCTCCGGGAGCGCACCGAGAATTGTACGCGCGTCGTCATCGGTCATCTGTGAGAGCACCTGCGCCGCCCGCTTCGGCTCCATCGCGTTGAACATCTTCGAGAGCCGGCTGCCGGCGACGAGCGCCGAGGGACGCGCGCCGCTGTCGGGCAATGGCGTCGCGCGCGCCGCGGTTTGCTGCGCGGCCGGCCCGGCACGTTCTGCCGGCGTGACCGCCCCGGTGGTTGCCGGGGTGGCAATCGGCCGAGCCGGCGGCACCGTCGCTGACGCTTTCACCGAGGGCTCCGCCGTGGGTGCCGGCGCGGGTGAATGCCCCATCGGCGCGGTTGCGGGAGCAGACGCTGTCGAATCTGCCGGCGGCGCGGGGACGATGGACGTATCGGTTTGTACGGAGTCGCCCGGCGCGCGGGCGGCGAGTGAGTCACGCGTTGTGGTGATGTCGCCAACGCTGGCGGCGGGCTGCTGCGTCCGGCCGGCGAGCACGTACGACGTCCCCGCCGTCGCGAGGACGAATGCCGCCAGAAACAGGATCACCAGCTGCTTCATTGCGTGGCTTCCTCCGAATGCCCCTCGCCCTGACGTCGCAGGAATCGAGCCTGCGCGATGCCATCCATCGTGACCTGCTCGATGCGCGCCGCCTCCACCTGCCATGCTTCGTGCTGCCGATCGCGCAGGCGTTCGAGTACGCGCGTGTCTCGGGTACGCGCGTGGAGCTGGGCCAACTGCTGGTGCATCTCCCGCGACCGCGTGGCGACGACCACCTGCGACACCTCGAGGTGCTGCTGCAGCGAATCGCGTACGATGGCGGCCTGCCGCAGCACGGCGACGTGCGCCTCCACATCGACCGCCGGCTGCATCCTCGCCCGCGCGGCATCGCATTGCGCCGCCACGTCGTCGCGCGAACCCTCCGCCTCGGTGAGCAACGCCTGGGCGCGCGCCGTCTGCACGGCCGCGTCCTGCTGCGCGCGCTGCCGTAGCGCGAGCAGGCGATCCAGGGAGAATCGGAAGGCGCCCATCAGCCCGCGGTCCTCACGAGCGGCAGGGCGGCGTCGAGCTGCTGCGCGAGCCCGTGCACCTGGCGCACCGTCGTCTCAATCGGCGTGTGCTCCGTGACCGACTGACGCAGGAACCCGAGCATCGGCTCGCGGCACTGCAACGCCGAGTCCATGATGGGGTCGGCCCCGCGCTGATAGGCACCGACGAGCACGAGATCCTCCTTCTCGCGGTACGCCGCTTCGGAGCGCAGGAACCGCTGGGCCGCCACGCGGTGGCTCGCGGTGATCACATGGTCGCGCACCCGGCTCTTGCTCTCGAGGACGTCGATGGCCGGATAGTGCCCAACGGCCGCCAGCTTGCGGCTCAGCACGAAATGTCCATCGAGAATCGAGCGCGTCGCGTCGGCCACCGGTTCATTGAAGTCGTCGCCGTCCACCAGCACCGTGTAGAGGCCGGTGATGCCGCCGTGGCCGGCGTTGCCGGCGCGCTCGAGGAGCCGCGGCAGCGAGGCGAACACGCTGGGGGGATAGCCCTTCGTCGTCGGCGGCTCGCCCACGGCCAGGCCGATCTCACGCCACGCCATGGCCACGCGCGTGATGGAGTCCACCATGAGGAGCACCTGCTTGCCGGCGTCGCGGAAATACTCGGCGATCGCCGTGGCGACCAACGCTCCGCGCGCGCGCACCAGCGCGGCCTCGTCGCCGGTCGCGACCACCAGCACCGAGCGCGCCAGCCCCTCAGGCCCCAGCGAACCGTCGATGAAGTCGCGCACCTCGCGTCCCCGCTCGCCCAGCAGGGCGATCACGTTCACGTCGGCCTCGGCGCGGCGCGCGATCATCCCCAAGAGCGAACTCTTGCCGACGCCGGAGCCGGCGAAAATGCCAACGCGCTGACCGCGGCCGATGGTGAGCAGGCCGTCGATGGCGCGCACGCCCGTTTCGAGCGGCGCATCGATGACGCGCCGCTGCAGCGGGTTCGGCGGCGACGACGAGAGGGGCATCCGGTCCTCGAACCGCACGGGCGGTCCACCGTCGATGAGCTCGCCGAGGCCATTGAAGACGCGCCCCAACATACCCGGACCGACGCGCACGTCGAACGCGCGTCCCATGGGGACGACCATCGCCCCGGGGTGCACGCCGTCGAGTTCGCCGAGTGACATCAACAACGCCGAGCCGTCCTGAAATCCGCACGCCTCGGCGAGCACGGTCCGGCCGCCGGTCAGCGAGGCAATGCGGCAGATCTCGCCAACACCGATATCGATGCCCACCACTTCCACGACCAGCCCGGTGATGCGCACCACGCGGCCGTAGCGGACGACGCGCGGAAGCTGCGCAATGCGGCGCTCGAGTAGTTCACGCATGCTGATGCACCAGCCGCCGATAGACGCGCTCCAACGCACTGTCCACCCGGCCATCGACGATGCGCTCGCGTCCCGCCACGATGCAGCCGCCGGGAAGGATCTGTCCGTCCGCCATCCACCGGCACCGCCCGAACGATGCCATGCGGGGCGCGCCCTCCGATGCGTCGAGCGCGTGCAGGATGGCCAGGTCGTTGGGGTTGATGCGCACCTGCACGGGCTCGTCCACGCTGAACTCCGCCAGGGCGCGGGTGACAATCCGCAGGATCGTCTCCGGGTCCGTCGACAGTTCGCGATCCACGACGAAGCGCGCCGTGGCCACGGCGAGCGCCGCCACATTCTCCTCAAGGGCATCGGTCCAGTCGGCCGACGAGCGGCTGAATTCCTCCACCGCCTCCTCGAGCGCCCGCAGGCAGGTCTGCAACCGTTCACGCTCCAGGCGCGCTCCCTGCTCGCGGCCCGCACCCAGACCTTCCTCGTATGCGTGCATCAGCTCGACTTCACGCCGCTCTTCCGCCGATTCGGGCGGCGGATCCGCCTGCCGGTCGCGCAAGTCGGCGAGGACCCAGGCCTCGGTGCTGCTGGAGCGAGGAGTGGGCGGGGCAAAGCCCTCATGCCACGAGCACATCGTCGCCGCCTCCGCTGAGCACCACCTCGCCCGACTCCTCGAGCGCCCGGATCTGTGTCACGATGGCGCTTTGGGCCGCCTCGACATCGCGCATGCGCGTCGGGCCGAGCATCTCGATTTCCTCGGTGACGGCCCGGCTCGCACGCTGCGACATCTGCGAGAGGACGCGATCGCGGAGTTCGGCGCTGGCGCCCTTGAGCGCCAAGGCCAGCGTCTTCGTCTCCACGTCGCGCAGTACGCGCTGCAGTGAACGGTCGTCGAGGATGCGCACGTCCTCGAACGTGAACATCAGGTTCTTGATCTGGTCGGCGAGCACCTGGTCGGCGCGGGCCACGCCATCGAGGATCTGCTTCTCGACGCTGGTTTGCAGCAGGTTCAGCACCGCGGCCACCGCGGCCGGACCGCCAGCCGTCGCCATGCCGCGCTGGAACTCGAGCGCGGAGTCCGCCCCGATCGACTTGTCGATGACCACCAGCATGTCGGGCGACACTTTCTCCATCCGGGCGATGCGCACCATCAAGTCGGCGGCGAGCGCGGGCTCGAACTCCTTCAGCACGCTCGCGGCTTGCGCCGACGACAGATGCGCGAGCACCAGGGCGATGGTCTGCGGGTGCTCAGCGCGAAACATGGTGGCGATCTGCACGCCGTCCGCGCTGCGCAGGCGCTGGAGACCGTCGGTGTCGGCGAGTAGGCTGACGACGCGCTTCAGGATCGTGGAGGCCTTCTGCGGCGCGAACGCCTTCTCCAGAATCTCGCGCGCGTACTCCACGCCGCCGGACGACAGGGCGGCGCTTGCCAGCACCGATTCCACCCACTCGACCAGCACCACCTCCGCCATTGACGGGTCCACACGCTCGAGCCGCGCGATCTCAAACGAAATCAGCTCCACCTCGTCGGTGGAGAGTTTCTGCGTGATGCGCGCGGCGTGCTCGGCGCCGAGCGCGAGGCAGAGAATGGCGGCCTTCTGGCGTCCCGTGAACTGCTCAAACGGCATCAGCTTGGCGGTGGCGGTTGTCGGCGTCATCTCATGACTCCTTCAACCAGGCCTTCACCAGCCGTGCCGCCGCCTCGGGATGCTCGACGACCGTCGACACGACCTTGTCGCGAATCTCGGTGTCGGCCTCGCGGAAGGCGAACCGCGGCGCGTTGGATTTCGGCGCGGCGGCCGCCGCAAGGGAGGCCGCCGAGGCGCCGCCAGCCACCGCGGCGGCGGCCGCCGGTGCCTCGATCGCGGCAGCACTCGACGCCGACGCCGCCGGCAGGGTGCGCGGGCCGCTCGAGGCCGACGCGCGAACGACACCGAGCGTGCGATACATCAAGGCGAAGGCAAGCAACAGGCCGAGCGCCGTCAGCACCGGCTGGATGAAGGGACGCACCCGCTCCAGCGCGGGAACCGGCGCCGGCGTGGCGACCGCGATGCGCGGGGAATCAAAGCGCAGGCTCACCACCGTCACCTGGTCGCCGCGCGCCGCATCGGCCCCCACGGTGGCGCGCACCAAGGTGTCGATGCGCGCCATCTCGGCCGCTGAGCGCGACGTGAAGCGTGGCACCGTATCGCTGGCACCAGTCGCCGGCTCGCGGCGCTCGTTCACCAGTACCGCCACTGACAACCGCCGCACCGTGCCCACCGATCCGGCATACGTCTCGGTGCTGCGCGTGTTCTCATAGGTGTGTGACACGCTTGACGAGCTGGCGCCGCCCTCCTCTCCCGGCGTCGACTCCGATTTCTGCTCCGTGGCGATCGCTTGGCGGTCGGGATCCACGCTTTGGGTGGTGCGCTCGAGCCGGTCAAAGTTCAGCGGCGCGCTCACCGTAACCCGGGAGTTCCCCGCGCCCACCACGCCCTGCAGCAAGCTCGTCACCTTCTGCTCCAGGGTGCGCTCCACTTCAAGCTGCGCGCGCAACTGCGCGCTGCTCAGCCCTGCCGAGCTGGAGTCGGCGCGTTCCGACCACTCTCGGCCGGTCTCGTCGTGGATGCTCACGCGGTCGGCTCCCAGGCCGTCGACGCTCGAGGAGACGAGATTGGCGATGCCGCGCACGACATCGGGCGACGGCGAGGCGCCGGACTGCACGGCGATGAGCACCGACGCGGTCATTGGTCGGGCGATGGCTCGGCGATACGACACGTCTTCCGGAAGGCCGAGGTGCACCTCCGCGCGTTCGATGCCCGTCATCCGGCCGATCGTGCGCTCCAGCTCGCCTTCGAGGGCGCGCCGGTAGTTGACGCGTTCGGTGAATTCGTTCCATCCCCAGGTCGGGCGGTCGAACAGCTCGAGCCCGGGTCGCCCTGTGCCCGGCAAGCCGTCCTTTGCCAGCGTGACGCGCGCCCGCGCCAGATCCGTCTCGGCAACATCAATCTCGGTGCCGCCACGCGCGAACTGATACGCGATGCCCGCCGCCGACAACCGCTCGGTCAGCGTGGAGGCGTGCTCCAGCGGCACATTCGCCACCGCCGGCACCCACGTTGGCGCCGACGCCACGCGCGACGCAAGAAAGATCACCGCGGCGAGGCCCACACCGACGGCCATCAGCAGGGCGCGACGTCCGCCGCCCACGCGATCCGCGAAGTTCGACCAGAGCGTGTTCATCCTTGCATGTTCGACAGCGTGCGATACGCGTCAATAAACTTGTTGCGCACCTGCACCAGCAGTTCGAGCGAGAGCTGCGCCTCCTCGGCGGCGGCCACCACCTGGTGCAGCTCGACATCGTCGCCGCGCAGGTAGGATGCAATCGCGTCCGTGGCCCGCGTTTGGTCACCGGACACCGCATTCAGCGTACGAGTCAGCGTGTCGGCGAAAGACGGCGTGTCGGGGTCGCGTGGGCGCAGCACGGGCACCGGACGCGACCGATCGTCCGTCCCGCCAATGGAAAACCCGGCTGACGCACCCACAGGAGACGCAGCGCCTCCCGCGAGCGATTGCAGCGCCGCGCCAATGGGATCGCTCATCTCAGCCTCGTACGTCCAGCCGGCCGCCGCGCACCACGGGCGGCGTTGGCGCACGCTGTGGCGACATGACCTTGAGGTACGTCAGCGGTCCACGCGTGGCCGAATTCGCGAAGAAGGCGCGCTCGTCGGCGGTGAGAATGCTCCACAGTTCCGGGTCGGTGCCGGGCGGCGCCTCGACGGGCACTGCCGGTCCTCTGCTCGCGGCCGCTGGAGCGGCGGCCGGCGATCCCGTGGACACTGGTGGCTCTGCGGAATGCTGCGGCGGCGCGCCGGCTGGCGCGCGTGGCGCGGCTGGCGCTGGCCGGCTGAGCGGGCCTGCGGGGAGTGGGCGGAAGGTGCCGTCGATTTGCATCACAGGAGCCCTCAGATGTCCATGGCGCGCCGGAGCATCGCCTTCACGGACTGGAACACGGTGGCATTCGCCTCGAACAGACGGCGCGCGTCCATCATGTCGACCATTTCCTGGGTGACATTGACGTTCGGGTAGCGTACGTAGCCGTCGGCATCCGCATCGGGATGTCCGGGCTCGTAGACGCGGGGACCCTCTGACGGGTCCTCGGTGATGGCGGTGACGTACGCCCCCGGCGCGCGCAACGTGC
Organism: Gemmatimonadota bacterium; assembly: GCA_016182795.1. Classification (GTDB taxonomy): domain Bacteria; phylum Gemmatimonadota; class Gemmatimonadetes; order Gemmatimonadales; family Gemmatimonadaceae; genus PNKL01. Next base: position 58,260 of record JACPFW010000001.1, read on the forward strand.
TGCCGTCCGTCGGTGTCGGCGGCACCGCCGGTTGCGTCCCGTTGCGCGCGCCGGCATCTGCCACCGGCGCTGGCGTACGGTCGCCGGCGCTGATCTCCACCACACGTCGGCGATACGGGCCGCCCCCTTCAGTGCGCGTGGTTTCCGCGTTCGCGACGTTCGTGGCGATCGTCTCCATGCGCTGGCGCTGCACGCTCATGCCGCTCGCCGCGATGTCGAGTGCGCGGGTGCGCAGCCCGCTTGCCTGGCCAACGGCCCCAATCGCTCCCGTGGGATCACTCATGCCGACTACTCGTGCATGCTGGTGCGGAACCCAGCATAGACTTTGGACAGCAGGCGGGCTGTCGCCTCGTACCGAGACTGCTCGTCGGCGAGGCGGGCCATTTCCGCATCTATATCAATTGGCGCCACGGGCGCGCCTTGGACTGCGCCGGACGCGGGCACCGTGAATGCAGAAGGCGTCGACGCATTGGCCACACGGTCGGCGATGGCGCGCACGCGAGACGAGGCTGCATCGAGCCCCTGCTTGAGCGCTCCCGCCATCGTTGTCCGTCCAATCACGTCAATCGGCATTTGGGCCTCGTGGCTGACTGCGCCCAACAAGAAGCAATACCGATGCCACGCGCAGGCCCGCCTCGCCGTGCGATGAATGCCGAGCAACGATGCCGTTGTGTGTGAACGAGTTAGCGCACGATGAGGTGCGCGTTGCCCCGGTCGCGGGGTGTCGTCGGGTCCGGAAACTTCTGCCGGGGCGGAGTCGTCACGCCTCCCTGTGCTGCCAAACGACTGGCGCAGCGCGACGCCGGGCGCGCAGGGCCAACGCGCAGGCTAGACTATGCGCTCGTCGTCCGCAGGCGCGTTGAGCTTGTTGCGCAGCGTGCGAACGCTGATCCCGAGCAACTCCGCCGCCCGCGTCCGATTGCCCTGCGACGCCACCAGCGCTCGATCAATCAGCTGTCGCTCGGCTTCGGCCACGTTGAACGACGAAAGGACCAGCAGTCCGCCCCCGCGGTCGCCCGACGTAGTCGCGGTTTCCACGGAGGTCGGCGATGGGCGCGACGCTGGGGGCGTCGTCGGTCGCGGCAGGGGCGCGGCCGGCGGCGTGACCACCGGCGGTGACTGCTCGACCGACTGCATCCCATGCACCGGGGTCAGTCCGTAGCGGGCGCTCTCAAAGGCTTGCGGCTGCAGTATTGCATCGGCGGTGAAGATGACCGCACGTTCCACCGCGTGCTGGAGCTCGCGCACATTGCCCGGCCAGCGCTGTGTGTTGAGGTATTCGAGCGTCTCCGGCGCGATGCCGTCCACCGCCTTGCCAATTTCGGCGGCCGCGCGCATGGCGAAGCGGTGGGCGAGCAGCGGAATGTCGTCCGGACGTTCGCGCAGCGGCGGAATCAGCATCGGGATGACGCTGAGCCGGTAGTACAAGTCCTGCCGGAACTGCCCCTGGGCCACGTCGGCCCCGAGGTCACGATTCGTGGTGGCGATGATGCGCACGTCGACGCGCACCGGCGAACTGCCACCCACACGCTCAAACTCCCGTTCCTGCAGCACGCGGAGCAGCTTGGCCTGCAGGTCGAGCCGCATCTCGCTGATCTCATCGAGCAGCAGTGTCCCGCCGTCCGCGCGCTCGAACGCGCCTTCGACGCGCCTCACCGCTCCCGTGAAGGCCCCGCGCTCGTGGCCAAACAGCGCGCTCTCAATCAGCCCCTCGGGAAGGGCCGCGCAATTCAGCTGGACGAAGGGATGGTCACGGCGCTCGCTCTGGTCGTGAATGGCGCGGGCAAACAGCTCCTTGCCGGTGCCGCTTTCGCCCTGCAGGAGCACCGTCGCCTTGGTTGGCGCCGCCATCGCCACCGTGCGCATGAGCCGGCGAATCGGCTCCGAGTCGCCGATGATCTGGCGCTCGCTGCGGAACTCCATGACCTCCCGGCGCAGCGCCTCGTTTTCGCGCTTCAGACGCACCAGTTCCAGCGCCTGGGTGACGGCCAGCTCCAGCTGCTGCGGGCGGACGGGCTTGGTGATGTAGTCCACGGCCCCCGCGCGGATGCTGGCTACCGCGTGCTCGATGCTGGCGTAGCCAGTGAGCATGATCAGCGGCACTTCGCAGGCGTCGCGCCGCAGCATCGCCAGGAACTCGAGCCCGGTCAGTCCCGGCATCCGGTAGTCCGAGATGATCAGGTCGATGCCGCCCTTGGCGAGCACCTGGAGCGCCTCTGGCACACTGTGCGCGCCGACCACCGAGTGTCCGACTTGCGTCAGCGCATCTTCAATTATCAGCGCGACCGACGGCTCGTCGTCGACGCAAAGGATAGTGGCCATGAGACGGGGCGGGGGGTTTGGTGCGATTCTTGCACCGTAAATTGGCACCGCCCCTGCAGAGAAGCAATCGTCCGGCGTCCCGCCGCGTCGCGCCGCCGACAGTTCAGCAGAGCCGGTCGACGAGACGCGCGTGCCCCACTGACAGGCCGCCGTATCGCGAGATCGCGTCCGATACCGCCTGCAGTTCGGCGCTCTCGTCGCGCAGCGCGGCCGAGCGCGCCTCCAGCATGTGCAGCAGATCGGCATGGCTGCGCCGCACCCGTTCGGCCGCCGCCTCGGTGCGGCCATCCACCGGGCGTCCTTCCAGTCGCAGCCGTTGCGAGATGCGGTCGACGACCGCGTCCACGGAATCGAGCAGCTCTACGGCGCTCTCGATGTCGTCGTTCACCTTGTCCCGTGCCGCGTCGAGCACCCGCGCGAGGTGCTCAAAGTGGTCGGCCGCCGATCGCCGGTCGCTCATGCGACGGCCACGTGCTCCGGCTTGGCCTGCGCAACCTCCGCAAAGGCGTCGCGCAGCTGCCGCAGCATGCTGATGATGCGGTCGAGCCGGCCAAGATCGGGGTGCACGCCGAGCGCGCTCAGTTCGCCGAGGGTGAAGGCGTAGACCGAGGCGAGGCGGTCCGCCAGATCGCCGCCGCGCTCGCGGTCGAGTGCCGCCAGCAGGTCGCCGAGCAGCAGCCGCGACCGGTCGAGCGCGGGCAGCGTGACGGCCAGATTACCCATGGTGACGCCCGTCCGCGCCCGCGTCAGCGCGCTCAGGGTGGCGTCGAAGGTGATGACAACGAGCCGCGCTGGCGATGAGGACAGCACTTCCATTTCACGGTACGCCTGCGCATTCGCGGGCAGTGGCATCGAAGGACTCCCGGTGGTGTTCGCTCTCAGTATCGGCTGATGTCGCGTCAATTCTGCTTCGTATTGAGCGCCGATCCGAGCGCCATCCCAAGCGACTGCGCCTTCGCCATTGCCGCCTCCATTGCAATGAACTGCCGCGTCAGCGCGGCCCGCCGTTCAGCGAGCATTTGCTCCGCGCGCGACGCGCGCGCGCCCAGGCGGTCGGACTGCGCCGTCAGCGAGTTTAACTGCTGGTCAACGCTACCCGTCCCAGTGGCGACCACCGCCTCGGCCAGTTGCTGCACCAATCCTCCGACGCCGAGGCTCACTTGTACGGTGCCCATCGCGCCCGCCGTTGCGCCGGTGTAGCGCAGGACAAGGCCCTCGGTGTTGTCGCCCGTGCCACCCGTCAGCAGTTGGCCGCGTCCCGTGGCTGTAGCGCCGTTGATGGTGCCCGCCACGTCGAGGCCGACATATGCTTGTGCGGCGATGCCCAAGCTGGCCGTGCCGTCGCCGCTGCCAGGCGCATACGAGACCGTGAAGCCGCCGGTGGCGCCGTAGTCGGTGGACTGCAGTGTCAGCTGGGAATTGTCGACGGCGGCCGTGAGGTGCATCCGCGACAGCGCGAACGCCGCGTTGAGCCGCGCCGCGACGTTGGCGATGCTGTCGCCATTGGTCAGCGTGAGGTTCGTCGAGACGCCGGTGGCGGCATCGAGGACGGTCATCGTGTCCGGCGTCCCCGTCGTGGCATAGGTATTCCACGCCGCGCCCGTCACCGTGGCGAGCGTCGCGGCCCGCGTGATGTCCACTGCATATGGGGTATCACTGGCCTTGGTGGCGGTGCTGGCCGACACGAAGCTCACGTCCGCGCTCGACGGCGTCGCGCGCAGCGAAAGGACGGCGCGCGCGGCATCGAAGTCCGCGGCCAGTGCCGCCGAGAGCGTACTCTCTGTGAGCGAGAGGACGCCGTTGGCATCGTGTTGGAGCCCGACGAGCGGCGCAGCGGTGTAGACGCCTGAGAGCCCGGTGAGCGTGCCCGTGAGGCTCGACGTCAGTGAGCTGGCGATGGAGCGCACGGTGGCGTTGTTGCGAAGGACGCCGCCGGACGCCGTGGCCGTCTTCACAAACGTGCGCAGTGCGTTGTACGACGTCACAAACTCCTTCACCAGCCCGTTGACGCCCGCGCTGTCTTGCGCCACCGACACCGTGAGCGACTCGCCGGGCGTGGCCTGCAGCAGGCTCAGCGACACGCCGGCCACGGCATCGGTGAGGGTGTTGGCGTTGCTCTGTATGCGCTGGCCGTCGATGGTCGCGTCCGCATCCGCGCCCGTCACGAGCACGCGGCTCACCCCGGCCTGACCGCCGTGGCCGGTGTCGAAGGCGCCGAGCGCCACGGTGTCGCCGCCGACCGTCGCCACACCCAGACTGAGCGTCAGCATCGACTCACCGGCGGTGTCGTCCGTGAGAATTAGCCGGCCCGACGACAGCGTGGCCGTTGCCGGGCGCGTGCCGCTGCCAAAACCGGACGCGGCATTCAACGCGCTGAGCACGTCGCCGAGCGTCGTGGACGCGGAGATCGCCACGGTGGTTGAGACCGCCGTGCCGTCGCCGCGACGGCCGCTGATGCGCAAGGAGTCGCCGTCGCCGATACCCAGCGTGCCGCCGCTGGCCTGCAGATCGGTGAGCAGGGTACCGCTGGTCGCCTCTAGGCCCGAGACGGCGTCGGAAAAGCTATTGCTCGACACGAGCACCTGCGCTGTGCCCGCGCGACCGCCGCGCAGCACCCCCAGCAGGCCGAGCGCCTGCGCGCTGTCCGGCTGGCTTACCGTGCCGTCAGCCGAGATCGCCACGTTCGACTCGAGTCGGTACCACGTGACCCCGCTGATCGACTCCGACACCACGCGCGCCGCGCTGGCGTCCCCGACCGCGCTGTTGATGCGATCGGCGAGGTCGGTCAGCGAGTCGGTGGCGGTGTCGATCGCGACCGTGCGCCCGGCCACATTGATGGTGGCGGCGGCGGGTGCCGTGGCGCCGAGCAGCTCGGCGACGGCGGCGTCGGCACTGCGAAACCGCGCCGACTGCACCGCACCGGCGTCGCCGACATTGGTCACTGTCGTGCCGTCACTGAACCCCAACGCCGCGAGTGTGCCGGCGGAGGTATCGGTGAGGTCGATGCCGGCGCGACCGGTGCTGTCGCTGGTCAATACCAGCCGATATCCCGTGGTCGACCGCACCACCGTAGCGCTGACGCCCGATGGCGAGGTGCCGCTGTCTGCCGCCACCAGCTTGTCGCGCAGTGCAGTCAGTGAATCTGTCGCATCCACGGTGATCGCGCGCCCATTCACCGCAAACACGCCGCTCACGCCGAGCGCGGTCGTCGACGAGGCAAACGCGGCGCCCCCGAGCTTTTCGGCCGCCGCCAAGCTGCGCACGCTGACGCTGAAGGACCCGGGGCTGGCCGTGGCCGATGCCGCGGCGCGCACCGCCGAATCGCCGGAGGAGGTGGGGGTGGCGCTGGCGGTGAACAACCGCAGGGCATCCGGCGCGGCGAGTGCCTTGGCGGCCACGGCGAGCCGGGCCGCCACGCTGCGGAAGTCGTTCCATCCCTTCTGCGCGCTGGCCACAGACGACTGCGCGGCAGTGATCTGTCCGAGCGTGCGCGACCGGTCGGCCGCGCTGATCTGGTCGAGCAAGTCGCGCCATTGCACGCCGCTGCTCAGGCCGCTGATCGTGCCAATCGGGTCGCTCATTGGTCACACCTCCGAAAAGGAGCCACCCCGGGGCCGTTGCCGGCCCCGGGGATTCACGATGCCTCGCGGCGTCGTGGGCTTGTCGATCATCAGCTGAGCAGGCGGAGCACGCCCTGGCCCGACTGGTTGGCCTGCGCCAGCATGGCGACGCCGGCCTGCGACAGGATCTGGTTCTTCGAGAACTTGGTCATCTCTTCCGCCATGTCGACGTCACGGATCGTGCTCTCGGCCGCGGCGAAGTTCTGCACCGTGGTCTTGAGGTTCGAGATGGCGTTGTCGATGCGGCTCTGGCCGGCGCCGATGACGCCGAGGGCCGTGTTGACTTTGCCGATGGCGGTGTCGATTGCGCTGAGCGCGGTGGCGGCGTTGGCACGCGTGTCCACCGTGGACGCGTTCACGCCCAGCGTGGACGTCGTCAGGTCGAGCGAGCTGCCGCTGATCGAGATCACGTCGTTCGTGGTGTACGCGCCCGACGCGCCGACGAGGAAGGTGCCCGAACCGCCGCCGACCGTGACGTTCATGCCGTTCAGGGTCCCGTCATTGACGCTGGTGTTGGTGCGCACGGTGATGCCGAACTGCGAGAAGTTCAGCGACTGGTTGGCGCCGGAGGTGACGGCGAGCGTCTGGTTTACCGACCCGTTGGACAGCGTGGCCACGCCAGCGGCGGCCGACAGCGTGTACGAACCGGCGGCGGCGCCGCTGAGCTGCACGTCATAGACGCCAGCGGTGGCGGTGGAGAGCGCCGTGGAGGACGAGTTCACGGTGGCGCCAAAGCCGCCGTTGAGCAGGGTCTGGCCCTGGAACTTCGTGGTGTCAACCGTGCGGCTGATTTCCGACTGCAGCGCCGTGAACTCGGCGTTGATGCGCGACCGGCCGGCCGAGTCGACGCTGTCGGACGCGGCCTGCGCCGACAGTTCCTTCATGCGCTCGAGCATGTTCTGGATCGCGCTCGCCGCGCCTTCGGCGATGGCGTACACCGAGTTGGCCTGCTCGGCATTGCGGGACGCCTGGTTGTACGCGCGAATGTCCGACCGCAGGACGTTCGCGATGCCGAGGCCGGCGGCGTCGTCGCTGGCCTTGTTGATGCGGAAGCCGCTTGAAAGCTTCTCGGTCGAGGACGCGAGGGCCTTGTTCACGTTTCCGAGATTCCGCGCCGCCTGCAGTGCGGGGACGTTCGTGTTGATGCGCATAGCCTACTCCCTGGGCTGGTCGTCGAGGGATTCCGTTCCCTCGTGCCGCTCCGCCGAGGTGCGGGGCGGGCATTCTCCAGTATCGGGGCACCTCGGTACAACTTGAGTGGGGTGCATCACGACGACCCAAGAGTCGCGCGAATGGACGCGGCCCAGTGTGTGCTTTCCGCCGTCGCTTCACGCAGGCGAGATCCCACGCCCAGCGCGTTGGCCATGTCGCGCGCCTCGAGGAAACGCGCATGCTCCACGGCGTTCGCGAGGTGCAGCACGTGGGCGAGCTTGCCCTCGCCTTGCAGAAGCGCCGTGCATACCGCCGGCGGCGCGTGCACGCGCTCCAGCAGCTGGTCGAGGGGCACGCCCATGAGCGCATCGAGCATCGAAAGCAGACCGCCGAGGAAGTACGGCGAGGCGTCCGCCCCGTGCTCCACATACCCGCCAATCACCTCACAGAAGCGCGCCCGCTCCAGTGCGACGCGCAGGTGCTCCTCGTCCACGCCTGACCGTCGCGGGATGCTCGCCACCAGGAGAATAGCGAGCCACTGATAGAGCGCGTCGCGCCCGACGAGCTGCAGGGCTTTGCGCGCCGACGTGACGCCGCGGAATCCGTACGCCGCGCTGTTGGCCAGCCGCAGCAGTTTGATCATCAGCGTGGGATCGGCATGGAATCCCGCCTCCACGTACGCGTCGCTCGCGGCGGTGTTGCGCAGGCGCTGCATCACCATGGCGACGGCGGCAATCACCGGAGGCATGTCCCGGCCGCTGACGGTCTCGGCGCGACCGAAGTGCCATCCTTGGAACAGGTCGAAGCCCACCTCGTAGGCGAGTTCAAACTCCTCGGGCGTCTCCACCTTCTCGGCCACCAGCGTCAGCGCATGCCGCCGTCGCAGATCGCGCACCGTGTTGATCAGGCGATCGGTCGGCATCGACATCTCGAGCTTCACGATGTGCGCGAGGTGCATCAGCGGCGCCGTTGGACCTTGCGGCTCGAAGTCGTCGAGGGCGAGGCGAAAGCCGGCCGCGCGCGCGCGTTGCATGGCCGCGAATACGCCGTCGGTGGCCGTCGTATCCTCGAGAATCTCCAGGACGTACTGCGACGGATCCAGCACGCTCCACACGTCCTGTACGAGCAGTTGTTGCGGCACATTCACCCACGCGTGGGCCCGGCCCACCAACTCCTCGAGGCCGATGCCGAGGACCGCGTTGGCCAGCGTGATGTTGGTCATCAGACTGGCGTCGAGCGAGCCGGCCTCGTCACGCGTGGTGCTGTCGCGGTACAGCAACTCGTACCCGACGACGTCGAGCGTGCGGTCAAACAAGGGTTGTCGGGCGACTAGCAGCTCGACCTGCGAATCGGTAGTGACATGCATGGCGGTGGCGTCCAAGGTCACGAAGAACGTCTCACCCTAAGGATCGGCCGCCCGCGCCGTTTCCAAAGGAAGCCGAGCGGTCTCACGGCGCGACCGTCAGCCCGAGTTGGGTGACGAGCCGATCGGCTTGGCGCGGCCACGGCAGTTCGTGCATCAGCGCTGCGCCGGCGGCTCCCCGTCGGCGCGCGCCAACCCGGTCGTCGTACGCCGCTTCCATCCGTTCGACGAGTTCATCGGGGTCCGACTCGCCCCAGCAGAGCGTGCCGCCGTATAGCGCCGGCGCGCGCACGATCGGAGCCTGCTGCCCAAGGGCATAGCACGTGTCGACTCCGATGAGATTGAGGTGCCCGGTGTTGGCCGCGAGCACCACGGGCGCCCCGCAGGCCATCGCTTCCATCGCGACCAGATTGGTGCCGCCCTCGCAGCGGTTCGGGAAGACGGCCACGTCCACGTCGCGCAGCACCGACGCGATCACGGCATGCGTCTGCAGGCCGAGATCGAGCACGGACTCGGGCGGAATGCCGTGTCGCGCGAGCCAGGGCACCACCTGCAGCTGCCCGGCCACGACGTCGGGCAACCCGTGTACGTACCCCATCGCATCGAGGCCGGCCATCGTCGCCGGCCAATGGTTGTGCCACGCGGTCACCAGCACGGCGTCGTCGTGCCGCGCGCGGAACCGGCGAAAGGCCTCCACGACGATATCCTGCCCTTTGCGATACTCGAGCTTGCCGCCGCTGAACACGAGGAACCGGTCGCCGAGCGTGCCGCTGGGCGGGCCGGGGTGGAACAGGGCAGGGTCCACGCCCTGCAGCAGCAGCGACACCTGGCGCACGCCAAGTGCCTTGAGGTACTCCGCGTTCCACGTGGAGCCGGCAATGATGCTGTCGTACGCGTTGACGCGCGCGAGCGCCGCTGCATCCCACGCGGTGTCTTCAAAGAAGATCGTCCCCACATGCGGCGCGCCACGCGGCGCTTCGGCGGTCGGGTCACCCAGGGCATGGTTGCCGAGCGCCACCAGCCGCGCGCGCACGTTGCCCGCGGCGCGTGGCGCGACACGCAGGTCGCCGACCGCCGCGCGCTGCAGCGGCGACAACCCGTCGAGCACCGGCGGCGACGCAAGAACCGGCTCCACGTGCGCGCTGCGCCGCAGCGCGATGGCGAGATGCATGCCGTACGTCCCCCAGCCGGACTGCACCCCAATTGGCCACGCGATCTCCAACGGCCTCCGGTCGCTGGTCAGCGCGCGCCCGGCCGGGGCGCGTCCCGTCGGCGCCATGTCGCGCCGCGGCGCGAGATCCGCGCACACCGCGGCGATCACGTCGGCCCAGGCGCCGTGGCGCGGCTGTCGGTAGATGCGCATCGACTCGTACCACGGCGAATCGGTGCGGTCCACCATCCACCGCCAGTCGGGGACGTGCGGGCATAGCATCCAGACGGGAGCCCCGAGCGCGCCGGCAAGGTGCGCGATCGACGTGTCGACCGTGATCACCAGATCGAGCGCGGCGATGGCTGCCGCGCTGTCGGAGAAGTCGTGCAGTGCCGGGTCGAGGTCAATCACACCTGCGGCGCCGGGCGCGCTGGCGAGCTGCGCCGCGGCCGGCCCTTTCTGCAGGCTCACGAAGGTGACATCCTCCAAGGCCAGCAGCGGATCCAGCGTCGCGAGCGGCACCGAGCGCAGCAGGTCGCGCTGATGCGACGGATTCCCTGCCCACACCAGCCCCACGCGCAGCCGTCCGGGCAGGGAAGCCACGCGCTCGCCCACCGGGCGGGCCGGCGCGCGCAGATAGCCCGCGGCGTGGGGCACCGAGTCGGGTGTCGTGCCGCACAGCATCGGCAGACTCATGACGTATGCAAACGTGTCGAACGGAGGCAGCGGCTCACCCGGCGACACCGTCGCATCCACCCCCGTCATGTCGCGAAGCAGCGGCACGAGCGACGCCGGACACTCAAGCAGCACACGCCCGGCGCCTCGCGCCTTGAGCACTGTGGCATACCGCGCGCACTGGATCACGTCGCCGATCCCCTGCTCGGCAATTATCAGAATCGAGCGGCCGGCCAGCGGCGCGCCATTCCACTCCTCAACCGCGAACCGCCGGCGCGTGAAGAGCACCGAGATGAGCCGCTTGCGCGCCTCAAAGGCCCGGAAGCCGTTCGCAAAGTCGCCGCGCAGCAGCGTGAGCACCGCGAGATTCCATAGGGCGTTGCGGTTGTCGGGCTCCAGCGCCAGCACCTCGCGATGCAGCCGCTCCGCCTCCGCCCAATCCGCGCGCTCGAACGCGCAGTTTCCCAGCACGTTGAGCGCCTCGGCGTGGCCCGGATGCTCGGCCACGAGTTGCGCGGCAATCTCGTGCGCCGCGTCAAGCTGGTTCATCTCCATTAAGAGCACGGCGAGATTCACGCGCGCCGCGGCGTGCGTGGGCGCCAGCGCGAGCGCTGCGTCGATTGCTGCGCGGGCGTCGTCGAACCGGCGTCGTTCCTTCTCGATGATTCCCAGATTGCTGAGCGCGTCGACATACGAGGCATCGACCACCAGCGCCGCCCGCATGGCGTCGGCAGCCTCGTCCAGACGGCGCAGCCCGCGCAGGGCGATGCCGCGGTTGGCAATGGCGGGCGCGCTCGCTGGGTCGAGCTCGACGGCCCGATCGTAGGCCGCCAACGCCTCGTCGCAACGCTGTTCGCCGAGCAGCAGATTGCCGAGATCGATCCACCAGGCGGAGCGACCGGCGTCGCGCGCCACGGCCGCGGTGAGGGCTGCGATACCTTCGTCCGGACGCCGCAGCGCACCGAGCGCGAGGCCAAGGTTGTGGTGCGCCTCCGCATCCGACGGATCGTGCGCGACCGACTGGCGGAAGCACCGCTCCGCCTCGGCGAGTTCGCCGCGGTCAGCGAGGATCGCGCCGAGGTTGTTCAGCGCGGGCGCGCACAGTGGGTCGAGCGCGAGCACCTGCCGGTAGCCGTCGGCGGCGTCGTTCAACGCGCCGCGCATGTGGCGGCGTGTGGCAGCGTCGAGCAGCGTGCGCGCCTGCGGCGCCGCGGTCGGCCGCGCTGCGCGCGGATGCGCCGTGCGCTGGCGCGACATCAGCCGATCGATCCGAGATCGATTGGGTATCGCAGACCCAGCGCGTTCTCGGCGAGCACCAGCTGCACGCCGCGCCGGGAGCGCACGTCGAGGACCAGCGGCCCCTGCAAATTGATGGTTGCCGGTTCCCCGGCGCTGCGTGGCAGCGTGACAACCCCCAGCACGGCAATGCTGTCGGCGCTCGACGCGCCCAGCCGGGACAGCTGCTCGTCGGGAATGTCGAGTGTGTAACCCGGCACGGCGCGGAACGGATCGAGCACGAAGAACGTGACCAGGCGCTCCGTCACCGCTTGCAGCCACGCGCATCCCGGATACCCGGCGTCGACCAGAATCCACTGCCGGCACGAGGGGAAGCCGGGAAGTCCGTCGGGAAACTCAAACATGCGTGCTTCCTCCACCGCAAACCGGCCGAGCAGCGAAGACTCCACGAGGCGCGTCGCGCCTGTGAAAAGCGGGGCGGCGGCGGTCATCGTAGGTAGTCCGTGAGTGACGTGTTCAGAATGCGCGACGTGGCGGCCAGCGCCGCCTGATACGCGGTCTGCCGGCTGACCAGATCGGAGAGCGCCTCTTCGATATCCACATCCCGCAGGTCCGAAGCCGCTGCGGCGTGTTGCATGGCCAACGACTGGAGATTCGTATCGGCCACGTCGAGTGCGTTGACCCGCGCCCCCGTTTCGGCCGTCAGCGTCTGAACCGTGTCGAGGGCCCGGTCCACGCTCGGCAGCACGTCCGCCACCGAGCTGCGCTGTCCGGAGTTCAGCGCCGTCGCCAACCCCTGCAGCGCGGCGAGCACCCCGGTCGTCGCCGTGCCAAAGACCTGCGTGCCATCATGTCCGGTCGCCGCGCTCTGTGCGGCGCCGATTTCCACTGATCGCGTGCCGCTCGGTGCCGGTGTCGCAACCATGAACTGGTACACGGAGCCGCTGGTGTCCATGCTGAACGGCGCCGTCGTCGACCGATCGCCGCCGAACAGGTATTCGCCGCCGCTCTTCGTATTGGCGACCTGCACCGCCTGGGCCAACATTTGATTGAGTTCCGCTGCCATCGACTGGCGCGCCGCATCATTAACCGTATCGGTGCCACCGGCCAGCCCCAGCTCCTTCGCGCGCGTGATGAGATCGGTGAGGCGATCCAGCGACCCCTGCTCGAGATTCAGGCGCGACGAGGCGGCGCGGATATTCCGTTGGTACTGCGTGACCGCGCGCGACTGCGAGTCGATCCGGATCACGGCGGACGCCGCCGTGGGATCCTCGGAGGCGCGTTCAAACCGGTGTCCGCTTGTGACGCGGAGTTGCGCGGCATCCATCTTCTCGCGTGCCGCGGTGAACTCCGCGAGGGCGCGCGCCGCCATCTGATTATCGGTAATCCGCATGACCTACCCCGTGGGGTGGATTTGTCCGCGATAGGGATATGCACGATCCATGCCACGAGAAATTTTGGCTGAAGGCTCAAGTTCTCTCGGCAGCGACCGACGCTATGAGCATGAGAAGCTCTCGTTGGCCCGACGCCAGTGCTCCGGTGCAGCGTTGGCCCGATCTGTTGCGGACGTTCTGCAATGGATCGGGCGGCGCGGTCGTCGATATCAACGCGCGCGAGGCCGACCGCGACGACGCCGTGCACGACGACGCCGGTGTGACCTCGGCGCTGGAGACCGCGCTGACCGTCGCCATGCGCAGCCGCGACGGTGCGGCGATCGCTCGCCGTCGGCGCGCCGCGTCGACGCCGCGCGCGCGCTGGAAGACCGCGTTGTCGCGCGACGCCGACGCATCCGGGCATCGTCACATCGATGCCACCCGATAGTGCGGAGGCACGCGCCGGCAGAATTCCCACGGTGTCTGGCAGCGCGCCACGACACCACGCCCCAGACGGAGGACGCTAAAAGATGAAGATAGGGCCACGCGTACCATCAGAATCGAGCGTCCCGCTCGACACCACGCGCGCCACGGAACCGAAACGCGGCGAACCGCTGGCGACGACGCCGGCGTCGACCGCCCGCGTGCAGGTCGGCGACCGCGTGGAGCTGTCGCACGCGGCGCGCACGATGGCCGAAGCGACGCCACTCACCAAGTCGCAGGTCGAAGCGATTCGCAGTCGCATCGCCAGCGGCGTGTACGATGATCCGCGCGTGCTCGACGTCGTGGCCAGTCGCATCCTGGCTCGAGGCGACGTCTAGGCCGTCGCGTCCACCCGTCCCTCTCCCAGGATCCGACCATGAAGTTCCTCGTCGTCGATGACAGCGCCACCATGCGGCGCATCGTCGTGAACTCCCTCAGCCGCATCGGTTTCCAGTCCGTCGTCGAGGCCTGCGATGGCGCTGAGGCGCTGGAGAAGCTCGATGATTCCGTCGAGTTCGTGATCACGGACTGGAACATGCCGCGCATGACAGGGCTCGAACTGACTCAGGCCATTCGGGCGCTCCCCGGCCGGCAGCAGCTGCCCGTGCTGATGATCACGGCGCGCTCGGCCAAGGAGGACATCGTCTCCGCCCTGGAATCGCACGTCAACAACTACATCGTCAAACCCTTCACGCCGCAGGTGCTGAAGGAGAAGATCGACGCGATGCGGGCGCAGGCGACGGCGGCCTGACCCCATGTCGAATCCGCGCCGCGACGACCTGCTCTTCGACGCCGAAACGCTCCTCCGCGTCGTGCGGGGTGAGATGCGCGTGCTCGACGCGCCCTCCTGCGCCGAGGCGCGAGAGCCTGCCCCGATGACGCGCGCGCCACACGGCGCCGAGCTCGGGAGCGCGCGCGTTGCGCCGCCGGCGTCCCACGGCGTGACGCGGGCGTCCCAGGGAGCCTGCCCGGGACGCCCGCTATCACCTGCGTCAGTCTGACATCCTCAAGCATCGGCCATCCCCAGGAGAACGTGAATGTCGTCGCCAGCAACCTCGCGGACTCCATCCGGATGCGCCCCGATCGTCATCGTGGCTGAAGACGAGCCGACGATTGGCGAAATGATCAGCATGCTGCTCGAGGAGCGCGGCTACGACGTGCGCCTGACCCGCGACGGCGTGGAGTGCTTGCGCCTGCTCGAAGACGCGCATCACACCGCCGCCGCGCTCCTGCTCGATCTGGGGCTCCCGCGGCTGGGAGGCGCCGAGGTGCTGCGCCGTCTGCGGGGCTTCGCGCCGGAACTGCCGGTGATTGTGATGAGCGGGGACCAGAGCCCCGCGACGATGGCGGCGCTGACCAGCCAGCCAGCGGTTTCGCTTCTCGCCAAACCGTTCGGGGGCAGTGCGCTCCGGTCGAGTCTGGCGCTGGCGGTCAGCGCAAGCCGGTAAAGTCTGCCGGGAGAGGCCGTTTCTGCCGCCCGCAGGCTCGGTTCGACGCACGAAAAAGCGGAATATCCGCCGAGCGCGTGGCATGATCTGTGCAGTGGACAAGGTGCGAGTCTCTAATGATCTCCCGCACCGTTGAGGGCCTGTGAGCGTTCCGCTACACGACCCCGTGTTCACGCCCCTGCCTATCTCGCTGCGGACCCCCCGCGGCGAATGCGCGGTCACGTTCGAGTTCGACCTCGAGAGCGACGTCCAGCGCCACATGCACGCGGTGCTCTCGAGCGGCGCCTTCTACGAGCCCGAGACGACGCTGCTGTTGCTCAGCGTGCTGCGGCCCGGCGATCGCTTCGTCGACGTCGGTGGGCACATCGGCTACTTCTCGGTCATCGCGTCGCAGGTGGTCGGAGCGGCGGGGCGCGTATTCACGTTCGAGCCGGCGCCGGCAAACTACGCGCGTCTGGTGCGCCACCTGACGCTGAACGCCTGCGTCAATGTCGTGCCGCTGCACCTGGCGGCGTCGGCGGAGGCGCGTGGCGTCACCCTACACCTGAACAGCGACAACGACGGGGGCCACGCGCTGTGGGATGTGCGCCAGCATCCGCTGAACGCGCGGTCGCGCGCGCTGCCACAGGCGCATGCCACGTGGGCGGTGCGCCTTGCGGACGTCGTCGGACGCGAGCCGGTGCGCGCCATGAAACTCGACATCGAGGGCGCCGAACTCGAGGCGCTGCACGGGGCCGAGCCGCTGCTCACCGGCGATGACGGCGTGCCGTTTATCATCGCCGAGATCAATCGCGGCGCGCTGCATGCCCTCGGCGCCAGTGAGGAGGCGCTGCGCGCGTACATGCACGACTGCGGCTACGATACCTGGCTGATGCGGGTCGAGGAGCCGCAGCTTTCGCGCCTCGAGCCCGGCACCAGTTTGCAGACTGAGAGCGTCTTCAATGTGCTGTTCTGGAAGCGCGGAGTCGCCCTTGGTTAAGCGTCGGCGCTCGGTGACGGTGGCGACATGAGCGACACCCCCCGGCTCTACATCGCCGCGCACGACGCCGGCGTTGCCCACGCGCTCTCCGACCGGCTCGGGCCACTCGGCTTTGACGTGCGCGGCGCGGCAACCGACGGCAAGCGGGCGCTGGACGAGATCATCGAGCAGCGGCCCGACCTCGTGCTGATCGATCTCCGGCTGGCCGGCGAGCTTGACCGCATTGCAGCCTCGCGCTCCGATCAGCGCGCGCACGACGCGGCGGTGGTCTTTCTCACCCAGGGTGCCGACGAGTCGGAGCTCCGTCGCGCCGCGGCGGGGCGGCCGTACGGCCAGCTCGTTTCGCCATTTGACGATCGCCAACTCCACGCCACGCTGCTCGACGCGCTGCAGCGGCGGCGGCTGGAGCGCGCGGTGCACGAGGCCAACGCCCGCCTGGAATCGATGGTGGCCGAGCGCACCGAGCAGTACCGCGAGGCCAACGCGCGGTTGCTGACCAGCGAGGAGCGGTATCGCAACCTCGTGTCCGCCATGACCGACATGGTCTTCGTCGTCGACCGTGATGACCGGTTCGTCGATGCGCATTACCCGTCGGAGCACCTGCTCGCCATGCCGCCCGCTGCGTTTCTCGGGCGACGGGTGGCGGAGGTCCTGCCCGCCTCGGTCAGCGAACCCTTCGCCTCGTGCGCGGCCGTCGTGCGGGCCACCGGCAAGCGCGGATGGTTTGAGTACGGCATGGATCTCGGCGACAAGCCGCGGCACTTCCTTGCCTCCGTCGAGCCGCCCGCGGCCGATGGCCGCATCGCCATCGGCATCGTGGACATCACGGGTCGCCACCAGATCGAAGAGGCGCTCCGCCGCAGCGAAGAGCGGCTGACGATCACCCTGAAGTCCATCGGCGACGCCGTGCTGACGACTGACGCCGCCCGTCAGATCACACAAATGAACCCGGTGGCCGAGCGTCTCACCGGATGGAGCGTCGGCGAGGCGTGCGGGCGTCCTGTCGACGATGTGCTGCAGCTCGTGGATGAGCGCACGCGCGCGCCCGTGAAGGTGCCGGTCCACGACGTGCTCACCACCGGCGAGGCGCGCGACCTGCCCGTGCACACGATGCTCCGGACGCGTGACGGACGTGAGGTCCCGATCGCCGACAGCGCGGCGCCGCTGCGCGCCGCCGACGGCTCCGTAAGCGGCGCCGTGCTGGTATTCCGCGACGTCACCGAG
This sequence comes from Gemmatimonadota bacterium, assembly GCA_016182795.1. GTDB lineage: Bacteria > Gemmatimonadota > Gemmatimonadetes > Gemmatimonadales > Gemmatimonadaceae > PNKL01. The sequence continues at coordinate 75,285 of JACPFW010000001.1, forward strand.
GAGCGCCTCGCCGAGCATGAGCGCAGCCAGCGCCTGCGCCTGCTCGCGGCGCTCAACGAGATCACGCTCGATCTCCTCGCCCGGCGCAGCCATGACGAGCTGCTGCAGGCCATCGTGGCTCGCAGCGCGGAGCTGTTTGACGCCCAGCACGTGGACGTGCTCCTGCTGGAGGGCGAGGAGTTGGTGTCGCTCGCGCGCCTCGGCCCGGCGAGCGCGTCGCGCGGCGAGCGCCTGACCCGCGCCGACGCACCGCTCGCGTGGCAGGCGGTCGACATGCGGGCGCCGCTCTTTCTCGACGACTACTCCACGCATCCGGCGCATCGCGCGGCCTTCCACCCGCTCGGGTTCCAGGCCACCGCCTTTCTGCCCATCGTGCACGGCGCGGGGTGCCTGGGTGTGCTCGCCCTCGCGCGCACCGCACACCGTCGCCCGTTCCTGGAATCCGAGGTGTCGGCGGGTCAGCTCTTCGCCCAGCTCATCGCGCTCGTCCTGAACCAGGCCGATATCTATGCCGATGCGGTGCGGCGGGCCGACCACAAGACGGCGGAGCTGCGGGCGAGCGAGGAGATGTTCGAGGCGATGGCCACGGTTGTGCCGACCGGTCTGTTCCGCACCGACGCGAACGGAAGCTGCGAGTACGTCAATCCGCAGTTCTGCCAGGTCGCTGGGTTGTCGGCGTCGCAGGCGATGGGCAACGGCTGGATGCAGGTGATCCACGCCGCCGATCGGGACCGCCTGCTGGGTACAATGCGGACCGCCATCACGGAGCTCAAGCCCTTCCATGTGCAGGGGCGGTTCGTGCGTCCCGACGGCGAGTCCGGGTGGTTCGAAACCGACGCCGTGCCGTGGCTCGACGGTCACGCCGTACTGCGCGGATTCGTCGGCTCCGTGTACGACGTCACCCAGCGCGTGCGCGCCGAGTCGATGATGCACGCGCTGACGGTGGAGGCCGCCGGCCTCAGCGTCGATGCGTATCTGCAGCTCAGCGTCCGACGCCTCGCCGAGACGCTCGATGTCGCCGTGGCGTACGTGACGCGCTTCACGACGGAGGCGCCGTGCACGGCGCAAACGCTGGCGATCTGGAAGGACGGCGGCGTCACGCCGATCGTCGAGTACCCGCTGTGCGACGCGTTGTGCGAGGAGTCCGTTCGACTGGGCGATGCGCACGTCATCGCCGACGGCGTGCGGACACAGTTTCCAGACATCGCGTTCGTGCAGGCGAATCGCATCGAGGCGTGGGCGGGTATCCCGCTGAAGGACCACGTCGGTTCGCTGTGGGGGATGCTGGTGGTGATGGACCGGCGTGCGTTCCGCCACGGCGGCGCGCCGGTGCTCGCCCTGCTGCGACTTGTGGCCGGACACCTCTCGGCCGAGCTGGAGCGCCAGCGCGTGGAGGGACGCTTCAACAGCCTCTTCGAGTACGCGCCCGATGCCGCGCTGATGACGGACGCGCAGGGTCGCATCGTGCTGGCCAATCTCAAGGCGCAGGAACTCTTCGGGTATTCGCGGCCCGAGCTCATCGGCCAGCCGGTGGAGATGCTCGTCCCCGCGTCGTACCGCAAGGCCCATGTGCGGCGCCGGACGCGCGCCCTCGCCGACGCGATCCCGCTCCCGACGCACGCGGGTCGTCCGCTCCTCTTCGCCCTGCGAAAGGACGGCTCCACATTCCCCGCCGATATCAGCCTCGGGCCGCTTGAGGGCGAACACGGCCCGCTGGTGGTGGCCTCGGTGCGCGACATGACGCTGCAGCAGCGCGTGGAGGAGACGCTGCGCCAGCGCGACGCGATTCTCGCCGCCGTCACCCACGCCGCGAATCGGTTGCTGGGGGCGGCGGCGTGGCGGGGTGAAATGCCGCAGTTCCTGGCGCGCGTGGGCGACGCCGCACGGGCCAACCGGGCCTATCTGCTGTCGCACGGCGAGGGCGCGCCGGCGGTCGGCGGATGGACGCGCCAGTTCGAATGGTGCCGCGCGGACGTGGAGTCCTCGTCGCGACGCGTTGGCGATACGTTGGGTGACTTCGACACCGAGGGCATTCGCATCCTGCAAGGCCGACCGCAGACCGGTGAGGGCGTGGTGCTGACGGTCGACAACGTGACCGACTTCGCGCGCGACGTGCTGCGGGCGCTGGATGTGAGTGCCTTGGCCCTCATGCCGATTCTCTGCGGCGGGCAATTCTGGGGGGCCCTGGCCCTGGAGCGCGACACCGAGGCGCGCGACTGGTCGCCGCCTGAACTCGATGCGCTCAACGCGGCCGCCAGCGCCATCGCGGCCGCGTTCGAGCGTGAGCGCGCCGATACGGCGTTGCGGGCCAGTGAGGAGCGCCTGCGCATGGTGGTCGACCATATCGGCGAGGGGCTCATCGTCGATGACGAGGCCGGCCGGGTGACGTTCTTCAACGAGCGCTTCGCCGAGATCTTCGGATTCGACAAGCAGGCGCCCGGCCCGATCCAGCTCGAGGACTACGTTGCGCCAACGCACCAGGCCCAGCTGCGCGCGCGGCACGAGCGTCGGCTGCGCGGCTTGCCGGTCCCCTCCCAGTTCGAATACCAGGGCCGACGCGTCAATGGCGAGCTGCTGTGGATCGATGTCCACGTCGTCGAGATCCGCGACCGCAACGGGCGCATCGTCGGGACGCAGTCCACCATTCGCGACATCACGGCGCGCAAGAAGGTGAACCTGCAGATCAGCGAGGCGCTGGCCACGCTCGACGCCACCGTGGACGCCGCCTACATCATCGATCCGCGCACCCTGCGGTTCCTCTACGTCAATCAGGGCGCGGTTCGCACCCTGGGCTACTCGCGGGCCGAACTGCTCGGCATGTCGGCGATGGACATCGAACTCGCCGACAGCGAAGCGGCGCTTCGCACACTCATTGCCCCGCTCACCGAACTCGGGGCGTCGCCCTGCATGCTCGAAACCCGCCATCGGCGCAAGGACGGCAGCACCGTGCCCGTCGAGGTCACGCTGCAGTTCGTGCGACTGGACCAGGGGTCCGAACGCCTCATCGCGCTCGCCCGCGACATCAGCGAACGCCTGATGCGGCAAGCCGGCGAGCGGCGCACGCAGCGGCTCGAGGCGATCGGCACGCTGGCCGGCGGCATCGCGCACGACCTCAACAACGCCCTCACGCCCATCCTGATGGGGCTCGAGGTGCTGCGCGATCAGCAGCCGGCACGATCGCGCACCGTCGACCAGGTTGCCTCCGGCGTCGAACGGGCCACCGCCATGGTGCGACAGCTGCTGAGCTTTGCCAAGGGAGCCGAAGGCGAGCGCACCGCGATCTACCCGGTGCGGCTGATCGACGAGATGCATCACCTCATCGCCAGCACCTTCCCCAAGAACATCGACGTGAAGGTCCGCTGCGAGTCAAACGCGCCGTCAGTGAGCGGCGACTCCACCCAGTTGCACCAGGTGCTGCTCAACCTGTGCGTCAATGCGCGCGACGCCATGCCGGGCGGCGGCACGCTGATGCTCGAAGCGTCCGGGATCGAACTCGACGCCGGCCAGGCGCTCCGCCTGCCCGGCGCCTCGCCCGGCGCCTATCTCCGCCTGCAGGTGCACGACACCGGCAGCGGCATCCCCGAGCGGGTGATCGACCGCATCTTCGACCCGTTCTTCACCACCAAGGGCGCCGACGGCGGAAGCGGCCTGGGGCTGTCTACCGCACTTGGCATCGTCAAAGGACACGGCGGGTTCATTCATGTGGAGTCGAATCCCGGCGTGCGGACGACGTTCGCGGCGTACCTGCCCAGCGGCGATGCGCCGAAGTCGCCGCGCGGCGTGACGGTCGCGCCGGCGTCGACCATCGTAGGGCGAGGCGAGCAAATCCTGTTTGTCGACGACGAACACCTGGTGCGCGAGATGGCCACCATCGTGCTCGAGCGTCTGCACTTCTCGCCGCTCACCGCGTCGGACGGCGCCGAGGCGCTGGAGGTGCTCGCGAGCCACGGGTCGCGCATCGTGGCCGTCATCACCGATCTCCACATGCCGCGGCTCGACGGCGTGTCGATGGTCCGCGCGCTGCGACAGACACATCCGTGCATCCCCGTGGCCGTCGCCAGCGGGCGGCTCGACGACCAGCAGGCCGCCGAACTCGAGTCGCTCGGCGTCATCACACGCCTCGACAAGCCATTCACCGAGGCGCGCATGGTCGACGCCCTCAAGCGCCTGCTTGGCCGATGACGCCCCCGCGTGCGCGCAATCCGTTCACCCTCGGCGCGGGGCGCTGTATTATGAATGCACCGCGGCGTTCGCGACGCATGCCCTTTCGGAGCAGCGATGAGCCTTCCCACCAACGCTGGTGACCTCCGCGTCACCCTCGTCCAGCCCGACACCGTGTGGCGCGAGCCGGCGGTCAACCGCGAGCGCATTGCGGCGTCGCTGCGATGTGCGGCGCCGACGGATCTCATTGTCCTGCCGGAGACGTTCACCACTGGCTTCTCGCATGAAGCGGCGGTGACCGCGGAATCGATGTCGGGAGAGAGCGTCGCGTGGATGCGCGAGTTCGCGCGCGCCAGCGACGCTGCCGTCGTCGGGAGCGTGCAGATTCGCGACGGTGGGGACGTGTTCAATCGGCTTATCTTCGCCACGCCCGATGGCGCGCTCCGGCACTACGACAAGCGCCATCTGTTCCGCATGGCGCGCGAGCAGGACTGGTTTGCCTCCGGGCAGGCGCGGCTGGTGGTCGAGTTCCGTGACTGGCGCATCTGCCCGCTCGTCTGCTACGACCTGCGCTTTCCGGTCTTCGCCCGCAATCGGACCGAGGCGTCAGGCGACGGCTCCCTCGACTACGATCTTCTGCTGTTTGTCGCCAACTGGCCCGCCGCGCGGCACGACGCCTGGCGCACCCTCCTGCGCGCGCGGGCGATGGAGAATCTCTGCTACGTGGTTGGCGTGAACCGGACGGGCCGGGATGCGAACGGGCACCTCTATCGGGGCGGGTCGCTGGCCACCGATGCGGTGGGGGGCAGCGTGGTCGAGTGCGATGAGACGCCACAGGTCGCCCGCACGGTGCTCAGCGGCACGTGGCTGGCAGAGCACCGCCGCCGCTTTCCGGCGCATCTCGACGCCGACGCGTTCGCGCTGGAGCCACTGGCGTAACGCGCCGCGCCCGCCACCTTCAGGTTGTGACGTCAACCCCCCGCCAGGTGACGTGTGCACGTTGCCCGTGGTCGGACGGGCGGTGAGATTGGGAAGAGGAGTGGGAGACGCGTGAGCCAGGGGTCGCCATGACGACTGTTCAGATGTCCGATCACGACTACCGTGTCCTGGTTGAACGCTGCCCGGACGGGGTCATCGTGCATCACGATGGCGTAATCCAGTTCGCCAATCGCGCCGCGGCCGCGCTGATCGGACGAACCGACCCCGCTGAACTCGTCGGCCAGCTCATCTGGAACCTCCGCGCGCCCGACGGTTCGCCCCTCGACGTCGAAGCGCGGGCATCGCAGGTGGTGATCGGCGGTCGCGACTGTACGGAACTCGTCGTGCGCGATCACTCGCTGCGCCGCGAGGTGGAGATGGCGCTGCAGGAGAGCGAAGCGCGCTTCCGCCTGCTCGCCGACCACACTCGCGACCTCATCAGCATCAATGACGTGGACGGCCGGTTCGCCTGGATCAGCCCGTCGTGTGAGCGTGAACTCGGCTGGAGCCCAAACGCGCTGGCCGGCACCGACGCCCTGCTGCTGCTGCATCCCGATGATCGCGCCCGTGCGGAAGAGGCAATGGCGGAGTCGGCCGCGGGCAAGCCGATCGCCCCGGTCACCGTGCGCCTGCGGCACAAGGGCGGGGCCTACGTCTGGCACGAGGCGGTGGTCTCGCCCCTACCCGAGGTCACCGGGGAGTCGCCGCGGTTCATCGTCATCGCGCGCAACATCGAAGAACGACTGTCGCTGGAGCGCGAGTTGCGCCGCGCGCAGAATCACGAGGCCCTCGGCCGCATGGCGAGCGGCGTGGCGCACGAGGCAAACAACATCCTTGCCATCATTCGCTCGGCCGCGGAATCGCTTCGGCTCTCGAGCGCGGACGCGACCGACCGCGACGAGGCGACTGGCGCGATTCTGGAATCGGTGGACCGGGCCGCCTCGCTGACCGCACAGTTGATCTCCTTCTCGCAGCGGCAGCACGCCGCGCCTGAGGAGCTGCCGCTGCAGGAGCTGATCGAGTCGCTCCTCCCGATGCTCGGTCGCGTGGCGGCGCCGCGCGCCGACGTCTATGTGGAGTTCGCGACCAGCGCCGACGGCGCGATGGTCGTCGCCGACCGCGCGCAGTTTGGACAGATGCTCGTGCAGCTCGTCGCCAACGCGCGCGATGCGATGAACGCGGGCGGCCGCGTCTCAATTCGCACCGGCACCCAGCAGGTGCCGCGGGCGATGCCCACGCGCACCGGGACGATTCCTGCCGGCCTGTTCGCGACGATCGAGGTTATGGATGACGGCGACGGCATGAGCGACGAGGTGATGGCGCACCTCTTCGAACCCTTGTTCACGACGCAACTGCAGGGCGAGGGAAGCGGGCTCGGGCTGGCCGCGGTGTTCGGCATCGTCACGCAGAATGGCGGGGGCATCGATGTGGACAGCGCGCCCGGTAGCGGCGCGACGTTCCGGGTGTATTGGCCGGCCGCCCGTGTTGTGGCCTCGACCGACCAGCCGTCCCTGCCGTCGCTGCGCCGGCTGTCCGACGACGGCGCGGCGGCGCGCGGCGAAGCGGCCAAGCCGTGCGTCCTGCTGATCGACGACGAACCGTTCATTCGCCGCCTCACGGGCCACGTGCTCGAGCGCCTCGGCTGCCACGTGCTCACGGCGGCCGACGGAATGGAGGCGCTGCGGGTGGCGAACGCCCGTCGTGCCTCGCTCGACGCGATCGTGACTGACGTGCGGATGCCGGGGATGAGCGGTCCTGAGCTGGTGCGGGCTCTCATTCACGAGGGAATCGACCTTCCGGTGCTCTTCATCTCGGGGCAGCTCGACGCGCCTATTCCATCCGACTACCCGGACACGGTGCGCCGGCGTTTCCTGTCGAAGCCGGTGAAGTCGGAGGAGATGGCCCGCGAACTGGTGGAACTCGGCCTGCTCGCCGAAGAACCGCGCGTGCGCTGAGCGCGCGGCAACCCGACATCTGATACATCTTCTCGATGATCGTTCTCAACCGACGCCCCCTGTTGGGTCTCGAATGGACGCCTCGCGTGAGAACCGGCGCGTGGCTGGTCGCCATGATGCTCCTCTCCGCCACCGGGTGCGCCGGAGAACCCCGCCGTCCGCTCCGACTGGCCACGTCGCCGTGGCCCGGGTTTCAGTCGTTGCACCTCGCGCAGAGTCTGTCGTACCTCACGCGCGAGACGGTGCGTTTGGTGGAACTCCGGAACAACTCGCAGTCGATGGACGCGATGCGGGCGGGCACGGTCGATGCCGCGACGACGACACTCGACGAAGCGCTGGTGCTCCGGCAGGACGGCGTCGACCTGCGCATCGTGCTCGTCTTCGATCGGTCGCGCGGCGCCGATGTGGTGATGGCCCGTCCCACCATCAGCGCCCTGTCCGACCTGCGCGGCAAGCGTATCGGGGTGGAGACGGCGGCGGTGGGGGCGGTCATGCTCGACGCGCTGCTCTCGGCCACCAACCTGACGTTGGGGGACGTGACGCTCGTGCCGCTGCCCGTCAACGCGCACGAGGATGCCTTTGCCGCCGGGAAGGTTGACGCGGTGGTGACGTACGAACCGGTTCGCACGCGATTGCTGGCCGCCGGCGCCAAGGTGATCTTCGACAGCCGGCAGATTCCGGACCGGATCCTCGATGTGCTCGTGGTCCGGACCGATGCGGTGCCGCAGCACGCCGCGGCGCTGCGGACGGTGGTCGCCGCGCACTTCAAGGCGCTCTCCTATCTCGCTCGCGAGCCGCGCGACGCGGCGGCGCGCATCGCTCCGCACCTCGGCGTCGCACCGGACGATGTGCGACCGCAGTTCGACGGCATCGTCATGCCGAACTTGGCGGAGAACTATGAGTTCCTCGCCGGTGCTGAGCCCGGCCTCGATGCGATTGCGCGCGACCTGAGCGAACTGATGCTGCGGCGCCGCCTGCTGCGGCAGCGGGTGGAGATCGACCCGCTGGTCGATCCCACCTTCCTGCCGACCGCGCTGCCATGACGGCCTGGTCGTCCATCAGGCTGCGGCTCTGGCTGCCGACGCTGGTGGTGGCGGGCTTCGCCACGCTCCTGACAGTCTCTGCCTTCTGGCGCTATCAGCGCGAGACGACGGCCATGGACGCGCGGGTGCGGCAGCTCGTCTCCACTCGGCTGTACGATGCCGAGCCGCGTGTCGAGCAGCTGCTCGCTGAGCGCGCCATCGGACTGGTGTCGCAAGAAGTGGCACAGTTGGGTGCGGCGCCGAGCGTCGAGGACGTAGCCCTCGTCAGCGACCAGGGACGGGTCATCGCCGCCACGCAGGCGCGCGCCGTCGGGCTGTTGCTCACGGCCGCGCTGCCCGAGTTCAACGTCGCCCGCGCCGAGGAGGTGCAGCGCATCCGCACGCCGGTCATCGACCGCGATGCCCGGAACGAGCACCTGCTCGCCTATCACCCGGTGATGCTCGGCGGCGTGCCGGGGGCGCTCCGTGCGCAGGCGGTTGGCACGCTCGTGCTGCGCTACGATTTGCAGTCGGCGAAGCGTCACGTGCGCAACGATGTGCTGCGCGGCACGAGCATCGAGGCGAGCTTCGCGCTGCTGATGATCGCCATTCTCTTCGTCATGGTGCGTCGCTGGTTGACGGAGCCGTTGGCTCACCTGCAGCAGGCGGTGCGCCGCATTAGCCGCGGCGACCTACAGACGGAGATTGCACTGCGGGGGAGCGGCGAGCTGGCGGCGCTGGCGGGCGACATCGACCGCATGACGGCGGCGCTGCGCAGCGCCGCCGCCGAGCGCGACCGCAGCGAGCGCGCGCTGCTCGAAAGCGCCCAGGACCTGGCTATCACGCTCCATTCGATCGGCGACGGAGTGATCGCCACCGACGCGGCCGGACGCATCACGCGAATGAACCCGGTGGCCGAGCGGCTCACCGGATGTTCGTTGCGCGACGCCGTCGAGCGCCCGCTGACCGAAGTGTTTCGCATTGTCAATGCGCAGACGCGGCAGGCCGTGGATGATCCGGTGCGGCTCGTCCTCGCGCACAATCGCGTCGTCGAGCTCGCCAATCACACCACCCTCATCGCCCGCGACGGTCGCGAGTATCAGATTGCCGAAAGCGCCGCGCCGATTCGCGACGAGGCCGGCGACATCCTCGGCATCGTGCTGGTCTTCAGCGACGTGACGGAGCAGTACGGCGTGCGCGAGGAGCTGGCGCGCACCACGGAGATGCTGGAGCACACGGGCGCGCTCGCCAAGGTGGGCGGATGGGAGCTGGACGTGCGCGCGAAGAAGCTGACGTGGTCGCGCGAGACGTTCCGCTTCCATGAGATCGACGCCACGGAGATGCCGCCGCTGGAAACGGCGTTCAACTTCTACGCCCCGGAGGCGCGGGCGGAGATCACGCGCCTCGTTGACGCGGCCATCACACGCGGCGAGCCGTACGATGTGGAGCTGCCGCTCATCACGGCCAAACAACGGCGCATCTGGGTGCGCGCGCAGTGCTCGCCAGTGGTGGTCGACGGCGTCGTCGTCCGGCTCCGTGGAGCATTTCACGACATCTCGGACCGCCGGCGCGCTGAAGAGGAACGCGAACGCAGCCGCGACCTGCTCGTCAAGCTCGCGAGCCTGGTGCCGAGTGCCCTCTACCAGTACCGCCTGAATCCGGACGGGAGTTCAGCGTTCCCGTACGCGAGCCCTGGCATCAACACGATCTACGAGGTCACTCCCGAGGAGGTGCGGGAAGACGCCACTCCGGTCTTCGGCCGATTGCATCCGGAGGACGCTGCGCGGGTCGGCGAGCTGAGCTTCGAGTCGGCGCGCACGCTCAACACTTTCTTCTGCGAATTCCGCGTCATCCTTCCGCGTCAGGGGCTTCGCTGGCGCTGGTTGCAGGCCCAACCCGAACGTACCGAAGACGGCGGTACGCTATGGCACGGCATCATCTCGGACATCACCGAGCGTAAGGAGGCGGAGGCCGCAAAGCAGGCGCTGGAGGCCCAGCTCACGCAGGCGCAGAAGATGGAATCGGTGGGCCTGCTCGCCGGTGGCATTGCACACGACTTCAACAACATGCTTGGCGTCATCCTCGGCAATATCGAGTTGGTGCTCGCTAATCTCGATCCGGCGTCCAGCAGCTACGTCGACCTGATGGACATACGAAAGGCCGCCATGCGATCGGCCGACCTGACGCGCCAACTGCTGGCCTTTGCGCGCAAGCAGGACGTGTCGGCGCGGGCGATCGACGTGAATGCGACGATCGCCGAGGAGGTGACGATTCTGCAGCGGCTCATCGGCGAGCATATCGCCCTCGCCTGGCGTCCGGGAGCGTCGCTCTGGCCCGTGTGGATGGATCCCACGCAACTCGACCAGATCCTCACCAACCTCTGCATCAACGCGCAGGCCGCCATCGACGGCGTGGGCACCGTCACGATCGAGACGAGCAATCGCGAGGTCGACGCCGCTGCCGCCGCCGAAGTGGCGGACGCGCTGCCGGGAGCGTATGTCTGCCTCACGGTCAGCGACACGGGACGTGGAATGGACGCCGCCACGATGGCGCGCATCTTCGAGCCGTTCTTCACGACCAAGAAGACCGGTGCCGGAACCGGCCTCGGTCTCGCCACGGTCTACGGGGCCGTTCGTCAGAACCGCGGCTTCATCAGGGTGGCGTCCGTGCCGGGGCAGGGGAGCACGTTCGAGATCCATTTCCCGCGGCACAACCCATCGACCGACTGTGACGAGCGGTCGCGAACCGACGCGGGCGACGCCGCGGCGCGGCGCGGACGCGAGACGATCCTGCTGGTCGAGGACGAACCCGCCATCCTGCGCCTCGCACAGCGGATTCTCGCCGGTCACGGCTACGAGGTGCACGCCGCGGGCAGCCCGGGCGAGGCGCTGCGTCTCGCCGAACTGCATCGCGACGCCATCGACCTCCTGCTGACTGACGTCATCATGCCCGGCATGAACGGGCGCGACCTCGCCGAGGCTGTCCGGGCGCTCGTCCCCTCGGTGCGACACCTGTTCATGTCGGGACACACCGCCGACATCATCACACATCAGGGGCGCCTCGAGCCCGGCATCCGCCTCATCGAGAAGCCGTTCACGAAGGCCACGCTCACCCGTGTGGTGCGCGACGTCCTAGACGAGGTGCCAGCCTAGTGTCCCATCAGTCTATTCTCAGCGCCGCACTCCCGAAGCCCGTGGGACCGTACTCGCCCGCGATGGCGTTCGACCGACTGGTTTTTGTCTCGGGGCAGGGCGGCAAGGTGCCGGCCACCGGCGCCCTGGCCGGCCCGGACACGGCCGCGCAAACCGAGCAGTGCCTGCGAAACATCGAGACGATCCTCCGTGCGGCGGGCACGGATCTTCAGCACGTGCTGCGATGCGGCGTCTTTCTCGTGGACATGCAAGAGTTCACGGAGATGAACACGGTGTACGAACGCGTGTTCGGAGGCCACAAGCCGGCCCGTACCACCGTTGAAGTGTCTGGCCTGCCGAGCCCGGGCTTGCGCGTCGAGATCGACTGTATCGCGTATCGGCCGTAGCGGCGCGCCAACCGCCGCCGCGCGCCCGTGGCGTATTGCGGCGCGGCGCGCCTGCTCCGAACTTCATGAGGTTACGGTGCGGCCCGCGGTGGGTCGCGCCCTCAGTGCCATCACGCCTACGAGAGCCTGTTATGTCAAAGAAGCACAACACCAAGGTTCCCGACTTCAGTTCGCATAAGACGCAGACGCGCGTGCCCAAGGGAACCAAGGGAGAGGCGCCGCCGCCTCTCGCCGCCCACCCGGCTCCCGCGCCGGTGCCGAAGGCGCACATGCCCAAAACGTCCGGGCATCGCGGCGCGTAATACGTCGGCTGCCTGACGGCGGCCTCTCCCCAAACAGGACCCCAAGATGCGTGCATCCCGGCTGCTCGCGGTTACTGCGCTCGTGCTCCCCGTCGCCCTCGCGGCCCAGGGACCGACGCGGGCCATTCGGCGCGACATTCCGCTGACCAACATGATCCGGCGCGCGATGGCGGCTGGCACGCGCGACGCCACGGGCCGCCCCGGCGCGCGCTACTGGCAGACGCAGGTGGATTACACGATCAAGGCCCGGCTCGATGTCCCGTCGATGCGCGTGACGGGGAGCCAGACCGTGGTGATCCACAACAACAGCGACTCGGCGATGCGCACCATTCAACTGCGCCTCGACCAGAACATCTTTGCCGCCAACGTCGCGCGCGCCGAGCCGGTGTCGGAAATCACCGACGGCCTGCGCGTCACGCGCCTCACCTTCAATGGCGCGGCGGTGGACCTCAACCCGCCCGCCCCGCAGCGCCGGCCGACCCCGGGCGCCACGCCGCCGCCGGTGCGCCTCGCGGCGATGGGCATGAGCACGACGTCGGCGCGCATCACGCTCCCGACGCCCATCGCGCCGCACGCCACGGCCACCCTCGAGGCCGACTGGAACTTCAAGGTGCCGAACGCCGAGAACGGCCGCGGCATGCGCATGGGTTCGTGGGCCGACAGCCTGGTGCAGGTGGCGGAGTGGTATCCGCGCGTGGCCGTGTACGATGACCTGCGCGGCTGGGACACCGATCCCTACCTCGGCCCCTCGGAGTTCTACAACAACTTCGGCCGCTTCGACGTGACCATCGACGCGCCGGCCGGGTGGCTGGTCGCCGCCACGGGCTTGCTGCAGAACCCCGCCGAGGTGCTCACGCCCACCGCGCGCGAGCGGCTGACCCATGCGCTCGAGTCCGACGATATCCGGCCGGTGGTGACGGCCGCGGAGCGCGGGCCGGGCAAGTCCACGGCGGACGGAACGCGGCTCTCGTGGCGCTGGGTTGCCGACAACGTCAACGACTTTGCGTGGTCCAGCTCCGACCGGTTCATCTGGGACGTGACGCGGGCGACGATTCCGGGGAAGGGCGCCATTCCGCTGCATCTGTTCTATGAGCCAGGCCACAAGGCGCAGTACGCGCCGGCTGGACCGTTGGCGCGTCACGCGCTGGAGTTCTACTCGAAGCTGTGGATGCCGTACGTCTTCCCTCAGCTCACGCTCACCGACGGCCCCGATACGGGCATGGAATTCCCCATGTTCATCGGATCGGCCGCCGGCGCGGCCGACCACGAGACCGGGCACCAGTGGTGGCCGATGATGGTCAGCAACAACGAGACGTGGTACGGCTTCATGGACGAAGGGTTCAATCAGTACATGAACATGTTGTCGGCGGCCGACCGCAATAAGCAGGCGCCGAACCTCGACGGACTCGGTCAGTCATACGGCCGCACGAGCGGTGACGAGACCGAGGCGCCGCTGATGTGGGACGCCAACTATGGCGGACCGATGTACCGCTTCCAGGCGTACAGCAAGGCGCCGCTGATGCTGTCGATGCTCGGCGGCCTGGTAGGCGACACGGCCGTGTGGCGCGCGCACAGCGAGTATGCCAAGGCGTGGCTGTTCAAGCACCCGTCGCCGTGGGACTACGCCAACTTCATGAGCCAGGCGCTCAAGAAGGACCTCGGCTGGTTCTGGTACTACTGGCTGTTCACCACGGAGTCGGTGGACGGGTCCATTGCCGCGGTGAAGAGCGCCGGGGGCAAGACGACCGTGACCGTGCGACAGGACGGGCAGATGCCGTCGCCGGTGGTGCTGCGCGTGAAGTTCGCGCCGAAGGGCGCCAAGATCGTCCCGATGAAGAATGCGGTGATGACCGACAGCGCCACGGCCGTGGTGACGTGGCCGGTGGATGTCTGGTTCAACGGCAGCCGCACCTTCGACGCGGTGCTCGCGTTTGGGGCGCGGCCGATCGAGAAGATCACGTTTGATCCCAACTGCCGCTTCCCCGATCGCGACCCGTCGGACAACAACTGGCCCAAGCCGGCGGTGCAGGCCGCGCCAACGCCTGGCGGACCACCCGGGTTTGGCCGTCCGCGGTGCGAGTAGCGCGTGGTGATGGTCACATCGCGGGGCGCCGGTTTCTCTCCGGCGCCCCGCGCTGCGTCAGGGGCCGGTCTGAGGGGTGAAAAGGCTGTTCAACAGCGCCGCGAGTTCTCCATCCAGCGCCACCAGTTCCGCATCCACCTCCGGTAGACCGCGTTCGAGCGCCTCAGCATCGCGACGCCTGGCCGCCCTCTCCAACGCCGAGCAGTGTTCGCCGAGCGTGAGCGCACCAACCGAGCGAGCGCCCGATTTCAGTCGGTGCGCGACGGCCGCCACGATGGCGATATCTTGCCCAGCGTGCGCTGACCGGAACTCCGCGAGGGCGCGGCGCGCCGTTTCTCGGAACTCCAGCAACAGCCCGTGCAAAACGGTGGGGTCGTCACCGACCAGGTTCCTGAGTACGCTGAGGTCCACCATCGGCACGGCCTCCACTGCCACGCGTGCGGTTGCGATGGATTGGGTCTCGCTCGGTGTCAGTCGAGGCGAGGCGCGCCGTGCGCGCTCGGCTGCGTCGGCGTCCATCCACGTGACGAGGGCGGCCTTCAGGTCGGCAAGTCGAATGGGCTTGGTGAGGTACGCGTCCATGCCGATCGCCTTCGCGCGAATCTCCTCCTCTCGGAGCGCATTGGCCGTGAGCGCGAGGATCGGGATGCGCGTCCCAGCGGGTTCTTCCTGCCGAATAGCCTCGGTGAGCGCATAGCCGTCCATCTCCGGCATGTGCAGGTCGCTCAGAATGACGGCGACCCCGCCGGTGCGCCAGCGCGCGAGTGCCTCCACGCCGTTGGCGACGACCTCCCCGGTAAAGCCGAGCATGTCCAGCTGTCGCGTGATCACCTTCTGGTTCGTCTCGTCGTCTTCGGCGACGAGAATCAGTCGGCCGGCGCGCCGCGCCTCGTCGACGGTGCGGTGCGGCCCGACGGGCGTGATGAGGGGCTGGTGCTCGCGTTCCGCGACGTGTTCGTGCGATATCCGGCCGGCCGCGATCGCCACGGCGCTTCGCAGCGTCTCCTCGCGCACGCCCGCGCGGTCGAGTTCGACGAGCGTGGGCGTGATGACACGCGCGGTGCGGTGCAACCCGTCGGTGATGTGCACGTGACGGATGTCGGCGTCCGCGTACGTGACGGCGGCTGGCGCCCCATGCTCCGGGGCCGCCTGCACCACGACGGCGGGGGCGGGAAGCTCCGCGGCAATCCGCGCCGCCGTCTCGTCGGACCCTGCGCGCTCGACAACCGCCCCGCCGTGCCGCAGATAGGTCGCGTAGTTATCGGCTTCGCCGAGATCCGACGCTGCCGTGACGATGATACATGACAGACCCGCCACATCCGGGAGGGCGCGCGCGGGCTGATCCTCAGCCGGCCGAAGCGGAAGCGTGACCGTGAAGGTCGTGCCTTCCCCAAGCACGCTGTGAACGTCGATATCGCCGCCGAAGAGGCGACTCAGCCGCTTGCAGATGGCGAGTCCGAGTCCGGTGCCGCCAAAGCGCCGCGTGGTGGAGGTCTCGGCCTGCATGAAGGACTGGAAGAGCCGGGCGCGGCCCTCCTCGGAGATGCCGATGCCGTTGTCGGCCACCGTGATGCGCAGCTGCGCCGGCGGTCCCTCGAGGCGCACGAGCCGCAGCGCCACGCGTCCCCGGCGATCGCTGCGATTGCCGCTGAACTTGATGGCGTTCCCCATCAGGTTGTAGATGATTTGTCGCAGACGCGTGCCGTCGGAGACGATGCGGCGGGGCAGACTGGGGTCGACAAAGACGAACACGTCGACCTTCCGGCTCGCGGCAACCGGCCCCAGGGATGCGATGACGCTGTCGACGCCCTCCTCCACGTCGACATCGGTCTGCTCCAACTCCAGACGACCGGCCTCGATCTTGGAGAAATCGAGAATATCGTCGATGAGTCCAAGGAGATTCGCGGCGGAGGAGCGAATGATGCGGACGGCATCGGCCTCCTGCGCGGGAAGCGGGCTTTGCTCCAGCACTTCGGCCATGCCGATCACGCCATTGAGCGGAGTGCGGATCTCATGGCTCATCATCGCGAGGAAGGCCGACTTGGCACGATTCGCCTCGTCGGCGGATTCCTTTGCGGCGCGCAGCGCATCTTCCGCGGCGCGCCGCTCGCTCAGGTCGATGAGCGTGCCGACGACCCGCGTCGCGTTTCCTGCGGCATCGCGCGACATAACGCGGCCCGTCGCCTCGGCCCAGATATATGAACGATCCCGGCGTCGCATACGGAACTCGAACGTGCGCGCGTCATCCTGCTCGAAGAGCCCGCGAAAGTCGCTATCGACACGGGTACGATCCTCCGGGTGGACGCGATCGATCCAGTCGTCGGCCGACGAGGGCAGCGCGCCCGGCTCGTATCCGAGGATCTTGCAGTACTCATTGCTGTAGGTGACGATCGCCGCGGGCACATCGTAGTCCCAGATGCCCGCCGCCGAGGCTTCCATGGCGAAGGCAAACCGGCGGTCGCTCGAGGCGACCTCATCGTAAGCGGCCTTCAAGGCGGCCGTGCGTGCGGCCACCAGCGCCTCGAGATGATGGCGGTGCCGTTCCAGTTCGTTGGCGGTGAGCGTGTCTGTCGTCACGTCCTGGCTTGATCCCACCGCGCGCACGGGGGCGCCCGTAGCATCGTACTCGAATCGCACGCGAAGGCGGCGATATCGCTCAGTGCCGTCGTCGCGAAGTTGCCGAATGGTGAAGTCGGCTGGCTGATGTTCGCGCAACGCCGCGGCGAACGCGTCGCGGGCCAACGCCTGGTCCTCGTCGCGCGCCGCGTTCGTGATCCACTCCCTACCGCTCGGGAAGGCCTCGCGCACCCACGCGTCAAGCGCCGGATCAGCAAAGTGTATGGAATCGTCCGCGAAGTGGTACTCCCACGACAACAGCCGTGCGATCTCCTGCGATTCGCTCAACAGCGCCTGGCTGCGGCGCAGATCGGTGACGTCCACCCAGCCGTGAAGTAGCTCCGCGCCCACCTTGGCGATGAACCCCTGGACGGTCCGGGTCAGCCCGTTTTTGCAGTGCACGTGGACGAGCGGGAAGCGGAAGCTGGTCTCTCCGGCGTCAAGAGATGCCACGGCCTCGTTGAGCATGGCCAGCTTCTCCGCCCGATAGTTCGGATCGGGATACGCGAGTTGCAGGCGATGCGCAAAGTATGGAACGTCGTCTATCGTCCACCCGAAGGTCGCAGTGTACGCCGGATTGATGCGCAGCGTGCGGCCGGTCGCCGAGTCTGTGACCATCATCGGCAGGACGGACGCGTCGAACAGCAGGCGGAAGCGCTCTTGCTCGGCGCGTTGACGCGCCTGCGCGGCCAGCGACTGGAGCACACTCCCCAGGAACCGGCCGACGGCCTGCAGAATCGCCACCTCGTCGGGCTGGAAGTAGTGCCGCTCAGGGTGGTACAGCGTGAGCACGGCGATGACCTGATCGTCCACGATCACCGGAAATGCGCCGGCGGAGTACGCGCCATATCGACGCGCCACGTCGTGCCACGGGGCCCTCGCGTCACGGCCCAGCAGATCGTTCTCGACTTCGGGTCTTCCAGAGCGGAAGCAGCGCGGTGTGGTCCCGCCCGACATGGGCGTGCCCTCGTCGAGGCCCAGGATGATGTGGCCGATGTCACGCTCGTCGTGCCCGTGCACGGCCAGCGGCTGAACCGTTCGGTCTTCCGCGCGTACGACGCCAATCCACGCCAGCTTGAAGTCGGACGATTCCACGGCGAGTCGACACGTCGCCTCGTAGGCCTCGGATGGTGTCCGCGCCGAGAAGAGCGCCTCTGTCACCCGATTGATCAGCACATAGAGCTGGTTGAGCCGGAGGAGCCGCTGCTCGCGAGCCAGATCATCAGTGATGTCGCGCACGAACCCGACGATGCGGCCACCCTCGGTGTCGGGCAGATAGCGGCCGCTGACCGCGATGGTGATGGCCGATCCATCTTTGCGGCGCCAGATACTGGTGTAGTGCGTGCCTTCCAGCATCTCCCGAAACCTCGCGAGCGTCGCATCGACCTCCGCCGGCGAGTCGGCCACCTTCACATCGTGCAGCCGTCGCCCAAGCAGTTCGTCGACGGTGTAGCCGGTCATTCCCGCGAGGGCGGCGTTGACCTCGACGATGCGACCCTGGGCGTCCAGCGCCAGATATCCGTCGAGCGACGAGTGGAGGACGCGCGCGGCCCGTTCGCCAACGAGGAGCTGGAGCCGGTCGAACTCGCGCTGGCGGTCAAGGTAGAGCGCGCGTCCGAAGACGGCCGCGAGAGTGCCGAACATCAACCACATGATGGCGCCGAGGGTGCGCATCAGGCGGATGCGCGCTTCGGCATCGGCGTACGCGATCTTGGAGGTTGTGACCCACCGTGTGCCGGGGACCGGCGCGGTATAGGCCAGGGCATCAACTCCGCGAAAGTCGAGTCCGCGCAGCAACTGACTGGTGCGCGTCTGCATTGCCCGCACCGAAAAGTATTGCGTGTCGGTGAGCGCCAGCCGCGTCAGCCGCACGCTCGGGTCTTGGGGTGTGCCGCCCGCCCAGAAGACGATGACGCTGTCGCCGTCGGCCTGCAGCATGGTGGACTCAACAGGGGCGTCGAGCGTGCCGTGTTGGATCAGCCCCGGAAGCAGGCCGTGGTTCAAGTCGATGGTGCTGTAGACGAGGCCAAGCATCGCCTGCGTAGAGTCGTTGTCGATGAAGACCGGCGACACGACGCCGAACTCGAGTACCCCATATGCATCGAGGTGGATGGGAACCGAGACGGAGCGTCTTTCCCGTACGGCCTGTTCGAGCGCCGGGCGCACCGCTGCGCTCTGGCCGTCATCGTGCGTGAAGTACGCGACGGTACGCAGCGTACTGTCGAGCACCATCAGGTTCACGTTGTTGTAGAGCTTGGCTGTGTACCGAAGCATCCGCTCCATGCGGAGCTGCTCCGCGTGGCGAAGGCTGCGCGGGAGGTCCGCGTTAAGGGCATTGCGGACGGCGTCACCGGAAGCGAAGGCTCGCGTGGCGGCGACGTCTTCGGCCATCATCATCGACAGCCCGTCGGTGTGCGCCACAGAGATCGAGCGCAGCAGCTCGCGCGTGGCGGCCCGCGTGTGGGTGCGGAAGTCGCGCTCGGCGAACACCCCAAACAGCCCCGCGGCAGCGACGGCGCTTACCAGAGCGACTGTGAGCCAGACGCGAATCTTCGGCCGAGACGGCGGTGCGCTGGCGGACACCTCCGTCGGCGCTGGCGACGCCATGATAGAATAATATTACCAAGATTCTTTCGGCTTTGCATGGGATACGCTGCTCGCGCATGCCGCAGTCAGGAGAAAGCGTGGCGATGTCAGGGGAATTACGGACAGGCAGAAATCGACATTGGGTTCCACGACCGTCGGCACGGCGCGGTCACCACGCCGCCGCGCTTGTGCTCATCCTCGTCATGGGCATCGGCTGCACCTCCACTGCCACACCGTCGAGCCCGGCAAACGCGTCCACACCTGATACCGCGAAAATCCCCCTGACCGATCTCGGGGTGCGTACCTATCGCGGTCTGCAGGGCGGCCTGTATCCCAACGGCGCCAACACGATCCCGAGTGCGCACGCCGCGCTCGGGATGACGTTTGCCCAGCGCATCCGGCCGCTCAACGCGGCCGGTCAGCCCGATTCCAATGGGCGCATTGTCCTGCTGTCGGTCGGAATGTCAAACACGACACAGGAGTTCTGCGGCGGCGGTCCCACCACCTGCCAGTCGTTCTCGTTCACCGGCCAGGCGCTGGCCGATGCGCAGGTCGACAAGGCGCATCTGGTGATTGTCGACGGCGCGCAGGGCGGAAAGGTCATTCCCGACTGGGATCAGCCGAGCGACGCAACATACTCGGTCGTGCGCGACCAGCGGCTCGCCGCACTCGGCGTGACCGAGGCACAGGTGCAGGCCATCTGGCTCAAGCAGGCGACACCGGGCCCGCGCATCTCGTTGCCGGCCACCAATGCCGATGCCAATACGATCACGGCCGGGCTCGGTACGCTGGTGCGGACGCTCAAGGTGCGGTACCCGAACCTGCAGATCGTCTTTCTCTCAAGTCGCATCTACGGTGGGTATGCGCAGCCGGGCACGCTGAATCCCGAGCCGTTCGCCTACGAGACTGGCTTTGCGGTCAAGTGGCTCATTGAGGCGCAGATTCGGCAAGAGAGCACGGGCACCATTGTGGCGAGTGTCGGCGATCTTGCGCCGGGCGTCGCGGCGCCGTGGCTGGCGTGGGGGCCATACCTCTGGGCCAACGGCACGACGCCGCGCTCTGACGGCCTCACGTGGATGGCCAGCGATTTTCAGTCGGACAACACGCACCCCAACACCGGCGCGCGGCAGAAGGTGGGCGCGATGCTGCTGACGTTCATGAAGACCGCGCCGCAGGCGAGCTGCTGGTTCCTCGCCGGGCGAAGCTGTTAGCGGATCTATGTCATGGGCTGAGCGTGGGGTAAAGACTCAGCAACTGTGTACCACGGATGAACACGGACAACACGGATTACCGCGGATACGTCTTGGGGGAACGCCTGAGCCGGATCCGTGCAATCCGTTTCTGCGCTGGCACGTCTACAGCGCGGGCACCGTCGCCGCGACCAGCGCGCGGAAGTGCGCCTGCTGCGTCGGCGTGGCGTCGGGGCGCACTTCGAGCATCCAGCGCGCCTTGGCGTCGCCGGGCGCGGCGAAGCGCAGCCCATACCAGTCGAGCGCGTCAGCGTAGTCGAGCTCTTCGGTGGAGAAGACGGCGCGCCGGAAGAACTCGCGCAGTGACGCACCCGCGACGCGTTCGGCGACGGCGATGAACTGGTCGTGAGTGAAGCCACGCGCGCCCGCGTACTTGGCATACGCGTTCCGCATCACATCGTCGAGTGACCGTGCGCCGCCGGTCACTCGACGAATGTGCGCGTCGAGCAGGAAGCCGACGATCGGCCCCTTGTCGTAGTAGCTGACGGTCTTGGCGAGATCCTGTCCGACGCCCGACGTCCCCGTGGTCCAGACATCGAGCGACGATTGCGCCAGTGTCTGCATCAGCCGACCCGGCGCATTCTGCACCGTGGCGATATGTGCGGACATCGACACGAGCCAGTCGTCGGGGCGCTCGAGGCCGGCGCGCGCCACGAGCAGTTCACCGTAGTACGACGTCAGTCCCTCGGCGATCCACAGCGCGTCGGTGCTCGGCGGCTTTTCGTAATCGAACGGACCGAGCTCCACCGGACGCAGACGCTTGACGTTGAAGGCGTGGAAGTACTCGTGACTAACGAAGTTCAGCCAGCGCAGGTTGCCGGACGGCGCATCGGCGGTGAACCGCGACGTCAGCAGTGTGGAGTTGAGGTGTTCGAGTCCGCCGCCCCCTGGCCGGAACAGGTTGAGGAAGACGTAGCGACGGAACGGCAGCTGGCCCCAAAGGGCGGAGTCGGCGCGCGCGAACTGCCGGATGTTCTGCGCCGCGCGAGCACCGTCCCAGCCGCCGAGTTCACCGGCATCCACCAGCACATGCGTGCTTGAGCCTACGGTGAACTCGTGGACCGAAAGCGTGCCGGCCACGATGGGTGAATCGTTGAGTTCATCGTAGTCGGCAGCGCGGAAGTGATTGGGCTGGCTGTCAGGGGCAGCGTCGAGCGCGGTGGCCGCCCGCGGCTACTGCGCGGGGAGCACCAGATGCACCTCGTGCGGCCTGCGGACCTGTTCGGCGAGCGTGATGTACGTGGCGCTGCCGTTGAACACGCCCATGTCGTCGCCGACCCAGTTGCCGGTGACGAAGCGCGTGGGGCAGAGCAGGCGATACGAGATCACCACCTCAGACGCGCCGCCCGTGGCAACGCGCCAGCGATTCGGCGCCGGATGTTCCACCGCGAGCACCGCGCCGTCGCGCGTGTGCGCCGCGAACTGCTGCACCTTGCCGGCATAGTCTTCCACGCGGTAATAGCCGGGCGACCAGACCGGCATGCGCAGATCGATCGATGCTCGTTGCTCGGTGGGAATGCGAGCTTCAATCACCGCCTCGTGCGACGAGGGCGCGGGAGCGCTGACGGTGTAGACGATTGGCGCGAGCCGCTGCGCATTGAGCGGCGATGAGAGCGCGGCGAGCGCCAGCATCAGGGCAAGGAGCCGGATCATCCCCCAAATATGACGTCGCCTGGCCGACCCCTGATAGACTCGCAACGTCGCGGGGCATAGCTTTCACTGCATGGGTGCTTCCGTTCTCTCCGTCGACTCGCGCGCCGCGCTTGTTGTCCGGAGTCGTCGCCTCAACATCGCGACGCTCGCGTACAACGCGTGCGAGGGGATCATTGCGCTGGCCGCCGGCTCGGCGGCCGGCTCGGTGGCGCTGATCGGGTTTGGCATCGACAGCGGCATTGAACTCGGGGCGTCGTGTGTGGCGCTGTGGCGTTTGCGCGTTGACGCCGACCATGCGCGCCGGGCGCGGGCGGAACGTACGGCCCATCGCCTGATTGGCGCCTTGTTTATCGCCCTTGCCCTCTACGTGCTGGTCGACGCGAGCCTCGCCCTCTGGCACCGCGAGGCACCGCGCGAGAGCCAGGTGGGCATCGTGCTCGCCGCGGCGTCAGTGCTCGTGATGCCTTGGCTGGCGCGTGCCAAGCGCCGCGTGGGCGTCGCCCTCGGCAGCCGCGCCCTCACCGCCGAGGCGACGCAGACGTCGCTCTGCATGTGGCTGTCGGCCATCCTGCTCGGCGGCCTCGTGCTCAATGCCGCCGTCGGCTGGTGGTGGGCTGACCCGATTGCCGCGCTGGCGATGGTGCCGATCATCGCCAAGGAAGGGGTGGAGGGACTCCGCGGCCAACCCACCTGCACCGACGGCTGCCACTGACGCGCGACAGCGCGCCGCCGCGCCGCGCCGCTACGGTGCGGGCGTGGCGTCGACGGCGAGCAGCACCTTCTCGATGGCGATCACATCGGCGTTTGCCGTGGCCGGTATCGCGTTGGACGTCTCGATGGCCTTTGACAGCTTGAGCGCCGTCTCGATGGCCGCCGCCTGATCGGCGTCGAGCTTCTTGCCGCTCAGCGTGAACGACCGCTCAAAATGATAGGCCAGACGATCGAGATCGCGCGCGGCGGTTGGAATGTTGTCGGCGCGCGGACGCTGCAGCACCGCCTTGACCAGCAGCAGGTGATGGCGCGCGAGCGCACGGTCGATTTTGGTGAACGTGGCGTCGAGCGTCTTCACGTCCTTGACGGTGCCGGCGCGCAGGTCGGTGGCGAGCTTCTCGAGGCTGCTCTCCGAATTGAGCAGGTCGGAGCCAACCGTCTCATCACGGCAGCGTCCCACCTGTGTGCGCACGCCGAGGCTGGCCATCAGCAGCGAGTTGGCTGCCACGCGCGGCTGGCCGGCGACGAACTCACGGCGTGCCTTGGCAAAGTCAATGTCCTCCTCCTGCGCGCGGAGGGCGGCCGGGGTCACCACGAGCAGTGCGGCGAGGGCCATGAACACTGAACGAATCGACATATAGTCCTCCCAGAGCCGGGCGCTGCGGCGTCTTCCGTGCGGGCGCGCCCACGCGCGCAACAGCGCTGGGATACGCCGGGCCCGTACCGAAATTCTGTGACCGGACTCTGCGGCTCGCAGTAGGGAAAGGCCTTAGAAACAGTACACGAGAGAGACTACAGAGAGACAACAGAGCGCATGTGACGGCGTCGGTTGTCTCTCTGTTGTCTTTCTGTTGCTTCTCTGTTGTCTCTCTGTCCCTACCGCTTCCCCATCAGTTCCAGTATCCCCAGACTCATCCACGGCAGGTACGTGATCAGCAGCACGCCGATGCCCGTGATGATGAGGAAGGGCACGATGTGGCGGTACAGGCTTGTGAGTGGCTGGTTGAAGCGCGACGAACTCAGGAAGAGGTTCAGCCCCACCGGCGGGAGCAGGAAGCCCATCTCAAGGTTGGCGAGGAAGATCACGCCGAGGTGCACGGGATCGATGCCGAACGCGGTGCCCATCGGCGCGATGAGCGGCGCGAGGATGATGATCGCCGAGTAGATCTCGAGCACGCTGCCAAGGATCAGCAGCAGTACGTTGAGGGCGAGCAGGAAGAGCAACGGCGACTTGATGTGCGCCTGCACCCACGCGAGGATCGCGTCGGGGATCATTGCGTCGACCAGGTAGTTCGTCAGCCCCATGGCGACCGCGAGGAGCGTCAGCACCGCGCCCATGAGCGCGGCCGACTTGAGCAGCACGTCCGGGAGCTCGGAGAAGATCTTGATGTCGCGCGTGATGAAGCACTGCACGATGACCGTGTAGGCCAACGCCGCCGCCGCCGTCTCGATCATCGTTGCGGTGCCAGTGACGAAGAGCGCGACGATCAGCACGGGGAGCAGCAGCTCCCACTTGGCGCCCCACGCCGAGGCCGCCACCTCGCGCCAGGCGAAGGGCTGACGAGCGCGCACGACGTGGCGGCCGACGATGATGCCGTAACCGGCGGTCAGCACGACGAGCAGGAGTCCGGGGAGCAGGCCGGCGAGGAAAAGCTGGTCGGCGGGCACCGACGCCTCGCGCGAACTCGCGACCACGCTGTAGAGGATCACCGGAAGGCTGGGCGGGAAGAGCAGGCCCAGCGAGCCGGCCGCCGTGACGAGCCCCAGCGAGAAGCCTTCGGAATAGCCGTCCTTCTTGAGGATCGGATAGACCAGTCCGCCGAGTGCGATGATCGTTACGCCCGAGCCGCCGGTGAATGTCGTGAAGAGCGCGCAGACCGCGGCCACCATCACCGCGATGCCGCCCGGCATCCATCCGAACACGGCGCGGAAGAAGCGCACCAGCCGCTCGGCCGCCGCGCTCTCGGCCAGCACGTAGCCCGCCGCCGTGAGCAGCGGGATGGCCGGTAGGGTCGGTGATGCGATGAGGCGGTAGACCTCCGCCGAGACGGCGGCGACCGGCGTGCCCTCGCGGAAGAAGAGCACGAGCGCCACACCGCCCATCGCCACGAAGACCGGCGCGCCCAGCAGGGCGGCCGCGAGCACGAGCAGGGCCAGCGGCCACACGTGCTGCGCCTGCTCGGCGGGGAGGAGTCCGACGGCGAACGCGCCGCCGACGCAGGCGAGCGCGATGGCGCGCCCCCACCACTTGTCCGACGCAAACCAGGTGAACTGCAGGGCCATCACGCCCATCGCCACCGGCATGATGATCTCGCTCACCCATTCGGGAATCCCGATGGAGAGCATCTTTGGCTCGATCCGGTTGGCAATCACCACCTGGGCGCTGGCGTAGGCAAGGACGCCAACCACGGCCGCGGCCACCGAGTACGAGAGCAGGCGCGTCAACTGCCGCCAGAGGCCCTCGCCAAAGAACTCCGCCGTAGAGAGCGTGAGGTGCTTCGCCTGTCCCGTCGCCGCCATGCCGCCCACGAAGGCCAGCCAGAGCGTCAACTGCTGCACGTACTCCGAGGTGCCCACGAGATGAAAGCCGCCCAACGGGCGGCCAATCATGTCGATCAGGGGCAGGACTGCGGCCAGTCCGAGCGTGACAACCAGGATGGCCTGTTCGGTGCGGCGAAACGCGGTGATGACGCGGCTCACTTCTTCGCCGCGCCCTTCTGCCGGCGGTATTCGTCGCGGTAGCGCAGCGCCTCGTCAAACGCCTCGGCGGGCATCACGCCGCCGCGGATGATGGGGTAGCCGACCTCGACCGAACGGCGCCAGAGCTCGCGCGAGCGGGCATCCACGGGGACGACCGTGAGGCCGGCTTTCTTCATCGCGTCCACATCGCGCTGGTAGCCGTCGCGAATCGACTTCTGCAGCTTCGAGCCGGCATCACGCGCGATCTTCAGGAGCTGCGGGCGCAGGTCGGCGGGGATGCGCTCCCACGTCTCCTTGCGGATGACGGTGGCGCCCATGAGGATCTGCACCGGCAGTTCGGTCATGTAGCGCGTCTGCTCGTAGTAGCGCGTGATGAGCGCCACCTGCGGCGGGGCGAGGAACGACTCGAAGAGCCCGGTCTGGAGGCCGGTGACGAGCTCGGTGGACGGAGCGGGGCGCGGGTCGTACCCCATGCGCTTGTACGCCTCCGCCGTCTTCACGTCGCCGGCCCAGGTGAAGAGCTTGAGCTTCTTCATCTGCTCGGGCGTCGCGGCCGGCGACTTCGTGAAGAAGTGGTTCCACCCGCCATCGGCCCAGTTGAGCACGATGAAGCCCTTGGCCTCGAACTGCGCCTCCAGCTTGGGGCGCATCTTTTCGAGCACCGCGTAGACCTCTTCGTAGTCGTTGAAGGCCAGCGGGATGCTGAGCGCGTACACGCTGCGCTCGATCTCCCCCAGCCCCGCGGACGTGAGCACGCCGGCGTTGAGCGTGCCGAGGTTCATCTTGCGCACCACATCCGGATCGTCGCCCTGGCGGCCGCCGGGGTAGAGGAGGACGCGCACCTTGCCGCCCGACGCCTTGCCCCACTGAGCCGCGACTTCCTTGAGGACCAGGAACCAGGCGAGCGCGAGCAGAAGAGCTATGGAACTGTATTTGCGAATCATGGAATCGTCAGGTTAGTCGACGAACAGGTCGTCGATGCGGCCCAGCAGCCAGCGGGCGCGCCGCTGCATAATGACATTGGCGAGCCGCTGTTCGGGGGCCTTGTTGATGTCCACCGCGAGCGCCTGCTGGAGCAGGGACTCGAACTCCTTCTTGTTGTTCTCGGTGATGGACACTGCCTCGGCGAGGCCGACGTACGGCGCGGCGCGCCGTCCGGAGGCGAGCTGCGTCGCTCGCGCGAAGTGTTCGCGGGCCTTGGCCACCGACCCGCCGGCGCTCGCGTGCGCCGCTTCCCACGTCATGAAGAAATCGTGAAGCGCGCCCATCTCGAACGACTCGTCGAGCGCCAGCGCGCGGTGCATCATCTTCTCGATTGCGGTCTGGCGAATCGCCAGTTCCGAATCGTTCACGTCAATCGCCAGGGCGCCGCCCCACGCGGCCGCCGTCCAGTACAGCAGGGGGACGTCCTTCTTGGTCGCCTTGGTGAGCGTACCGTCGGCGTCGCTCATGATGCGCTCGCGGAAACCCGGAATGTCGAGCTCCAGGCCGCGCAATCCGTAGTCGGCGGCGCGCAGGTAGAGCCGCTTGGCCCGCTGCCGCATCTGCGTGGCGCGGTCCAGGTCCTGCGCTTCGGTGAAGTCGGCTTCCTGCTGGATGAACGCGTAGCCGTATTGCGTGAACCCGCTGACCGCCGCCGTGAGCAACCCCTGATGCCGCGGCGACGCGTCAATCAGGCTCTCGATCGTCTTGAGGGCGAACGGTATCGCGTCCCGCACCAGCTCGGGGTCGTCGTCCTTCGCAAACGTCGACGAACTCCCCGAGGAGAGGGCGTCGCCCAGCGAGTTGATGGCCATCCGCTTGATGGAGCACCCGGACAGCGAGAGGGCCACTCCAGCGAGGGCAAAGGCGCGAATTGACGTATGAGGCAGGGCGGGCATGGGACTCCAGCCGGGAAATTCGTCGGGGACCTGTAAATATGCTCGGGGGAAGGCTTCAATGCGACCCGTGCGACCGAAGAGCGAGGTGGGCATCTCCCTCGCACCGACGCCATGTGCGCCTTCTGTAACTCTAATCAGCGCACGCGGATACATACGAAGAATTACCCCGTCAGGATTCAATCGTTCGCGCACCGCCCGCGCGTCTTATAAAATGAATGATGCGCCAGACTCGTAACGCCTTTCTCTCAGGCCTTTTATTCGTCCTCTGGCCGGTTTCTCCTTCGTCCGCGGCCCCCAGCGCCGGAGACTTCCGCGCCGCCCCGGCGCGGTCAGTTCGCGCGGCGGCAGGCCCCCGTCAGCGTACGCTCTTCGACTTCGACTGGCGATTCCGCGCCGGTGAGGTGACCGGCGGGCAGATGACCGGGCTCGACGACGGGGCGTGGGAGCGCGTGGACCTGCCGCACGACTTCATGATCCGCGGGCCGTTCGATGCCAAGAGTCCCGGCGGTTCGTCGCACGGCTACCTGAACGGCGGCATCGGATGGTACCGGAAGTCGTTTGCGCTCCCATCGGCCAGCGAAGGCAAACGGGTCACCCTGGAGTTCGAGGGCGCGTACATGAACGCCGAGGTCTGGATCAACGGCGAGTCGCTCGGCGTGCGGCCGTACGGCTACTCGACCTTCATTCACGACCTTACACCGTACCTCAAGCCCGCCGGCTCGACCAACGTCGTTGCCGTTCGCGTGGAGGTAAAGCAACCGTCCTCGCGTTGGTACTCGGGGGACGGCATCTACCGGCACGTCTGGCTCACGGTCACCGATCCGGTGCACCTTGACCAGTGGGGCACGGTAGTGCGCACCACCAGCGTGACGGGCGAGCGCGCCGGCCTGGCCGTGCGCGTCGATGTCCGCAATCAGTCGCTCGCCGCGGTGACGGCGCGCGCTGAGGTAAGCGTACGCGAGGTCTCGGGACGGGTGATTGCCACGGCCAACGCTCCGGTGACGGTGGATGCCGACGGGAGGGCGCGCGTGGAGCTGGCGCTCGCCGTGCCGCAGCCGCGCCGCTGGTCGGTGGCCGATCCATATCTATATGAAGTGGAATCGCTCGTGCGGGTGCGCGGCCGCGTCGTGGACGCCGAACGGACTCCCTATGGTATTCGCACAGTCGCCTTCTCGCCCGACAGCGGCTTGCTGCTCAATGGCGTGCGCCTGCCGCTGCAGGGTGTCTGCCTGCACCACGATCTCGGCCCGCTCGGCGCCGCCGCGTTTGACCGCGGCATCGAACGCCAGCTCGAGATCATGAAGCGTCTGGGCGTGAACGCCATTCGCACCAGCCACAATCCGCCGGCGCCGGCCCTGCTCGACCTCGCCGACCGCATGGGGTTCGTGGTGATGGACGAAGTCTTCGACGAATGGAAGATCAACAAGACGCGATTTGGCTACGGGCTGTATTTCGACGCGTGGAGCGAGCGTGACACGCGCGACATGGTGCGGCGCGACCGCAATCATCCCAGCGTCGTGATGTGGAGCATCGGGAACGAGATTCCCGAACAGGGCGACACCGTGCGGGCGGAGGCGATGGCCACGCGACTGGCGAGCTTTGTGCGCGAGGAGGACCCAACGCGGTTCGTCACGGCGGCGATGGACAATCCTAACGGCGCGCTGCGCACCGGCTTCGCCAAGCCGCTCGACTTGTTTGGCATCAACTACCATCTGCGCGTTTATCCCACGGTGCGCGGGATGAAGGCGTTCAGTTCGGAGTCGTCGTCGGACTTCAGCTCGCGCGACCAGTACAACCTTGTGCTCGGCGACAGCGGGCTGAAGGTCGTGAACCGGCTCAACCACCACGTGACGTCGTACGACTTCGAAGGGCCGTCGTGGGGCAACAGCGCCGAGGTGCAGTTCAAGGCGATGCGCGACAATCCGTGGATCGCCGGTGAGTTCGTCTGGACCGGACTCGACTACATCGGCGAGCCGACTCCGTTCGAGTGGCCCAACCGCAGTTCGTCGTTTGGCATCGTCGACCTCACCGGCTTCCCAAAGGACCGTTTTTACCTATACCAGAGTCAGTGGCGCACCGAGCCAATGGTGCACCTGCTACCGCACTGGAACTGGCCGGCGTCGTACGAAGGCAAGGCGATTCCGGTGTGGGCCTATACCAACGCCGATTCGGTGGAGCTGTTCGTGAACGGTCGTTCGCACGGGGTGCGTTCGTGGCGTGGCGTCTCCGATTTCCACTTGGTGTGGCAGGTGCCATATGCGCCGGGATCGCTGCGGGCGGTGGCGTGGCGCGGCGGCCGCGTGGTGGCGGAGGATCGCGTGGAGACCACGGGAGCGCCGGCCAAGCTGGAGTTATCCGTGGACCGGCCGATCATTCGCGCCGATGGCCAGGACCTCGCCTTCGTGACGGTGCGCGTGCTCGATGCGCAGGGGCGGCTGGTGCGCGCGGGCGGCGACAACCTGGTGCGCTTCACACTGACGGGCGGCGGCGCGATTGCCGCGCTCGACAACGGCGATCCCACGAATCACGAGCCGTTCATTGGTCCGACGCCCGACAAGGCGCAGCATCAGGCGTTCAACGGCCTGGCGCTGGTGGTCATTCGGGCGCCGCGTGGCGGAGCGATGCTGACGCTCAACGCCACGGCCGACGGGCTTGCGGGGGCGAGCGCGGCGGTCAAGGCGCGGTAACCGGCGGCGGCGCGCCGACGGCTATTTCAGCGTCGGCTCGCCCCTGAGCGGCGACGCGTCGGTCTTCAGCAGATCGAGCACGATCACCTCGTTGCGTCCGGCCTTGAGGAACGATGCTGGGGTGTAGAGCCGGAACTGCGGTCCGATCTTCCAGAACCGGCCGAGGTTGTGGCCGTTCACCCAGACAACACCTTTGGTGTAGCCACTCACGTCGATAAACGTGTCGGCGGGTTTGTCGAGCGTGAACTCGCCGCGGAAGACCACACCAGGGCGCGAGTTCGGCGAGGAATCCGCCGGAAGCGACGTGACCCACGACGATTTCAACGGCAGCGGATAGACCTGCCAGTTGAAGAGCGTCATTCCCGACAGCGTCACGCGGTCGGTGATCCCTTTCCGGTCGATCATTGCCTGCGCGAAGTTGATGTGCCCCATCCCCTCAACAAGGATGTCGAGCACGGGGTTTGCGTTTGCGCCCTTGGGCAGTTCGATGCTGTTCTCGCCGAGCCGACGGTCGATGGTGCCGATGAGTGTGCCGTCCACGAAGACTGTCGCGAAGTCGTGCAGTTCCGTGATGACGAGCTTGCCGCTCTTCCGTCCGACGAGTGTCGTGCGATAGAGCATCAGTCCCTGGTTTTGCCCGTAGTACTCGAACGGGCGCGGATGCACGGCGGCGATGGGGGCCGGCAGGTGCTTCCACAGCGAGGCGTGCGGTCGCATGTCAATCTCGGGAATGCGCACCGCGGGAATCGGCGCGGGGACCGGTCGCACCTTCTCGCCAGCGGGCAGGGAAGCGAGGATCTGCGCGCGCAGCATCTCGTACTTGGGCGTGGCGCGCCCCTGCTCGTCGATCGGCGCGTCGTAGTCGTACGAGGTGAGGTCGGGCTCGTATCCCTTGCCGCCGGAGTTCGCCCCGGCCGTGAAGCCGAAGTTTGTGCCGCCATGCACGACGTAGAAGTTGAATGACTTCTTCGCTGAAAGGAGGAAGTTCACTTCCCTCTTTAACTCGTCCATCGACGGCGCCGCCCACGGCTCGCCCCAGTGCGTGAGCCAGCCGGGATACGTCTCGGACGAAAAGATGGGCACGCCCGGCGCAATGGAGCGCGCCAGGTCCCAGTGCTTCTCGTCGGAACCGCTGTCGAGGCCAATGGCGCCGCCCGCCACGTGGCCGGCCTCGAGCATATACGGCGTCGGGCCGTCGGCCGTGAAGAACGGCACATCGATGCCGTGCTGTGTCCACACCTGCCTGAGCCGCGCGAGATAGCCACGGTCGTTGCCGTAGCTGCCGTACTCGTTCTCGATCTGCACCATCACCACGGGACCGCCGTGCGTGATGAGCAGAGGGCGCACCACGTCGGCCAATCGCGCGATGTAGCGCTCGGCGGCCGCCATGTAGCGGGGATACATCGACCGGATGCGCAGGTCGGGGTCGCGCAGCAGATACGGCGGCAGCCCGCCAAAGTCCCACTCGGCGCAGACGTACGGCCCCGGCCGGAGGATGACCCACATCCCCTCCTCCTGCGCGATGCGGATGAACCTCGCGATGTCGCGGTTGCCAGTGCTGAAGTCGAACCGCCCTTCGGTCTGCTCGTGATAGTTCCAGAAGATGTACGCGGCAATCGTATTGAGTCCCATCGCCTTCGCCATCTGGATGCGGTGGCGCCAGTACTCGGCGGGGATGCGCGCCGGATGCATCTCGCCCGAACGGATCTGGATCGGCGCGCCGTCGAGCACGAAATCGATGGCCGAAAGTGCGAACGTGTGGCGCGCGGCGGGCCGCGCAGTGGTCTGCGCGTCCGCGACGGCGGCGCTGAGGGCAAGGATGGCCGCGGCGAGAAGGGGTCTCATCCCACGAATGTGACGCATGGCACATGGCACCGCGAGGTCGCGTCCCGTGCGGCCGCGCCCTAGTTTTCGAGCCTATGAGCATTCGCATCCTCGTCACCGGCGGCACGTTCGACAAGGAGTACAACGAGCTGAACGGCACGCTGTTCTTCCGCGACACGTA
This sequence comes from Gemmatimonadota bacterium, assembly GCA_016182795.1. Lineage (GTDB taxonomy): Bacteria > Gemmatimonadota > Gemmatimonadetes > Gemmatimonadales > Gemmatimonadaceae > PNKL01. The sequence goes on from JACPFW010000001.1 coordinate 107,412, forward strand.
CGTGCAGCAGATGCTCGAGCGCGGGCGGTGCCACCTGCCGCTCGCCATCGAAGTCCTGATGATGAAGGATTCGCTCGAGATGACCGCCGCCGACCGCGCCGTCATCGTGCGCGCCTGCGTGCATTGCGATGAGAACAAGGTTGTGATCACGCACGGCACCGACACGATGGTCGAGACGGCGCAGGTACTGGCCGCCGGCGTGCCCAACAAGACGGTCGTGCTGACCGGCGCCATGGTGCCGTACGCCTTTGGCAGCTCCGACGGACTGTTCAACCTCGGCAGCGCGCTGTCGTTCGTGCAGGCCCTGCCGCCCGGTGTCTATGTGGCAATGAACGGCCGCGTCTTTCCGTGGAACAACGTGCGCAAGAATCGCGACGCCGGCGTCTTTGAGGCGCTGCGGCCGGACGAGCCGCAACGGGCGTTGCCGACGCCGTAAGTCCAGAACTTCAACGAGGCCCGCGTATGCGCCGCGCTCAATTGGCAGGGCTGGTGCTGTTCTCCGTGCTCCCCTCTCGCGTAGCACACTCGCAGGCCAGCACCGCCGTCGCCTCGTGGATCCATCTCGACGCCGTGCCCGGCACCGAGACGTCGACCGCAAAGGCGCTGCTCGCCGCCCTGCCGGGGTGGCGCACCGACCGGTGGGGCAACCTCGTGCGCACTGTGGGCTCGGGAACGCCGCATCGCGTCGTGGCCTGCGCGCTCGACTACTCCGCCTTCGTGGTGTCGCACATCACCGACGACGGCTACCTGCGGCTCCGCCGCACCGGTGTGCCGACGCATCCGCTGTGGAATCAGTTCCAGGAGGCCCAGCACATCGCCATCGTCACGGGGCAGGGGCGCGTGCCGGGCGTGGTCGCGGTGCCGAACGGACACTTCGCGCGACAGCACGTGGCCGACAGCGCGGTGGTGACGGACGCCCAACTCTGGGTGGACATCGGCGCGTCGTCGCGGGCCGAAGTCGCGGCGCGCGGCGTCGCGTTGCTCGACCCTGTGCTGCCTGATCGCCCGCTGTGGACGTTCGGCTCCTACGCCACCGGTCCCGCGGCCGGCGCCCGCGCGGGGTGCGCCGCCGTCGCCTCGGCGGCCGCGCACACGCCAGTGCGTGGGACAACGACCTTCGTGCTGTCGACGCAGCGAGCCGTCGGCTGGGTGGGGCTCGCCACGGTGCTGACGTCGCTCGGCAGCGTGGACAAGGTGGCGATCATAGACGTCGGCCGCGCCGCGCGCCTGGCATCGATGGCGCCGAGTGCGCGGCTCCCGCAGGCGTTCCGCGCGCTCTATGGCCGAGTGCGTGACAATGCCCTGGCGGTGTACGCGCCGGCGGTGCGGTGGCCAGGCGCAACGGTGGAGTCGATTGACAGCAGTGAAGCGAATGCCCTGCGCCAGTGGGTGGCGGACGCCGCCGAGGTGCCGGCCGCGCCGGCGTGGGTGACGCTCCCCACTGACACCGCGCGCCGGCTCGCGCCGCGCCGCGATGCCTACGGCGCGATAGAGAAGTTGTTCATGGATCTCGCTGATCTGCACGGTGTGGCGGGCCATGAAACGCTGGTGCGCGACGCCGTGCTCGCGCGATTGCCAAAGTGGGCGCGCGACCGCGCCCAGGTGGATTCGGCGGGGAACATCACGGTGAGCGCCGGTCCCGACCGCGATCCGGTGGCGATGATCGCGCACATGGACGAGGTCGGCTTTGAGGTGGATCGGATCCTGCCGGACGGCCGCGTGACACTGCGCTCGGTGGGCGGTGCCGTGCTGCCGTCGTGGGAGGGCGTCCCCGCGCTGCTGCACTTTGACGATGCCGGCCGCGCGCCATTGCGCGGTGTGTTCATCCCGCGCGATTCGGCGCGACTGCGCAACCCCGGCGCCCTGCAGGCCTGGTTTGGCCTCGACTCCGCAGCACTCGTGGCCGCCGGTGTGCGGCCGCGCCTGAGTCTCACGGCCTACAAGCGCGCCGGCCGGCTGGCGGGAACGCGCATCACGGGGCGGGCGAGCGACGACCGCACGGGCACCAGCGCGCTGCTGTCGGCAATCGCTGCCATTAAGCCCGACGCCCTGCCGCGCCGCGTCTACTTCGTGTGGACAGTGCGTGAAGAAGGCGGACTCAACGGCGCGCGCGCGTGGGCGGCTACATACGGGCGCGGCCTGTCGCGCGTGTACGCGGTCGACACCTTTGTGAGTTCCGACTCGCCGCTCGAGTCGCGGCAGTTCGCCTTCGCGCCGCTCGGGCGCGGCGCGGTGCTGCGCGGCGCGGACGACGGCACGGTGGCGCTGCGCGCCGAGCGCGACCACGTGCTGCGCGTAGCGCGCGCCAACGCGATTCCCCTGCAGGTGGGCACGACGCAGGGGAGCACGGACGGCTCGGCCGTGTCCCCGTATGGAGCGCCGAACCTCGGCATCGGCTGGCCCGGTCGCTACTCGCACGGTCCGGCCGAGGTGTTCGACTTGCGTGACGCCGCGGCGCTGTCGCGGCTGATCGTCGCACTCGCCGTCACGCGCTGAGCGTGCGCCGACCGTACCTTTCTCTTCGACTCAACCACGTCACGCCTATGCGCCGTTTCGTTCTTGCTCTCTCGCTCCTGCCGGCCGTCGCGGCCGCGCAGACGCCTGCCGCCATCGACAGCATCGTCGAGCGTGCCCTCAAGACGTTCGGCAATCAGGGGGCGGCGATCGCCGTCGTGAAGGACGGCAAGGTGCTGGTGGCCAAGGGATACGGCATCAAGAAGCTCGGCGCGTCCGAGCGCGTCGGGCCCGATACCCGCTTCGGCATCGCATCGAACAGCAAGGCGTTCACGGCGACGGCCATCGGCATACTGGTGGAGGAAGGGAAACTGGCGTGGGATGCGCCGGTGATCCGCTACCTCCCCGAATTTGCGATGTTCGATCCCTACGTCACGCGCGAACTCACCATCCGTGACCTCCTCGTGCACCGCTCGGGGCTCGGCCTCGGCGCCGGCGACCTGCTGTGGTGGCCGGCGTCCACGTACGACCGCAAGGAGATCGTGCGGCGCCTGCGGTACATCAAGCCCGAGGCGTCATTCCGCACCGCGTACGCGTACGACAACGTGCTGTATCTCGTCGCCGGCGAAGTGATCGAGCGCGTCAGCGGACGCACGTGGGAACAGTTTGTGCAGGAGCGCATCCTCACTCGCGTGGGCATGACGGCGAGCACGGTGCGGCACAGCGACGCCGGCGGCACGGACGACGTGGCCACCACGCACGCCGAGATCGAGGGCACGATGCGCGTGATCGCGCCTTTGACGAGCGACAACACCAATCCGGCCGGCGGCATCAACGCCGGCGCGCGCGATATGGCCAAGTGGCTGCTTGTGCAGCTCGACAGCGGCAAGCTCGCCGACGGTTCGCGGCTCGTGTCGGCGCGCACCGCGCGCGAAATCTGGACTGGCGTCACGCCAATGAGTTCGGGGCGGGCCGCGCCCGAGCTGGCGCCGCTCTCTACACAGTTCAATTTGTATGCGCTGGGCTTTGGCACGCGGGACTTCCGCGGCCGCAAGATGCTGACGCACACCGGCGGCCTGCCCGGCTATCTGTCGTGGGTGGGATTCATTCCCGAATCGCGCGTCGGCGTGGCCGTGCTCACCAACACCGAGACGCCGATGTTCTCAGCTCTCGGCTGGTCGCTGCTCGACTACGCGCTCGGCAGCTCGCCGCCGTGGGATTTTGTCGGCGCGTACGCCACCATCACCCAGCGGCAGAAGGCGGCGGCGGCCGGCCAGCGCACCAAGAACGCGGCCGCGCGCGACTCGCTCAGTCGGCCGTCGCTGGCGCTCGCCAAGTATGCCGGTACCTACGAGGATGCGTGGTACGGCGACATCACCGTCACCTTCGCCGATGGCAAGCTGCGCATGGCGTTTGGCCACACGCCGCAGCTGCAGGGCGAGATGGTGCACTGGCAACACGACACGTTCGTGGCGCGCTGGGATGACCGCGAGATGCGCGCCGACGCCTTCGTGACGTTCCAGCTCAACCCGGATGGCACCATTGACCAGGTGAAGCTGCGCGCCGCGGACCCGGAGACGGACTTCTCGTTCGACTTCCAGGATCTGCTCCTCAAGCCCAAGCGCGCGCGGTGAGCCGGCGGTTAGTACTCGCCGCCTGCGCCGGCGTGCTGCTGATCCCCGGCGGCGCGCACGGCCAGCGCGCCGTCTCGCTCCGCGCCGACAACGACGCCTTCAACTTCTGGCAGATGCCGTGGGTGCGCACCGACGAGGAGTACACGAGCGGCGTGCAGGCGACCGTCTCGTACGACGGCGCGGCGCGCTGGGGGCGGCGGTGGGCGCGCGGACGCGGCGACTGCGGCGCAAGCGCCACGAACTGTGTGAGCCATTCGTACGCGCTGGGGCAGGACATCTACACCGGCGTGCGGCTCAAGGGGCGGTCGCGGGCGCTTCCGGGCGAACGCCCTGATGCCGGCGTGCTGTGGATTGCCGCGAGTCAGCGTGTGACGGGTGAGCGCACGAACACCGACATTGGCCTGACGCTTGGGGTGATCGGCAAGCCCAGCCTCGCCGAAGACATGCAACGGCTGTTTCACACCATCGCGCCGCGGCTCAACCGTCCAATCACCTGGGGCCGGCAGATGCCGGCCGAGCCCGTCTTCGCCCTCGCGCTCGACCACTCGCGGCGCTTGGGCGCGGGCGCCCTGCAGGTGCAGCCGCACATCGGCGCATCGCTCGGCACGCTGCTGACCGAAGCGCGCGCCGGCGCCGGCACGCGGATTGAGCGCACCTTCACCCTGCCGTTCAAGCGGGCGGTGCTGGCCGGCCCGTTCTCCGTCGCCCTGACGTCAGATGCGCAGCTGCGCGCCGTGGCGCGCAACGCGGCGCTGAGCGGCGCGTTCTTCCGGAAAGGGCCGAGTGTCGAGCTGCGCCCGTTAGTCACCGAGTACGCTGGCGGATTGCACCTTGGCTGGCGCACTCTCGACGCGTCGTGGACCGCGCACTCAACGAGCGCGGAACACGTGGGGCGCCGCGCGCCGCACAGCTGGTCGACGCTCGCGCTGAGCTGGCGCGCCCTGCGCTGATGCCGCTGCGCACGGGCCGGCGGAACTCCGCCGCGCTCGTCGGTATTCATGAATAGATGCCCCACGCCTTCACCGAGCCCCCCAAATGCGTGACACCGATTCCGACAACGATCCGCTGCGCCGCCAGCTCACTCCGCTTCAGTACGAGGTGACGCAGTGCAGCGCCACCGAGCCGCCGTTCCGCAATGAGTTCTGGGATCATCACGAACCCGGGCTCTATGTGGACGTCGCCTCGGGCGAGCCGCTCTTCGCCTCCACCGACAAGTTCGATTCGGGCACCGGCTGGCCGTCGTTCACCAAACCCGTCGATCCGCGGCGCGTCAGCGAGCACGAGGACGCGAGTCACGGCATGCGGCGTGTGGAGGTGCGGTCCGCCGAGGGGAACTCGCATCTCGGGCATCTCTTTCCCGATGGCCCCGGTCCGACGGGGATGCGCTACTGTATCAACTCGGCCGCGCTGCGGTTCATCCCCGTCGATCGGCTGGAGGCGGAAGGGTACGGCGAGTACCGCCGGTTGTTCTCGAACTCCGGCGTCTAGACGGGTTGCCACGTCCGGCGCGCACCTTTGCGGACTACGCGTGTAAATTCAGGGACTCGTCACGTTGAGGCCCATGCGCTCCCCTCTGCTGCTCTCATTCGTCTTCGCCGCCCCCCTACTGGCGCAGTCCCCGCTCGCCGACTCCACGGTCGTCGACAGCATCGCGCCCGGGCTGGAATACCGCTATGTGGTGCGCCAAGAGGGGCCGTGGCGCGCGCACGTGGTGCGCGTGGACCTGAAAAGCGGCGCCTACACGGTGCGCAGTGTGCGGGCCCTCGATTCGCTGCGCGGCCGCGAGACGGTCAGCGGCATGGTGGCGCGGGCGCGCCGCGAGGGGCACGACGTGCGCGTGGCGATCAACGCCGACTTCTTCGACCTCAAGAGCGGCGAGAGCATCAACAACCAGATCAGCGACGGGCGCATCTGGCGGGCGCTGAGCTGGAGCGGCGCGCCGCGAGCGCCGATGCGCAGCGCGCGCGGTCAGTTCGGGCTGACGCGCAGTGGCCGACCGGTGATCGACCGGTTCGTCTTCACCGGCACCGTGCACTCCACGCGACGCTCGTGGGCGCTCGACGGCGTGAACGCCATCCCGGCCAACGGCGAAGGACTCGTGCTGTGGCTGGGTGAATCAAACGGCAAGGCGCGCACCGACTCGCTGCACCCGGCGCGCCAGCTGCGCGTCGCGGTGGTGCGCGGCAGTTGGCGTGACTCGCTGATGCTGCGTCCGGCTGGCCCCGTCGCCAAGGCCGATTCCGCGGCGCTCGGCGCGCGCGACGGGGTGCTCGTCGCGTACGGACGGACGGCCGCGCGGCTTGACTCGATCGCGGCCATCAAGGGGTCGTTCGACGTGCATCCGTCGTGGATCCCCGCAGTAGGCGCGGTCGACCAGCTCGTCGGCGGATGGCCGGTGATGCTGCGCGACGGCATTCCGATGATCGAGTCGTCGGCAACCAGCGAGTTCACGGGAAAGAGCAACACCGATGTGCGACATCCGCGCAGCCTCATCGGGTTCGACGCTGACACGAGTCACCTGTTCATCGTCGCCGTCGACGGACGCAGTCCGGCCAGCGCGGGGATGACCCTGGCGGAAGCGGCGGAGTTCCTGCGCGGCCTCGGTGTGGCCCACGCATTGAACCTCGACGGCGGGGGATCGACGGCCCTGATCATCGATGGCCGCGTCGTCAACCGGCCCAGCGACCCGCAGGGCGAACGGAGCGTGGCCAACGCCCTGCTGATCGAGGCCCGGCGCAGGTCGCCGTAGCGCGAGAGACGCGCGTCGGACCCGTGCTGGCCGGGCGTCCGGTGGTTCCGGACAGCGATGCAGTCATTCTCCTCTTGTAGCCGTCGCCGACCGCACGGCAACTTGCGATGCACGGATTCACAACGCTGTCTCCCTGACCGCGCCGGCTGCGCCCGCCGCGCCGCCGGCATCGAGTTGAAAGCCGGTGCATGAACTAAGCCTGGCCATCGAGATCGGACGCCTCGCCGAAGAGAAACTCGGCGCGACGGCGCCGCGATGCGTGGCGGTCGGGGTCGACGTCGGGACCGAAAGCGGCGTGGAGCCCTCGGCGCTCGGATTCTGCCTGGAATCCGTCTTCAGCGATCCGCCGTGGCGCGGCGCCCGCGCCGTGCTCTCGTGTCCGCCGGGGGACGTGTTTCAGGTGACCTGGCTCGAGGTCGAGGACGATGACGGTCCGAACGATTGAAGTCCGCGAGCGCGTGATGGCGCGCAACGACGCGCTGGCCGCGCAGGTGCGCGAGCGGCTGGCGGCGCACGGCATTTGGGCGATGAACCTCATGTCGTCGCCGGGCGCCGGCAAGACCACCCTGCTCGAACGCACGCTCGCCGAACTGGGCGAACCCCTCGACATCGCCGTGGTGGCCGGCGACTGCCAGACGCAGAACGACGCCGACCGGCTGGCGGCGCATACGGGACGCCTTGTACACGCGGTCGTCACCGGCGGCGCGTGCCACCTCGATGCGCTGCAGGTGTTCGACGCCATCGAGCACCTCGACCTCGACGCCACGCGCCTGCTCATCGTGGAAAACGTCGGTAATCTCGTCTGTCCGGCGTCGTGGGACCTCGGCGAAACGACGCGCGTCGTGCTCTTTTCCGTGACGGAGGGCGAGGACAAGCCGCTCAAGTATCCCAAGATGTTTGAGAAGGCCGACTGGGTGGTGCTCACCAAGACCGACCTCCTGCCGTATGTGCCGTTCGATGCCGACCGCGCGGTGCGTTACTGCCTGCAGGTCAACCCGAACGTGCGGTTCCTCTTTGTGTCGGCGACGACGGGAGACGGTCTGGCGGAGTGGTTCGACTTTCTCCGTCGCTCCGTCGCGCCGCTGGCGCGCGTTTGATGCCCACCACCCCGACGCTCGACGCGCGCCACCTCACCGTGACGGGAGTGGTGCAGGGCGTCGGGTTCCGGCCGTTCGTGCACCGACTGGCGACGCGGTTCGGCCTCACCGGCTGGGTGCGGAATGTCGCCGGTACGGTGGAGATACGTCTCGAGGGGCCGGACGATCAGCTCGATGCCTTTGACGCGGCCCTGCGCGCGGAGGCGCCGTCGGTCTCGCGCATCGACGCCGTCTGGTCGGTCGACGCCGAGTCGGAGGGCGCCACGACCTTTACGATCGCCGAGAGCGAGGACGCGGACACGCTGCGCCCGGTGCCGCCCGACCTCGCAATCTGCGAGGAGTGCGAGCGGGAGTTGTTTGACGCCGCCGACCGTCGATACCGTCACCCCTTCATCACTTGCACCAACTGCGGCCCGCGCTATACGGTCATCGACGCGCTGCCGTATGATCGTGAACGCACTTCAATGAAAGCGTTTGCGCTCTGCCCGCGCTGCGCCGCCGAGTACGCGGCGCCGGACGACCGCCGCTTTCACGCGGAGACGGTTGCCTGCCCCGACTGCGGGCCGCGCGTCTGGTTTGAAGGCGGCGGCGCGGACCGGGTGGCCGAAGGGGACAGCGCGGTGCGCATGGCCGCGACGGCGCTGCGCATGGGCGCGGTGGTCGGCGTGCGCGGACTCGGCGGATTTCACCTCGCCGTGGACGCCACCAACGACGCGGCGGTCCGCCGCCTGCGCGCGCGCAAGCAGCGCGACGCCAAGCCGCTCGCCGTGATGGTGCGCACGCTCGACGACGCGCGCGCCGTTGCCCGCATCGACGAGCGCGAGGCGGCGGTGCTGACCTCGAGCGCGAGGCCCATCGTGCTGCTCACGCCGCGCGACGGCACGCCGCTGGCCTCGGCGCTGGCGCCGGGGCTCGACCGCATCGGCCTGCTGCTCGCCTATACGCCGCTGCACCACCTGCTCCTTGCGGCGGTCGGCCGCCCGCTGGTGATGACCAGCGGCAATCTGAGCGAGGAGCCCATTGCCATTGGTCTCGAGGAAGGACGCGCGCGCCTGCGCCCGCTGGTCGACGCGTTCCTGATGCACGACCGCGACATCGTGTCGCGTTGCGATGACTCGGTGGTGCGCATCGCCAAACCGCACGAGATCCTGATGCGGCGGGCGCGTGGGTATGCGCCCGTGCCGATTGCGCTGCCCGTGGCATCGCCCGAACCGCTCGTTGCGGTGGGCGCTCAGCTCAAGAACACGTTCGCGCTCGCCCGCGACGGACAGGCGTTCGTGAGTCCGCACATTGGCGACCTCGACGAACTGGCGGCGCTCGAGCACTGGCAGGAGGCGTACACGCGGTACCGCGCGCTCTTCCGCGTGGCGCCAACCTTCGCGGTGCGCGATCTGCACCCCGGGTATCTCTCCACGCGCGTCGCCGAGGAGTTGGGCCTGCGCCGCGTGATCGCCGTGCAGCACCATCACGCGCACGTCGCGGCGGTGGCCGCCGAGCATGGTGTGACAACGCCAGTGGTGGGGCTCGCCTTCGACGGCACGGGCTACGGCGACGACGGCAACGTATGGGGCGCCGAGGCGCTGATTAGCGATCTCTCGGGGTACCGCCGCGTCGGGCAGATGCGGTATGTGCCGCTGCCCGGCGGCGACGCGGCGGCGCGCGAGCCGTGGCGCGTCGCGGTCGGCTTTGAGACGTTGGCCGGCTGGCCGTCGGAAGCGTTCGGGCTGGCCTATTATGGCGTGCCGACGTCGATGCGCGAAGGGGCGCATCAACAGGTGCTCAAGGGCGTCAATGCGCCAATGGCGTCGTCGCTGGGGCGTCTGTTCGACGCGGCGGCCGCGGTGCTTGGCGTGCGGCGCCACGCGTCGTTTGAAGGGCAGGCGGCCATGGAACTTGAAGCGCTGGCCGGCGATCTGCCGGCGGCGCCGCTGCCGTTCCCGACGTACGAACAGGACAACCGCCTGCACCTCGATCCCGTGCCGCTGCTGCAGGCGCTCGGCGAGGGGCGGCGGCATGGCGTCGACGTGGCCCTGCTCGCCGCTCGCTTCCACGAGAGTGTTGTGGAGGCCGCCGTCGACCTGGCGCGGCTCATCGCCGGGAGTTTCGCGCTCGACACCGTGGTGCTGAGCGGCGGGGCGTTCCAGAACGCGCGGCTCCTGACGCGCATCGCGCGCCGTCTCGCCGAAGCGCGGCTCCGGGTGCTCGTGCCGCACCTGCTCGGCCCCAACGACGGCGCCATCAGCTACGGCCAGGCCGCTGTCGCCTCGTGGATCCTCTCCCGCGAGTAGAACCGCCTCTCTCCCAAACTCGTCCCTCGCCTGCCATGTGCCTCGGAATTCCCGGTAAGATCCTCTCCATGCAGGTCGACGCCGGTCTCACCATGGGCGTGATCGACTTCGACGGCGTGCGGCGCGATGTCTGCCTGCAGTATGTCGCCGACGAGGTGGCGGTCGGGGACTACGTGATCGTGCACGTCGGCTTCGCCATCTCCAAGGTGGACGAGGACGAGGCGCACCGGACGTTCGAACTGCTGCGGGAGATGCGCCAACTCGACGAACTTGGCTGGGGCGCGGACGAGGCGGAGGCGGCTGGGCCAGGCGCCGAGCGTCGGGCTTGAAGTACCTCTCGGAATACCGCGACGCGGAGATCGCGAAGGCGCTGATCGCGCGCATTCGCACGCGCGCCACGCGCCCGTGGACGCTGATGGAAGTGTGCGGCGGCCAGACGCACACCATCGTGCGGCAGGGGCTCGACGCGCTGCTCGACGGGGTGGTGGAGATGATCCACGGCCCCGGCTGTCCCGTGTGCGTGACGCCGCTCGGGCAGATCGACAAGGCGCTGGTGATCGCCGCGCAGCCGGGCGTGATCTTCGCCTCGTTCGGCGACATGCTGCGCGTGCCGGGGAGCACCGGTGACCTGCAGCAGGTGCGCGCGCGCGGCGGGGACGTGCGCGTCGTCTACTCGCCGCTCGACGCCTTGGCGCTGGCGTGCGCGCACCCCGACCGCGACGTGGTCTTCTTTGCCGTCGGCTTTGAGACCACCGCGCCGGCGAACGCCATGGCCGTGCACCGCGCCCGCGCGCTGGGCGTGCGCAACTTCACCGTGCTCGTGTCGCACGTCACGGTGCCGCCGGCGATGACCGCCATCCTCGACGCGCCCGACAACCGCGTGCAGGGGTTCCTGGCTGCTGGGCATGTCTGCGCCGTAATGGGTAACATGGCGTATGAGCCAATCGCCGCCCGCTACAAGGTGCCCATCGTTGTCACCGGCTTTGAGCCCGTCGACATCCTCGAGGGCATTGCGCTGGCCGTCGCGCAGCTCGAGGACGGGCGCCACGAAGTGGAGAACCAGTACGTCCGCTCCGTCCGGCGCGAGGGCACGCCCCCCGCGCAGGCGCTGGTGGCCGAGGTGTTTGAGCTCACCGACCGGCAGTGGCGGGGCATCGGCGAGATCCCGATGAGCGGCCTGCGGCTGCGCGACGCGTACGCGGCGTTTGACGCGGAGCGCAGGTTCGGCGTCGGCGGCCTGGTGGTCGATGAGCCCGCGGCGTGCCGCGCCGGCGACGTGCTGACCGGGCGCCTCAAGCCGCCGCAGTGTGCCGCCTTCGGTACGGCCTGCACGCCCGATCGGCCGCTGGGCGCGCCGATGGTGTCGTCCGAGGGGGCGTGCGCCGCGTACTACAACGTGGCACGGTATCGCGCGCCCGACGCGGCCGGGGTGTCCGCATGACAAAGCCCGTGAATCCGGCGCTCCTGAGCTGCCCGGCGCCATTGGAGGCCGCCGATTATGTGCAGCTGGGGCACGGCTCGGGCGGACGGCTCAGCGCCCAGCTCGTGGCTCGCCACTTCCTTCCGCATTTCGACAATCCGTCGCTGGCGCCGCTGGGCGACGCATCCATCGTGGCGTGCACGGGACGCGAACTCGCCGTCTCCACCGATTCGTTCGTCGTGCATCCGCTCGAGTTCCCGGGCGGCAATATTGGCTCGCTCGCCGTGCACGGCACGCTCAACGATGTCGCAATGATGGGGGCGCGCCCCATCTGCCTCACCGCCGGCTTCGTGCTCGAGGAGGGGTTGTCGCTCGCGCTGCTCGACCGCGTCATCGCCGCCATGGCGCTGGCGGCGCGCGACGCGCGCGTGCCGATCGTCGCCGGCGACACCAAGGTGGTGAACCGCGGAAAGGCCGACGGTCTGTACATCAACACGTCGGCGGTGGGGACGGTCGATCCCGACTTCCGGCCGGCTCCCGACCGGGCGCAGGCCGGTGACGCGATTCTGCTGAGCGGCCCCATCGCGCGCCACGGCATGGCGATCATGGCCGCGCGCGAAGGGCTGGCGTTCGACAGCGCCATCACCAGCGACAGCGCCTGCCTTGTGCCGCTCGTCGACGCGCTGCGCGCGCTGGGCGCCGCCGTGCACGTCCTGCGCGACCCGACCCGTGGCGGGGTTGCCAGCGCGCTCAATGAAATCGCCGCGGCGTCAGGCGTGGGCATTGAGATCGACGACGCGTCCATCCCTGTGCCCCGCGACGTGCGCGCGGCCTGTGAGATGCTCGGTCTCGACCCGCTGTACGTCGCCAATGAAGGGGTGATGGCCGTCTTTGTCGCGAGCGACCACGCGGATGCGGCCCTGCGGGCGCTGCGCGCGCACGCGCTGGGCGCGGAGGCGGCCCGCATTGGGCGCGTGGTGGCGGCCCATCCGCGCATCGTCGCCCTGCGCACGCCGCTCGGCGCGATGCGCGTGGTCGACCTGCTGCCGGGCGACCAGTTGCCGCGAATTTGCTAACAGCGCGGGACGGGGGGCGGGGGCCGGGAGGGGCGCGGACTTGAGCCGTGATGGTCCGGCGGTGATTTTCTGAGTATTCCACTTCGGAGGAAAAGTGCATCACGCGCCCGGCTTCTTGGCCCTCATCGAGTCCCTGCGTTCGCACGTGAAAGAGGTCACCATGGAGGAGGCGCGCGCGCGGCAGGCGGCGGGGGCGCACCTCGTCGACATCCGCGAGCAGAGCGAATGGGCCGCCGGCCACGCGGCGGGCGCAACCTACCTTGGCAAGGGCGTGATCGAACGCGACATCGAGGGCGCGATTCCCGACAAGTCGGCTGAGATCATTCTCTACTGCGGCGGCGGGTTCCGGTCGGTCATCGCCGCCGACTCGCTGCAGAAGATGGGCTACACCAACGTCAGCTCAATGATGGGCGGCTGGCGCGAGTGGAGCGCCAGCGGCGCGCCCACCGAGTAGCGTGCGCGGCGGCGGTACGGTCAGCCCGGACCCGCGCCCCGAAACGTGAAGTAGACCGCCCCGACCATGCAGCACGCGGCCCACAGAAAGTCGAGCCGCATCTGCTGGCGCATGTACAACACCGTGAACGGCACGAAGACCGACAGCGTGATGACCTCCTGCATCATCTTGAGCTGCGGCAGCGTCATGACGGTCGCGCCAACGCGGTTGGCGGGCACCTGCAGCAGGTACTCGAACAGCGCGATGCCCCAGCTCACGAGCGCGGCGACAATCCACGGGCGCGACGACATCGTGCGCAGGTGGCCATACCACGCGAAGGTCATGAACACGTTTGAAGCGGCGAGCAGGGTGGCGGTGCGCCAGACGATGGGCAGGTTCACGGGCGGCGAGGGCTGAGGTTCGCGGCGGGGGACCACGAAGCTTATGCGGATTCGGCGCACGGTTGCAGTCCGGGGCCTCGCGCGCCGCCCAGACTGGACGGCGGCGCCGCGGGCTGAGAGTATACCCCATGCCCAAATCCATCTACGATCCGGCCGTGCGCGCGTCGCTGCTCGCGCGCATCGACCGGCTGGGGGCCTCCGACTCGGCGCGTTGGGGTCAGTTCACCGCGCCGAAGATGGTGACGCATCTCATTGAGTCGTTGCGGATGGCGGCCAATGAGATCGCCGTGCCGCCCCGATCTACGTTCTTGAGTAATCGGCTGGTGCGGTACCTCGTGATCTACGTGCTGCCGTTTCCACGCGGCGCCCCGACGGCGCGCCAACTGCTCGCGCGCGCTCCCGATACGTGGGCCAGCGATGTGTCGGCGCTCAAGACAACACTCGAACGGACGGCGGCCATCGACCCCAACGTCGCCTGGCCCGCGCACCCGGCGTTTGGCGACATCAACGGCTCGGACTGGGGCGTCCTGATCTACCGGCACATGGACCACCATCTCAGGCAGTTCGGCGCGTAATCCCCCATCACACGGAGTGCATCGTGATCAAGGAATTCGTCGCATTTCTGAAGCAGTATGGCGTCGTCGGCCTGGCGATCGCCGTCATCATTGGCGGCAAGCTGAACGACTTGGTGACGGCAGTCGTGGGCGGCCTGCTGATGCCGATCGTTGGTGTTGCGACGTCTGCGGCCGGTGGCGACTGGCGCTCATGGACGCCAGAAAAATGGGGCGTGAAGTGGGAGCTGGGTAGGGTGCTCGGCGCGGGTATCGACTTCATCATCGTCGCGTTCATCGTCTTCTGGATGGCCAAGAAGATTCTGAAGGAAGAGACGGTCGGCAAGAAGTAGGCGCACCGACGAGTCGCCGGTGCCGATTGGCGAACGACTGGCCGACCAACTGCGCCGCGCCTGGGGCGGCGATCCGTGGCACGGCCCATCGGTCCATGACATCCTGTCGCGTCTTACGGCGCGGCAGGCGGCGCACCGGCGCGTCCGCGGCTCGCACACGCCGTGGGAGTTGGTGCGGCACCTGACCCTGTGGGTCGAGGTTCCGGCGCGCCGCTTTGACGACCCCGCGGTCGCGGCCACGGAAGACGCCAACTTTGCCGCGCCGGTGGCCTTCACCGAAGAGCAGTGGCAGGCGGACGTCGCCGCCCTCGAGCGTGCCGTCCACCAATTTGCCGATCGCGTCCAGGCGATGTCCGACGCGGCGCTCACCGCTCCGGTGGGCGACTGCGGATACTCGCACGAGTTCATGGTGGACGGCGTCGTGCAGCACTTCGCCTACCATGCGGGGCAAATCGCCCTCCTCGCGCGCTCCGAAGACACGCCGCCGATCGTCGCGCCGGCGCCGCTCATCGTGCTGGCCGCGATGCTCGTCGCCGAAGCGGCGCGCTACGTGTTCTCGCTGACGCTCCCCGCGCCGTCGTGGGCGGGTATCGCGATCGTGCTGTTCGGCGGCTGGTTGCTCTGGTGGGCGCACGATCACTTTGTGCGCGCGCGCACGCCGGCCGTGCCGTGGCGGGCGTCGCGCGTGCTGGTGCTCGGCGGGCCGTATCGCGTGACGCGTAACCCGATGTACATCGGCATGCTTATCATCCAGGCCGGCGTCGGCGTCGCGCGCGGCAACGCGTGGTATCTCGTGATGCTGATCCCCGCGTGGATGATGCTGCACTGGGGCGTCGTGCTGCGCGAAGAGCGCTATCTGGTGAGGCGCTTCGGCGCGCCCTACGCGGAACTGCTCCGCACCTCGCGGCGCTGGCTGCGCTAACCGCGGCGCTTGGCGCGGGCCGTGGGCGCCGCCTCCAGCGGATTCTCCGGCCAGTGATGCTTGGGGTACCGCCCCCGCAGATCCTTGCGCACGTCGAAGTACGATCGCGCCCAGAAGCCGGCGAGATCGCGCGTCACCTGCACGGGACGGTGCGCCGGCGACAGGAGTTGAAGCGTCAGCGGCACGCGGCCGCCGCCGATGCGCGGCGTCTCCGCCAAGCCGAACAACTCCTGCAATCGCACCGCCAGCGCCGGCGCCGCGGCATCGGCATAGTCGATCGGCAGACGTGACCCACTCGGCACGACGCAGTGCGTCGGCGCCAGCGCGTCGAGCCGTTCGCGCAGCGTCCACGGCAGCCGTCCGAGCAGCGCGTCGGCGATGTCGACGCGTCCGAGGGCGTTCAACGTGCCAATCGACAGCAGGGCGGGGAGCAGCCAGTTGTCGAGCGTGGCGCGCAGGGCGTCATCGCTCACATCGGGATACGCGGCGTCGCAGGCGCGTGCAAACGCGAGGCGCTCGCGCAGGCGCGTGGCGCGCTCGTCCCATCGCAGGACGCCGAGCCCTTCGTCGCGCACGACGGCGAGCAGCGCGTGCGCCGCCTCCTCGGGCGACGGCGTTTCGACGCGCCGCTCGCGGAGCACGATGCCCCCCAGCCGGCTGACGCGCGTGAGCCGGAGCGTGCGACGCTCGGCGTCCCAGTGGCGCACGAACTCCTCCGTCGCCTGTGTGCCGAAGTGCTGCATCACGTCGGCGGCGCTGATCGCCGCCGCCATCCAGATGCGACTTTCGCGCGGGTCGCCGTCCACGTCGGCGATGGCGAGCCACGCTTCGGCGCCAAGCGACCGCGGCACGGCGAAGGTAGCGCCGCGTCCATTGCGCAGCAGATATCGGCCCGGCGCGTCGGCGCGCTGGCGCGCGAGGCGGTCGGGATACGCGAGCGCCACAAGCAAGCCAACCGCGTCGTCCTTGCGTTCTTCGGTGCCCGGTGAGGCGCCGAGGCCGCGCCGCAGGGCGTCGGCCTCCTGTCGTACGCGCTGCAGGCGGGCGCGGTCGGCGCGACGCGCTCGGGCAAACTCCGCGTCGCGCAGCGCACGCACGCGGTCGGCGAGGTCGGCGTCGCCTTCCGCGGTCGCGCGGTCAAACAGGTCACGCTCGCCGAGCAGCGCCGCCACGTCACAGGCGAGCGCGCCGTGGCCGAGCGTGTGGCCGCGCGCCACGAGATGGGCGAGCCGCGGGTGCGCGCCAAGCGCGGCAACACGACGCCCGTGCGCGGTGATCCGTCCGTCGGCGTCGAGCGCGTCAAGTGCGCGCAGGAGACCGCGGGCTTGCTCGAGCGCGCCGTCCGGAGGCGCGTCGAGCCAACGCAGGGTGTGGGCGTCGTCGATGCCGGCGGCCGCCAGTTCGAGCGCGAGCGGCGCGAGGTCGGCCTCGAGGATCTCCGGCGTGCGGTGGGCGAGCAGCTGTGCATCGTCGCCCTCGGCCCAGAGGCGATAGCAGACGCCGGCACTCAGGCGGCCGGCGCGGCCACGGCGCTGATCGGCGGCCGCGCGCGAGACGCGCGTGGTGACCAGCCGCGTCATGCCGCTGCGCGCGTCAAAGCGCGGCACGCGCGCCAGACCGGCGTCGATCACCACGCGCACGCCTTCAATGGTGAGGCTCGTCTCGGCAATGGACGTGGCGAGCACAATCTTCCGTCGGCCGGTAGGACTTGGCCGGATGGCGCGATCCTGTGCCTCGAGGGGCATCGCGCCGTAGAGTGCGATGACGTCGATGGTGGGGTCGAGCGCGTCGAGCAAGGCGGCCGCACGGCTGATCTCTGCCTGACCCGGCAGAAAGACGAGCACGTCACCCGGCGCGTCGGCCAGCGCCGCGCGCACGGCGCTCGCCGCGGCTTCCTCGACGCGCTGCCGGTCGCGCGGCGCACGATAGACGGTTTCCACCGGATGCAGGCGTCCTTCACTCACAACCACCGGCGCCCCGCCGAGCAGCGCGGCGACCGGCGCGGCGTCGATGGTCGCCGACATCACCGCGACGCGCAGGTCGTCGCGCACCAGCGCGCGCGCATGCAGCGTGAGCGCGAGGCCTAGGTCGGCGTGCAGGCTGCGCTCGTGAAACTCGTCAAAGAGCACCGCCGACACGCCCTCGAGCGTCGCGTCGTCGCGCAGCATCCGGGTGAGCACGCCCTCGGTGACGACCTCCACGCGCGTGCGCGCCGAGACGCGCGAGTCGAGTCGCACGCGGTAGCCCACGGTGCCGCCCACCTCCTCGCCGAGCAGGCGGGCCATGTGATGGGCGGCGGCCCGCGCCGCGAGCCGCCGCGGCTCGAGCACAAGCACGCGGCCGGTGCACCACGGCTCGTCGCGGAGGGCGAGCGGCACGCGCGTGGTCTTGCCGGCGCCCGGCGGCGCCACGAGCACGGCGCGCCCCGCGGTGCGCAAGGCATCGCGCAGGGCGGGGAGCACGTCATCAATGGGAAGTCTGGGGGCGCTCACGGCCTTGGGTGGGAGCACGCCGCGGCGGCTTTCCGCCGCGGGCCTCGCGGCGGTAAGTTAGACATCGGTTCCCGCGCAGTCCACGACGCCCCCTCATCGCCCCGCATGTTCTCCACGCTTCGCGACCGACTCTTCGTCTCACTCGCGCTCGGCGTCCTCGCCGGCGACCTCGTCACCAAGCGCATTGCCGAGGCAACCCTGCCGCTGCACCAGCCGCAGCCGGTCATCGGCGACGTGCTGCGCTGGACGTTGACGTACAACACCGGCGCGGCGATGAACATGCATTTTGGTCCGTCATCGCGCGTCGTCTTCTCGCTGATCGCGTTGGTGATGATCGGCATCATCGTGAAGATGTGGCGCGGACTGCCGGCCAACTCCACGTGGCTGGCCGCCGCGCTGGGGATGATTGTCGCCGGCGCCGCCGGCAACCTCATCGACCGGCTGCGCAGCGCGCGCGGCGTCGTGGACTTCATCGATGTCGGCATCGGGAGCGCCCGCTTCTGGACGTTCAACGTCGCCGACTCCGGCGTCACGGTCGGCGCCGTGATTCTCGCGATTCTCACGTGGCGCGAGCCCGTCGCGCCCGACGCGGTCTCGCCGAAAGACGACGACGCGCCGCCGCCGGCGTAGCGCCCGCCTCACCGCGCGCCGACGCTCGGCGTAAATTCGCGGCATGACCACCGCATTCATTGCCGGCGCCACCGGGTACACGGGGCGGCACGTCACCGAGCGCCTGGCGCGCGAAGGCGTGCGCGCCGTCGCGCACGTCCGCCCCGACTCGCCGGCGCTCGGCACCTGGACCGCGCGCTTTGCCGCCGCCGGCGCCGAGGCCGACGCCACGCCGTGGACCGACGATGCGATGGCGCGTACGATGGCGCGGCTGCGCCCCGATGTGGTCTTTGCCCTGCTCGGGACGACGCGCGCCCGCGCCGCGCGCGACGAACGCGCCACCGGCGCGGCCGCTGGCTACGACGAGGTGGACTACGGGCTGACGGCGCTGCTGCTGCGCGCGGTGCTCGCCGCCGCGCTGCGGCCGCGGTTCGTGTATCTCTCGTCGATGGGCGCGCTGGCGAGCAGTCGCAATCCGTACCTCGCGGTGCGCGGCCGGTTCGAACGCGAGCTGCAGGCGAGCGGTCTGCCGTACCTGATCGTGCGCCCGTCGTTCATTTCGGGGAGCGACCGCGACGAGCGGCGCGTCGCCGAGCGTGTGGCCAGCGTCGTGACGGATGCGTTGCTGCGGGGCGCGGCCGCCCTCGGCGGACACGCGCTGCACGATCGCTGGGCCACGCTGTCGGGCAGCGCGCTGGCGGCCGGCATGGTGCGCCTCGCGCTCGACGCGCCGGGCGGCGCCGCGATTGTCGACGCCGCCGATGTGCGCCGCGCCCTGCGGGAGCCGGCGTGAGCAAACGCTACGATCAGTCGTACTTCGACCGCTGGTATCGTGACCCGCGGCACCGCGTCAACACACCCGCCGGCGTACGCCGCAAGGTGCGCCTCGTGCTTGGCATCGCCGAGGCGCTGCTGGAGCGTCCCGTGCGCACGGTGCTCGACGTCGGCTGCGGCGAAGCGCCGTGGCGCTCGCACTTTCTCGACGAGCGGCCCAAGCTCGAGTACGTGGGCGTCGACTCCAGCGAGTATGTCGTGGAACGCTTCGGCCGGTCGCGCGGCATTCGCGCGGGGACGTTTGGCACGCTGGCGCAGATCGGCATCACCTCCAAGTTCGATCTCATCGTCTGCTGTGACGTGCTGCAGTACGTCCGCACCGAGGAGCTGCGCCCCGGACTCGCGGCGGTCGCCGCGCTGCTCGACGGGGTCGCCTACCTCGAGGCCTTCACCGACGCCGACGAGCTCGAGGGCGACAAGCAGCACTGGCATCACCGCACGCCCGGATTCTATCGGCAGGCGTTTCGTACGGCCGGGCTCAGCGCCGTCGGCATGCACTGCTATGTCGGCCCGCAGCTGCTCGGATCGACGCTGGCGCTCGAGCGGGCCGAGTAGCGGCGCGCGCATTAAGTTCCGGCACGCCTCCACCCGACGGAATACATGAACCTCGCTGACATGCGCAAGCAGTACTCCACCGTGGGCATCACCCGCGAGGACCTGCACGACGACCCGGTGGAACAGTTCCGGCGCTGGTTTGAGCAGGCGTGCCAGTCGGGATTGGTGGAGCCCAATGCGATGTCGCTGGCCACGGCGTGGCCCGACGGGCGTCCGCTCGTGCGCACCGTGCTCCTCAAGCAGTACGATGCCCGCGGCTTTGTCTTCTTCACGAATTTCGAGAGCCGCAAGGCGCAGCAGCTCGCCGCCAATCCGCGCGCGGCGCTGCTCTTTCCGTGGGTCGCGCTCGAACGGCAGGTGATGATTGCCGGCCCCGTTGAGCGCGTCTCGCTGGCCGACGCAACCGCCTACTTCATCTCGCGCCCCGTTGGCAGCCAATTGGCGGCGTGGGCGTCGCCGCAGAGCACGGTCATCACGTCGCGCCAGATGATCGAGATGAAGTGGGACGAGATGAAGCGCAAGTTCGCCGATGGCAAGATCCCGCTCCCGTCGTTCTGGGGCGGCTATCGCGTGATTCCGGAGGTCATCGAGTTCTGGCAGGGGCGCGCCAATCGGCTGCACGACCGGTTCCAGTACACGCGGCAGTCCGACCAGCGCTGGCTGATCGAACGGCTGGCGCCGTAGCGCGACGGCGGCTGGCAGAAAATAAGAACGGGCGCCCAGACGGGCGCCCGTTCCTGCGTTCGATGCGTCGCGAATGCTACGGCTTGGTGATCTTCGCTTCCTCGATGATCACGGCGTACTTGTAGCCCGCGCCAAAATCCTTGCTCGTCTTCACGACGCCGCGCACGGTGATCGTCTTGCCCTTCGCCGTCTCGTCCATCGTCGTGATGGTCACGTCGTTGGTTGCCTTCGCCGCGTCGCCGCTGCCGTCCTGGATGTGGATCCAGTTCTTTCCCATCACCTGGGCATTGTACTTCACCACGGTGCCGCGCACCGTCACCGTCTTGCCGGTGAGCGCATCCTTCTTGGCGAACAGCTCGGCGATGGTGTACGCATCCGGCCCGGTGGCCTTCTCGACCTTTCCAACGTTGACCGTCGCCGTTTCCGTCGCCGGCATGCCGCTGTGCGGATTGGCGCCCGCGCCGGCGGCGTCCGCTGGGCCGGCGGCGCCGGCTCCGCTCACCGCGGCGTCGCTGCCGTCGGGCGTCAGCGTTCCGAAGTAGATCTCGTCGAAGGTGCGCTTGAGCGACTTCGAATCGAACTTCGTCATCAGCATCGGGTTGTAGACGCGCACCATTGCGCCCGTGGCCGTCGCCGTCTGCGGCACGGCGGCCCACGTCTCACCCTGCGACGTCTTGATCTTCAGGTAGCTGTACGGCGGCGCGTCAAGCTTCTCGAGCACCGGGCCGGCCAGCGCGCCAGCCGGCGCGGCCGCGTCGGCGGCACCGGGCACGGCCGGCGCTTCGCTCAGCGGAACCTTCTCGGTGTCCGCGCTCTTCGACGAATAGCCACACGCGGACACAGCGGCCGCGAGCAGCACAAAAAGGGTACCACGCATGCAAGGCACTCCTGTAATAGTCAGGTACGGTGGGGCAGTTGCCGCCCCGCAATCTAAACGGGTGAGACTCCAACGGGGGACTTTGGTGGTGCGGCCGACGCCTCACGCCGACGGGCGCGCACCATGGTGAAGATGAGCGAGACGACCAGCAGGACGGTGCCGAGCACGAGGAACGACGCGATGCGGTAGGCGGGCGCGAGCTGGAAAATGCCCACCACGATGGTGTACAACGCCGTCAGCAGCAGGGTGAAGTGCCCCATCCAGCGATACTTGGGACTGCGGACGACGAGGTTCATGCCGTAGTAGGCGACGGCCATCGCCACCCACGACACGGGGACCCACGCCCGCGGCACGAGGTGATACAACGCGTACGGAAAGACCACGAAGGCGCTGATGAGGTACGCGTTGCGCATCATCTCCGTCTTGAGCTCGAGCCGCTGCGCCTGCCAGCCGAGGATGCGCGCCGTCAGCAGCGCGACGATGCCAAGACCGATGCTGATTCCGGTCTCGCGTTGCGCCACCAGCACGTAGGCGAGCACGATGGCGACGTAGATGAAGAAGTTGCCGAGCACAATCATCTTCGAGCGGAACCACAGCGCGGTGGCAACCACCAACAGACTCTCTCCGGAGAGCCAGATGAAGAGATTGGGCGCCGACACGAGCCGCGCGAGGGCAACACTGAGGGCCAGATACCCCGTCATCGCGTACAGGAACGTGGAAACCCGGCTTGTCTCGCTCTGCCAGAACGCAAGGCCGATGCCAAGAAAGACTGCCGCCGCTGCCGCGTGCGCGGAGCCGAACAGTCCCGCCGGTGCCGTCGACGTCGCGAGGAGAAATGTGCCGTATCCGATGCCGCAGTTCAGCAGCGCCGAGAGGATGGTGGCCGCGTCTTCGCCGTCGGGCGTGCGCCGCCGGTACGACGCGGCCGCATTGATGAGCGCGTAGAGCAGCAAGGCCACCGCCCCCGCCACCGGCCGCGACTGCAGGGCCACCGCACGCCCCTGCCACGGACGGTTCACGAGCCAGAGCAGGAACGTCACGTATCCCGCCGGAATGAGCAGTAGCTGCAGCCACGGCCACTCGTACGACACCACGGCCCACGCGCCGGCGGTCAGCAGCAGGGCGAGTCCGCCCATCACCGTCCACGGCGCGCCGATGGCGACGAGCGTGACGAATCCGGTGACGAGCGCGATCGCCATGAGCCAGGCTGAACGCCGATAGACTGCGCCGGCGACGTTCGCCGCCGCGACGGCGATCAGCAGCGCCTCTCCCGCCGCGGTCTGGAGCGACAGCGCGTGCTCGGCGCCAAAGAAGAAGAGCCGCAGCACTGCGCAGTAGCAGAGCGCCATCGCCGCGCCGCGGAAATAGCCCGCCACCAGCGCGAACGTCTGATGCCAGCGCGCGGCGAGCGCGGCAAGCGCGACCGCGATGAGGCCACCGGCGGCCGACGGCAGCCACGACGGCACGCCGGGGAAGGGGAGCAGCAGCGTGAACCCCACGCCGCTGGCCAGCACGAGAATGCCCACGCTGGCGAGCCAGTTCTGCCCGACTTCGAACTCGAAGTCACGCTCCGACAGCTCGGTGGCCTCGCCCATCGGCGCCGCCGTCGCGATCGGCGCCTCCGCGGTCGGCGACGCCGTCGCCAGCGCGAGCTGCGCCTCAAGACGCGCGACGCGCCGCTCGAGCGCCTGTACGGCGTCGGTCAGGTCGGGGTGCTGCGATTGCCCGCGTCCGTCGGCCATCAGTCCTCCGGAAACGACACCCTCTTCGAACGAGCGATTCGCCGCGAGAACGACTACGGCGACAGGCGATGCAGGGCCGCGGCTCGCGCGGCGTCAACGGCGGGGCCCGTGCGCGTCGACACGGTCTTCGCCTTTTCCTTCTCCGTCTCCTTCTTGGCCGGCGGTGTGTTGTGGCACTCCGCGCACGTGCCTTCCATCCAGTCGGTGCCGATGTCCACAGGGTGCACGTACTTGAGCCCCTCGAGCGACGTCTCCGGCTTCTTCCCCGCCGCCTGCTGCCCGATGATCGAGTGGCAGGTGTTGCAGTCCTTGGTCAGGACCTTGCCGTCCTGATCGACGTGCTTGCCGTCGTGGCAGCGGAAGCAGCCCGGGAAGTACATGTGGCCAATGTTGTCCGGGAAGTTCTTCCAGTCGGCGCGCATCGAGGGGAAATAGTTCTTGGCGAACAGGTTCTGCGTCTCGACGATCATGCGCTCGATCGACGCCTGCTTCGTCTTGACCAGCGCGGGGAAGTTGGCCTGGTAGTACTCGGTGATCGCCGTACGGATGCTGTCCTTGGCGATGGCCGCCGTGGAGTAGCTCTCCTCGAGCACGTGCACCGACAGGTCCTTTGCGCTCGGCAGGTCGGGGTCGATCCAGCCGAGGGTCATCAGGTGGTTGACCATCCGCGATGGATTGCGGTACTGGTGCGCCGGGCGGTTGTGGCAGTCGACGCAGTCCATGCGCCGCGATTCCCCGTTGGCCGAGTCCTGCGCCGTGAACGGCATCTCGGTGCTCTTGAAGATGCGCACCTTGCCGTCGGGCCCCTCGCTCCGCACCCACGGAATCACCTGGCGCCGCGTGTCGGTGGCGACGTAGTTGACCTTGTTGCGGATGTTCATGTGCCAATGGATGCCGGAGGTCGGCCCCGCCTCCTTGTTGCCGCCGCCGACCTTGATGAGCAGGTCGATGGAGGACTTCACGTTCTTGTCGCCCACCGACGAGTAGTACGTCTGGCGCATCAGCTTCTGGCTGAAGAACTGGCTCGGCCAGTGGCACTGCTCGCACGTCTGCTGCGCCGGGCGCAGGTTGTGAATCGGCGTCTCGATGGGGCGCGGAAATTTGTTGAACGCCACCGAGTACAGCTGGTAGCTCCCCGAGAGCTTCGACTTCACGAACCAGCCGGCGCCCGACCCGATGTGGCACTTCACGCATCCGACGCGCGCGTGCGGCCCGTTCTGGTACGCGGTGTACTCCGGCTCCATTGGCGTGTGGCAGCTGGTGCCGCAGAACTTGTCGGTCTCCATGGCGTGATACGCCTGGAAGCTGCCGACGCCGGTGGCAAGCACGAGGAAGCCGCCGAGCACGGCGACGACGGCGATGCCCGTCTGATGCCGCGGATTGCCGAGGTCAATCGACGGGAAGTGGCGCTCCTTGTGCTTCCCGATCCGAATCAGCCGGTTCTCGCGCAGGATGCCGAATACCGCGATGACGACGCCAAACAGCAGCACGCCCGGCATGATGATGTACGCGAGCACGCCCACATACGGAGAGGGATCTTTGGCGAGCCATTCGTTGATCGCGAGAAACCCGATCACGATGAAGCAGAACGTGGTGATCGTCACGCCGAGCAGCGTGATGGGATTCGTGAACGACGGAGGCAGTTTTGAACGCATGGGCTTCGGGCTCCGGTGGGGTCGCGCAAACGCCGACGAACTGATCGGCAATATTGCCTACGTAATGCCCGTTGCACAGGCAGAGTCCTTCCCCCTCTTGGCTTCGGAATACCCCCCGCAAGGCCGTCGGGGATTCCCGCACGTAGAGACCGCATTCTCTCGATTTCCCATGGCGGTGCACCTGCAGAGATTTCTTCGCAGCCGAGGGGTATACATCGGAAGTAGTTGATCGCTCGGTCAATCGTTCACTCGCAGGACGAACAAGGGGAGCTCTACATGAAGCGCACGTTTGGTCTATTGGTGATTGTTGCCGCGGCCTTCGTCGTGCCCAGCGCGGCCAGCGCACAGAACACGTACGTTGGCGTGAAGGCGTGCACGATGTGCCATAAGTCGGAGAAGCAGGGCATGCAGTTGGCCATCTGGGAGAAGTCGAAGCACGCCGGCGCGTACAACACGCTGACGACGCCGAAGGCGGCCGAGATCGCCAAGGCGAAGGGCATCGCCAACGCCGCCGAGGCCAAGGAATGCCTCGAGTGCCACACGATCAAGGGCGGCCCGGATGCGGCCGACATCAAGCAGGGCGTGCAGTGCGAGAACTGCCACGGCGCCGGCTCGGGCTACAAGGCGATGGCCACGATGAAGTCGAAGGATCTCGCCGTGAAGGGCGGGCTCGTCGCGTTCGCCGACCAGGCGGCCGTCGAGGCGATGTGCAAGACCTGCCACAACGAGAAGAGCCCGACCAACAAGCCGTTCAACTTCGAAGAGCGCTGGAAGGAAATCGCGCACAAGAAGCCGGCTGCGTAACACGCAGCTCCCCCACCCCTGCCCAGCTGAGAGAAGAGTTTGTCTATGATCCGGCGCCTGTTTGTCCTGTTCCTCGTGCTCGGAACCTTCACTCAGCTGGGCGCCAAGGCAGCCCTCGCGCAGACGCGCGAGGACTGCCTGCAGTGTCATAACGACAAGACGCTCACCAAAGAAGGCGCGAACAAGAAGACGATCTCGCTGTTCGTGGACGAGAAGGTTCTCAACAACTCCACCCACGAGAAGCTCGCCTGCGTGTCGTGCCACGTCGGGTTCAATCCCGAAGAGCTGCCGCACAAGGCCGAGATCACGCCGGTCAACTGCGCGCGCTGCCACGGCAAGGCGGCGCTCAAGCACCCGTTCCATCCCGAGCTGAACCGCGCGGTCTCGCAGGGCAAGCTCCCCAAGACGCTCTGCCAGACCTGCCACGGACAGCACAACGTCGCCTCGCCCAAGACGCCGGGCGCGCCGTTCTCGCGCGAGCGGCTGACGCAGGACTGCGGGCAGTGCCACAAGAAGGCCGCCGAGCACTTCCCGTCGTCGGCCCACGGCCAGGCGCTGGCGAAGGGCATCAAGGGCGCGCCGAACTGCCTCACCTGCCACCGTGGCGTCGGCTTTGTCTTCGGCACCGCCGATTCGCTGACGGTCAAGCTCAACCAGAACAAGCTCTGCTTCGGCTGCCACCTCGACAATCCGGACGTCAAGGCGCGCACCTCGCCGTCGGCCGGCTTCATTGCCGGCTACGAGACGAGCGTGCACGGGCAGGCGCTGGAGAAGAAGGGGATGGCCGACGCCGCCAACTGCGTGAGCTGCCACGGCAGCCACGACATGAAGCGCGGATCAGACGCCACCTCGTTCGTCAATCGCCTCAAGATCCCGTCGACGTGCGGCACGTGTCACACCAAGATTGCCGAGGTCTACGGCACCAGCGTGCACGGCGTCGCGGTGGCCAAGGGGAGCACCGACGCTCCGGTTTGCACCTCGTGCCACGGCGAGCACACGATCCTCGGCAAGGCCGACCCCAAGTCGCGCACGGCGCCGACCAACGTGTCGGCGCAGGTCTGCCAGCCGTGCCACGAGTCGGTGCAGCTCTCGGCCAAGTACGGCCTGCGCAGCGACCGGTTCAAGACGTTCACCGACAGCTACCACGGGCTCGCGAGCCGCGGCGGCTCGCTGTCGGTGGCCAACTGCGCCAGCTGCCACGGCGGCCACGACATCAAGTCGTCCAAGGACTCGACGTCGCGCGTCTCCAAGCAGAACCTCAAGACGACGTGCGGCAAATGCCATCCGGGGGCGAGTGAGCGGTTCGCCCAGGGCTCGGTGCACATTACGCTGACGCAGGAGCAGGAGCCGGTGCTGTACTGGGTGGCGATGGGCTACATCATCCTCATCGTCCTCATCATCGGCGGCATGCTCGTGCACAACCTGCTCGACTTCATCAAGAAGTCGAAGCATCAGCTCAAGGTGCGCCGCGGCCTCATCGACGCCGAGCACGGCGGGCACACGCTCTACCTGCGCATGTCGGGCAACGAGCGGCTGCAGCACGCCACGCTCGTCATCAGCTTCGTCACGCTGGTCATCACCGGCTTCGCGCTCAAGTTCCCCGAAGCGTGGTGGGTGGCGCCGCTGCACCGGAACTTCCCGGGGGTCTTTGACCTCCGCAGCCTCGTGCACCGCATCGCCGGCGTCGTGATGCTGCTGGCCAGCGTCTACCACGTTTACTACCTGGCGTTCGTCCCGCGCGGCCGGCAGCTGGTGAAGGACCTGTTCCCGGTGCCGCAGGACCTGTTTGACGCCATCAACATGGTGAAGTACAACCTCGGCCTGTCGGCCGAGCGGCCCAAGTTCGGCCGGTTCAGCTACATCGAGAAGAGCGAGTACTGGGCGCTGGTGTGGGGCAACTTCGTGATGGGCGCCACGGGCTTGATCCTGTGGTTCGACAACACCTTCATGAACCTGCTCACCAAGCTCGGCTGGGACATCGCCCGCACCGTGCACTACTACGAGGCGTGGCTGGCGACGCTCGCGATTCTGGTGTGGCACATCTACTTCGTGATCTTCAATCCCGACATCTATCCCATCAACCTCGCCTTCTGGAAGGGGACGCTCACCGAGCGCGAAATGCTCGACGAGCACCCGCTGGAGCTCGAGGCGCTGCGCGCCCGCGCCATTGAGGACGAGGATGAGGACGAGCCGGGCGTGAAGCCCGCGTAGTGGAGAGGCACCCTGTCATGACGGCCATACTCCGGAGCCTGCGGCGCGCCGGCCTCGTTGCCTTCGCGCTGCTGCTCGCGTCCGCCGGCGGCACGCCGGCCACGGCGCAGGCCAACGCCGACTGCCTTGAGTGCCATACCGACAAGAGCCTCACCAAGAAGCGCGACGGCAAGACCGTCTCGCTGTTCGTGGATGAAGCCCGGTTCAAGGGGTCGGTGCACGCCAAGGCCAACTGCACCGACTGCCACGCCGACCTCAAGGGCAAGGATCTCCCGCACGACGAGACGCTCAAGCCGGCGCAGTGCAAGTCGTGCCACGAGTCGGAACAGACGCAGCACGATCAGTCGCTGCACGGCCGGGCCATCGCGCGGGGCGACCCGCTGGCGCCCAAGTGCAGCAGCTGCCACGGCACGCACGAGATGGTGCGCCGCTCCGACCCGCGGTCGCCGGTGCAGCCGTCGCGCATTCCGTATCTCTGCGGCAAGTGCCACTCGGAGGGTGGGCGCGTCCAGAAGGAGCGCACCATCCACCAGTCGAACATCATCAACAACTACACGGAGTCGATCCACGGCGAAGCCCTGATGACCAAGGGGCTTACCGTCGCGGCGACGTGCGTGTCGTGCCACACCGCGCACTCGATCCGCAAGCACACCGACCCCAAGTCGTCCATCGCGCGCTCGAACATCGCGGCCACCTGCTCCACGTGCCACGCCGCCATCGAGACCGTGCACCGCAAGATCATCGACGGCAAGCTATGGGAGCGCGAGAGCCACGTGCTGCCCGCCTGCGTCGACTGCCACGAACCGCACAAGGCCCGCCGCGTCTTCTACGACCAGGGCATGGCCGACCGCGACTGCCTGCGCTGCCACGAGAAGGAAGGGATCAAGGCGTCCAAGGACGGCCGCTCGCTGCGCGTCAAGGTGGACTCGCTCGCCAACTCGAGCCACGTCAAGATCCGCTGCAGCCAGTGCCACACCGGCGTGTCGCCGTCCCACGGCCGCCCGTGCGAGACGATCACCGAAAAGGTGAACTGCGCGTCGTGCCACGCCGAGGTCGGCCAGCAGTACGCGGTCAGCACGCACGGCCAGCTGGAGGCCAAGCAGGACCCCAACGGACCGACCTGCAAGTCATGCCACGGCGCGCACGGCATCCTTGGCAAGCTCAACCCGCAGTCGCCCATCTTCCCGACGCAGATCCCGACGCTGTGCGCGCAGTGCCATCGCAC
>JACPFW010000034.1 GCA_016182795.1 Gemmatimonadota bacterium
CAGCGCGAGAATCGCCTGCCGCTGCGCGTCCGGCGTCGCGTGCGGACAGTGCCGCGGCTGATGCGACGCATCCTGCAGCGCGCCGGGCCCGCCCGCCTTGAAGCGCGCGAGCCACTTGTAGCCGGTCTTCTCGCTGATGCCATACTGCGCACACAACACGACCAGCGGCCGCCGCCGCGCCAACACCCTCGCCACGAACTCCAAACGGATCGACATGAGATCAGGAATGCTCCAGGGCATGGCCACCTCCTGCCATGCCTATGGCGGATCCGACCTCACCCATCAACCCGGTCTACTCCTCACCTATCAACCCGGTCTGTACCAAGAAGTAGCAGTCCTCCGTGAGCTCCGTGTCCTCCGTGCCCTCCGTGTATTCAGTGTCCTTCTCCTCCCCCGCGCTGAACCATTTGTGACCTAACTCACTAGTCGCGCGTCACGGTACGGAAGCCCGTGCTCTTGTTCGCACTCACGTGCGGTCCTATCTTGCCGCACGTCGCGAAGATTGCGATAAACTCCGACCGCGACGCGCCGCCAACTTCGACGATGCTCATCAATCTCGTCCCGGACTTCTTCACGGTCCTGCAAAGCACCGATCCGGTGGCGGCCTACCAGCGCTACTTCGAGACGCATCGCCCGCTCCTCGAGGCGTACTGGCACAATTACGTCCTCGACCCCAGCGGCCCCCACTTCCTCGACGTGGTTCGCGAAACGGTCTATGCCGATCGCGATGACCTGCGCGCCATGCTGGAGCGGATCGACATCGCCGCGCTCGCCAAGTCGGCCGAGGAGCAGTGCGCGGCGCTCTTTGAATTGGATTCACGTATCGACGTCGTCCTGATGGTCGGCGTCGGCGGAGCCAATGCCGGCGAACTCGTTGTGGGCGGCAAGGGAATCGCCTTTGCCTGCGTCGAACACTTCACGGGCGTCGCCAACGCGTCCACGCGCGGACTCGGTCTCGAACCCGAGTTGCTCCCCATGTGGCTGTCGCACGAGATCGCCCACGCCGTGCGCTACACGTCACCCAAGAGTCGCAGCGCCATGCGGCAGTTCATCGCCGAGCAGGGTGGGTATTACTCGTACTGGGAGACCGGGCGCCACGTCCCGCTGCGCGAGCATCTGGTAAATGAAGGGCTCGCCGTGCAGGCCTCGCGCCTGCTGAGCCCCGGCCACGCCCCCTGGGAGTACTTCGGCTTCCAGCGCCGGCAGTATGTGCGCACGCGCGAGATGGAACCCATTCTCTTCCGTTCCGTCGCCGACGAACTCGACAGCGCCGCCCTCGGCCTCCGCCTTCGCTGGCTCTCTGGCGGCATGAGCGACGACGCCCGCACCGTCGATCGGTACGTCATCCCCGAACGCGCCGGCTACTTCCTCGGCGCGCGGCTGGTGGAAGAGGCAATTGTCGAGCACGGCATGGCCAACTGCCTCCGAATGTCCGCCCAGGAACTCCTCGGCACCCTCCAAGCCGACATCGACATCCGCTCGGCCTAAGAACCAGAAGGACACGGAAAAATGACGAGGCGCGGAGCTATCCGCGCCTCGTCGTCTTTTTCAGTCCTGTTGTCTCTCTGTTGTATTTCTGTTGTATTTCTGTTGTCTCTCTGTTGTCTCTCTATTTCCCTATACAGAACGTCCTAAACACCACCTCCAGTACATCTTCGACGTCCACCGCCCCAATCAGACTCTCCAGTTGAGTCACCGCCGCCCGTAAATGCGTCGCCGCAACCGGCGCCGGCAACGTCCCCCCCTCCCACGCAAACCGGAACGCCCGCAGTTCCTCCACGGCCCGCCTCAACGCCGTTTCGTGCCGCGCCCGCGTCACCAACGGCGTGTCGTCCACAGGCAACGCCACCTGCCCCTGAACCGCAGCACGAATCGCGGCACGCAGTTCAGGGATTCCCTCCCCCGTCACCGAGCTGACGCCGAGCACTTCCTGCGGTATGCAGTCCTCCGTGCCCTCCGTGCATCCCCTGTAGAACGCAGTCCTCCGTGCATTCAGTTAACAGGTCCACCTTGGTTCTCACGGAGATCACTGCACCAGAGCTCAACCCGGCAACCACCCGCACCGTCTCAGCAATCGCCTCAGAACTCTCCGCACAGACGAGCACCACATCAGCCTGCGCCAGATACCGCTCACTCACCTCAATCCCCATCCGTTCCAGCACATCCCCGCTCGCGCGCAGCCCCGCCGTGTCCACCAGCCGCAGCGGATACGGCGTGTCGTCCACGAGCACCTCCACCGCGTCGCGCGTCGTTCCCGGGATCTCGCTCACGATCACCCGCGACTCGCCCACCAAGGCATTCAATAGCGCGCTCTTCCCCGCGTTCGGCGGCCCTGCCAACACCACCAGCGCCCCTTCCCTCCCCAGCGCCGCGGCCGGGAGCGTCGCCAACAGCCTCTCCATCTGCGCAATGGCCTCATCGCACGCCGCCACCACCCGCGCCCTACTCGGCCCGGCCTCGTCCTCCGCGGGAAAGTCGATGTCATAGGCGATCAGCGCGTCCACCTGTAGCAGGGCCTCGCGCATTGCCCCCAGCCGCTTCGACAGCGCCCCGTCCATCTGTCGCACCGCCGCCCGGTGCGCCGCGCGCGTCCGCGCATCAATCACGTCGGCCACCGCCTCGGCTTGCACCAGATCCATCTTTCCGTGCAGCACCGCCCGCTCGGTAAACTCCCCGGCCAGCGCCGGCCTCGCCCCCGCCCGCACCAGCGCCTCCACTACCAGCGTGCTCACCAGCACGCCGCCGTGCACCGAGAACTCCACCACGTCCTCGCCTGTGTACGACGCCGGCGCCGCAAACCAGGTGATCACCGCATGGTCGATGATCGCGGCCGCATCGTCCGGTGAGTGAATGGTCGCCAGCACCGCCCGCCGCGCCTCATCCGGAAACGGCGATGCCACCCGCCGCGCCACCGCTACCGCCTGCGCACCACTCAGGCGCACCACGGCAATCGCCCCGCGTCCCGGCGCGGTGCTTGTGGCTACAATCGTGTCGTCGGCGTGTGGCATTCAGGTATTTGCGCGAGGCGGTTGGTCTTTTGCATCGCGAAGGCATGAGTCAACCCACCGAACCAACTCATCCCGGAAGCGCGGAATCGAGAACCGCTCCGCATTCACGCGACACCGAGCGCTGTCAAACGAGATCCCTTCAAACCGCCGCACCGCTTCGGCAATCGCCTCTGCACTCTGTTTGCTGAACCAGAGTCCCGTCTCTCCCTCGATTACCGTCTCCCGCGCCCCGCCCACCCCGTACGCAATCACCGGCGTCCCGCACGCCTGCGCTTCCACGGGGAGAATCCCAAAATCCTCGTCCGCCGCAAAGACAAACGCCCGCGCCCGCCGCAGGTAATCGCGCAGCACCTCCCTGCTCGCCGCACCCAGGACCTCGACATTCGGGCCAGCCGCCGCGCGCACTCGCGGCATCTCGGGCCCGTCGCCGATGATCACCAGCTTCTTGTCCGGCAGGTGTCGTGCAAATGCCTCGGCGATCAGCGGAATTCGCTTGTACGGCACCATCCGTGATGCCGTCACATAGAAATCCTCGCGCAATCCACCTGGCGTGAAATACTCCACATCCACGGGCGGATAAATGATCGTCGTCGACCGGCCGTAATTTCGCTCGATGCGCTCGGCGATGTAGCGGGAGATCGCGGCGTAGGCGTGCGGTAGCTGCGCCGCCCGAGCGTCGCCGTCCCGAATCCAGTCGAGCATCGCACGCGCCAGAACGCCCGTCACACCGCGATGCAGTCCGGATTCCCGCAGGTACTGCTCCCGCAGATCCCATGCGTAGCGAATGGGCGAACAGCAATGCACCAAATGCAGCGCATTCTTGGGGACGCGCACCCGGTGTGACACCGCGTGTGTATTCGAGATCACAACATCGTACCCGCGCAGATCATACTGACGCACCGCTGACGGCATAAGCGGCAGTAAGGCTCGATATCGTGCGCCAATCCCCGGCACTCGCTGCAACCACGAGGTTGTCACCGTGCGCCCCGTCAGCCCCAGCAGCTCACGGTCCCGCGGTGCCATGACGTCCACCAGCGCGAAGAGGTCGGCCTCAGGATAGACCGCCAGCATCTCCTTGAGCACGAGTTCAGAGCCGCCCATGGTGGTGAGCCATTCGTGCACAATGGCAACGCGCCCGATGCGGCGGTGGTCAGCTCCTGAACTCAACATGGTGCCACACGATCCTCTCGCGACCATCAGTAATGACGGCCGGCGCAAAAAATGTCAGCGTCCGGTTAGCACACCGGGCGCGTGCAACGCCACCCACGCCAGCAGTTGCTCACGGAAGCGCGGAACCGCAAACCGTTCGGCGTTCGCCCGGCAGCGTTCGGGATCAAACGATCGTGTTTCCGACCGACGTACGACCTGGGCCACCGCTTCAGGGGTTTGCTCCCAAAAGAAGAGCCCCGTCTCTCCGTCCACCACCGTCTCCTGCGCTCCACCCACCCCGTACGCCAGCACCGGCGTTCCACAGGCCTGCGCCTCGACGGGGAGAATTCCAAAGTCTTCCTGCGCGGCAAAGACGAACGCCCTCGCCCGCCGCAGATAGTTGCGCAGTATATCCCTCGGCTGGGCGCCTAGCACCTGAACATTGGGGCCAGCCGCCGCGCGCACCTGCGGCATGTCCGGCCCATCGCCGATGATCACGAGTCGGTGCTGCGGCAGATGCTGCGAAAAAGCCTGCGCGATCAGCGGAATCTTCTTGTAAGGCACCATCCGTGAGGCCGCCACATAGAAGTCCTCGCGCACCGCACCGGGAGTGAAATACTCGATATCCGCCGGCGGCCAGATGACCGTCGCCTCCCGGCCATAATGACGCAGCACGCGTCCCGCGACATAACGCGAGTTCACCGCGTAACTGTGCGGTCGCTGCGCCGCGCGCGCATCACCACGCTGGATCCAATCCAGCAGACGCCGCGCCAGCCAGCCACGTACGCCACGGTCAAGTCCCGCATCTTCCAGATACCGGTCGCGCAGCTCCCAGGCGTATCGGATGGGCGTATGGCAGTACACCAGGTGCACGGCACCCGGCGCGACGCGCACGTGGTGAGCGACCGCATAGGCGCTCGAGATCACCACATCGTAGTCGCGTAAGTCATGACTGCGCGCCGCAAGCGGCATCAACGGGAGCAGGCCGCGATACCACCTTCCGATGTTCGGCACGTGCTGCATCCACGTGGTCGTGACGCGGCGCCCGGTCAGCCCCAACGCCTCGCGGCTCGGCTCCGGCAATGTGTCCAGCAGGGCGAAGAGATCGGCCTCCGGGAAGACCTGCAGCATCTCCCGGAGCACCATCTCCGCGCCGCCGAGCAGTGTCAGCCACTCGATGACGATCGCCACCCGGGGTGGTCTTGGCTGGACTGCACCCGTCATATTCATCAGAGCAAGTTTATCCGCCATTCGGCCTCTGCGCACGGAGCGTCCGTCAGTCGATGACACCCAGCCAGATGGCTTCCCCCCGCCGCGTATTGGTGCTGAAGCTGCTCGCCCTTGGCGACGTGATCATGGCATCCACGATCATCGGCGCCATCCGCCGTCAGTGGCCCGAGGTGCACCTCACATGGGCCACCGGCGCTCGTCTCGCGCCGCTCGTTTCCCGCTTTTCCGGCGTAGACCGCGTGTTGGCGATCGACGAAACCGACCTGCTGACCGGTCGCGGGCTGTCGCGCGTGGCGGCGTTGCTGCGCGCCTGGTATGCCATAGGCCGTGGGGGATGGGACATCGGTTTCGTGGGCCACACAGATACGCGATACAAGTTGTTGCTCGCCTTCGCGGGCATTCGTGACGTGCGCATGCATCGCGAGGGATCGCCGCGTGGTAGCCTACCGACGGACCGCTGGATGGGCTTCGAATACGCGGCGATGGTGAGTGGCGATGGCGGCGTGGATGAGGCGTCGGTAGAACTCGCGCAGTTGCAGGGCCCCTCACCTCGCCGCACCCGCGAGGTGCTCCTCGCTCCCGGGGGGGCACGCAATCTTCTGCGCGACGATCATCTCCGCCGTTGGCCGCTCGCGCACTGGGTCCAACTGGCCGGTGCGTTGTGCGCGGCCGGCGAACGCGTGGTCCTCATTGGCGCGCCGGAAGATGCCGCGGAAGGAACGGCGATTGCGGAGGCCGTCCCCCAGGTCGAAAACGCCATTGGGAAGACCTCACTCCCTCAGTTGATTGACCGTGTGGCAGGCGCGCAGCTGCTCATCACCCACGATTCAGGAACCCTGCACGTGGCCGCGCTCACCCGCACGCCGGTGCTCGCACTCTTTGGTCCCACTAATCCGGTCCAGTTTGTCTCGCCTCGTGCGGCGGTTACCGTGGCGTCGGCGGCCGCATCGCTCGCCTGCGCGCCGTGCTACAACGGTCGCCACTACGCCCCGTGCACGCTGAATCGCTGTCTCGCGGACCTCGGTGTCGAGTCCGTCGTCGCGTCGGCTCGCGTGCTGCTCGGCGACCAGTCTGTGCTCTAGGCGCCCCCAAATGCTCCGTCGACTTCGCTACTACATTCGCCAGTTCATTCAGCTCGCCCGCCAGCAGGGCGGGCGCGCCGCCTTCGCGAAGGTGCTCGAGATGGTCTGGCGGCGGCGCCTGTTCCTGCAGTTCGCCTCGGAGTGGATGGAGTTCCACCTCATCGCGCCGCGCCGCTCAGCGCTCGCCACCGTGCGCGCCGTGACGGTTGGCGCCGTGCCGCTCGACGCGGCAACTCGGCCACACCTGCTCCTCTACTCGTCGTTCGACCCCCGGTCGCGCGTGGGCGAGCATGTGCAGGCCCAGGTGCAGGCGTACCATGCCGCTGGCTTTTGCACGGTCTTCACGACCACCTCCGACGAACTCCCGCCCGCGGAACTCGAGAAGCTCGCGCCTTACTGCGCCGTGATGATGCATCGCCGGAACATCGGCATCGATTTTGGCTCGTGGAAGGCCGGGTACGACTGGCTGCACAGCACCGCCGACGGCACGGCATATCTCGACAAGGTTGAGACCGTGCTCCTCGCCAACGATTCCTGTTACGGCCCGTTTGCTGACCTCGCGCCATTCATTGCCACCATGCGCGACGCGCCCAACGCCGTCTACGGCATGACGCGCTCACTGGAGATTAGCCCCTACCTGCAGAGCTACTTCCTGCACTTCGGGCGCAATGTGGTGGCGCGTGGCCTGTTCGCGCGGTACATGCGTTACGTACGGCTGCTTCGCACCAAGCTCGGCGTGGGGCGTTTCCTTGAAATCGGTGGCTCGACCTTCCTCGAGGCGCACGGCGTCCCCCTCCGCGCCTTTGTCGATGCCGCGGACGAACCGGTTCGCACCATCCTGCGACAGTACGACCTCACCGACCCCATTCGCGATCCGGCCGGTCGGGTTTTTCTCGAGATGGGGCTCACGCCGTTCCATAAGCGCAGCAACGATCTCTTTGCGCCTTCTGGCGCTTCGACTTGCGCCGACCCCGTTTCGCAATGACAATTGCCTGTGTGAGATCCCTCGCCATTGCCACTCTAATAGTTGTTGCCGCCCTCGCCGCCCCCTCGCGGGGCGGCGCGCAGCAGGCCGATGCCCCCCTGCGCCAGGGCGACATGGTGGTCATTCGGGTGGCCGGCGATACCGCGATGTCGGGCGAGATTATGGTCGAGCAGGGGGGAGTGGTGGTACTGCCACGCAAGGGACGTGTCGATCTTTCGCACGTCCCGGCAAGCCAGGTCGCCGCGGTGGTGCGCGAGGCGCTGTCGTCCTTCACCCTTCCCGAACTGACGTCCGTGCGTCCCATGCGACGCGTCACGGTGGTTGGCGAGCTCACCACCCCTGGGGTTTATCACCTCGACCCATGGTCCACTCTGCGCGACGCCATTGCCTCTGGCGGGGCGCCGGGCCAGAACGCCGACGCCACGCGCATTCTCCTCCGTCGAGACGGGCTTGAGATTCGCATCGATCCGTGGCAGACCGCCGACGCGAGCGATCAGCCGGTGGCCAGTGGCGATGTGCTGGTGATGCCGCGTCAGAGCTGGTTCCGGCGCAACGTCTTTAGTTTGGTGACCAGCCTCGCGCTCATCACGTCCACCATCGTCGCGGTCGGCCGATGAGCGGTCCAGCAACCCCCCTCGTCGCGACGCCGCCGGACGCGCCACTCGAGACCGATCTCGTCGGGCTCGTGATCCACGTCGGCCGATCGTGGCGCCTGTGGCTGGTAACCGCGGTGTGCGGGCTTGTCCTTGGCCTCGGCGTGGTCTGGCTCGTTCCCGCACGCTTCGACGGCGAAGCGCTCGTGCTCGTGCGCACCAAGTCCGAACCACTCAGCGGCATGGCGTCGAGCATGCTTCCGGTGGCGAACCTCCCCACAAGCCTGCTGGGCGGCGGTCTCAAGGACGAGCTTGAAACCGAACTCGCCATCATGCACAGCCGCGCCGTTGCCGCCGTGGTGGTGGATTCGCTGCGTCTGCAGGCGCGCATGATGTCGCCCGCCCGTACTCCTCCCGGCGCATTCATTGACTCCCTGCGTCTGACGGGGCGCTTCAAGCCTTTTTCCGCGACGCTCGTTCCGGGACGCAACCAGCTCCCTGCCGGCGTGGTGTTTGTTCGCGCCACCGCGCCCACGGGCCTCCACGTCAAGTTCTACGACCGCGAAGAGTCAATCGATCTGTTCCTCGACCGCCTCGGTGTGCGAAAGGCGGGCGGCGAAGTGGTGCGCATCTCCTTCCAGGCGCGCGACTCGGTGACCGCGGCCGACGCTCCCAACCTGTTGCTGGCCACCTATCTCGCACGCCGCAAGACGGTCGATCGCGGACTCAACCAGCGGCGCTTCGAGTTCATGGCCAGCGCATCCGACAGCGTGGGACGCGAACTGCGCGCCGCCGCCGGCACGCGGCGTGACATTCAGGTCGCTGGCGATCTCCCGGCCGTTGAGCCGGCCGCCCGCGCCCTGCTCGAGCAGTCCGTCGATCTCGAGTCCAAGCTCGCCGTGCAGCGCGCCGAAGAGGCCGCGCTCGATTCTGCCCTCCTCGCCGAAGGCGGCGACGTGCGGCGCCTGGCCGCCAGCCCGTCATTCGTGCGCAGCCCAGCGGTCAACGATCTGGTCACCGAACTCTCCACGCTCCAGACGCGGCGGCAGGCCCTGCTCGCCACCGCACCGGCAACCGCCCCTTCGGTGCGCGCGCTCGACGCCGCCCGCGATTCGCTCGTCGCGCAGCTTGTCCCCATGGCGCAGACATACCGAAAGGCGCTCGCCGCGCAGCGGCGCGTGCTCGAACAGGAGCTCGCCTCAACCCAGAATCGCCTGCGGCGCCTTCCCTCGGTCGGCGAGGCCATGTTCCTCGCCGAGGCCAAGGTGGGTCGGCTCACCGTGCTCGACAACGGCATGGGGCTGCAAGTCTTGCAGGCGCGGCTCGCGGCGCTCACCGAAGGTGGAGACGTGCGCGTCATCGACGTCGCCGTCGCCCCACGCAAAGTCGCGTTCCCTCGTCCGACGCTGACCGTGGCCCTCACCACATTGCTCGGTCTGCTGTTCGGACTCGGCCTGACCTTGGTCCGCCCACCTAAGGCTTCGGCTGCGGTTTAGGGCGCGCGCCGTGCTGCGCAACGTCCCCACCCTGCGCGTCTCGCCGCAGACGCTCGTGCTGGTGGGCGTCGTGGGACTCATCGCCGGCAATGTCGGGCGACTGCCGGTTGGCGCCCTTGGCGGCCGCGCGTCGCCCTTTGTGCTCGCCGATCTCGCCCTCATTCCACTCTGGCTCACCCTCGTCGCGGTGAGCGTCCGGCGGCTTCGCCCGTGGCCATTGGATCGCGTCACCGGGTGGGTGGCCGCCTTCATCGGCGCCGCGCTAATCTCTCTCGTCAATGCCCGACAACTGTGGCAGCTGGGCGGCGGCGAACTCGTCCAGGCTTCGGCCTTCCTTGGGCGATGGGTGCTCTACGCCGGCTGGTACTGGATCGTCACTGTCTGCCTCGACGAGAAGGGCTCACTGGCGGCGATTTCCACGCTCGAGCGGGGACTGCTCCTGTTCGCCGGGTTTGGCATCGTGCAATCCGCCTTTCTCCCCGGCTTTGCCCAGCTGATCCCGTGGGGTGGGTCCGATGTGCAGTGGGACCTGCAGGGGCGTCGCCTCGTGAGCACGGCGCTCGACCCCAACTTCGCCGGAATTCTCGTCACCATCGCCCTCCTGCTCGAACTCGCCCGTCAGGTGGAGCGGGAGACGCGCTCGTACGTTCGGGTGGTGGTGCTTGGCGCGGCGCTGATCCTCACGCTGTCCCGTTCATCGCTGCTCGCCGCGGCCATCGGGGTAATGGTCCTACTGCTCATACAGCGCCGCTCGCACAAACTGCTCGGCCTGCTGATACTCGGCGGAGTGGCGCTGGTGCCGCTCGCCTCGGTGTTGGCGAGCTACGCCGCGACCTTCAACAAGCTCCAGTTTGACGGCTCGGCGGCCCAGCGCCTGGTCCCGTGGTCGCGCGCCGTGGTGATGATCGGTGATCATCCGTGGTTCGGTGTCGGGTTCAACGCATTGTCCGCGGCGCAGTCGGCGTATGGCTGGCGCGAAATCGGTGGCGCCGACAAGGGGCTGGATGGTGGGCTCCTCTTTGTGACCACGCTTACCGGAGTGGTCGGGCTGGTCATGTATCTGGGCATCATTGGCGCCGCGCTCAAGGCCTGTCGCCGCGTCTGGCGCCACGCGCCGTCCGCCGAGTGGAGGGGCTTGGCAGCCGGCGCCACGGCATCCACCTTTGCGTTGCTCGTGCATTCGTTATTCACCAACTCGCTCCTCCTCCCCTTTGTGATGCAAGTGATGTGGCTGCTGTGGGGCACGGTGGCCGTGCTCGCCCGGTCGGTGCAGGTCGCTCCCGCGGCAACCGAGCGCCGTGCCGTGGGGCGTGCGCGCGCGACGCCGGCGACGCGCGCGGCGCTCACTGTCCTGCTCTTCGCCATGGTCGGCACCCTCCAGGGGTGCGAGCCGTGCAGCGGGGCCGTCACCTGCACCACGGCCCCCACCATTGCCCTTGCCGGACAGATCGTCGAACCCGTGTCGGGTGCCCCCATCAAGGGCGTCACCGTGCGCGTCGGTGATGTGCAGTCGGTTACCGAGGCAAACGGGCGGTGGGAGCTGTCATTCCCCGCCACCGCCGGCGTCGCCACGGTAGATGTGAAAGTCTCCGCTCCCTCGCATACGCCGTACACGGTCAAGAACATCGCGGTGCAACCGCAGACCCGAGCAGGCGAGGCACAGGAGCTCGGTCGCTGGAACAGCTACCCGTTCGCCCGATATCAGGGCACACTGGTGCGTCACGATGCGCCCGTCGCCGGCGCCACCGTCACCTTCACCCCCGTGGGCGGAGCGACGATTGCTGCTCCGCCGGGGGCCACGACGACCAACGGTGGCGGCATCTTCACGATGTTCATCGACGGCGTCGACCAAGTGGGCAACGTCATCGGCACGCTCACCGTCTCGCATCCCTCGCTCGCTCGGCCATCGCAGATCACCGGCTTCATCATTCCGCTCAGCAACATCTGGCAGCTGCCTGTTCCCACCGGGCCGTTCTCCGTGGGAGGGCGCATGGACTACGGCGCCATCGCAAAGTTCCGCGGCAACGACGGCCCGGCCGCTGGCGCTCTGATCACCTTCACGCGCACTAGCGGTCTCGCGCTCCCTGTTTCACCTCTGCGCGTGACCGCCGACAACAGCGGCTTCTTCAAGCTCGACTTCGGTGCCACCAGCGACGGCACGGTGCACGGCGACCTGCAGGTGCAGACCGCGGACGGTCGATTCACGAGCACGTACAACAACGTTGCCTTTTCGTCGTACGACTCCGTGGCCACACGCTACGACAGGGTCTACGGGGTGGGCGAACGCTGGGCGTACGCCGTTGAACTCTGGCGCAACGACCTCTATACCCCCGCTCCCGGTGTGCGCGTCAGCGCGCGTCGGGTGGGGGGCATCGCCATGACCCCGTTTGCGCAGACGTTC
>JACPFW010000036.1 GCA_016182795.1 Gemmatimonadota bacterium
CCCTCGTCTCCCGTTCCGTCTCCCGTTCCTCCCTCTTCGCGACTCCGTGTCCGTTACAGTCACTCTCCTCCCCTCACCCCTCCAAGCGGACGTCGTCGCAATCATCGATGTCCTCCGCTTCACCACCAGCGCCGCCTACGCCCTGGCCAACGGTGCACGGTCTATCATCCCCTGCGACTCAGTAGATGCCGCCCGCGCCCATCGCGGTACCTCGCTCCTCGCCGGTGAACGCCACGCCGTCCGCCCCGACGGCTTCGACTTCGGCAACTCCCCCTTGGAGTTCACGAGAGAGAAAGTGCAGGGCAGGGACCTAGCCTGGACCACGACTAACGGCACCCGCGCCATCGCGACGATGCTCGGCGCAACGCAGGATGCCGAGTCTCCCCTCCTCGTCCCCACTCCCCAGTCCCAACCCCGCGCCCCTACCTCCTCCCCGTTGCCTAAGAGCTCGATCTATAGTTGTGACTTGGTCCTATCCTCGTACGTCAATCTCAAGGCAGTCGCTCTCCTCCTCGCTCCTCGCCTGGCGGAGAACGCGGTTGTTGCCATCGCCTGCTCCGGTCGCGATGGAGGCTTCGCGCTCGAGGACGCCGCCTGTGCCGGCGCGCTCGTCCGCCGCCTTCAGGCCGTCGTCGGTGACCGGCTCCCCCTGAATGACGCCGCACGCGCCTGCGCGTGCCTTGATGAGGCCTATGGCGAAGATCTCGCGCGGCTCTTCCGCGATGCTCAGCACGGACGATTCCTCCAAGACCATGGATTCGGGGCCGACCTCCTCGCCTGCGCCGCGCTCGACGCGGTCCAAATCGTCCCGCGCTGGCGCGACGGACGCTTCGTCGTCTGACGACTACACGCCGCCGCGTGCCCGCCGCGTAGCGCCGGTCACGGAATCCGACATCGGCGAGGCGGTGCAGAACCTTCCCAAGCGCCGCCGTCCGAAGACCGACAACCTCGAACCGACCCCCGAAGAGCTGGCCAAGGCCGTCCGCCGCGCGCACCTGAAGCGCGAGATCGGTGGCATCGCCCTCCTCCTCGGCGCCGTCTTCGTCGCCGGCGCGCTTATCGCTCCACCGGCGTACACCTCGAGTTCGTGCCTCG
Organism: Gemmatimonadota bacterium; assembly: GCA_016182795.1. Classification (GTDB taxonomy): domain Bacteria; phylum Gemmatimonadota; class Gemmatimonadetes; order Gemmatimonadales; family Gemmatimonadaceae; genus PNKL01. The sequence continues at coordinate 1,096 of JACPFW010000036.1, forward strand.
ACGCCGGTTCGATCTTCGGCCCCGTCGGCGCCTGCCTGCGGTGGTCGGTGCTCACGCTCGTTGGCGCGCTCTCCGCCGTCATCGTCCCGCTCATCCCGGCCGTCTTCGCGCTGCGCCTCCTCGGCCGCATCAGCGACTCCGACGACCGCCGTTGGCTGACCTTCACCATCGGACTCGCCGCGCTCGTGCCGGTGATCTCGTCGCTCGCCCGCCAGCAGTACGCGGCAAGCGATCTCGATCCGCTCGCCGGCGTCTGGGGCGCCTTCGCCGCGTTCTATCTGGTGAAGGCCATCGGCAGCGGCGGCGCGTGGGTGGTGGTCGCCATCGCCGTCAGCATCCTCAGCGCCGCCGCGCTCAACTGGAATCCCATCCGCGCCATCCTCGGTCAGGCGACATCATCCAAGCCCGCCGACGCGGCACTCACCAAAGCCGAGCAGATGGAACCGCCAGCCAGCGAGATGCCGGCGCTCGATCTGTCGCTGATGGAAGGTCTTCTCACCGCGGCCGCGGCCCCCGAGCCCGCCAAGGCGCAGGACCAGGCCTTCGAGCTGCTCGATGCCGCGTCTGCCGCGAAGGCGGAGAAGAAGGGGAAGAAAAAGACGCGCGACGAGTCCGTCGCCGCCGAGATCGACGCCAGCGAACTGGTTGATCCGCTCGCCGAAGAACTCCCGTCCCCCGAGCTGCTCTCCTTGCCGCCGGCGCGCAACGCCGACGCCGGCCGCGCCCAGCTCGACGCCGCCGGCCAGAAGCTGATGGACGCCCTGCGCACGTTCCGCGTGGACGGTGAACTCGTCGGCCGCACGACGGGCCCGACCGTCACGCAGTTTGAGATTGAGCCGGCGCCGGGTGTGAAGGTTCGACAGTTCGCCAACCTCGCCAACGACCTCGCGCTTGCCATGCGCGCGCCGTCGATTCGCGTCGTCGCGCCGATTCCGGGCAAGGGCGCCGTGGGCGTCGAGGTGCCCAACCCGGCCCCCGAGATGGTGATCTTCCGCGAACTCCTTGAGAGCCGCGATTACACCACCAAGCCCTTCGCCCTGCCGATGGCCATCGGCAAGGACCTCGAAGGGCGCGCCGTCGTGGCCGATCTCGCCAAGATGCCGCACCTGCTCATCGCCGGCGCCACCGGCAGCGGCAAGTCGGTCTGCGTGAACACGATCATCACGTCGCTGATCTATCGCCACACGCCCAAGACGCTGCGCTTCCTGATGGTCGACCCCAAGATGGTCGAACTCAGCGTCTACAACGTGCTCCCGCACCTGCGCCACAAGGTTGTCACCGACAACCGCGACGCGGCCGCGATGCTCAAGTGGGCGGTGCTCGAGATGCAGGAGCGCTACCAGCTCCTCGCCGCCAACGGCGCGCGCAACATCCAGGACTTCAATCAGAAGGTCCGCGACGGGCACAAACTGCTGAAGCCCAAGGATCCGAACGTCGCGTTCGAGGATCGCGAGTACAAGGGGAGTGTGCTCCCGTACATCGTCGTCGTCATCGACGAGCTCGCCGACCTGATGATGACCTGCGCCGCCGAAGTCGAGACGCCGCTGGCGATGCTCGCCCAGAAGGCGCGCGCCATCGGCATCCATCTGATTCTCGCCACGCAGCGTCCGAGCGTGAACGTCATCACCGGCCTCATCAAGGCCAACTTCCCGAGTCGCATCGCCTTCCGCGTGGCGTCGCAGATCGACAGCCGCACGATTATCGACGGCATGGGCGCCGAGTCGCTGCTCGGCAACGGCGACATGCTCTTCCTCCCGCCGGGCAAGAGCGATCTGTCGCGCCTGCAGGGGGCGTTCCTCAGCAACGAAGACACCGAGCGACTGATGCACTGGTACGCCGACCGCCGGGAGGCCCGCAAGGCGGCGCTGGAGGCCCAGGGCTTCATGAACGAGCCCACCGAGGCCGAGATGGACATCCTCGAGCGCGTGCGCCAGCAGGAGGCGCTGGAGGCCGGGGCGGGCAAGGACGGCGACGAGGGCGACGACAGCGACCGCGACAAGCTGTTCCGCGAGGCCGCCGAGGTGTGCATCCAGAATCAGGGCGGCTCCACGAGCCTGCTGCAGCGCCGCCTCAAGATCGGCTACGGCCGCGCCGCGCGTGTCATCGACCAGCTGCACCTCGCCGGGGTGCTCGGCCCGCCCGACGGCTCCAAGCCGCGCGACGTGCTGGTGGGGCTCGACGATCTCGACCGGATCTGCGGCAACCGCGAGGAGTGACGGGGCTCTAGCTCCGGCGGCCGCCTGCGCGGACGCAGACGCGGGCCTGCCGCTTGGGGGACGGGCGAGCGCTTACGGGTTTCCGCGTGCCTTGCCCAACTCGCGCTCCCACGCGACGGTGGTGCCGATCCAGAGCTTCGAGCCGGCGCGTTGGGTTGGTCTTATGAGCCGCGTGGTGGGATCGCGGCCGTAGACCAGGTGCGCGCTGGGGGAGACGTTGAGCGTGCCGACTTGCCACGCCGTCGCCACCGACCACTCGGTATGCGTGAGACCGCGGCGCTCGTAGTAGCCCAAGGCGCCGCCATCGCCGACGCTCTGGCTCCAGTTGAGGCCGGCGATCGCGGCGAAGCTCAAGGGACCTACGTCGTGCGTGACCCCGAGTTCGCCGTAGGTGCCGCGTACGGCGTGAATGTCTCGCCAGAGGCTGAGCGTCGGCGAGAGCGGGGTGTTCACCTCGGCGGTGACGAACAACTCCACCGTGTTGCTCTCCGACGTCGTGCCGGTGCGGTTGGGGAAGACGTAGCTCAGCACACCCGGCGTCACTCGCACGCGGCCGAGCGGCACGGTGGCTTCGCCGACGAAGTTCCACTCGGCCACGCGGACGCCGGCGCCGCCGTTCTCGCTGATGTGATACGCGGGGTTGCTGTACCGCCCGCCCTCGACGCTCGCCCAGAGACTGGCGGCCAGCTCGACGCCGCGCAGGATGGACGAGAGGCGCGCCGTTGACTGCACGACGGGACGGTTGGTGGTGGTCAGACCGCGGGCCTGATACTCACTCCGCAGCGACGCGTCCCCGGACAGCGTGACCTGCGCGCCGATGGGCGTGGCCAACGTGAGCATCGCGGCGAGCGGCGCCGCGAGCACTGCACCTGCGCGGAATGTCATCGATCCTCCCGACCGAGCGTCGCGGGTGCGACGGAGCCCTCGGATGGAGTCTCGGCAACTCTGGTGCAGAACTGAGGCCGCTCGCGCCGTTCACTCTCCCGTCCCCCCAAGCGGCAGGCCCGCATCACCGGCCGCGCAGGCGGCCGCAGGACCCATAGACGGCGCGCGCAGCGCGGCCGTAGGGTCCGAGAGCCTGCGAGGACGGTGGTGCGGGCCTGCCGCGCCTACCGGTGATGCGGGCCTGCCGCCCGTCGCCCGCGTGAGAACGCTCCTCATCGCACGAAATCGGTGACACGCGACCGACGGCGCCGAACTAGACTCGCGCCATGACCAAAGCGACGAACGACTTCGGCGAACTCGGCGAGCGCATCGCCGCCCGCTGGCTCGAACACCACGGCTACACCGTCCTCGCGCGCCGCTGGCGCAGCGGCCACCGCGACATCGACGTCGTCGCGCAGCGCGATGGCGTCGTCGCGTTCGTCGAGGTGAAGACGCGATCGGCAATGGAATTCGGTGATCCCGTTGAAGCCGTGCATGCGCAGAAACAGCGCTCGCTCGTGCGCAGTGCGCGCGAATGGATTGCGCGCCACCAGGGAACCGAACCCAACGCCTATCGTTTCGATGTCATCGGCGTGCTCCTGCGCGACTCCACCGTCTGGGTCCGGCACATTGAATCGGCATTTTTGATGTAACAATTAGTGACAGTACGGAGTCGCGAGCGCATCACAGATCGTCGCGGTGTAGCCAAGCAGACCGCATAAACCGAGCCTTCGCAACGAGTTGCGGCGTCTGTTGATAAGTCGTTGTTTGCAAACACGTTACCACCAATTCTCTGCCCCTTCCCCCTTGCCAAAACTATCGCGCTTCGTAGTTTGTTCGGGAGTCGATTTTCGTTTTCTGTTCGGGGATAGCACCAGCGAATTCGCTGGATAGATTCCTTCCACGGGCCGTTGGCCCCAGTTCGCTCGAGGAGTTCATGGCCGTTTCCGCCGCGCAGCAAGACGAAAAGAAGAAGGCTCTCGGTCTCGCCATCGCGCAGATCGAAAAGTCGTACGGCAAGGGCGCCATCATGAAGATGGGCGCCGACCGTGCTGCGGTGCGCGTTGAGTCCATTCCCACCGGAGCGATCAATCTCGACGCGGCCATCGGCGTGGGCGGCATTCCGCGCGGTCGCATCACCGAGATCTACGGGCCGGAGTCCTCGGGCAAGACGACGCTCTGCTTGCACGTCATCGCCAACGCGCAGAAGACGGGCGGCACCGCGGCCTTCATCGACGCCGAGCATGCGCTCGACACCGAGTACGCCAAGAAGCTCGGCGTCGACGTCGACAAACTTCTCGTTTCGCAGCCCGACACGGGCGAGCAGGCGCTGGAGATCTGCGAGATTCTCGTGCGCTCGGGCGCGGTGGACATCGTCGTCATCGACTCGGTCGCCGCGCTGGTGCCGAAGGCGGAAATCGAGGGCGAGATGGGCGATTCGCACGTCGGCCTGCAGGCACGGCTCATGAGCCAGGCCCTGCGCAAGCTGACCGGCGCCATCGCCCGCTCCAAGACGTCCGTGGTCTTCATCAACCAGCTCCGCGAGAAGATCGGCGTCATGTTCGGCAACCCGGAGACGACGACGGGCGGCAAGGCGCTCAAGTTCTACGCCTCGCTGCGCCTCGACATCCGTCGCATCGGCCCGGTCAAGGAAAAGGAAGACGTCATCGGCTCGCACGTGCGCGTGAAAGTCGTGAAGAACAAGGTCGCCCCGCCGTTCAAGCAGGCGGAGTTCGACATCATGTACGCCGAAGGCATCTCGCATGTCTCGCTCCTCGTCGATATCGGCGCCGAAGCGGGGATCATCGAGAAGTCGGGCGCTTGGTACAGCTACAACAACCAGCGCATCGGGCAGGGACGTGAGAACGCGAAGATGTTCCTCAAGGACAACACGGCCGTGATGCTCGACATCGAAGCAAAGGTCAAGGAGCTGCTTGGCATCGGTCTCCAGCCGAACGGCGAGGAGGCGGTGGAAGACTAGGGGCGTTGGTTAGCCCCGACGAAGACGCCGGGGGGTCGATCTTGGTGTACGGCCGGGGCCCGGAATCCCCGATCTGCACCTGGGTGGCCCCTCGGCGCTTCGCTTTCCCCCTCCGTTCCGCATGAACGGGCCAAGTCGCAGATTCATATCAGCAGTGCAGGAGTCCACGTGATGTTCAGTTGGGCCAAACCGAAAACCACGGTACCGGCGGGGGGCGAGGACGAGGCGGACAACGCCGGCGGCCATTTCCCGTCTGCAGTCTCCGGGACCGTCACCGCGCTGCGCGAGAACCCGCGCAAGCCGGGGCGCTACGCCGTGCTCATCGAAGGCAAGAGCGTGGCCATCGTCAATGCGGCCTACCTGCACGACAGCAGACTCGCCGTCGGCAAGACCATCAGCGAGGCCGACGGCGAACGGCTCCTCGTGGCCGCGCGCAAGCTTGAGGCCTTCGACCGCGCCGCCGCCGCGCTGGGGCGCCGCGCCCGCAGCGCCCACGAATTGGAGCGTTGGCTATTGCAGCGCGGTTTCGACCGCGCCGACGTCACCGACGCCGTGCAGCGGCTCACCGAGATCGGCGCTATTGACGACTCGCAGTTCGCCCGCGCCTTCGCCCGCTCGCGCGCGCTGGGGAAGGGCATGTCCAAGCGGCGTCTCGCGCAGGAGCTGTCGCGCCGCGGCGTCGATCGCCAGCAGGCTGACGCCGCCATCGCCGAGGTGCTCGAGGAAGAGTCGGTGGACGAACGCGCCCTCCTCGAAGCCGCCGCGCGCAAGAAGCTGGCGATGCTCGGCGGGCAGGACGCCGACACCGTCAAGCGTCGGCTCTATGGCTACCTGGCGCGCCGCGGCTACGATGCCAATGACATCGCCGCGGTGCTGCGCACGGTGCTCGCGACCTACAGGTCCGACGCGTAGCGCGCTGCGTGCGCGCTGAGCACGGTCGCGCCGAGCAGGGCCACCGCCGTCAATTGGTGCGCTGCGGCCACCGCGATCGGAACCGCCATCAGCAGGGTCGCGATGCCGAGCGTCACCTGCACGCACGCCACGATCGCCACGTTGCGCTGGGCGCGCACCACCCGCGCCGGCGCGCTCGTTGACGCGCTCACCCAGAGCCAGAGGCCGATTGCCACGAACACCGTGAAGATGGCGAGAACGCGATGGTGGAATTGCGCCGCGGCCGGATTCTCGAACGCGTTGGTGAAGAAGCCGTCGAGGTAACCGTACCCGGGCGGCACGATCTGGCCGCCCATCAGCGGGAAGGTGTTATAGATCTTCCCCGCGCGCAGGCCGGCCACGAACGCGCCGCTCAGGATCACGAGGAACGTCCAGATGGCGAACAGGTCGGTGATGAGCGCCCACCGCGCGCGTTTGAATGCGGTGGAGCGCGCCGCCTCGTTCGGCGCCTCCGTGCCCGCCGCGCGCGCGACCGCCGCCCGCAGCGACGCCGAGGTCCACAGCGCGACCACGAGGATCACCAGCGCGAGCCCGAGGTGCGCCGCCAGACGGTACTGGCTGACGTTCACGCGCTCGCTGAGCCCCGAACTCACCATGTACCAGCCCAGGGCACCTTGGGCGAGCACCAGCACGGGGAGCGAGGCGAGGCGCGTGCGCAGGGTGGGGGGGATCTGCCCCTTGGCCCAGAACCAGAAGAACGGCGCCGCAATCACCAGCCCCACGAGCCGAGCGGCGATGCGGTGCACCCATTCCCACCAGAAGATCCCCTTGAAGGCCTCGAGGGTGATCCCCGCGTGCACCGTCTGCGCCTGCGGAATCTGCAGGAAGCGCGCGTAGGCGTCGCCCCATGCCGCCGCCGTCATCGGCGGGAGCACCCCGGAAATGGGCTTCCACTCGGTAATCGAGAGTCCGCTCTCGGTGAGGCGGGTGATCCCGCCGATCACGACCGCAAGAGCGACGGCGGCGACTGTGGCGTCGAGCCAGAGGATGAGTGCTTTTGTCCGCATGCGTAAAAGGTAGGTCCGTATCCCGAGATTGCGCAGGGGAGGGGTCGGATCAACTGCATTGGAACGAGCAGGAGGGCCGGGACTAGGGGACGAGTGAAGTGAGGAGCGAGGAGGGACGCGCTCAGGGCTTCGCTCCCCTCGCTCGGTCTGCCTCCCGTTCCACATTTCCGTGTCCCAGCCCTTCTCCCCGTTCCGGCAGTAGGGTTCCTCCCCCCTCCCCGTTCCAAGTAGTGCCTCGGTAGCTAGATTTCTGCCCTATGCACGCCTCTGCCATTCGCCAAGCCTTTCTCGACTACTTCGCGCGCAACGCGCACGTCGTTCGTCCCTCCTCGTCGCTCGTTCCCGGTGACGATCCCACCCTGCTGTTCACCAACGCGGGGATGGTGCAGTTCAAGAAGATCTTCCTCGGCATGGAAGACCCGCCCGACGGAAATCGCCGCGCCACCACGTCGCAGAAATGCGTGCGCGCCGGCGGCAAGCACAACGACCTCGAGCAGGTGGGGCACACCGCCCGGCATCACACGTTCTTCGAGATGCTGGGCAACTTCTCGTTCGGCGACTACTTCAAGCGCGACGCGATTCGCTTTGGCTGGGAGTTCGTCACCGACGTCCTGAAGATCCCCGCCGAGCATCTGCGCGTGACGGTGTACCACGAGGACGACGAGGCGCGCCAGCTCTGGAAGGAAGTGACCGGCATCCCCGAAACGCGCATCTATGGACTCGGCGCCAAGGACAACTTCTGGCAGATGGCCGATACGGGCCCGTGCGGACCGTGCAGCGAGATCTACGTGGACCTCGCGCACCTCGCCAGGGACTGGGCGTTCCCCAAGGACGCGCACGGCGAATGGACGCGCACCGATCTCACCGACTACTCGCTCGACGCGTTTGTCGAAGGAGCCGAGGCCGGACGATTCCTCGAGATCTGGAACCTCGTCTTCATGCAGTTCGACCGGCAGGCGGACGGCACGATGGTTCCCCTGCCCAAGCCGTCGGTCGACACCGGCGCGGGACTCGAGCGCATCGCCGCCGTGCTCAGCGGCGTCACCAACAACTACCACACCGCGCTGTTCCTTCCGCTCATCGAGCGGGTGGAGAAGGTGGTGGGCATCACCTATCCGTACCGTCCGGGGCAGGGCGTCGGCACGGCGAGCGGTCCCGACGGCCGTGAGATCGATCCGGCGTCGTTCCGCGTGATCGCCGACCACGCGCGCGCGGTGGCGTTCCTGCTGGCCGACGGCGTGTTCCCGAGCAACGAAGGGCGCGGCTATGTGCTGCGCCGCATCCTGCGCCGCGCGGTGCGCCACGCCTGGCTGCTGGGCCGGCGCGAGCCGACGCTCGTGCACGTGGTGGACAAGGTCATCGACATGATGCACGACGTCTATCCGGAGCTGAAGGTGCGCCGGAAGCACATCATCGAGACGACGAAGGCCGAAGAGGAGCGGTTCCTCGCGACCATCGGCGGCGGGCTCGAGCGGTTCGAGTCGCTGGCGCCGACTGGCAGCACGCAGGGGTCGACGTCGATTCGCGGTACGATAAGCGGCGACGACGCGTTCCGCCTGTACGACACGTTTGGCTTCCCCATCGATCTCACCGAGCTGATGGCCCGCGAGCGCGGCTATCTGGTGGACATCGCCGGCTTCGAGCAGTCGCTGCAGGCCCAGCGCCTGCAGTCGCAGGAGGAGCGCCGCAGCAAGAAGATCGCGGTCGTCGCCGACGACCTCGGTGATGTGTCGCAGTGGGAGCATGCGTCGGGCGACGCCGCGCACGGGCGATTTGTCGGCTACGACGTGACGACGATCGAGACGGACGTCGCCGCCGTGCGCCATCTGGCCGACGGTCGGCTCGCGGTGATGCTGCGCGAGTCGCCGTTCTACGCCGAGAGCGGCGGGCAGGTGAGCGACCGCGGCACGATTGAAGGGGCCGGCTGGCGCGTGACCGTGGACGACGTCAAGAAGATCGACGGCCGCGTGACGGCCATCGGCACGCTCGAGGGCGAGTTCCACTTTGGCGCCGCCACCGCGCGCGTGCCGGGGAGCCGCCGCCGCGACACCGAGCGCAATCACACGGCAACGCACCTGCTGCACGCCGCGCTCCGCAAGGTGCTCGGCGATCACGTGCATCAGGCCGGCTCCGTGGTGGAGCCCGACCGCCTGCGCTTCGACTTCACGCATCACGGGCCCATCAAGCCCGAACAGCTCGAGGAGATCGAACGCTGGGTGAATCACGCGATCTGGGAGAGTGTCCCGGTCACGATCACCGAGAAGAAGTACGCCGACGCGGTGGCCGGCGGCGCGATGGCGCTGTTCGGCGAGAAGTACGGGGATGTCGTGCGGGTGGTCGAGGTGCCCGGCTTCAGCGTGGAACTGTGCGGCGGCACGCATGTGAAGAACACCGGGCATATTGCCGCGCTGCGCATCGTGCAGGAGCAGGGCGTCGCCGCCGGCGTGCGGCGCATCGTGGCACTCACCGGCCCAAAGGCCTTTGAAGCGCTGCGCGACAAGGAGCGGGCGCTCGAAGGGATCGCCGAGAAGCTCAAGGTGAACGTGCACGCCGCGGGCATCGACGCCATCAGCAAGCGGCTCGACGCGCTGCTCGGCGAGAAGAAGTCGCTGGAGAAGAAGCTCGAGGAAGCGCTTAAGGGGAGCGGCGGCGGCAGTGTGGTGCAGGGCATCGTCAGCGCCGCCGAGTCGGTGAACGGCGCCAGGGTGGCGATCGCGATGACCGACGCGGAGGATGTGGATGCGCTCAAGACGCTCGGCGATGCGGTTCGCGAAGCGATGCCGGATGGAGTCGCGGTGCTCGGCGCGCTCACTGACGGCAAGGGCACGCTGCTCGTGGTGGTCGGCGATGCGCTGCGCGCCAAGAACGTGAATGCGGGGGCGCTGGTGAAGGATATCGCTGCTCTTGCGGGTGGTCGCGGGGGCGGGAAGCCGCATATGGCACAAGCGGGGCTAGGAGATGAAGAGGCGCTTAAGGTCGCCTTGGCTGGCGCGAGGGAGATTGTTGCGAAGAGCCTTTGACGGAACGGGGAGGGGGTAGAGGCGTAGGGTTGGGACAAGGGAGTGGTGAAGGGGGACGAGATGGACTCCCTCCTCGTTCCGTATCCCAACCCGCCTCGCTAAGCCCCTACCTCCTCCTTCGTTCCATGCCCCAATCCTCCTTCACCTCGTCGATGCCCACTCTCCAACGCTGGCTGGATCACCGAAGCCCCGAGGCCCCTGAGGCCTTGAGGCAACGCCTCTCCCAGCTCGTCGCCGAGCATCCGGAGTGGGAGTCCCTTCCTCCTTCCCACGCGATGCTGATTGCGAGCGGGATGCTGATGGCTGGGGTGTTGTCGCAGACGCCGTCATGCCGCGACGCGGCGGTTGACCTGCTCGCCGCCGACGCGTGCGTGACGTATGCATTCGAAGCGGCCGCCGACGAGCCCGAGTCGTTCACGTTCCTGGCCGACGAGGCGATGCGCAGCATCGCCAAGCTGGCGCAGTAGCGGCAACCATCTACCTTCGAGTATGCGCCATTTAACCGAACTCGCCGCGCTCGCCACGCAGAGCGCCACCGAACTCGCCCCCGCCATCGAGCGCGCGGTGGAGATGGTGCGCACGACGCTCGCCAATGGCGGCACTCTGTTCTTCTGCGGCAACGGCGGCAGCGCGGCCGATGCCCAGCACATGGCCACCGAGTATGTGGTCCGGTACAAGAAGGAGCGCCGCGCGTACCCCGCCGTCGCGCTGACCACCGACACCTCTCTGCTCACCGCCGCCGGCAACGATTATGGCTTCGATTCCATTTTCGCCCGGCAGGTGGAGGCGCTGTGCAAGCCCGGCGACCTGCTGATCCTTCACACGACCAGCGGCAATTCCCCCAACCTTCTGCGTGCCGCCGAAGCCGCCGAGGCCAAGGGCGTCGCCACGCTGGCCCTGAGCGCAAAGGGAGGGGGACCGTTGGCGGTGCTGGTCGATCATTGCATTGTGATTCCGACAGATCGCACGGATCGAGCGCAGGAGATTCAGCTCTGCATTCAGCATTACATCTGCGAGCAAGCGGAACGCGACGAGTGAAGGGGCAGGGAACGGGGAGGGGGTAGGGGCTCAGGAACGGGATATGGGTACTGATGAGGAGGAATGGGAGAGGGGCGCGGCTCTGTGAGCCGCGCCCCTCTCGTCCCTCCTTATATGTACTCCTCCCTCGTCCCTACGCCCCTACCCCCTCCTCGTTCCGTGGCGGTATCGGATGTTCACTCGTGAACTCAAGCTTAGGCGCAAGCAGTCGGTACATCACCGGCGTCACCAACCGCGCGATGAGCGTAGACGACACCAGCCCGCCAATAATCACCCACGCCAGCGGCGAATACAGGCTCGACCCCTGCAGCGCGAGCGGAAGCATCCCGCCGATCGCGGTCATCGACGTCAGCACGATCGGCACGAAGCGCACCTCGCCGGCGCGTTGGATGGCGTCGTCGAGCGGGAGGCCCTGGCGACGCAGTTCATCGGTGAAGTCCACCAGCAGGATGGACGTCTTGATCTCGATGCCGATCAGCGCCACAAAGCCGATCATCGCCGCGAAGCTCAGCGTGTTGCCGCTCAGCCAGAGCGCGACGACGCCGCCGACGATGCCGAGCGGGATCACCGAGGCGACGACCAGCGTGCTCTTGAACGTGCGGAACTCGAGCACGAGAATGGCGAGGATGCCAAAGACGGCGACAATGATCGCATTGCCGATGCCGCTGAAGCTTTCCTCGCGGCTTTCGATCTCCCCCGCCGGCACCAACCGGTAGCCCGACGGCAGGCGCATCGTGTCGAGCGTGGCGAGTACCTGCTTGGTGACGCGGTCAGTGTTGAAGCCGGTGCGCACGTAGCTCGTCACCGTCGCCGACCGCACCTGATTGTAGTGGGTGATGAGATTCGGCGAGCCGCGGAATCCGACCTGTGCGAGTTGGTTGAGCGGAATCATCGCCCCCGTAGTGGAGGCCACCTGAATGCGGTCGAGGATCTCGCTCGTCGGCCGTCCGTCGCGCGGCACGCGCACGGTGATCGGATACTCGTCGCCGTCGCCGGCGCGGAACTTGCCCGCCTCGAGCCCGGCGACGCCGAGCCGCACCGTGCGGTCCAGCTCGAGGGTGGCGACCCCCAGCAGGCCTGCCTTCTGCCGGTCGACGCGCAGGGCGAGGTCGGTGCGCGAGACGGCAAGCGGGTCGCGCACATACTGCGTGCCCGGTGTGGCGGCCATCACCCGCTCGACGCGCGCCGACAGCGCGCGCAGGGAGTCGAGGTCCGGCCCTTCGATGCGCATCGCGACCGGCGCGTCAATTGGCGGTCCGTTCTCGAATTCGCGCACCTCGATGCGCGCCCCGGGAATCTGTGCGAGCGTTGCGCGCAGGCTGTCGATCATCTGCGGCGTCTCGCGCGGCTTGTACGTGTGCTGCAGCACGAAGAGCTGGGCGATCTTCCCCGACTCCGCGCGCGGCACGGTGTTGTAATAGACGAACGGGTTGTCCTTGCCGACATTGGTGAAGATTCCGCGCGTATTGGGCTCGGCGAGAATCACGCGCTCGACGCGCCGCGCCACTGAGTCGGTGGCGGCAATCGTCGTGCCGTCGGCCATCTCGATGTTCACGAGGAACTGCGGCGTCCCTGCCTTGGGGAAGAGCGAGAAGCCGACCACTGGCACGAGCGCCAGCGAGCTGGCAATCAGAATGGCCGAGAAGACGAGCGTGTGATGCGGCTTGGCCAGCGCACGGTGCAGCAGCGGCGCGTAGGTCCCCTGAATGCCGCTCTCCAGCAGCTGCAGCCACCGGTTGCCGCGCTTTTCGCTCGTGGCCGGCATGATGCGGCTCGCCAGCCACGGGACGATCGTGAAGCTCACGAACAGCGAAGCCAGCACCGCGTATACCACCGCGAGTGGGAGCGACCGCATGTACCGCCCCGGCAGGCCAGGGAGGAAGATGAGCGGCAGGAAGGCGAAGATCAGCGTCGCGGTGGCTCCCATCACCGCCACGGCAATCTGCCGCGTGGCCTGCACCGCCGCCTGCCGACGAGTATGACCGGCGCGCAGGAAGCGCGAGATGTTCTCGACGACGACAATGGAGTCGTCCACCAGCAAACCGAGCGCGATCACGAAGCCAACGATCGACAGCTGGTTGATGCTGTACCCCGTCACATCGAGCAGCGCGACGGCAATCGAGAGCGAGAGCGGGATCGACGTCATCACGATCGCCGACGCGCGCGGGCCGAGCGGAAGCAACGTGAGCAGCACCAGCCCGATGGCGATGGCGAAGTCGAAGCCCAGCCGTGAGAGGCGGCGGTCAACGTTGGCCGCCTGATCGAACCCGCGCACCAGCGTCACGCCACGGGGAAGGGCGCGCTCGAGTTCATCGAGCACCGGCCACATCTCCTGCTTGGCGGTCGCGATGTTCGCTCCTTCCTTCATCGCCGCCGTCACGAAGACGGCGCGCTGGCCGCTCCACCGGCCGATATGCGTGGGATCGGCGTACCCCCAGCGCACATCGGCCACATCCTGCAGGCGCACCACGCCGGCGCGCGAACCGCCGACAATTGTCTGCTGCACTTCCTCCACGGTGCGGTACCGCCCCTGCGGCACGAGGTTGAACTGACGCGTCCCGGCGTCCACACTGCCGCCGGGAATCGACACATTGTCGCTCCCGATCGCCTGCATCACCTGCAGGGGTGGGATCCCCGCGCGCGCGAGCTTGTCGAGATTCAGCGACACGTGCAACTCGCGCTCGGGAGCGGCCCACCGCTCCGCCTTCTTGATGGTTCCCAAGCGCTCAAGCCGCTTTTCGAACTGCTTGGCGAGCGAATCGAGCTGCGCGTACGGCGCGGTCTCGCTGACCAGCGCGGCCTGCAGGATGCTCACGTTCGTCGCCGATGCGCGGATGATCTGCAGACGGGCCAGCCCACTCGGCAGCTCGGGGCGCAGGGCGTTCATCTCGCGCAGCACCTCGTCTTCCTTGCGGTCGGCATCGACGCTGGGCTCGAACTCCAGGCGAATCGTCGCCAGCCCGTCCTGCGCGCTGGCGTGCAGCTTCCACACGTTTTCCAGCGCGCCCAGCTTGTCCTCGATCTTGTCCACGACCAACTGTTCCATGTCGATCGGGCTCGCCCCAGGATACACGGCGATGATCATGAACGTCGGGATCGGGAAGACCGGATCTTCGCCGCGCGGAATGCGCCGCCAGCTCGCCACGCCAATGGCGACGAGCATCAGGAAGACGAGGATCGTGAACTGCCAGCGCCTGACGGAGAACTCGGCAAGCTTCACGGCTTGATCTCCACCCGCGCGCTGTCGGTCAGCCAGACGGCACCGCTGCGCACGACGCGCGACACGCCGTCAAGCCCGCGCACGAGTACGCGCTCGCCCTGCAGCCCCACCAGCGTCACCGCCACGCGGCGCGCGCGCTGTCCCGAGGCATCCACGGTGAAGATCGTGCCGCGCGCGTTGTCGCCCTCCACCAGCGCCTCGGGCGGAATCGCGAACACGCCGCTCGAGGCCCGCCCCTTCGCCGAAATGACGGCGCGTCCCACCAGGCCCGATGGAAGCGACGCCACGCCGTCAATCGCGATCTCCACCGTAATCAGCCCGGTGCGCGGATCGGCCGCCGCCCCCACCTGTGTGACGCGCCCCTTGAACACCTTTCCGGGCACCGCTTCAAACGTGACGTCGGCGGCATCTCCGACGCGCACGTTCACCGCATCGCGGTCGGGGACGCCGGCGCGCAGTACCGACCCACGCCCGCGCGAGGCGAACTGGATGACCGGCGTGCCGGGCCCCACCATCTGCCCGGCATTGGCGATGCGCAGCAGCACCACGCCGTCGGCTGGCGCGTTGATCGTTGCGTATTCCTTGTTCACGCGCGCGGCGCGCAAGTCGGCCTCGGCGGCGTCGCGCGCCGTCTGCGCGTCCTGCATCTGCGCGAGTGTGGTTACCGAATCGCGAAACAGTCGCTCCACCCGCAGCGCATCGCGCCGCGCCTTCTCCGCGCCGGCGCTCGCCTTGGCGAGCATCGCGTCAATCTCGCGCTGGTCGAGCGCGGCGAGCCGCTGCCCGCGGCGCACAGTGGCGCCGTCGTCCACCATCACGCGCCCCACGATGCCGCCAATCTTGAACGACAGCGTGACTTCGTCTTTGGCGCCGAGCACGCCCGACACGCTGACGGACGACGCCTGCCCCGCGGGGGCGACGTCGGCCATCTGCACCGGGATCACCGTTTCCGGAGGCGCGCCGCGTCCTTCGGCGCTGCCGCCGCACGCGACGGCGAAGACGACGCCGGCGGCGAGTGCGCGCCGGAGCACAGCAGACTGGCCGTTCATTCTATTGCCCTCAGCGCCGCGGCGCGTTCAAGGTCCACGTAGCGCGCAACGAGCGCGTAGCGGCTCATCACGAGATTCAACTCCGCGGCCGTGAGCTGCGACCGCGCGTCGGCCCACTCCAGGTGGGGGGCGAGCCCCTCACCGAATCGGCGGTCCACCATCTGAAAGGCACGGCGCGACGCGTCCACGCGCGCCTGCGCGGCGGCCAGCCCCTCGCGCGCCACGCTCACCGCATCGAACGCGGTGCGCACGTCGAGCGCAATCAGCCGGTCGGCCTCGCGCGCTTTGTACTGCATGGCGCGCTGCTGCGCCGCCGCCTGCTGGCGCCGCGACGCGTCCTGCCCGCCATTGAACAGATTCCACTGCAGCACGAAGCTGGCGATCGCCACGTCGTGCGCGCGGTCAAAGTGATACTCGGCCCCCTGCACGCCGTAGTCGGCGGCCACGGCCACGCTGGGCAGGAACCCCGCTGTCGCCGCGCGGCTCTGTGCGCGGGCGGCGGCTGAACCAGCCTCCACCTGCACGCGCTCCTCACGACGCTGAGACGCGGCCAGCGCCTCGTCGAGCGTCAGCGGGCGCGGCTCGGGGAGCGACGCGTCGTCGAGCGCCGGCACAGGCGTGCCCGGGTCGCGATCGAGCAGGAGGTTGAGCTGCCCCAGCGCGGCGTCGCGCAGTCTAGCGGCCTCGGCGCGCTGCTGCTGCACCTCGGCCACCGCGGCGCGCGCGCGATACACGGCATCGCCCGTTGTGGAGCCGGCCCCCACGAGCCGCTCGGCGACTCGCTGATTCTCGCGCACCGTCGTGAGCGCGGCGTCGTAGATGTCCACCGCGCGGGCGGCGCGCGCGTAGTTCAGGTACGCCACGCGCGCGTCGGCATCGAGCCGCCGCTTGGCGGCGGCCAGCTCGGCGCCGCGCAGGTCGCGCATCGCGCGGCGCGGCTGACCGATGACCTGATTGAGCGCGGCGTAGGCGGGATTGATCACGTCGCCGAGATCGACGACACCATCCATCTCTGAGTAGCGGGCGTCAACTGAGAGCGAGGGGAGAAACATTCCGCGCGCCTGTGCTACGGACAGACGGCCTTGTCTTGCCGCCTCTCCTGCCTGTTGGAGCGTGAGATTCCTTGCCAGCGCCAGGCGGGCGATTGAGTCCAGCGGAGAACTGGCTTGGTGCAGGGGAAGAGGCAGACTGTGGTGCTGGGAAAGAGGCAGGGTGTGGTGCTGGGGCTGGGTGGATTTGATGTTCTGGGCTGGCATGAGTTGCGCTTCGGCGTGGCGGCTCGTGGTGACCAGCGCGATTGCTACGCCGAGTGCGAGGGTGTGTGGGAATTTCATTTCCATTGCCTCAATCCTGCTGTTCGCGCAGGAGGCCTCTCAGGAGGACTTCCGTCAGCACGTTCGCGGTCTCGTCGGGGTCTCTCAGGTCGAGCCAGGGGTGATGCCGCTCAGGTGAGTGCAGATGGATCGCCGAGAGGCCGTGGACACCGGCCCAGACGACCTGGGCGACCATCTCCGCGTCGGTGTACTCGGGGCGCAGGAGGCCGCGGTCAATGGCCTCGCGGATGTTCGCCAAGAGGAAGCCGTAACCGTCTTCCGTTGGATCAATGGTTATGCAGTCGGGACCTGGCATCGGGCGCTCCACCAGGAACATGAACCGGAACTGCTGCGGGTGGGCGAGGGCGAACTTCACGTAGTTTTGTCCCATCAGTCGCAACTTTGTGATCGGATCATCGATCTGATCCATATGCCGCAGCGCGTCGTTCAGAGCGCGGAAGTCGTTGAGGCACAACTCGTTGAGCAGTGCGTCTTTGTCACGAAAATGATGGTAGATGGCAGTGGCGGTGTAGCCAATCTGGTCGGCGATCCGGCGCATCGAGGACTGGGCATAGCCCTGCTTCGTGAACAGTTCGCGGGCCGCCTCGAGGATCCGCCGGCGAGTGTCTGCCTTCTCGCGGTCGCGTCGAGCGCGCGATGGGGAGTTCTGATCTTTGTCTAACATAGTTCGATAACCTAACGCTGTTATATCAACACGTCAAGTCGTCGGACGGCGACCAGCCCGGTCAGAAGGCGGCGCTCGCCGAGTGGCTGCTTGGTTGGCTAGCTTTGAGGACGCACCAAACCAATCGGAGTCTGCATGTTTTCGCTGAAAGGCAAGCGCGCCCTCGTCACCGGCGGATCTCGCGGCATTGGCGCCGCGATCGCCCAGGCCTTGGCTGAGGCCGGCGCGGACGTCTGCATCGGATACCGCAAGCGCACCAAGGACGCCAAGGCGGTCGTGGCCGCGTGCAAGGCGAAGGGCGTGAAGGCCGCCGCCTTCGCCAGCGACATCGGCACCACCGTTGGCGCTGAGCGCCTGGTCGTGCACGCCGTCAAGGAGCTCGGCGGGCTCGACCTGTTCATCGGCAACGCCGGCATCTGGCCGGTGGAGGAAGTGCCGGCCGCCGACATGGCCGACGACCGCTGGCGGCGCACGATGCGCGAGAACGTCGACTCGATGTTCTTCAGCACGCGTGCGGCGCTCAAGGTGATGGATCCCGGCGGTCGCGTGGTGCTGATCGCCAGCACGGCGGGGCAGCGCGGCGAGTCGATGCACAGCGACTACGGCGCGTCGAAGGGGGCGATGATTAGCTTTGTGAAATCGGTGGCGATCGAAGTCGCCAAGCAGGGGATCACGGTCAACGCCGTCGCGCCCGGATGGGTGGACACGGAGATGTGCGACGTGCCGTACGCCGACGGCGGCAAGGGGCGCATCGCGGCAGGCATCCCGGTGGGCCGCGTCGCGACCCCCGATGACATCGCCTTCCCGGCGGTCTTCCTTTGCACCGACGAAGCGCGCCACATCACCGGCGAGATCCTGAACGTGAACGGCGGCTCGGTGCTCTGCGGATAGCGACGGCGGAGCCCGCGGCCGCGTGAGGTCGCAATGCACGGCTGGTTTAAATGAAGATCCTCGTCATCGGCGGCGGCCTGGTTGGCCTTGCCACCGCGCGCGCGCTGCGCGCGAGGTTCGCCGCCGCCGACATCGCGCTCGTCGACAAGGAAGCGCAGTTCGGCGCGCACCAGAGCACGCACAACAGCGGCGTCCTCCACAGCGGCCTCTACTACAAACCCGGCTCTGCGCGCGCGCGGCTCGTGCGCCGCGGGCTCGCGCAGATGCAGCAGTATTGCCGTGACCGCGGCGTCGTCCACGACGTCTGCGGCAAGCTGGTGGTCGCCGCCACCGACGACGAGATCCCGCGCCTCAAGGCGCTGTTCGAGCGCGGCCAGCAGAACGGGCTGCGGGGACTGCGCTGGCTAGACCCTAACGAAGCGCACGCCATCGAGCCGCACGTCCGCGTCGTCGCCGCGGTGCAGGTGCCCGAAGAAGGGATCGTCGATTACCGCGGCGTGGTTGATGCCCTCGCCGCCGATCTCGCCGCCGCCGGCGTTGCGTTGCACGCCAGCGCGCCGGTCACGTCCATTGCGCGCGATGGCGCCGGATGGCGCGTGCAGGCGGGCGCGCACGAGCTGCGCGCCGATTATCTGGTCACCTGCGGCGGACTGCACAGCGATCGTCTCGCGCGGCTCGCCGGCGAGAACCCGACCACGCGCATCGTCGGATTCCGCGGCGAGTACTTCGTACTCAAGCCCGACCGCCAGCATCTGGTGAAGGGTCTGATCTACCCCGTTCCCGATCCCTCCTTCCCGTTCCTCGGCGTTCACTTCACGCGTCTCGCGCGGGGCGGGGTGGAGTGCGGCCCCAACGCGGTGCTCGCCCTCGACCGCGAGGGGTACCGCCGCTGGGCGATCAATGCGCGCGACGCCGCGTCGGCGCTCACCTTCCCGGGGCTCTGGCGCTTCATTGCCAAGTACTCGGCGACCACGTTCTACGAACTGCAGCGGTCGCTGAGCAAGGACGTGTTCGTGACGTCGCTGCAGCGCCTCGTCCCCGAGGTAACCGGCGATGACCTGCTCCCCGGCCCGGTGGGCGTGCGCGCGCAGGCCATGCGCCCGGACGGCGGATTTGTGGACGACTTCGAGTTCATGGAGCGTCCCAACGCGCTGCATGTGCTCAACGCGCCCAGTCCCGCGGCCACCGCCTGCCTCGCCATCGGCGAGGAAATCGCCGCCCGCGTCCCCGCGTAGGGCGCGCTGGAGTCGCCGACGATGTCGGGCGGATTGTCCACCAGATGCTACTTTCATCCCATCCCCCTTCACCTCTCCCAGTCCTCCGACCTAAGCCTCTACCCCCTCCCCGTTCCTCTCGCACCCCGTGTCCCTCCTCACCCCTCCCAAAGAAGTCCAAGAGATTGCCTCTCGCCTCCGCAAGGCGGGCTTTGAGGCTTGGTGTGTGGGCGGCGCCGTGCGCGATGCGCTCCTGGGCCACGCGCATCTGGACTGGGATCTCGCGACGTCGGCAACGCCCACCGAGGTGATGCGCACCTTCCGGCGCACGGTGCCGGTGGGGCTGGCCTTCGGCACGGTGGGGGTGCTCGACGCCAACGGGCGTTTGCACGAGGTGACGACGTTCCGCCACGACGTGAAGACCGACGGGCGGCACGCCGAGGTGGAGTTTGGCGCGTCGCTCGAGGAGGATCTCGCGCGCCGCGACTTTACCATCAACGCCATCGCCTACAATCCGCAGACGGGCGAGCTGCGCGATCCGTTCAACGGGCGCAAAGACTTGCGCGCCGGCATCGTGCGCGCCGTGGGCGATCCCGACGCGCGCATGAAGGAAGACCGCCTGCGCGCGCTGCGCGCCCTGCGCTTCGCTTCGCGGTTTGGGTTTGAAATTGAACTGGCCACGTGGAAGGCGATCTGCAACTCGGCCCCATTCCTCACTCGGCTCAGCGCCGAGCGCGTGAAGCAGGAGATCGAGAAGACGATGGAACAGGTGGAACGCCCCAGCGCGGCCCTCTCACGCTGGCGCGACGCCGGGGCCCTGCGCGTGCTCGTACCGCTGCTGCAGGAGGCGCCGCCTGATCGTTTTGCGGCACTCGACTTCCTGCCGCTCCCCGCCGGCAAGCGTGCCGGCGAGCGCAAGCTACTGCGCCTTGCCATGCTCTTCTTCGGGGAGCAGCGGCAGAGCACCGAGCGGGCGTGCCGCGCGCTCAAGTTCTCCAATCACGACACCACGTGGATCACGCGGCTGGCCGACGCGCGCGCGCGGCTGGGCGATGTCGTGGACGCGGCGATGGCGCGCGCCGACGGCCCAACCGACGCCGAACTGCGCCGTTGGGCGGCGGATGTGGGTCGCACGGCGGCGGCGAGCTGGTGGCGGCTGAACGCCGCGCTCTGGTGCGCGCGGCGCGCGCCGTACGCGTCGCGCGTCGGGGCGACGTACCACCGACTCGTGCGCATCGCGTATCGTGACGCCATTGAGACGGGCGACCTGCAGGTGGACGGCGAGGATCTCGCGCTGGCCGGCGTGCCCAAGGGGCCCGAGCTGGGCGCGACGCTACGGCGACTGCTCGACGCCGTCATCGAGAACCCGGCGTTGAATCGGCGTGACGAGTTGCTGCGCCTCGCGCGGGGCGGCGCGTAATGCTTTTCCGCCACCGCACTCCGGCCACGCGCGTCGCCGAGCGATTCCGGCAGGGCGAGGCGGTCTTCAGCGATCGCGTCGAGGATGGCCTGCACGTTGTGCGCGTGGGAGCGCCGATGGAGCGCAGCATAGAGCTGCTCTATGCGCTCGCTGAACATCTGCCGCCGGTCGTCGATTGTTCCATTGAATGTCTGCGCAGCAAGCGCCGGTATGTGGGCGAGGGGCTGAGCCTCCCCGAAGTGCGCGACACGATCGGCAGGCTGAAAGTGCCGCTGGTGCAGAGTGGCGGGGTTGAACTCACTGTCTACACGGCGGAGGATCAGCTGGTGCTCACGGCGATGCTCGACCTGTGGCTCTACAGCAGGACGGACCGCTGGGTGTATCTGCTGATTGGCGATGGA
>JACPFW010000035.1 GCA_016182795.1 Gemmatimonadota bacterium
CTGGCGCCGGGAACACAACACCGAACGCCCCCACCACGCCTGCTATCCCTTGACGCCCGCCGAGTACGCTCGGACTTTCACCCCTTCACCCACCGCTCGATTGTCTGCTTAGAAACGGCGAAAGGACGGGGGGACCCGCAGATCGCGATTCAGGACGACGATTCTGGATACCGATATGCGATCGTGCATCGGTATCCGTGATCGAAATCCGGTGTCGCAATCCTAGGTCCATATCCTGAATCGCCCTACCCCCGCTTGCCCAGCGTCACCTTCAGCGTCACCTCGTCACCGCCCCGTTTGACGACGACTTCAACCACATCATCGGGCTTGAACGACCCCAGCGCGTCGGTGTAATCGTAGATGTTGTTGATGACCTTGCCGCCGAACTTGACGATGATGTCACCGGCCTTCAGGCCGCCCTGTTCGGCGGGGCTGCCGGGGCGCACGCCGGACAACGGCATGCCCTTCACATCGCCGGCGCCCATATCGGGAACCGTGCCGAGGTAGACGCCGCTCCCCGCGCGCGATGACGGACGGTTGGCGCCCGCGGTCTGCACGCGCTGGAACGTAAGGCGTCCCGGCCGGTCGGCGAGCGCGCGCACGACGCGTTCGGTGTAATCGGTGACGCGCACGAGCCCGTCGATATTGAGGCGGTCGGCCAGGTCGAGCGCGGTGTGGTAGTCGTCGTGCAAGTCGGTGAACAGGTGCAGAACCGGCAGGTCCTTGCGATAGAACGCCGCGTGATCGCTCGGCCCTTCACCGTCGCCGACGGCGTTGATCGTGAGCTTGGGCGCGAGGTTCGCGCTGTCCACGATGGCCTTGAGCTCGGGCGCCGTGAGGACCCCGTACACGATCAGCTTGTCGTTCTTCATGCGGCCGACCATGTCGAGGTTGACCATGGCCTGCACCTTCTCCTTCGGCACCGGCAGATTGCCGGCGAACTGCGTGCTGCCGAGCAGGCCGAGTTCCTCGCCCGTGAAGTTGACGATGATCAGCGAGCGGTTGGTTGGCTGCTTGGCGAAACGCCGCGCGAGTTCCATCGTCGCCACTGTTCCGGACCCGTTGTCGTCGGCGCCGGGGTGCATCACATGCCCCTTCTCCGGATCGCGCGCGTTGGCGGAGTCGCGGCCGAGGTGGTCAAAGTGCGCGCCGACAATCACGTACTCGCTGGCGAGCGGACCTTTGCCGGGAATGATCGCGGCGACGTTCTGCGTCTTGAGCTGACGCGGCGCGCCGTTGCGCACAGGCACCGACGCCGTGAATGGCAGGATGAAGCACTCGGCCTTGCCGGTCACGCCGCCGGACGCGCAGGCCGGCCGGTCGGCCTGCGCGATGCTGGCGAGCCGCAGCGCGTTGTAGCGCCGCGCGAGGAACATGGCGGCGCTGTCATTGCCAGCCGTGCCGGTCCCGCGTCCGTCGAGCGCCGCGCTGGCGAGGATCGTCACGTCTTCGCGCAGCTGCGCGGCGGGCGGGGTGCTGAGATTGGCGGGGGTCGGCGCGGCACGATGGCACGCGGCGAGCAACAGGACGGCGGCGCCAAGGGCGGCGCCACGCGAGCGGACAGAAGCGCGCATTGCGGTCATGGGTGTTGAGGACGGGGGGGACCCGCGTATGTTAGGCGAGCGGGAGAATGAATTCCAGAGAACCGCGTTCCTCACGATCCCCTGCATGGACCGCCACGTCGAGTTCGCCACCCAGCTGTCAATTCTGGTCGCGCTCTACGCCCGCGATCCGGTGGATCACGGCGCCGAGAAGGCGGCCCTGCGGGCCGCGCGCGGCGCGGCCAAGCACGGTGCCGTCGAACTCCTCATGGTGGGCGGCAAACTGCGCGCCGGACGCCACGAAATAGAGTCGGAGGGTGCCGCGCTCGAGGCGGTGCAGACGCTGCTCGCTGGACTTGGCGTGGAACGGCTTGGCGTGGCGCATCACGCCAAGCAGGAGCAGATCAAGCGGCTCGCCAAACTGCTCGGTGCGGTAGCGCAAGGAAACACTTCACCGGAGCAGTTTGTCGCTGCCCTCGGTGCGGGCGACTGGGACGAGATCACCGTTGAGCGCGCGGCCGCCGCTGGCGCCGAACGCGTACCGCAGGCGCCGTCCGAGGTGGAACCCGTTCCCGCGGTCGAGGCGACCACCGGCAGCACCGAGCGCACCGCGGATGCCGATGCGCCTGTGGCGACCGCGGAATCGGCCGAGCCGACTCCCGAATCGGAACCGCTCGCTCCGGTCGAACCCCCGAGTGACGTCCCGACGCGTCCGCTCGCTGAGCAGCTTCCCGACGCCGCGCAGCGGCTCAGCCCCGAACATCGCCAGATCTTTGAGCGTCTGATCACGTCGAGCGAGCCGCTGACCCTACGCCGACTGCTCGAGCCGCTGCAGACGGTCATCGAGCAGACGCAGCGCGACGGGCAGGTCACGGATTCCGTTCGTCTGGTGCTGGCGATGTTTGCGTGCGAAGCGTGCGCCGAGGACTCCGAGATGCGTCGGCAGTTCGTCGTGACGCTCCGCCGACTTACCAAGCCGACGCTCCTGCGTGCCTACGCGATGACCTATCTCGAGGCCGAGGATCGGCGCGCCGAGATCGAGCAGGTGCTCGCGCGGTTTGGCGAGGATGGCGCCGAGGCCGCCGCCGACTGTGCGGGGAGCGCGTCGAACGGCGAGGAGCGCGCGCTCTACCTCGATCTGCTCCGCCGTCTGCCCGGCACGAACGACGCGTTGGTGGCGATGCTCGACGATGAACGCGCGTCAATGGTTGAGCGCGCGATCTCGCTGCTCGCCGAGCTGGGCCACCCAGACATGGATCGTCTCTTCGGCGAGCAGCTGGGCGACGAACGCCCCCGCGTGCGCCAGGCGGCCGCGCGCGCGTTGACGGCGCTCAAGGATTCGCCGTTTGCCGCCGACGCGCTGGCGCGCGCGGCGCACGATACGTCTCCCGAGGTGCGGCTGGTGGCAGCGGTCGGACTCCAGGCGCGGCGCGAGGAGCGGCTGGTGACCGCCGTGCTGCCGCTTGTCGACACCGAGGACGAGCTCGATGTGCAGCTCGCGCTCGTCGCGACGCTCGGCCGGATCGTGACGTCCGAGGGCGTGCAGAAGCTGATTGCCCTCGCCAATCCGTCGGAGCGCATGCTGCGGCGTCGCCGCGCGCCGGTGCTGCGCCTGCACGCCATCGAAGCGCTGGGCGAGGCGCGGACCCCCGCCGCCATGGCGGCGCTGCAGAAGCTCCTCGAAGACAAGGAACAGAGCGTGCGCGAGGCCGCGGCGCGGTTGTACACGAGGGCGCGGCGGCAAACCGCCGCAATGGGCGTGCAAGCCGTCAGCGACACCTGATTTCCGGCGCGCGGTGCCGCGAGAATTCCTTTTCACCCGTTCAAGGACGCCATGGACTCGACGCTGCTTATGATCATTGGCCTCGCGGCCGGCGTACTCGCCGGCCTCTTCGGCATTGGCGGCGGCATCATCATTGTGCCCGCCCTCGTCTATGTCGCGCGGCTGCCGCTGCAGACGGCCATTGGCACGTCGCTCGGCGCACTGCTGCTCCCTGTCGGGGCGCTCGGCGCGTGGTCGTACTACCGGGGCGGACATCTCGATTGGCGCGCCGCCCTCTGGGTGGCGCTCGGGCTGTTCTTCGGCGCGTTCTTCGGCGCAAAACTCGCGCAGGCCATGACCGACGCATCGCTCCGCCGGATGTTCTCCGTGGTGCTGGTGGTTGTGGCCGTTAAGATGTGGATGAGCTAACGCGCCTACTCCGGGATGGGCACGACCGCGAGACTCATCGCAAAGACGAGCGCCCCCGGCAGCACCAGCCGCCAGTCACCACCGAGCAGGAACAGCACACCGCCAAAGAGCGCGGCAAACTCGCCGACCGCCCACGCGATGACCGCCAGTGCGCGCCGCGTCGCGGGCGTCGCGCTCTCAATCCGCAGCCGCAGCGCCATCACGATGGCGGCCGCGACGCCGACCGCCACGTACATGGCGGTCTTCAGCTTTGAGAGCGTGGCCGCCGGCGGCGCGGCGAGCTGGCCTTTGCCATGCAGCACCGCGGCGACCACGATGAACGTCGCCACGCCGACGGCCATGGCGATGCGGATCACGAGGAATCGCTGCCGTTCGGGCAGCTGCGCCGGGGTCACGGCGCCGCGGCGTAGACGCGCACGCCTCCGACCCACGTGGAGAGCACCTTCGTATTGAGGATCAGTTCCGCGGGGACGCGCATGATATCCTGGTCGAGCACCACGAAGTCTGCGTACTTCCCGGGCGTCAGCGAACCGAGGACCTTCTCCTGGAAGGCGGCGTAGGCGGGCCAGATGGTCATCGCCTTCAGCGCCTCATCACGCGTCATCCGCTCGGCGGGATACCAGCCCCCCGGCGGCCAATCGCGCGCGTCCTGGCGCGAGACGGCCGAGTGGAACGAGATGAGCGGATTCACCTGTTCAACCGGGAAATCGCTGCCATTGGGGACGACGACGCCGGTGTTGAGCAGGGAGCGCCACGCATACGCGCCGAGCAGTCGGCCGCTGCCGAGCCGCGCCTCGGCCCAGTACATGTCGCTCGTCTGATGGCTCGCCTGCATCGACGGGATGACGCCGAGCGCGGCGAAGCGCGGAATGTCGTCGAAGCTCAGGATCTGCGCGTGCTCGACACGGAATCGATGGTCGGCCGTTGGGTTGGCCTTGAGCGCCGCCTCGTAGGCGTCGAGCACCAGCCGGTTGCCGCGGTCGCCGATGGCGTGCGTGTTCACCTGAAAGCCGGCCTTGAGCGCGCGCGCCGCGACGTCCTGGATGTGCGCGGGGGCCGACACTAGCAGGCCGGTGTTCTTGGGGTCGTCGCGATACGGTTCGAGCAGCGCGGCGCCGCGCGAACCCAGCGCGCCGTCGGCGT
Organism: Gemmatimonadota bacterium; assembly: GCA_016182795.1. Classification (GTDB taxonomy): domain Bacteria; phylum Gemmatimonadota; class Gemmatimonadetes; order Gemmatimonadales; family Gemmatimonadaceae; genus PNKL01. Next base: position 4,876 of record JACPFW010000035.1, read on the forward strand.
ACAGCTTGATGGACCGCACCCAGAGCGTGCCGCCGTAGCCGTCGGCGAGCGCGCCGCGCTTGAACCACGCGTCAATGGTGGGGGCGTTGTCGCTGATCATCGCGTTGATGCGGAAGTGCAGCTGACCGCTCTTGGCGAGTTCCTCGTACACTTCCAGTTCGGTGGCCCCGGCGCCGGCGTCATGCACGCCCGTGAGGCCCCACCGCTGCGCTTCCTTTACCGCGTCCACGATGGACGCCTTCACGTCGTCGCGCGTCTGGCGCGGGATGGCACGCCGCACCAGCCCCTGCGCGTTGTCCACGAAGACGCCGGCGGGTGAGCCGTCCGCCGCGCGCTCGATATGCCCGCCTGTGGGATCCTGCGTGGCAGCCGTCACGCCGGCCGCTTGCATGGCCTTGAGGTTGGCGAGGCCGGCGTGGCCGTCGACGCGCACGATGTAGACCGGATGATCGGGCACGGCGGCCGTCATCTTGTCGTGCGTCGGGAAACGCGTATCCCCCCAGTCGTTCTGGTCCCAGCCGCGGCCGAGCACCCACTGTCCCTTGGGGACGCTCTTGGCGCGCGCGGCGACGCGGGCCACGACCTCGTCGTACGTCGTCGTGCCGGTGAGGTCGACGATGTGAAGCGCGTCGCCGAGTCCGGCGACGTGACCGTGCGCGTCGACCATCCCGGGAATCATGGTGCGTCCGCCGAGGTCCACCATCTTGGTGGCCGCCCCGCGCAGCGCCATCGCGCCGGACGCATTGCCGGCGAACAGCACGCGCCCGCCACCGACGGCGATTGCCTCGACCACGGGGCGCGTGTCATCGGCGGTGTAGATGCGCCCGTTGGTGACGATGAGGTCCGCGACCGGCGCGGCGCCTTGGGCGAGCGCGACGACGGGAACGAGGCAAAGCAGCGCGCGAGAGATAAGGCGAAGCATGGAAGGTGTCCGTGAGGAAGGGGCTTCAGTCTTTGCGTGCGGATCCGAGCCAACGTTGACGGAAGGCGAGCTGCGCGGGCGTAGGCTGCTGCCCGATTGCTTCGCCAAGGACGAACTCGAGGTGCGGGTTCTCGGCCAGCGTCAGCACCGCCTGTCGGCTGCCGTCGCGGCTGAAGAAGACAATCGGCAGTCGGTCGCCGGGCCGGTGCGCGGCGACGATGGAATCCACCTGGGCCGCGCGCGTGATCGGCGCGCCGTCGAGCTGCGCGATCTGATCGCCGAGCTCCACACCGGCCGCGTACAGCGGCGTGCCCTGCAGCAGCGGCGAGGCGACCGCGAGGCGCGCGCCGTTGGGCGCCAGCCGCGTGTCGCCCAGCCACGCCGCGGCGGCGTGCGCCGGGCGGACCACAATACCGGCCCGCGCGGCGAGCGCGGCGTAATCGGGGACCTCGCGTCCGGTGACATAACGGGCGAAGAACGCGTTGGCCCACGCGGTGTCGCTCGCCACGCGGCCGAGCACGCGACGGGCGTCCTCCAGACGATAGGGCTTCGCCGGCGCGTAGTTCGCCTGCGCGCGGCCGAACTCGTTCCACAACGCGCGCATGAAGGTGTCGAGCGACAGCGTGTCGTTTCGCGCGCGCAGCGAGAGATCAAGTCCGAGGGCGATGGCGTCGCCCCAACTGTAGTACGAGATGAACGTGTTGGCCTTGTTCTGCGGATCGATCGACACGGCGGCATCGACGAACGGGGCCTGCTGGCTCATCTCCGCCGGGCTGAACCACCGGCGGCCCGGCGCGTTGGCGACCGCGTCGGCGTTGGCGCCGGCCGAGGCAATGAATGCCGGCGCGGGCACGAGTCCCGCGCGGGTCATGATCAGCTCGCCGTAGTACGAGGTGAAGCCCTCGGCCAGCCAGAGTTCCGACGACGGGTTGGCGTCGGAAAAGTCGAACGGTTCGAGTGACTTGGGGCGCAGGCGTTCAACATTCCACGCGTGGAAGAACTCGTGCGCGACGGTGCCGAGCATCGTCGTGGCGCGCGACTTCAGCGCCCCGCTCGATGTGAGCGACGTCGAGTTGCGGTGTTCCATGCCGTCGCCCGATGCCCACGGGAGATACGCCGCCAGGAACGTGTACCGGCCGAAGTCGAACGCCGGCAACTCGCCCCACACGCCTTCGGTTTCGCGCACGATGCGCCGCACGCCGTCCGCGTAGGCGTCGGCTTCGGCATCCGTTCCCGCGTGATCCAATGCCACGCGAAACTCGGCGGCGCGGCCGGCTGAGGTGACCGTCCAACTGCGCACGACCAGCGGGCCGAGCATGGTGGGACTGTCCATGAAGTACTGCAGGTGCGGTGCCGTGAACCTCAATGAGTCGGCGGTCGGCGCCAACTGCGTGGCGACCCGCCGCCACCCGGCGAGGGGATGGAACGTCACCTCCATCGGGCGCGTCTCGTAACCACGGGCCCACATGAACGTCGCCGGCATGTTCAGGTGCGCGTGCGCGAGCGAGATGCCGGCGTAAGTGCCGTCGACGCGGTCGCCAAAGAGCGTGTAGCGCACGCGCACCGTGCCACCGGGCGTCGCCACGTCCCATTGATGCGGCGAGGGGTGCGTCACCGCGAGCGACTGGCCCGCGCCGTCCTCGACACGCACGCCGTACACGTTCTTGGCGAATTCATGGAGGGCGTATCGCCCCGGTGAACTGCGGCTCATGCGGAGCGCCAGCGTGCCCGATCGCACACCGCTGAACTGCACCGTGATCTCGGCTTCGTGATGCACGGCGTTGGGAAACGAGACATCGTACCGCACCGGCTCGACGCGCTGCGCGGCGAGCGCGACGGGAGCAAGCAGGGCGACGGCGAGGGCGAAGGTGCGCATGGTGGTGGGCGGGGGACGCGGTGAGGCGGTGGCCGCAAGAAGATAGTGGAATCGGCCAGCCGTTGCCGCCGCGCCTGCCAGCGCCGAATATCCAAGCGCATGACTCTGCCATCCGATTCGCGCGGCGCCGCACCGGCCGACTCCTCCAGCGCCACGCGGGGCGCTGTGGCGCGCCTTGCGATGGGCGTTGCGTGCGGCGTCGTCGGGTGGCTGCTCAACCTGGTGCCGCTGCCGATGATTTCCGGCGAGGCGCCGAAGATTCTGGTCGGCGGCGTCTTCGTGCTCTTCGCGTTTCGGGTGCTCGGACCGGTGCCCGGCATCGCGTCGGCGCTGATTGCGTTTGCCGGCGTCAGCCCCGTGTCGGAAGTCGTGCTCGTCGCCACCGCGTTGTACACGACAGAAGGGCTCGTCGTCTCGCGACTGGCCGAGCGGACGCGCAGTCTGGTGGTGGCGGACGTTCTGTTCTGGCTCACCGGCGGCGCCCTGCTCGATGCGGTGACCTACGGCTGGTGGATGGCGCTGTCGCCGGCGTTCGTCCTGCTGCTTCTGCTCAAGCAGCTGCTGAACGGCGTAGGCAATGCGGTGCTGGCGGACTGGGCGGCGCGCAGCCGGTGGGTGCGAACGCGGCTGCGGCTGCCGCTGGAGCCGGCGCGCTCGTGGCACGAGGTGCTGTTCGACCGCACGGTGCCGATCGTGATGGTGCCGATGACGATCATCGTGCTCCTGCTCGCCCGCGCGTCGCACGACGCGACGGTGAACGAGTTGGCCGCGCAACTGCGGCAGGGCGCTGTGAGCGCCGGCGCGGGCGCCGAACAGTTCCTTCGGTCGCGGCTCACGTCGCTTGAGTCGCTGCAGCGCGCGCTGTGGACCTCGGGTGAGACGGCGAACACAAGCGCTGACACCGAGCTCGGGACGTTTCTCGCCGCGCACCCGGAGTTCGTGAATGTCTTTGTCACGAACGCCGAGGGTGTAGTCGTCGCCGCCGCGCCGGAGCGCGCGTCGACGGGCGATCCCAACGTCGGACGCGACGTCAGCCGGCGCCCGTACTTCGCGGCGGTGCGGACGAGCGGTCGACCGGTGTTCGGAACGCTCGTGCTTGGCCAGCTCCACGTGCGCCGCGCCGGCGTCGAGCCGGTGCTGCCGCTGGTGGTGCCGCTGCCGACGCTGCGCGACGGTCGCTTTGCCGGGGTGGTGCTGGGTGCGCTCGACGCCAGCACGTTGCGCGCGATTCTCGCGGCCCGCGCCGGCCGCCAGGCCGGCTCAGCCCAGCTGCTCGACGCGGCCGGGCGCGTCGTGGCCAGCTCGACCGCCGAGTGGACGCCGGGCATGCCGCGCGCGGCCGACGTGCCGTCGACCGTTGCCGCCGGCGGCATCCACCAGGTGCTGCGCGTCGGCGGTCAGGATTCGTTCGCCGACCGGCTCGGCGTTTCGCCGCGCCTGACCATTGCGCACGTCGTGTCCACGTTCCCGTTCACGGTGCTGGTCGACGAGCCGCTCTCGACGGTGCACGAGGCGATGATCTCCACGCTGCTCGCGCTGATCGTGCTCATGCTTATCGCGTTGCTGGCCGTGTATGCGGTGGCGCGCACGCTCGGGTCGCAGCTGGTGACGCCGCTGCGGTCCATCGGCGCCGTGGCCGAGGATCTCGCCGACGACCGGCCCGTTCCGCGCGAAGTGCTCGACCGGTTTGGCGGGAGTCCGGTGCGGGAGATCCACACGCTTGGCGCGCAATTCCTGCGCATGGACCGCGCCCTGCGCGCGCGGCGCGAAGCGGACGCGCGGGCGGTGGCGCAGAGCGAGTCGCGGTATCGCGAGACGCTGGAGCAGCTGGTGCAGGCGCAGAAGATGGAGGGAATCGGCCGGTTGGCGGGCGGCATTGCACACGACTTCAACAACCTGCTGACCCCCATCGTCGGGTATACCGATCTCGCCATGGCCAGCGTGCCGGCCGACAGTTCGGCGCGCCGCGACATGGCGCTCGTGCGCACCGCCGCCGGCCGGGCCAAGGAGGTCGTGGCGCAGCTGCTGGCGTTCGGTCGCGCACAGGTGCTCGATACGCGGCGCATCGACCTGGCCGAGGTCGTGACTGAGTTCGAGCCGTTCCTGCGCAAATCGCTCAGCGTCAACCACGACCTCGTCATCCTTGCCGAACCGGGAATCGTCGTTGACGCCGATCGTCCCAAGGTGCAGCAGGTGCTGATGAACCTCGTGCTGAATGCCGCGGATGCCATGCCTAAGGGCGGCCGCGTCGAGGTCCGCGTTGGGGTAATGGAATTGACCCAGACCGACCCATCGGATCCCGAACCGCTGCCGCCCGGTCGGTATGGCGTCATGCACGTCGGCGACTGGGGGGTCGGCATGGATGACGACACCCGCCGTCGCGCGTTCGATCCGTTCTTCACCACCAAGCCGCGCGGGAAAGGGACGGGGCTGGGCCTGTCGACGGCGTATGGCATCGTGCGCCAGCATCGCGGCACCATTCAGGTGGACTCGGTGGTCGGGGAAGGCACCCGCATGCGCGTGCTGCTCCCCCTCGCCGCGACGGTGCCGCACCTCGTGGACTCGGTGTCGGAGCTGCCCGATGTGCCGCTCCTGGCGCCCCAAGTGGACGACGAATCAACCCGCACCGTGCTGGTGGCCGAGGATGAGAGCGCCGTGCGCGAACTTGTGCGCGTCGCACTCACGCGCGCCGGGTTCCGGGTGCTGGCGGCCCGCGACGGCGATGAGGCGCTGCGCCGCGCCGCCGCCCACGACGGACGCATCGATCTCCTGCTCTCTGATGTGGTGATGCCCGGACTGAGCGGGCCCGAGGTCGCGCGCCGACTTGCCGAGGTGCGTCCCGGCACGCGCGTGCTCTTTATGTCCGGTTACGCCTCGGACGTGATGGCCGATGAAGCAGACCAGGGCGGGGAACTGATCTCGAAGCCGTTCACGCCCGACGAACTGGTCGCGCGCGTGCGCGTGACGCTGGCCAACTAGACACCGGCCAACCCGGCGACTGTGCTAGTCGCCGGGGCCGATAGCCGGGCCGGCGGCGTCCCGCGCTTCGCGCAGCATCGTGATGGCCGCGGCGTGAATCACGACGTCGCCGAGCGCCCGCCCATCGGCGGCGAGTGAAGCCGCCCTGACGCCAACGAACCGGCCGCTGGAACTCAGGTAGTCGCTCAGACGCTGCTGCGGGGCGAGCGGCAGGATGCCCTTCACCGTGGTGCCACCCATCAGCACAATATCCACGCCGCGCTCGCCGACTCCCGAGGCGCTCTGGCCGAGCACGAGGACGTTGTTGTCGGGAGCGGAGGCGAGTACAATGTGGTCGGTCTGTACGATCAGGTGGCCCGGCATTTCGTTCAGCTTCGGGCGCCGCGCCCGCACCATATTCATCCAGCCGCCCTTGCGGTTGCCGAGATACTGTACGAGCGGCGCGTCGTCGCCGATGAAAATCTCCCCCTCCACCATGGTCGTGTCGCGCATGATCAGGTGGAGCCGCTTGGAGTCGACGGCCTTGGTGGCCCTGGGTCCAGTCATGCGGAAGCCTCGTCAGGCGGAATGCGGAATGACGCGTGGCGATGCCGGAGCCCGCGCGTCGATGACGTGCGCCAACAGCCGGACAGAATCCGGCCGTACAATAATCAACGATCCACCGGCGATGCGGCAACGTCCAGCCCGCCGCTAAGTTCCGGAGACCCCTCTCGCGGACTCCGCATGTCGCGCTTCTCTGCTCCCCTCTTTGTGCTGCCCGCCGCGCTCGCGGCACTCGCGGCCGTTCCCGCGGCGCCGGCCGCGGCCCAAACGCTCGCCGGTGTGTCGGCCGCCATTACCGATGTTCGGTACCAGCTCCGTTTCGACGCGGCGCACGGCGTTATGCGGTCGGTGGGGGTGGAAATGCGCTTCGTGGTGCGAGGCTCCGGCCCGGTGCTGCTGTCACTGCCGGCGTGGACGCCGGGCGCCTACGAGATCAGCGACTACGCGCGCAACATCTCGGGATTCTCCGCCGCCGCCGCCGGGCGGGCGCTGCGATGGGACAAGTTCGACCCCGACACCTGGCGCCTCGTCGGCGACTCTGGCGCAACTGTGACGGTCAGCTACGAGGCGCGCGCCGACTCGCTCGACAATGCGTTCAACTGGGCGCGCGACGAGTTCGCGCTGGTGAACGGCACCAACGTCTTCCTGTATCCGGAGGGACAGCCGCCGGAGTTTCCCTCCACCGTGACGGTGCAGACCGAACCGCAGTGGCGCGTGGTCACCGGGCTGCCGCGTGAGACCGCGGGAACGTTTCACGCGCCGTCGTATCATGAACTGGTAGACGCCCCGTTCTTCATTGGGCGCTTCGATCTAGACAGCGCCGAGATTGCCGGTCGTTGGACGCGCCTCGCCACCTATCCGGCGGGGAGTGTGGCGGGCGCGCGCCGCGCGCGGCTCTGGGAGTCGTTGCGGCGGTCGGTGCCGCCGCAGGTGGCGGTGTTCGGCGAGACGCCGTGGACCACGTACACCGTGATGCAAATCGCCGACTCGTCCTTCGGCGGAATGAGCGCCCTCGAACACCAGAACTCAAACGTCGGGGTCGTTGGCACGCCGTACCTCGATGAGTCGTTCGTGCCCAGCGTGTACGCGCACGAGATCTTCCACGCGTTCAACGTCAAGCGGCTGCGTCCGGTCGATATGTGGCCCTACCGATACGACACGGCGCAGCCCACCACCTGGCTGTGGGTGAGCGAGGGAATCACCGATTACTACGCCGACGCGGTGATGGTCCGCGGCGGGGCCATCACGCCCGCGGAGTTTCTCGCGCTCACGCAGGGCAAGATGGATCACGTCGCCCAGCTGGCGCCGGTGGCGCTCGAGGACGCGTCGCTGCAGACGTGGCTGCGCATGCGCGACGGCACGCAGGACATCTACTACGACAAGGGATCGCTGGCCGGCCTCGCACTCGACATTCTCATCCGCGACGCCAGCGACAACTCGGCGTCGCTCGACGACGTGATGCGTGCCCTGTACACGGATCGCTACAAACAGGGACGCGGCTTCAGCGGCGTCGACTGGTGGGCGGCCGTGACACGCGCGGCGGGCGGCGCGTCGTTTGCCGACTTCAATGCGCGGTACGTGGATGGTCGCGATCCCATGCCGTGGAACGAATGGCTTCCAAAGGCCGGATGGCGTTACGCGGTGGACACCATCGTCGAGCCGCGGCTTGGCGTGCTCCTCGCCCCCGACTCCTCCGGGCAGTTGGTGAGCTCGGTCAATGAGCACGGCGCCGCGTATCAGGCCGGTGTCCGGGTGGGGGATGTCCTGCTGCGCGTCAATGGCGTTGCCGCGTCGGATCCCGATTTCCTCGCCGCCTGGCGCACGCGTGCTGGCACCCGCGCCGGTGCGCCGCTCACCATTGAGGTGCGCCGAGACGGGCGGGCGCTCACCCTCAAGGGGAGCGTGCAGGTCGTGACGATGATCAACGCCCGGCTCGAAGACGATCCGGCCGCAACGCGAAAAGCGGTGCGGATCCGGACCGGCATTCTCACCGGTAGGCGCTAGGGCTTCAGCCGGCGGTACGACTCGACACGCGCCGCATTGCGCGGTGCGGGCCCGGTTGGCTGAGCCATCTCGCGTTCCACCGCGTCAATGTCGCGCGGCACGTCCGCGGTGATGCGGTCGAACCCGGACGCCGTGACCACGTAATCGTCCTCGATGCGCACGCCGATGTTCGCGTACTTCTGCACCGCCGACGCAATCCGCGCGCGGAGCGCGGCGTTGGCGGCGACGTTGGGAATGATGTCCACGGTGTTTGCCCGCACGTAGACGCCGGGTTCAATGGTGAACACGCTTCCCTCGGCCAGGGCGCCCGATGTGTACGCGTCGACGTCGTGCACGTCGAGCCCGATGGGATGGCCCAGTCCGTGCATGTAGTACAGCCGGTACTGCGGACACCGGCCGGCGCGCCCCGCCGTGCCGCAGTCGTAGGTGGCGTCGGGCGCCTCGATGAGGCCCAGGCGCGCGAGGCCGGTCTTGAGGACGGCCAGCGCGGAGTCGTTGAGCACCGCGGACGACACCCCGGGGCGAATCTGCCGCTCAGCGGCGGTCTGCGCCGCCAGCACCACCGAATAGATGTCGCGCTGCGCCGGCGAGAACGTGCCGCCGACGGGCACCGTGCGGGTGATGTCGGCCGAGTAGCCGCCGTAGTACGCGGCCATGTCCATCGTCACCACCTCGTCGGCGCGCATGAAGCGGTCGTCGCGGTTGTAGTGCAGCACGGTCGAGTTGGAGCCCGACCCCACGATGGAACCGTACGACGGCCCGTCGCCGCCGTTGCGCCGGAACGTGTATTCGGCGATGGCCTGGATCTCGAACTCGTTCATCCCCGGCTCGATGGCGCGCATCGCCTCGCGATGCGCCGCGGCGCTCACCGCGGCCGCGTCGCGGATGAGCCCCAGTTCGGCCGTCGATTTGCGGCCGCGCAGTCGCATGACCAGTTCATTGACGTCGGCGACCTTCACGGTGCGGTGCCGCCCCTTGATCGCATCGAGAAACTGGTCGTGCACGGTGCGCGGCGTGGCTTGTCCAGGCACGTCGGCGCCGCCGCCCCGCGAAAAGTCACCCACGGCGTACAACGTGCCACCGCCGCTCAGGAGCGAGTCGAGGACCGTACGCAGGGTGCCGGCGTCGCGCCCCTCGAGGCCGAGTTGCGCGCGCGCACCGTCAACGCCGAGGCGTTCCCCCGTCCAGACCTCCTGGGCGGGGTCTTTGGGCGGCACGAAGAGCATGGCGCGGCTTGAGCCCCCGCGACGCACGATGACCAGCGCCGCATTCGGTTCGAGGAATCCGGTCAGGTACCGGAAGTTCTGCGACTGCCAGAAGTTCAGGTAGTTCTCTACCGGCTCGGGCGCACCGAGGACGAGCAGTACGCCATCACCTGGCAAGGCCGTGGCAAGCGCCGCACGGCGCGACTGGTATTCGGATTGCGGCACCTGCGCGCCGAGAAACGGGGCGACGCAGGCGGTGAGCAGAACGGCACGGAAGAAGCGCATCAGGATCGCCCGGACAGGGACGGCCACAAAGTTGCGATGCGTCCCAGCCTTCGGGGAGATGGCAGGGCGCGCCCGACGGCGATAAGCTAGAGCGTCACGCCGGCGGCGGCGGGCGCTCAACGCGCCGCCGACGCGCCACGTTACGAAGGCATCGGTTCCATCGCGGCCTGTGCCGCGTCTCGTTCCCCGATACCCCCACCACCATGCGACTCACCGTCCGCCGCGCGTTGTCCGCCTTGCTGCTGGCCGCCGCGCTTCCGATCGCCGCCGTCGCCCAGGGTCGGCTGACCACGCCGAAACAGTTCTTCGGCCACGACATCGGCGAAGACTACTGGCTGCCCAACTACACCCAGTTCGCCAAGTACTGGGAGACGCTCGCCAAGGAATCGGACCGCATGGTGCTCGACACCATCGGCCTGACCGCCGAAGGGCGCCCGCAGTTGATGGCCATCGTCTCGTCGCCGGAGAACATCAAGAACCGCGAGAAGTACCGGCAGATTGCCGAGCGGCTCAACCACGCCGAGGGGCTCACCGAGGCCCAGGCCCAGGCGCTCGCCAAGGAAGGGAAGGCGATCATCTGGATTGACGGCGGCCTCCACGCCACCGAAGTGCTGGGCGCCAACCAGCTCATCGAGACCGAGTGGCAGTTCGTCTCGCAGAACGACGAGGAGACGCTGCGCATTCTCAACGACGTGATTCTCGTCTTCGTCCACGCCAATCCCGACGGCATGGAGCTGGTGGCCAACTGGTACATGCGCGAGAGCGATCCGAAGAAGCGCAACATGCAGATCCCGCGCCTCTACCAGAAGTACATCGGACACGACAACAACCGCGACTTCTACGCCAACAACCAGCCCGAAACGATCAACATGAATCGGGCGATGTACCAGGAGTGGTTCCCGCAGATCATGTACAACCATCACCAGACCGGCCCCGCCGGCACGGTGATGTTTGCGCCGCCGTTCCGCGACCCGATGAACTACAACCTGCACTCGCTGATCATGACCGGGCTCGACCAGGTCGGTTCGGCGATGCACGCGCGGTTCGTGGCCGAGCACAAGCCCGGCGTCACGATGCGCACGAGCACGCTCTACTCCACGTGGTGGAACGGCGGCCTGCGCACGGGCGCGTATTTCCACAACATCATCGGCCTGCTCACCGAGACCATCGGCAACCCGACGCCGATGCGCATTCCGTTCCTGCCCGACAAGCTGATGCGCAATGCCGACCTGCCGTTGCCGATCACGCCGCAGGAGTGGCATTTCCGGCAGTCCATCGACTACTCGGTGACGGCCAACCGCGCGGTCCTCGATTTCGCCCAGCGTTATCGCGAGACGCTGTTGTATCGCAACTGGGAGATGGGACGCGACATGATTGCCGCCGGCAGCCAGGATTCGTGGACGGTGTGGCCCAAGCGCCTGCAGGCGATGAAGGACGCGATCGCCGCGGCCAACCCGCGCTCCGACGTCAACGCGCCGGTGATCCCCAACCGCGGCGGGCTCGGCGGCGGCGTGGCCGACCCGAAGTTCGCCGCGATGCTGCGCGCCCCCGACCTGCGCGACCCGCGCGGCTACATCATCTCGGCGAACCAGCCCGACTTCCTGACGGCGCTCAAGTTCGTGGAGAAGCTGCAGCAGAACGCCATCGTGGTGCATCGCGCCACCGCGCCGTTCACGATCGCGGGCAAGTCGTACCCGGCCGGCTCGATCGTCATCAAGACCGCGCACGCGTACCGCTCGTTCATTCTCGACATGTTCGAGCCGCAGGATCACCCGAACGACTTCAAGTTCCCGGGCGCGCCGCCGACGCCGCCGTACGACAACGCCGGCTACACGCTCGCGTACCAGATGGGCGTGCAGTTCGACCGGGTGCTCGACGGCTTCGACTGTCCGTGTGAGAAGATCGACCCCGCGAAGCTGGTGACGGCGCCGGCCGGCACCGTGGCCAAGAGCGGCACGTGGAAGCTGTCACCCGTGCAGAATGACGCGTTCGCCGCCGTGGCCCGCCTGCTCAAGGGCGGCGTTGAGGTGTCGCGCGGCTTCGACGGCAACTTCTACGTGGCGTCCAACGGCAAGAGCCGCCCGATCGCCGAAAAGGCCGCCAAGGACCTTGGCGTCACGTTCGCCGAAGGGAAGAAGCCGGCCGGGGCCCAGAAGGTCACCGCGCCGCGCATCGCGCTGTTCGACCGCTACGGCGGACTGATGACGTCGGGGCATACCCGCTGGCTGCTGGAACAGTTCGGCATGCCGTACAGTGACATCTATCCGCAGGAACTCGACGCCGGCAACCTGCGCGCCAAGTACGACGTGATCGTCTTCCCCGATGGCTCGATTCCGGCGGCGGTGGGCGGACGGCGCGGCGGCTTTGGCGGCGCGGGTCCGGATACGGCGTCGCTGCCGGCCGAGTGGCGCAAGACGGTTGGCAGCGTGACGGTCGCCAAGACCGTGCCGCAGCTCAAGGCCTTCCTCGAGGCCGGCGGGCGGGTGGTGACCATCGGGTCGTCCACCTCGCTGGCGCAGCACCTCGGCCTCCCGGTCGAGAACTACCTCGCCGAAGGCGGCAAGCCGCTTCCGGCCGAGAAGTTCTACGTCCCGGGCTCCATCCTTAAGGCGTCGTTCGACACGACGGCCATGGTGGCCAAGGGAATGTCGGCGCAGGCGAACGTCTTCTACGACAACTCGCCGGTCTTCAAGCTTGGCGCCGATGCGGCGTCCAAGGGTGTGAAGCGCATCGCGTGGTACGAGAAGGCGCCGCTGCTCTCCGGCTGGGCGTGGGGCGAGAACTACCTCGAAGGCGGTACGGCCATCGCCGAGGTATCCGTGGGGCAGGGCACGCTCTATCTGTTTGGCCCGGAGATCATGTTCCGCGCGCAGCCGCACGGCACGTTCCGGCTGTTCTTCAACTCGCTGTACTCGGTGAAGCCGCCGGTGCAGTGAGGCATTTCGAATTTCGGATACGGATGACGGATACAGATAGGGGATATTGATACAGGATTGCGAGCGGGGGACTCGGCGAAGGGCCGAGTCCCCCGCTTACTGTATCGCGTATCCTCATCTGGCATCGGTACCCTGTATCGGTATCCGAAATCCGTATTTGCCAAGTTGCCGATGTGTGGGCCACGTGCTACGCTCAATCGAAGGAGGCTCTGGCGCCGATGCCATAGCCGGGGCGATCGACCGCCCTCTTTCGCCCCACCCCGTTTATCGTGTCGACGCGCCAGACTCCCATCACGCAGCGCACTGCGCGCAGGAATTCGGCAGGCGAGTTTCTCGCGCCGCTCGGTCGGCTCTACCTCTGGTTCCCATCGGAGCAGGCGATGGCCCGCGTGGCCGGCCTGCTGAGCCAGCAGACGCTCGATTTTGAATCGGCAGACGTGGATTCCGTCGTCGTCGACGTCGAATGGTCGGTGCTGCGCGAGATTGTCGGGCCCATTCGGCGCCTGCTGACCCACGGCGAAGCGGATGACACGCGGGTGCTGTACAAGCCCGCCGGCGGCTCGCTCTCGATCCGCGACTTTCCGGCCGTCAAGTCGTACGCGCAGTTCGCGCTCGTCAGTCAGAGCACCTGGCTGCGCGACCTGCTCGACAGCCGGCGGTACACGAGTGTGCTCCAGCCCATCGTCCACGCACGGGATACGGGAACGGTCTACGCCCGCGAGGCGCTGCTGCGCGGCGCTGAGCGCGACGGCGGAGTCGTGCACGCGCAGTACATGTTCGAAGTGGCGCGCGGATGCGGCATGCTCGCCGATCTCGATCTGGCGGCACGCGACTCGGCGATCGACACGATGGCCCGGGCCGGGCATCAGGAATCGCTCTTCCTGAACCTGACGCCCAGTGCCATCGATGATCCGCTGGCCGCGCTCGAGCACACCGTGGCGCAGATCGACCGGCTGCGGCTGCCGCACGAACGCGTGGTGTTCGAGGTGGTGGAGAGTGAGCACGCCCCCGACATCGTGCATCTGCGCGGCCTGCTCGCCACGTATCGCGAGGCCGGCTTCCGCGTGGCGCTCGACGACGTCGGCGCCGGCTACTCGTCGCTGAACCGCGTGCACCAGCTGCGCCCCGACTTCATTAAGCTCGACATGGACCTGATGCGCGGCGTCGATCGCGATCCGTACAAGGCGCTCATCGCCCGCAAGACGATTGAGATCGCCACCGAGCTGGGCATCGCGACCATCGCCGAAGGCGTCGAGACCGAGGGCGAACTGGGGTGGGCGCAGTCGCACGGCGCCGCCTTCATTCAGGGGTACGCCACCGGCCGCCCCAGCGAACCCGTCTTCGGCCAGACCTAGCCGGGCGAAACCTGCCCCCCGGGGCGGGCCGTAGGGAGACTACCTTCAGTCGGAGTTGCGCCATGTTTGCCCTGCTTGGCCGCCTGCTCGTGCTGCGCCCGCTCTTCGGCATCGCCGTGCTCGGAATTCCCGTGCTGGCGCTCATCGCCATTGGGCTGAGCGTCGTGATCGCCATCAAGCTGCTGCTGTTCGTGGTGGTGCCCATCATGCTCGTGGTCTGGCTCATGAAGACGGTCTTCAAGCCGCACGACGATTTGGCCCCGCCGCCAGCGGAATAGGCCGCGCCGGCGCGGCGGGCCGGCCCGCTCGAGGGCCGGCCGCCCTTGATACCGGCGGCGCGCGCGGCCACCTTGCCGACGCCCATGACCGCGCGCCTCCCCCTCGCCGCTCTCGTGCTGTCGTGCGTCGCCATCGGCGGCGCATATGCGCTGGCGTTCCTGCCGGGCGGCGCGCCGCCGTGGGCGGCGTGGGGACTCATCCTCGGCAGCGCGGGCGCGCTCGCGGCGATGATGGCGCTTGGCGCCACCCGCAACGGTCGGCTTCGCCCCGTGGCGCTCGTTGCCTGTCTGCTCACGTTTGGCGTCGTGGTCATCGCATTCGGCGCCGCGCTGCTGCTGCCGGCCGATGAAGGGCCCGGCGCGCGGCTGCTGCTCGGACTTCCCCTGCGCACGGCGATCGTGTTGTACGGCGTCGGTCTCGTGCCGTTGCTGTTCCTGCCGCTGGCGTACGCGGCGTCGTTCGACGCCGACACGCTGAACGAAGACGATCTCGATCGCGTGCGCCGCGCGGCGCGAGAGCGGGAGGCGATGCGTGGACGCCGCGCCGATGCGGACGCACCGCCGGGGCACACGCCGTGAGCGCGTCGTTTCTCCTCGCTGAGGCGGCACCGCCTGCCGCGCTGCGCCAGCCGGCGATCATTGGTGTGGCGCTGCTGTATTTCACCGCCGTCGCGCTCATTGGCGCCTGGGCCTCGCGGCGCACGCGCAGCGCGCGTGACTTCTTTGTCGCCGGTCAGGGCATCGGCATTGTGACGCTCGCCGTCGCCGCGATGGCCTCCACGCTCTCCGGCTTCGCGTTCATCGGCGGCCCTGGGCTGGTCTACTCCGCCGGCACCGGCGCGGTGTTCATCGTGCTCTCGGCGTCGATCACCAACACCATGGGGGCCTGGGTGCTGGCGCGGCGCATGCGACTGCTCGGCGAGGCGCGCGGGCTGATCACCGTGCCCGATGCCATTGGCGCGCGCTTCCGCTCCCCGGCAGCGCAGGGGCTCAGTGCGGTCGCGCTGCTCGTGGCCGTCGTCGGCTACATGGCGAGCAACTTTCTGGCGCTCGGTCTCGTGATTGATGCGATGTTCGGCACCGGACTCGCGCTCGGCATCTGGCTGGCGATGCTCGTGACGCTGTCGTACACCGCGGCTGGCGGCATCCTCGCCGGCGTGTACACCGATCTGTTCGAGGGCGCGGTCAAGACTGTCGCGTCGGTGACGGTGTTCTACTTCGTGCTGCGCGCCGGCGGCGGGCTCGACGGAATCTCGCGCGCCATCACGGCCGTGGACGCCACGTTTCTTGGCCCGTGGGGCAAGATGCCGGCGCTGTCGGCGCTGTCGCTCTTCTTCGTGTTCGGTCTCGGTGCGCTCGGCCAGCCGCACGTCGCGCACAAGTTCTACATGCTGCGCGATCCGCGGCGGCTTAAGTGGTATCCGCTGTTGATGAGCGCCGCGATGGCGCTGACCCTGCTCCTCTACGTGGGCGTCGGTCTCGTGATGCGCGCCAAGGTGGCGGACGGCGCGCTGCCGGCGCTCGCCCGCGCCGACGACGCCACGCCGGCTTTCGTGCTCGGTTTCACGCCCAGCGTGGTGGCCGGCCTCGTCTTCGCCGGCGTCATCGCCGCCGGCATGAGCACCGTCAACTCGTTCATGAATATCGGCGCCGCGGCCATCACGCACGACCTGCCGCGCGCGCTCGGCCGGCGCGTGGGCGACGAACTGCGCTGGGGGCGCGTGTGGACGATCGTGCTGTCGCTGGCGGCGGTGGTGCTCGCCCAACTGCCGGGGGCGGTTGTCGCCTTCCTCGGCATCTTCGGCTTCGGGCTCTTCGCGGCGACGCTCGTACCGTCGCTCGCCATCGGCCTCAACTGGAAGGGTGCGACGCGCGAAGGCGCCATCGCTTCCATCGCCACGGGCCTCGTGCTGACGCTCACGCTCGAGACGTGTGCGTTCCTGAAGCTGTTCACGCTCCCCGCCGGCGTCACGATCAGCGGGCTGTCGCTCGTGCTTTCCGTGCTCGTCTTCTTCGCGGTGTCGAGGCTCACCCGCGCGCGCGCGGCGGCGCAGCTCGACGACGATGTGCGGGTGGTGATGGAGGTGTAAGCGCCGCCGGGCATGCGCCAACGCGCCGTTACGACCTCACCGGCTACTTGCACCCTCAGCCAGAACCACGTAGGGTGGTAATAGGGGCCGCCACATCACGGGCGGGCCCTCCTGTGCGGGAGGTTCTATGCGGCGTTGGCGATTCGTCCTTGCGATGCTCGTCGCGGGTATCGCTGGCTGCTCGTTGCCCTTCATTGGCGGCAAGTCTCACACGGTAACGCCGGCGGTGCCAGCGGCCACCGCCGTGCCTGCCGCCCCCGCCGCACCTCCAATCGTTCAAGTGCGCGGCTTCTGGCGGTCATCCGTCGTGTCGGTCGTGGCTTGGGACCTCGAGGATGCACAGTTCGGCCTGCGAACCGAGGTCAGTCGAACCGGACGACTGGTCGGCGGCGCCCGGCTCGGCGACCACAGCGTTTACATCACGCCTTTCTTTGCGTGGTACCTCGGCGGCTTCAGGCACGCGTACATCGTGCCGGGAAGGCCACTGCTGCCGGTTGGCGGCAACGATATCTATGCATGCTTTTACGGCGTGCACTGCTCGCCGATGGCGATGGTCGGCGTCCGTGTGCCAGACTCGCTGCTGCGGGCCAATCGTGACAGTCTTGTCGTGACGTTCGTTCCCGCGTCACAAGATCCGTGGACGATCACCCTGCGAAGAGAGTTGATCACGGCGTACCTGACGGCGGTCGATTCCGTCGTCGCCGAGCGGCAGAAGGTCAGTGCGCGGTAACGCCTCCGACTACTTCAGCACCGCCTTCGCGATCGTCTGCAGCTGCATGTTGCTGGTCCCCTCGTAGATCGCGCCGATCTTGGCGTCGCGGTAGAACTTCTCCACCGGATAGTCCTTGGTGTACCCGGCGCCGCCCAGCAGTTCGACGGCGAGCGACGTCACCTGCTGGCAGACCTGCGAGGCGTACAGTTTGGCCATCGCGCCGGTGACGGCGATATCCATCCCCGTCTCCTTCTGGCGGGTGGCGTTGTAGACCATCAGCCGCGCCGCCTCGAGTTCGGTGGCCGCCTGCGCCACCTGGAACTGGATCCCCTGGAACTCGGCGAGTGCCTTGCCGAACTGCTTGCGTTCCTTGAGGTACGCCACGGCGGCGTCGAGCGCCCCCTGTGCATTGCCGATCATCTGCGCGCCAATGCCGATACGCCCCTCATTGAGCGTCTCGATGGCGATCTTGTACCCCTGGCCCACCGGGCCGAGCACGTTGGCGGCGGGCACCGGCACGTTGTCGAGGATCAGTTCGCAGGTGCTGGAGGCGCGGATGCCGAGCTTGTCCTCCTTCTTACCCACCGAGAAGCCGGTGAAGCCGCGCTCGACGATGAAGGCGGTGATGCCCTTGTAGCCCTTCTCCGGCGCCGCGTTGGCGAAAACGATGAAGAACTCGGCTTCGGCGCCGTTGGTGATCCACAGCTTGCGGCCGTTTAGCACCCAGGAGCCGTCGCCCTGCGCCGTCGCGCGCGTCTGCAGCGCAAAGGCATCGCTTCCGGATACGGCCTCGGAGAGGGCATACGCCCCCACCATGTCGGTGCAGAGGCGCGGCAAATAGCGCGCCTTCTGGTCGTCGCTGGCGTATGTGAGCATCGGGTAGAGCACGAGCGTGTTCTGCACGTCCACCATGATCGCCGCCGCGGCGTCAGCCTTGCTGATCTCCTCGACGGCGATGGTCACCATCATCAGGTTGCCGCCGGCGCCACCGTACTGCTCGGGCACCTGAATGCCCATCAGCCCCAGCTCGAAGTACTTGGGAATGAGCGTCGGGTCGAGCTTGGCCGCGCGCTCCATCTCCTGCACGCGCGGGCGGACCTCGCCGTTCGTGAAATCGGCGACGGCCTCGCGGAATGCGAGTTCGTCGTCGGTGAGCGTCGTCAGCGGGGGGCGCTGAGAGGAGAAGTCGTTGGTCATCCCAATAAGCTAACGTCGGCGGGGGAGCACGCCCAAGTGGAGCCGTGCTCCGCGCGACGGCGCCCCGCTACCGGTGCATCCGCACGGGCGTCCGTCGGTTGCCGAACGCCCCGCGGTATGCGCCAAACCGCCCGGCGATCGCGGCGTGGCAATCCGGGCACGTTCCCCCTGCCGTGACGCGGTACGTGACGATGTCATACCAGTCACGGACGATGAGCGGCGCGTGGCACCGCGGGCAGGACGTCGTGCCACCATCGCGGTCGTGGACGTTGCCGGTGTAGACGTACTCCAGCCCCGCCTGCCGGGCGATGGAACGCGCTCGGGTCAACGTCGATGGCGGCGTGGGCGGCACATCCATCATCCGCCAATCCGGATGAAAGGATGAAAAGTGCAGCGGGGTGTCGGCCCCCAATTCGCGCCCGATCCATTCGCTCATCGCCGCGATCTCGGCGTCGGAATCGTTGTGGCCGGGAATCACCAGCGTGGTGAGCTCCACCCACACCTTGGTGTCGCGCTTGAGATACACAAGGGTGTCGAGCACCGGCTGAAGGTGCCCGCCGGTGAGCGTGTGGTAGAACGACTCGGTGAACGCCTTGAGGTCGACATTGGCGGCGTCCATCGTCGCGTAGAACTCGCGGCGCGGCGCGTCGCAGATGTAGCCGGCCGTCACCGCCACGGTCTTGAGACCGGCCGCGTGGCACGCGTCGGCCACGTCCATGGCGTACTCGGCGAAGATCACCGGATCGTTGTAGGTGAACGCCACGCTGTCGCATCCCGCGCGCTTGGCCGCCGCGGCGATCTCGTTTGGCATCGCCCGGTCCACGAGCGTGTCGGTCTCGCGTGACTTCGAGATGTCCCAGTTCTGGCAGAACTTGCAGGCGAGGTTGCAGCCCGCCGTGCCAAACGAGAAGACCGACGAACCGGGGAAGAAGTGGCTAAGTGGCTTCTTCTCGATCGGGTCCACACAGAAGCCGGAAGACCGGCCGTACGTCGTGAGCTCCATCACGCCGTCCTGCATGCGGCGCACAAAGCACATCCCGCGTTGGCCCTCGTGCAGTCGGCAGGCGCGCGGGCAGAGGTCGCACTGAATGCGGCCGTCGTCCAGCGCGTGCCACCAGCGCGCGGGGTAGCGCGATTCGGCGCTGATCATGCGCCGGGCTCCTCGAACTTCGTGACGGTGAATCGGGAGAGCTTCACGCCGGGGGCCCAGAAGTTCGCGGACAGGCCGGCCTTCTCCTTCAGGTGCGCGAGGAACAGCCGGGGCTGCGGCAGCTGCTCCCAGACCTGCGGCAGATAGACGCTGCGATGCCGGCCGTGCTCGAAGATCAGGCCGTCCACGTGCGGTCGCAGCGCCGCGATCGCGTCGGCTTCGCTCGCCACGACCATCGGCTCTGGCGGCGACAGCACGGAGACTTCGACGCGCACTTCGTCGAGCTCCGTGCGGCGCAGCGGCCGGAAGCGAGGATCCTGGAATGCGGCGGCCACGGCGTTCTCCTGCACATCCTCGCCCAGCGGACGGCGTGCCTCAATGGAGCCGATGCAGCCGCACAACGCGCCGCGCCGAGTGAGTGTGACGAACGTCGCACCCGGCTCGGCGAGCCAGTGCGCCTCCGGCACGGGCGGCGCGTCGAGGCCGAATGACGCGGCAATCGCCGAGCGGGCGAGTCCAAGCAGTATCGTGCCCTGTGCCTCGATCGACGGCATGGGATCGGGGACCACGGCGGCGTCCGGCACGAATGCAATCGACGCGTAGCCCACCACGCGGTCCGCATCGCCGGCGGTCTGGCTGGAGTTGCGCACGTCGAGCGCCACCGCGCGCAGACCGTGCCGATGCGCCGTGAGCAGGAGGCCGTTGATGGGCGTGGCGCCGCACGCCTGGCGATGCCCGAGGTGGTGGTTGAGCGCCAGGATATCGGTGACCGTCCGCTGGTCGGCGTCACGCGCCCGCTGGTCGGTGAGATAATGCGACAGGTCGGAGCTGATGACGATCAGCGTCTCGTCACCGCCCCACACGACGTCGAGCACGTCGGCCACTTCCTCGGCGCTCGACTCGCCCACCACCAGTGGTACGAGCGCAAAATCACCGAGCACGCGCTGGAGGAACGGGAGCTGCACCTCGAGCGAATGCTCGGGCGCGTGCGCCGCGGCGCTGCGGACGACGAACGGCGAGGCGTCGAGCAAGTGCATGGCCTCCGCGTCGAGCGGGATCTCGCCGAGCGGCGTGCGGAATCGGTCGGCCTTGGGGAGCGCGAGGCCGCGCACTTCCACGTAATGCGCGGGGCCCAGCAGCACGACGCGGCTGATGCGGCCGCGCAGCGGCGCGAGCCGAGCATACGCGCTGGCCGCAATCGGGCCGGAGTACACGTACCCCGCGTGCGGCACGATGAGCGCCTTGGGCGCCTGCGTCAGCGCGGCGCCTTCGGGATGCGCAAGCAGGTCGGTCACGTCGCGCTCGAGCACGGCGGCGCCGCCCGGATAGAACGTGCCCGCAACGGCGGGTGGGCGAACGATGGTCATACGCCAAGCCCTCCCACTTCAGTCCGACGTCTGGTCCTGCTACTGCGGATACTTGAACACGCGCTTGGGATACGGTGGCGGCGATGGCACTCGGCGTGGATCCTCGGCGATCTTCTTCTTCAGGAACGCGAGCGCGGCATCGAGCTGCGCGTCCTGCCCGTTGAAGGTCGCGTGCGGAAGGTTGTCCACGACGATGTCAGGGATCACGCCTTCCTGCTCAATCAACCACTTTCCGTCCGGTCCGTACACTCCCATCATCGGCGCGCGGGCCACGCCGCCATCGGAAAGCGTATTCGCGCCGCTCAGCCAGATCTCGCCGCCCCACGTGCGCGCGCCAATGACCGTGCCGAGTCCGAGACGACGGAACCCTTCGGCCACCGCCTCGCCGTCCGAGGCGGTCTCCTGATCGACGAGCATCACCATGTGACCGCGGAAGGCGCCCTGCATGTTCCAGTACGGCTCGCCCGCGCGGTCCTTCCAGTACATCCACGCCTTGCGCAACAGGATCTCCAGTACCCACGGGTCAATGTTGCCGCCGCGGTTCTGCCGCATGTCGAGCACCAGCCCCTGCCGGTTGAAGACCGGATTGAACTCGCGGTAGAACTGGTTGATATCGCCGGTGCCCATGGCCCGCAGGTGCACGTAGCCAATGGCGCCATTGCTCTGCTGTTCGGTGGCCAGCCGGCGCGTGTATTCCCAGTCGGCGTAGCGCAGGGCGCTTTCGTTGCCAATCGGCACGACGACGATGTCGCGCGGCGCCTGCCCGTCGGACGCGATCGTGAGCAGCACCTGCTTGCCCACCTGGTTGCGCAGCAGTTCGCCGATGTCGCGCGAGTCGAGCGCGCGCACGCCGTTGACCGCCGTGATCACGTCGCCGTTCTTCACGCCGAGGTCCGGGTCGGCAAGCGGCGAGCGCTCGGCCGGGTAGTCCGGGTCGGTGCGATAGATGTACTCGATGCGATAACCGCCCTTGGCGGTGTCGCGCAGGAGGCGCGCACCGAGCGACGCCACCGGAATGTTGTCGTCGCCGCGCCGCAAGTCGCCGCCGCCGACCGACGTGTGCAGCGCCGACAGCTCGCCGACCGCCCAGCCGATCAGGTCGCTGAGTTCGGCCCGCGTCGTGATGCGCGCGACGAGCGGGAGGTACTTGTTGAGCGTGGCCTTGTAGTCCACGCCATGCATGCCCGGATCGTAGAACCAGTCGCGCTCGAGTCGCCACGCGTCGACGAAGATCTGCCGGAAGTCGTCGCGCACGTCGATGCTGAAGCTCCAGCCGGCGAGGTCCACGCGGTTCTCGCTCATGCGCGATTCCTTGGTCGCGCGGGCGTCGATGACGTGCAGCGCGGCGCCCTTGCGCACCAGCATCTTCTTGCCGTTGCCCGAGAGTTCGGCGGAGCGGATGTCCTCGACCATCACCACCGGTTCCGGCTTCTCGTTGCCGATCTTCAGTCCAACGAGGTCGGTCTTCGCGTCGGCGCCCGAACCAGCCGAGGTGTAGAACAGCACTTCGGAGTTGATGGCCAGCCAGCCGTAGTTCCCCGACGGCACGGGAACGCGGCGGATGCGCATTGGCAGTCCATCAAGCTCAATCTGCACGGCGCGGGACGTCGTATCGGCCGGCTTCGCGGGCACGGCCGGCTTGCGCAGTTCATCGTCGGGCTGGAACGGCGACCGCAGCCCCGGGCGCAGCGCCACCTGGTAGATCTCCATCTCCTTGTCGAAGTACGGCTCTGGACGGCGATTGCCCCACGGCGCCCCGACCAGCGAGCGCAGGTTGCGGTCGGAGATGAAATAGATGAACTCGCCCTTGGGATCCCACGCCGGCGAGCGACTGTTGGTGCGGTCGCTGGTGCGCGCCACGCTCTTGCCCGATTCGACGCTGAAGATCTTTATCTGCTCAAACGAGTTGGCGGCCTGCATCACATAGGCAAGCCAGCGTCCGTCGGGCGACCACGACATGCCGCCGAGTCCCTCACGGTTCTCGGAGACCTTGCGGGTCTCCTTGGACGCCAGGTTCATCACCCAGAGGTCGCGATTGTTGTCGCTCCACGCGAGCCACTTGCCGTCGGGCGACGGATAGCCGGCGAAACGCAGAATGCTGCCGTTGCGCGTGAGCGCGTCGTCGTTGCCCACGCCGTTGGCCGGCAGGCGCACCCATTCCAGTTCGCCGCTCTCGTCGCTGAGCGCGACCAACGACTTGCCGTCAGGGGCGAAGACGGCGTCGCGGTAGCGCACGCTGTCCTTGCGGGTGGCGCGCACAAATCGACCGCCCTTGACCGGCGCCACGAAGACGCGACCGCGCGAGGTGAGCGCCACGCGGTCGCCGTCGTGCGACAGATGCGCCGACGTCAGGTAGATCAATGGGTCACCGACCCAGTTCTCGCGGAGCTGGTCGAGATCGGTGGCGAGCGTGATCGGAATCAGCTTGGTCTGGCCGGAGGCGATGTCGAGCGTCCAGAGGTCGGCGCCGAGCTGATAGACGATGCGGCCGTTGGAGAGCGACGGGTCGCGCACGTCCCAGCCGGAGTGGCGCGTGATCTGCTTCTTATCCGAGCCGTCTTCGGCCATCGACCAGATGTTCATCGTGCCGTCACGGTCGCTGACGAAATAAACGCGGCCATTGTACCACATCGGCGAGTGGCTTTCGCCCTTGTAGTCGCCGGTGAGTTCCACCGCTTCCGACGCGCCGGTGGTGTACTTCCAGACATCGCGCGCGGTGCCGCCCGTGTACCGCTTGGTGACGTTGTTGTGGAAGACGGGGCGCGCGAAGTACAGCGTGCGACCCGACCCGTCGTACGAGGCCTCCGACGCGCCGACCAGCGGCACACGGGTGCGCGTGCCGCTGGTGATGTCTAGAAGGACGAGCGCGCTCTTCGGGATGCCCGCGTACTGCGTGGTCCGATAGACGAGCTTGCCGTCGGGTGTCCATGACGTGGCGATTGCCGCGTCGCCGTCGTACGTCCAGCGCGTCGGTGCGCCGCCTGTCACGGGCATCGTGTACAGCGCGGCGGGCCCTTCGTACCGGGCCGTGAACGCCAGCGTCTTGCCGTCGGGCGAGATGACGGGATCCGTCTCCTCGGCGGCGTGGCTGGTGAGCCGGTGGGCCAGGCCGCCGGCGAGGCCGACACTCCACAGGTCGCCTTCGGCGGCGAACACAATGGTCTGGCCGCTGACCGCTGGGAAGCGATAGAACCCGCGCGCTCCCTCGGTTGGCGTCTGCGCGTTGAGCGCGGCGGCGGCGAGCACGACGGCGAAGGACAGGCAACGACGCAACATGAATGTTCCTCTTATCGAAAGTCCGAACCGCGCGTTCAGTACGTCCCGCCGCGCGCCGACACCGGCCACACACACTCCACCCGCCTACCCCGCACGCCGACATACCAGTCGTACATATCAACCGTCGGATCGCAGTGCCCGGGGATGAGGCGCAGCTTCTCGCCGAGTTGCGGCGACGCGGTTTCGCTTGCCACGTCGAGCTTGCCGTGCTCGTCGGAGAAGTTGACGTATCGCACGTCGGGCCGGCCCCACACTTCGGGGAGACCCGAGTCCATGGAAACCGCCTTGGCGCCCGCATCGAGCACCGCGCGTCCCGGCACCGGGGCGCTCATCACGGTGGAAAGCACGAACAGCGCGTGCCGGAACGTGCTGACCGGCGCCCCCGCAGCGTCGAGATTCTTGGCGTAGTCGACATCCATGAAGATGTAGCTCCCCGCCTGCAGCTCGGTGAGCGCGCCGGCCGTCATCTCGAGGTCGAACGTTCCCGTGCCAGCGCCGCCAATGATCGCGCACTCCAGGCGCTGGGCGCGCAGCGCGTCGCGCGTGCGGAGCGCGGCGTCGGTGGCGGCCTTCACAAGCGCGGCGCGCTCGGCGACCGTGCGCCGGTGCTGGGCGCTCCCCTGGTACGCCTGCAGTCCGCCGAAAATCAGGTGTTTCGATGCGGCGATGCGCTGCGCGAGCGCCACGGCAGCGGGTCCCGCCGCCACACCGCACCGCGCGCCGCCGACGTCGATCTCCACCAGCACCGTCATCCGCCGCCCCGACGCGGCGGCCGCCTGCTCGATCCACGCCACCTGCTCGGCGTCGTCCGCGCAGACCGCGATGTTGGTGATGGCCGACAGGGCGCAGAGCCGGGCGAGCTTGGTGGCACCGACCACTTCGTTGCTGACGAGGATGTCGGGTACGCCGCCCCAGGCGAGCGCCTCGGCTTCGGCCACCTTCTGTACGCAGCAGCCCACGGCGCCGTGCGCCATCAGTCGCTTGGCGATGATCGGCGATTTGTGGGTCTTGGCGTGCGGACGAAGCTTCACGCCGGTCGGCGCGACGAGCGTCGTCATCCGGTCGATGTTGTAGTCGAACGCGTCGAGGTCGATCAGCAGCGCGGGGGTGTCCACTTCATCTTCGCGCATGCCGGGCACAGCGGGCGGGGTCTGCCGCATGGGGAAAGTCCAGGGGTCTGGGGCGCCGCACAGAGAAGATCGTGCGCGGCAGGCGCGCTGTCGAGCATATTCCGACGCTTTCCGACGAGTGCACTATGGTTTCCGACGACCGAGGGAAGGATTAAGGCAGTGAGAGTCAACCTTGCCATTCTGATCTTCGCGCTGACGCTCGTCGCGACGCTCGCGGTTTCGTATCTCGGGCGCCGCCACGAGGCGCGCAAACGCGGCGGCGCGCTGGCCGGGCAGGGGTTGAACCGATGGCTCGTCGGGCTCAGTGCCGGCGCCACCGCCAATAGCGGCTTCGTGGTCACGGCGGCGGTGGGATTGGGCTACAGCTTCGGGGCCCGCTGGCTGCTGCTCCCGCTCGGCTGGCTGGCCGGTGACGTGCTGTTCTGGATCGTCTTCCCGCAACGGATCAATCGTGCGGGCGCCGAGGCGCGCGCCACGACGCTCACCGACGTGGTGGTCAACGGTCTCCCCGCGCGACCCAAGCGAGTCCTTCAGGCGCTCATCGGATCCATCACGCTCGTCTGCCTCGGCGGCTACGTCTCGGCGCAGTGGGTGTCGGGCCAGAAGTTCCTGATGGGGGCGTTCGGCATCGGCAGCGTTGTCTCACTGCTCGTCTTCGCGGCCGTCATCGTTATCTACAGCTCGCTGGGCGGTTTTCGCGGCTCGGTCTACGCCGACACTTTGCAGGCGATCATTCGGATCGTCGGCACTCTGATTGCTGGCACCGCGGTCTGGATTGTGGCGGCTCGAGATCCAGCGGCGTTCTGGGCCAATCTGCAGGCCGCCGGGCCCGACTTTCTGGCACTTGTCCCGACGGACGGCGCGCTCGCCGCCCTCGCATCGAGCGCGGGGTTCGCCGCGGCGGCGCTCGGGTTCGGGCTCGGCCAGCCGCAGATCGTGACGCGGTACCTCGCCGGTGCCAGCCCGCGCGAGACCCAGCAGGCGTGGTGGATCTACATGCTGTTCGTCCAGTCCACGTGGCTCGCGATGACGATCTTCGGCGTCGCGCTGCGCGGCGTCATGCCGGGGCTGACGGATCCCGAGATGGGACTCAGCGCCTTTCATCGCGAGATGACGGGCCCGATTGTGACGGGCATCATCGCCGCCGACATCTTCGCCACGATTGCCGCCACCTCCAACGGCATTCTGGTCGCCATGGCCCAGACGCTTACCGTAGACCTGTGGCGTCCGCGGCTGGCCAGCGAGACCGCGCATCGCGATCTCTGGGTGCCGACGGCGATCCTCGGCGCCGGCACGATGATCATGTCGCTCTCGCTGCACAGTACGGTGAAGGATCTTGCGTTGTCGTCCGTGGGCATCATGGGCGCCGGCCTGGCGCCGGCGATGATCATCCGGGTGCTGCGGTGGCGTTACGTGCCCGACGCGCTCCTCTGGGTTGTGCTCAGCGGCTTTGCGACGGCGACGCTCTGGATGTACTTCGGCTACGATGACATCATCAACGAGGCCGCACCCGGCATTTGCGTCGGCCTCGCCGTCAACGCGCTTCTCGCGCGTTCCTGGTCCCGAACCGCAATCGCCGAGTGACGGAGTGACGTACTTCAACCAGAAACAGAGCGACACGCGCGATTGGCGCTGGTCCATCAAGAGCGAGATCATCAAGGATCTCCTCGGCGCCTTCAACATGCGCGATGCGGTGGAGGCGGTCTTTCCGTCCGCCCAGGATCGCTCCCGGGTGGACGAGATCACCACGGCGTCGTACAAGTGGTCGACCCACTACCCCACGAAATACCGGTACTTCTTCGACAAGCTGGCCACGACGCTCGGCTGCGAGCCCACGGTGCACGGGCTGACCCTCGTGCGGGCGTCGGTGGACGAGTTCATCGAGCTGCTGCCGGAAAACCGGCGCGAGCAGGCGCGGAAGGTCGTGCGCAAGCTCACGGGGCATGTGTCCGAGCCGACGCCGCAGTCCACGTCGCGCGAAAGCCGCGCGGTCCCCGACGCCGAGTCCACCCGGCAGGGCGCGCGTTTCGTGCGCCTGAATCACACGAAGGACTTCGAATCGCTCACGTCGGGCGTGAAGGCCGGGCTCCTCGACACCCGCAACTACTACTCGACCGCCGACGCGGCCGATGTCTGGCAGAACCTCGTCTCCGCCGAGTCGTACCGCATGTACGACCAGTGCAAGGCCGGACTGCGGGCCCTGCTGCAGGACGCCCACTGGCTGGATGCCCTGCGCGAAACGCCGCTCACCACGGCGGTGATGCTTGCCGGCGGCGGGGCGCCGACCAAGGATCTCGTGATACTGCGGAGTCTGCTCGATCAACCGGCGGTGCAGGGAAAGACCGTCAGCCTGGTGCTGGTCGACATCAACTTCTACATGCTGTATCAGTCCAGGCGGCTGCTCGACCGCGCCCGCGCCGAGTCGCCGTGGAGTGATCGCGTGAACTTCGAGTACGTCATCGACGACGTGCTGGCGCTCGGTGATTCAGGCGAGGTGTTTCATCGCGAGGGTCCCACCCTGTTCGCGATCACCGGCGGGACCATTGGGAACCTCAGCGAGATGAAGTTCTTCCGCTCGCTCAACCGCATCGCCGAACCGCGCGATCTGCTCATCGTCAGCGCCGACACGGTCGACGGACTCCCCCCGAACGAGGTCAAGGAGGAGCTGGAGCGGAAGTACAATCACGAGGAGATGCGGCGGTTCATCACCCCTGGGGTGCGCGCGGTGATCGACGAGCTTGGCCTGCCGCTGTCGGTGCAGGATGCGTTGCGGACGGTCGAGGTGCGCGTGCGGCCCGACGCGGAATCGGGACTCAGCGACGTGCCCGGAAGCTGGAGCGTGGCGCTCGTGCAGCCGGCCGCGCACCGGGAAGTCACGCTGCTGAGTTCCACGCGCTACGTCTCGGACGAGCTGGAGGCGTTCATCGCCCGACTCGGGTGGGAGCTGATCTGTGCGGTGCCCAGTCCGGCCAACGCGCACTATGTACAGTTCTGCTTCCGGCGCCGGAGCGCCGAATCGGCCTGAAACGAAGGCCGGTGACCGGGTTTCCGGACCTTTCCGGGGCTTTCCGTTGAGTGGCGGTTGCGCGTCCTAGGCTTTCCGGCTGGGCCGCGGTAGCGTGCTCCACAAGGAGGACGCCCATGACCGCTACTCGCCTGCTCATCACACCAGCCGTGGCACTGCTGTGCCTGGCGTCAATCGCTCCACCCGCCGATGCTCAGCGCCTGTCGGGCGACGGGTTTCTCTTCGGCGCGCCCAAGGCCAGCGTCGCCGTCCGGTTCGGCTATGCGGCGCCATCGGCCGGCAGCGACCTGTTTTCGTTCGTGACCGATGAACTGTCGCTGCGCCGAAGCGACTTCGGAACGTTCAACTATGGTGCCGATCTCGCCGTTCCGGTGCGCCCGCGCTGGCACGTCGTGCTCAGCGCGGACATTGGCGGGATGGACAAGAAGTCAGACTATCGCGAGTGGCAGGACAACTCGGGCCTGCCCATCGAACAGTCGACGTCGTTCAAACGACAAGCGTACGCCGCCAGCATCCGGTACTATCTGCGTCCGGTCGGGCGGTCGCTGAGCACCTTCGCGTGGATCCCGGCGCGATTCGCTCCGTGGGCAAGCGCCGGCGTTGGACGCACGTACTACAAATTCGCGCAGCGCGGCGACTTTGTGGATTTCACCAACAGCAATCGAATCTTCGCGGACTCCTACAAGTCCGCGGCGTGGGGATTCACCGCGCAGGCCGCAGCGGGTTTCGACTGGAGCCTCTCTCCCCGCTTTGCCATGACAACGCAAGCCAAGTACCTCCGGGGGAAGGCCGATCTCGGCCTCGACTACTCCGGCTTTGCACCTATCGACCTGTCCGGGCTGAGCATGACCGGCGGGCTGGCTGTCAGGTTCTGAGGAGATCACCATGAAAACCACAATCAGTCTCTCCATCGAGGGCCATCCCTTCATGTCTTAATCAAACTTCTTGCGACGGTAACGCTGGTTATGGCGCCGCTGTTTTTGTGAGAAAGGGCCGGCATTCTATCCCTTTGCTTGACGGCGGGCAAGGTGACGAGCCGCGACCTCATCGACGCCACGGCTGAACCTCGGGCCGTCACCCGCGATGGGTGCCAGGGCACGGAAACCGCGCAATGGTCCATGACGGGCCGGCGGGTCTATATGCACAGCGCGCTCACCTGTGCGGATGGCACCAAGCGCACGAGTTCAGGCGTACTCTCGTTTACGGCGCCCAACCAGTGGCTCGACGTCCGCGGCCTCTCGCTGAATGGCGCGCCGTCGGGGATTGCCATTGGACGATTCGTCGCCGTGGAAGCCGCCGACAGTGCCGGCATTCCCGCTGACGTGTGGCGCGCCACTCCGTCGCGCACCGTCGTTGGCGAAGCTGCGGCGGTCGCGGCGGCGGCCCCACTGACGCTGACCGACATTGCCGATGTCGCCACGGTAGTACAGGCGGACGTCGCTTCGGCGTGGCTCGTGGAGCGCACACGGGGGCTCCTCCTGTCCATCGACGGCAGGCAGTTGGCGGCGTTGGCTGACAACGGTGTCCCGGGCTCCGTCATCGACGTGGCGGTGGCGCTCGCCTATCCGGACGTCTTCGGCATCGCGGCTGACTCCCGTGCGGCGCAGCGTCGCGTCGACACGCGGGCGCAGACCGCGCAGGCTCAGTATCGCGGGGTGTACGCCGGCAGGCCGATGTTCGGCTCCTACGACGATCCATACCTCTGGGCGCTTGACCCGTGGTACTACTACGGGATGTACGGCGCCCGGTATGGCTATCGGTACGGCTACTATGGATATGGATACGGATTCGGTTATCCGTACGGCTATCCGTACGGCTACGGATACGGCTATCCGTACGAGGGCTACGGTCGATTCGGCGGCGGATACTACACGGGGCCGGCGGTCATCGTGATCCGCAACGACGGCGCCGGCTCGACACCTCCGTCGCACGGGCGCGTGGTGAAGGGGCAGGGCTACACCAGCGGGGCAGGGGCCAACGGGCCCGTCGCCCGCGGCGGTGGTTCCTCGACGTCCTGGACGTCTGGCTCGGCGAGCATGAGTGCCGGCGGCAGTTCATCGTCCGGCTCCAGCGGCACGTCGTCCTCTTCGAGCGGCGGTGAGCGGACCGCGGTCAGGAAGCCGTAAGGCACGATTCAGCGGCAGCGCTCACAGCACACACGAACGCCCGGTGCGCAGAGCCCGGGCGTTCTGCTTACTGATACCACGGATTGCACGGATCTTCACGGATGAACACGGGTGACGCAAAGGCAGGGCAGGTGTATCAACGTCTCATCCTGCAGCACGGCAACTGTCGTTCGCACTGGCATCCTGATGGCCAGGGAGCAAGTCGATTTGCCACGGGGGACCTCTCGCGTAACGCGGGGCGACGGGCGCCGCCATATGGTCATTTTTGTGGCACGGCCGGCGAACCAGATCAGGACGTGATATCTTCAAACGTTACGTACCGTAATAGCATTACCCTGCGATGCTGCGACGTCGGCCCGGAGCCCGCAGCATGGCCATCCAGGGCACTACTCACGAGCACACCTAACAAGGGGTCTCTGTCATGATGCCAAGGTCACGACACCGTCGTCACCGTGACGCCGTGGACGCGCGGGTGGTGATGGGGCTGATCGCGCTGATGACTCTTCTACCCCTGCAGCTCTCGGCGCAGCGGCGAACGGCCGCGTCGATTCAGGGCCGCGTGGTCGATATCGGCGGAGTTCCCGTTCCCAACGCACGGGTCCTCATCGCCGACTCCAAGCGGCGTACGGCCAGCGATGAGGAGGGCCGCTTCGTGCTCAGCGCCCTGCCGGCCGGCGACACCCTTCGGATCGTGGTGGCGCGGATCGGGTTCAAGCCGATCATGGTGCCGGCGCTCTTGCATGAAGGCATGAATGACCTGGTGGCAGAACTCGAGCCGATCCCGATGCAGCTCAATGCGGTGTACACCGAGGCGGAGCAGTCCGGTCTGTTCGGTGTGGTGGGCGACACGGCCTTCAACGTCATAGCGGGCGCGCGCATTGCGCTCACCGCGGGACGAAAGCAGGAGGCGGCGACCAATGATCTTGGCCAGTTCGCCGTCGATTCGGTGGGGAAAGGGCCCAACTTCCTGCAGGTGACGAAGCCGGGCTATCGTCCGCGACTACTCTCGTTCTCGCAACCGGCGAAAGGTGGCTCCAAGCTGGCCATCTGGATGAAGCCCCTCCCGGCCGACGCATCCAAGCGGGACGGCGAGTTGGAGAACCGCGTCCATCAAGCGTTGTTTGACTTTCGCGCGCGCACCAGCTTCAAGTCAACGAAGGCGACGATCATCACGCGTGAGACCCTCGTCAAATACGGGATAGGGCTCACTCTGGGCGATGCGCTCAACCGCATGCCAGGGTCTGTCACCAAGAATCTCCGGGCGGACGGCTGGGTGCTCGTGGTCGATGAAACCGAGGCACCTGGCATGAGTCTCTTCGACTACTTCTCCGACGACGTGGAAATGTTGGAGCTCTATCCGCCGTGCTCGGACATCGCCTCCATGATGCGCACGTGGAATAGGTCGTGCCGCATGAACGTGCAGTCGATGTCATTGGCGCGCGGCGCGGGTGCTGGCGTGGTAGCGCCGTCGGACGCGGTACCAGTAGCGCGGATATGGCTACGACGCTGAGGCGTGCCACCAAGCGTGCCCACGTCTATGTGGTGTGACGGATCTGGTGGCGCACGCGCGTGGCCGCGCTACGCGCCTTGGGGGGCATGCTTCGGTGGTCGCGCGCGGGCACGGAGGAGTACGGTATGGCCACACCCCGCACGCCCCCGCACCGCCAGCTCCCAAGCGGAGTGGCTCGGCATCCCAAGCCGGACACGGCATCGCGCAACGAACCACAGAGACGCCATGTTGACTACTTTCGAGTAGCCGAAGCCTGAGCCGACGACCGCGGGGGACGTCTGGATGGTGACGTACCATCCCGGCCTCCGTGCAGCGCACGTCCTCGGCGGCGCACCCCTCAATTGCCCAATCCGTGTTGCTCCGTGTTCATCCGTGGTAAGCCGTGCCGCGCTGGCTGACCCTGGTCTGCGCACGACAACCGTGATTGCTCAGGGCCGGAACACGTCGAGTGCCAGCTCCACCTTTCCAAACGGCGCCGATACCTGCACGCCCTGCACCGCACCGCGCACGCGGTCGAGCATTTCGCGCGCAATAGCAATGCCTTCGGCCACGGCGTGGTCCTTGGACTTTTCGTTGGCGCGCCGCATACGATCAATCACCGCGGGCGGCACCGTGACGCCGGGTACCTCGTTCGCCAGGAACTCGGCGTTGCGCACCGACACCAGCGGCCAGATGCCGGCCACCACGGGAATGCGCGTCTCCTCGATGCGCGCAAGGAAGTGCTCGAGTTGGGCCGTGTCGAAGACCGGCTGCGTCACCGCAAACTCGGCGCCGGCCTCCACCTTCCAGGCAAAGCGCTTGAGCTCGTGTTCGGGGTCGATCGCCACTGGATTGACGCCCACGCCAATCACGTAGCGCGTTGGCGCGCCAATGCTGTTGCCGCCGGGATCCACGCCATGATTCAGCCGGCTCACGAGATTCGTCAGGCCAATGGCGTCGATGTCGAACACCGCGGTGGCGTCGGGGTACGGCCCCATCTTGGGCGGATCGCCAGTGACGAGCAACACGTTGTGCAGGCCGAGCGCCGACGCGCCGAGCAGGTCGGATAGCATGCCGAGCAGGTTGCGGTCGCGGCAGGCGTAGTGCGTGACCGTCTCGATGCCGCATTCCTGCTGGATGAGCACGCTGGTGGCAATGGCACTCATGCGGCTTTGCGCGCGCGGTCCGTCGGGCACATTGACGGCATCCACGCCGGCGGCCTTCAGCTTGCGCACTTCGTCGAGCATCCGCGACGGCTCGACGCCGCGCGGCGGGACAATCTCGACGCTCGTCACGAACTCGCGGGCCGCCAACTTGCGCCCCCACGCCGACCGTTCGCCCAGCGGCACCGTCGCGACCGCGTGCGATTCGTGCTGCGTCGTCACGCGCGAGAAGCGTCCGCCCCCCGCCGAGCCCTCGACCGTGGCGTGGCGCGGTACGAGCGGGCGCACGCCGTCCACCATGGCGCGAATGTGCTCGGGTGTGGTGCCGCAGCAGCCGCCGACAATGCGCACCCCGGCCTGGATCAAGTTGCGGGCGTACGACGCCATGTACTCGGCGTTGGCCATGTACATCACGCGTCCGCCGACGTCGCGCGGCATGCCGGCGTTGGGCATCGCCGAGAGTTTCTTGGTCGTGACCAGCGCCATCCGCTCGATCGCTTCAAGGATCGTCTGCGGTCCAACCGAGCAGTTCAGCCCGATGATGTCCGCGCCCGACTCTTCCAGCGCTTCCGCGACCTCTTCGGGCGGAACGCCAAATGACGTCACGCCGTCGGTCCCAACCGTCATCTGCGCAATGATCGGCAGGGCGGGATCCACGGCGCGCGCCGCCTTGACGGCCTGCGTGATCTCGTCGAGATCGCTGAACGTTTCGAGGATGAAGCAATCCACGTCGCCGTCGCGCAGGGCGCCCATCTGCTCGGCAAAGAACGCCTCGGCTTCCTCGCGCGAGGTTGGCCCGTACGGTTCGATACGGAGTCCCAACGGACCGACGGCGCCGGCCACCAGCGCATCATCACCCGCCGCTTCGCGGGCGAGCGTGGCCGCCGCGAGGTTGAACGCGCGCACCTGCCCCTCGAGCCCGTAGTGCTGCAGTTTGGGCCGGTTGGCGCCAAACGAGTTGGTTTCGAGCAGCTCGGCGCCGGCGCGCACGTAGTCGGCATGGATGCCGCGCACGAGGTCGGGCTGGCGGACGTTCAGTTCATCGTAGCATTGGTTGATGAACACGCCCTTTGCGTACAGCATCGTTCCCATCGCGCCGTCGGCGATCACCACCTGATCGGGGTCCAGCAGCCGCTGCCGCAGCGCATCGCGCGTCGCGCTCATGAGGCCTCCGCCGCGGTCCGCACCGCGTAGTACTTGCATTCGGGGTGGTGGAAGACGATCGCCGCCGTGCTCTGTTCCGGAACGAGCTGGAACGACTCCGTAAGCGTCATCCCCAGCGCCTGCTCGGCGGGCAGCAGTTTGAAGACTTGCGCGTGATCGTCGAGGTCGGGGCATGCCCCGTACCCCCACGAGTAACGCTTGCCCTGTTCGGCGCCGAGCCCGAGTTCGCGGCGGATGCGCAGGTGCATCCACTGCGCTGTCGCCTCGGCCGCTTCCACCGACAGGCCGTGCACCAGGAACGCCTCGCTGTATTCACCGGCCGCCTGCAGCGCGGCGAAGCGCTCCGACGCCGCCTCGCCGACTGTCACCACCTGCAGGGCGATCACGTCCACGTCGTCGCTCCCCACCGGGCGCACATAGTCGGCGAGGCAGAGGCGCTCGCGCCCCGCCTGTCGCGGGAAGGCGAAGCGGGCGATCTCGCGCTTCGAACCGCCGTCGCTCTCAAACGCCGCCGGGTCGTACACGACGATGGCGTTGCCATCGGCCTGCACCGGGAAGTAGCCGTACACCGCGCGGGGCCGCAGCCAGCCGTCGCGCATGGCCTCGCCTTCGAGCCGGTGGCGCATCGGTTCAAACTCATCGCGCACCAACGCGTCGAACGCGTCACCCGATCCGCGTCCGCCCCATTGCAGGCGATACAGCTCATCGAGGTCGAGCAGGTCGAGCACTTCGCGCACGGGAATCTCATCCATGATGCGAGCGCCAAAGAACGGCGCGCGCGGCACGGCCACGTCGGTGCGCACGTCGCTGCGCTCGCCCCCCGACTCACCCGACCGCACATCCTTGCCGACATGCGCGTGCAGGAACACGTCGTTGCGCGCGTCCTCGTGCAGCTGCTGCGTAAATGCGGGGCGCACCGATGGATCCTGCAGGCGGTCCATCGTCTCCAGCCCTTCAAACGCGTCCTTGCAGTAGAAGACGCCCGGTGCGTACGCGCGCTCGGCGTCCACGAACATCGCCCGGCGCCCAAAGCGCCGATTGATGGCCGCGCCGCCGATCAGCACCGGCAGGGCGAGTCCGCGCCGGTCGAGCTCCTGCACGCACAGCGGCATCTGCTTGGACGTGCTCACCAGCAGCGCGCTCAGGCCAATCGCGTCGGCCTTCAGCTCCACGGCCTTGTCGACGATGGTGTTCACCGGCACCTGCTTGCCGAGGTCGTGCACCGTGTAGCCGTTGTTGGCGAGAATCGTGTTGACGAGCGACTTGCCGATATCGTGCACGTCGCCGTAGACCGTGGCGAGCACCACGGTGCCCTTGGTGTAGCCCTCCTGCCGCTCGAGGAACTGCTCGAGGTGCTTCACGGCGCGCTTCATCACCTCGGCGCTCTGAAGAACGAACGGCAGGATCAGCTCGCCGGCGCCGAACTTGTCGCCGACGTCCTTCATGGCGGGGAGCAGCACTTCGTTGAGCACGCGCACCGGCTCGTCGCGCACGCGCGCCGCGTCGAGCGCCGCCTCGATGCCCTCCTTCTTGCGGTGCACCACCATCCAGTGCACGCGCTGCTCTGCACTCATGCCCTCGGTTGGATCCGACTTCTCCGCCATCTGCCGCCCGCCATCCGCCTTCTGCGAGAACCGTTCGATCAACTTCTGAAGCGCGTCGGGCCGTCGATTGAAGATCAGGTCGTCGGCGAGAGCGCGCGCGTCGGCGGGGATCTCGGCGTACGGCGTGATGTGCGCGGGGTTCACGATGGCGGCGTCGAGCCCGGCCTGCACGCAGTGGTGCAGGAAGACCGAGTTGAGCGTGCCGCGCGCCTCGGGGGAGAGGCCGAACGACACGTTGCTGACACCGAGGATCGTGAGCACGCCCGGCAGGGCGCCCTTGATGGCGCGGATGCCCTCGATGGTCTCGTGCGCCGAGTCGATCCACTCTGCGTCGCCGGTGGCGAGGGTGAAGGTCAGCGCGTCGAAGATCAGGTCCGACGGCGCCATGCCGTATTCGCCGACCACGATGTCGTGGATCTTGCGCGCCACCTCGACTTTCCGCGCGGCGGTGCGCGCCATGCCGGCCTCGTCGATGGTCAGAGCCACGAGGGCGGCGCCGTGCTTCTTGGCGATCGGCACCACGCTTTCGATGCGCTTGCGCCCGTTCTCCATGTTGATGGAGTTGACCATCGCGCGCCCCGGCACGTGCTCGAGCGCGCGGGCGATGACGTCGGGCTCCGTGCTGTCGATCATCAGCGGCGCTTCCACCGACTGCGACAGCAGGCGCACGACCTGCGCCATCTGCTCGGCCTCGTCGCTGCGCTCGGTCACGGCGACGCAGACGTCGAGCACGTGCGCGCCGCCGTCCACCTGCTCGCGCGCCACCTCGAGAATGCCTTCGTAGTCCTCGGCGAGGAGGAAGCGCTTCACCTTGCGCGAGCCCTGCGCGTTGACGCGCTCGCCGACGATCAGCGGCGCCGGGTCCTGGTGCAGCGTGATGGCGCGCATTGCGGACGACACGCGGGGCACCGCGTGCGCGCGGGCGGCGGCCGGTGCGGCGGCGGGCGAGCGCACCGCCTGTACGACGGCCTCGAGATGCGCGGGCGTCGTGCCGCAGCAGCCGCCGACCACACGCACGCCGAACTGGTGCACGAACTCGCGCAGCGCCTCGGCCATCGGCGCGGGCTCGAGCGGGTACACCGCGTCGCCGGTGCCCGTGTTGAGCGGCAGGCCGGCGTTGGGGATGCAGCTCACCGGGCGCGTGGCGTGCTCGGTGAGGTAACGCACCGGCTCGCGCATATGCTCCGGGCCGGTGGAGCAGTTGAGGCCGATGATGTGGATCGGCAGCGCCTCGAGCGTCGTCATCGCGCTCGCGATGTCGGTGCCCAGCAGCATGCGCCCGCTCGTATCGAGCGTCACCTGCGCCTGCACCGGCACGCGGTGCCCAAGCTCAGCGAACAGCTGCTCAAAGCCGGCGATCGCCGCCTTCACCTCGAGGATGTCCTGCGACGTCTCCACCAGCAGCACGTCCACGCCGCCCTCGACGAGGTACTTCGCCTGCCAGTAGTACTGCTCGGCGAGCGCGTCGAAGGTGATCGCCGACAGCGCGGGATCGCTCGAGCTCGGCAGCATCCCCGTGGGGCCAATGGAGCCGGCGACGAACCGCGGCTGTTCGGGGGTGGCGTACTTGTCGCACGCCGCCCGCGCGACGCGAACGGCCGCCACGTTGATGTCGCGGGCCTTGTCCTTGAGCCCCCACTCGTCGAGCCGGCGCGGCGTGCTCTGGAACGTGCAGGTCTCCACGACGTCGCACCCCACGGCGAGGAATGACTCGTGGATCGACTGGATCACATCCGGGCGCGTGAGCACCAGATGATCGTTGCACCCCTCGAGCGCGGTGCCGCCAAAATCGTCGGCGGTCAGGTGAAAGCGCTGAATGCTCGTGCCCATCGCGCCGTCGAATACCAGCACGCGGTCTCCGAGGGCGGAGAGGTAACGCGAATCGACCGGCGGAGGAGTCATTATGAGGGGAAGGGGAAGGGGCAGGGGCAATTGAAAATGCCCAGGGCGACGGGGCGCCCAGGGCTGGCGCTTTAGCGAAGGATTAGCGTGGCCGCAATTTGCCCGAAATCGCCACGTGCTACGGTTGTCGTTCTAATGATCGTCATCCCATGCGGTGAATTGCAAGGGAATCCGTGAAAGGCGGGCGGCGGCGCCGCCCCACCATTAGATCCCCGGCTGCGGCTCCGGCGGTGTCACGATCGGCCCGCCGCGTCCCGTGCGCTGCGCGCGCGTTTGCACGTGCGACGCCAGCGCGGTGAGCCGGGCGCGCTCGAGGGGAAGCCGCAGCTCGGCCAGCACGGCGCGCCGCACGGGGCCGGCGAGCGGCGTCGCGGGGTCGCCGTACGCCACCAGCGCGCCGCCCGGCGCGAGCGGAAGCGCGCGCGCGTCACCTCCGGTGGCGAGCAGTGCGCGGTCGACCACGGCAAGAAGCGGCGGCGCGGCCCCGGCGACGAACACCGCTTCGCCGAGTGTGGCGGCGGTCAGGACCTGATGCCCGGCGGCGCCGAGCGCCTGGGCGATGCCTTCGAGAAGCGCCGCATCGGCGCCGACAAGCAGTATGGAAGCCACGGTCAGTCGGTAGGGTGGCGAAAGGTCATGGTCATGGAGCGAGGAGCCGCGCGGTTGCCGCGGCCGCATCAATGCCGTCGACGTCGACGAGTTTGGCGCGGCTGGTGTGCCCGGCCGCAATGTGCACGGCGCGCGCCGGCACGCCCAGCGCCGCGGCGAGCACGGCGATGACGGCGTCGTTGGCGGCGCCATCCACGGGCGGCGCCTGCACGCGCACCCGCAGCGCGTCGCCGTGCGTGCCGTCGACGCCCGGCTTCTTGGCGCGCGGCTGCACGTGCACGGCAAAGCGCACGCCGGCGTCGCGGGTCGACACGGTGAACGCCATCAGGCGAGCCGCATCAGGAAACCCTGCACGATCCCAAGCAGGAAGTAGGCGACGATCGGCGTGATGTCGATCATCATCACCAGCGGAATGAAACCGCGCAGCGGATGCAGCAGCCATTCGGTGAGCGTGTACGACCACCGCACGTACCAAGCGAACGGCGACGGATGCACCCACGAGACGATCACCCGCACGATGATCGCGAAGCGCAGCAGCTCGAACGCCCACGAAATGCCGAGGCGCAGCGCGCCGCGCAGGCCGCCGGACAGCATGCCCGCCGCGATCGCCGCCTGGTCGCGCACAAACGCGAGCAGTTCGAGCGCGATGATGCCGGCCAGCACCACGACGACGAGCGTCCACCACGGCGCCGACGCCGGACTGCCGCCGGCGCGCACCACGCGGCGCTCCACCGGCGCCATGAACGGACGGATGCTGTTGCGCAGGAAACCGGCGAGCGGGCCGAACGGGTTGATCCGCCGAATCCGCACGAGCCAGTCGAGCAGGCAGACGAGCGCGACGACAAGCGCGACGGCGAGGAAGCCCCCGCGCAGTGCGTTGATGAAGACGTCGAGACCATACAGCAGCGCGCTCACGCACAAAATTTGTGCGGGCGCGCCGCGATCAACAAGGCGCGGTCAGATCTTGCGCGATGGCGCGACGACGAGTCGCAGTACGCTCGGCAGCGCGCGCAGGCGCG
The DNA here is from genome assembly GCA_016182795.1 of Gemmatimonadota bacterium. Lineage (GTDB taxonomy): Bacteria > Gemmatimonadota > Gemmatimonadetes > Gemmatimonadales > Gemmatimonadaceae > PNKL01. The sequence goes on from JACPFW010000035.1 coordinate 44,282, forward strand.
ACATCAGCGACGCGCCGTGCGCGGCCACGAGGAACGCACCAATCTGCTCGCGGTGCGACGCCCCATAGCCAAACCACCACGGCTGTCGCCACCCCTGGAACCAGTCGGCGGCGATTGCCTTGGTGCGCACGCATTCCTGCAAGCCGAGCTCGCCGTGCACCTTGCCCAGTCCGCTCGCCTTCGCGCCGCCGTGCGGCACGTCGCAGAGACCGGCCGACGTGCAGGCGTCGTTGATCAGCACCGACCCCGCCTGCAGTCGCTGCGCCACCGCGATGCCGCGCGTCACGTCGCCGGTCCACACGCTCGCCGACAGACCCTGCGTCGTGTCGTTGGCCCGCGCAATCGCCTCGTCGACGTCGCGCACCTTCGTCACCGGCAGCAACGGGCCAAAGGTCTCCTCGGTCATCGGCCGGCTGTCGAACGGGCAGTCGGTGAGGATCGTTGGCGGGAAGTAACAGTCGCCCGACGGCGCATCGAGGCGCAGCGCCTCGCGCGCGCCGCGGGCCATCGCGTCGGCGTGCTGCGCGGCAATGATGGCGCGCTGTTCGGGACGGATCATCGGTCCCACGTCGGTGGCCTCGTCCGTCCCCGGGCCCACCTTGAGCTGGCGCACGGCCGCGGTCAGGCGCTCGAGGAACTCGTCGTACACACTCTCTTCCACGAAGACGCGCTTCGCCGCCACGCACGTCTGCCCCGCGTTGGAGAACCGCCCCCACGCAATGCCGCTTGCCGCGTGCGCGAGGTCGGCATCGGCGAGCACGATCGCGGGATCGCTGCCCCCCAGCTCGAGCGCGCACGGGATCAACCGCTGGGCGCAGGCCATCGCAACTTTGCGCCCCGTCGCCTCAGACCCGGTGAAGAAGATCTTGTCCGCCGACTCGCAGAGCGCCGCGCCGGTGGCTCCGGCGCCGTGCACCACCTGATAGACATCGGCCGGCACGCCCGCCTGATGCAGGCACTCCTTCACCAGCTCGGCGATGCCGGGCGTCCACTCGCTTGGCTTGTTCACCACCGCGTTGCCGCACAACAGGGCGGGGAGCGCCGAGCTGAGCGGCAGGAACATCGGGTAGTTCCACGGCGAGATCACCCCCACCACGCCGTATGGCTCGTGCACCAGCGTCACGCGCTTGCGCCACGCCGCCAGCATCCGGCTGCGCCGCCAGCGGGCACGCAGGAATCGCGGGGCCGCGACGACAAAGTAGTCGGCGAGTCCCAGCGTGACGCCCACGTCCACGCCGAGCGCTTCACCAATTGGCTTGCCGTTCTCGCGCGCGATGATCCGCGCCGCCTCGTCGCGCCGCGCAAGGAGCTTCTGCGCGAACAGGCGAATCACGTCGGCGCGCACTTGCGCCGGCACCGCCGCCCACGCCGGCTGCGCGGCCCGGGCGCGGGCAACGGCTGCCTGCACGGCGGCGGCGTCAGCCACCGGGTACCGTTGCCACACCTCGCCGGTGGCCGGATCCCTCGACTCCGGGAGTCGAGCCGGCGGCGCGGACGCGGGTGATCTCGTCTGGATCTCAGGGCTGGTCACGAACGTTTCCGGTTGGTGAGGTGTCTCACAGAATGAACCGACGGACGAAGGCCCGCCAGCGTGTAATGAATGTGACGCCACGCCGTGCCTGCGGGTATCTGAGAGTGCGGACGGAGCGCCAGTCGCAGTGGCGGACCCGAAGTCGAAATTGATACTAAGTTGTTCAGTAGCAGCGAATTACGAGAGTTTGGCGGGGTTCGGTGCTGGTCGTTCGGTGTCGCGATGTGGTGACCCGCGGTGCGGGCATCTCCCAATGGAGCGCAATGCCGTCACGAGCACGTCGTGTGGAAGCGGTAGCGAGGGAGCAGGTGCCCGGGGTATTGTGGGCTATTCAACCCGCAAACCCGACTTCCTTGCGAGCGAACACCGACATCGATCCTGCCATCCCGTTGCGAGCGCGCAGCGGGGATATGCAGGCGTTTGCCGAAATTGTGGAGTTTTTTCACGCGCGGTGCCTGCGGTACGCGCGGTATATGCTGGGCGAAGAAGAGGATGCGGAAGAGGCGGTGCAGGACACGTTCGTGCGCGTCTGGGATCACATCGAGCAGTTCCGGCTCGACGCGCGGTTCGAGCCCTGGCTTTTCCGGATCCTGGCGAATCGGTGCCGGACGGCGCGCGAGCGTCGGCGTCGGCGGGAAGCGCTGGTGACCACGGGCGAACTTCCCGCGGTCGCCGCCGAGGCAACCGAGGCGTCGCGCGACCTGATGGAAGAAGTGGAGGCTGCCCTTGAGGAGCTTCCGAGTGAGCAGCGGGAAGCGTTCTTGCTGCGGCACGTGGAAGATCTGTCGTACGAGGACATGGCCGTGATCACCGGGGTGCGGTTGTCCGCGCTCCGCATGCGGGTGAAGCGCGCGTGTGATGCGCTGCGCACCCGACTGCAACAGGAGAGGTGAACATGATGGACGCACATGACGAACTGATCGAGCGGGCGGCGGCGGCGCTGCGGAGGCGGCAGTCGCCGAATCCGCGCCTTGTCTCTCGAATCCTCGGGGCGGTCGAAGGGCGGCCGCGCCGCTGGTGGCGTGCGGTCAGCTGGCCTTCGGCGCCGCTCTCGCTCGCGGCGGCCTCCACGCTCGCGGCCGCCGGTCTGATGCTGGGGTTCCTCTCCCACGGCGCCACCGAGTCTGCCGACCGCGCGCCAATCGCGGCCGGGGCCCAGATGCTCCCGATCGTTCCCGCCGCCCGCAATGCCAACGACGCCCTGCCGGTGCCGGTGCAGTTCACCCTGCGTGGAGTGAAGGGCTCGCAGGTGGCGCTCGTGGGCGACTTCAATGGTTGGTCGCAGACGGCAACGCACCTCGAGCCCGGCTCCGAGCCGGGCACGTGGAGCGTGACGGTTCCGCTTGCCGCGGGGCGCCACGTATATGCGTTCGTCGTCGATGGCAAGACCTGGATGACCGATCCGCGGTCTCCCAAGGCCGTTGATCTGGACTTCGGGCGTGAAAACTCCGTACTTATCGTGCAGGCACCGTGATGACCTTCCGCCAGTGGTTCCTCATTTCGCTTGTCTCGGGCACCGCCGCCACGGCGTTGCCCGCGCAGGCGGCCCGCCTCGACGCCTCCGCGGACCTTGGGCTCCGCCGCGCCGTGGAGCATGAGCTCGTTGCCGCTCGTGCCATTGGGCTGCCCGAAGGCCTGCTGATTGCCAAGGCCAACGAGGGGATCGCCAAGCGCGCTGCGCCGAAGCGGATCACGGATGCCGTCGCCGCCCTTGGAAAGCGGCTGCAGGTTGCGCGCGACCAGCTCGCGCCCAACCCGAGCGAGGACGAGATTGCTGCCGGCGCCGACGCGCTCTATGTCGGCGTACCCGCGCCCCTTCTCAAGAAGATGCGCGCGGCGTGGCCCAACCGATCGCTGGCCCTCCCCCTCGGCGTGCTCACCGAGCTCGTCGCCAAGGGATTGCCGGCCAGTCGGGCCGCCCAGGTTGTCACCGACCTGATGGCGCGCGGGGCCAGCAACGTGCAACTCTACGCGCTCGCGCAGTCGGTCCAAGGCGACGTCGCCGCCGGCTGGGCGCCGGAAGCTGCACTCGATCTTCGCGCCCGCGGGGTGATGTCGCTCCTGCCACCAGTCCCCGCCGCGTCCGCGTTCGCGAATCCGAACCCGCGGAGGCCGTAATCCGATGAAATGAGGGGTCTCGCCGCCGTCTGCTTGTTGCTTGCCGCCATGAAGGTCGCGGCGGCGCAGGCCCCTGATGAGATTCGCGTGGAAGCGGGCGCCGCCCAGGTGCGGCAGGCCGGCAACCGCACGCGCTCGGCTGCCCTGCTTGGCGTGACGTGGCGTCGCACCGAGGCGCGGTTCGCGACGACCGTCAGCGGCTCGGTCACCGCCGCTCATGACTCCACCGGCACTGCGCAAGGATTGCTGGCCCTGCGCTATCAGTTGCCGAGGCTCCCCAAATGGCGCGTTGAAGGCGGCGTCGCCGGCGCGATGTTTGGCCTCAATGCGCTCACGGGCGGCGGCAACGGCGCCACCTTCGTGCGGGTCCAGCGCGGCAACGGTCCCGGCGGGATGTGGGCGGGCACGGCGGGGAGCATCACCAACCGCAGCGGCCACAACATGCAGTCCTCGACGTTCGATGTCGGGGCGTGGGGCGAGTACCGGCGCACGTCGGCGACGCTCGCGGCCGTCTCAACCCGGTCGCGCGATGCCGACCTGCTGGCGGCGAGCAGTTTGCCGTCGCGGCGTCCGGTAGGCGCATACACCGTGCGTGACGCGACGCTGACCGTGCAGCAGACATTCGCCGCGCTCGACCTGGCCGCCATCGGCACCATCCGCAGCGGCGAAGGCATCGCCACCAAGGTGAACGACCGCTCGTTCATGCTTGCCGCGGCGTTCTACCTGTCGCCGGTCATGGCCCTCACCGTTTCCGGCGGGCGCCAGTTGGCCGATCCCCTGCGCGCGCTTCCCGACGCGCGGTTTGTCTCGGCCTCGGTGCGCCTTCTGTTGCTGCGCCGGGATCCCGCCGTGCTGCAGATCGATCGCTATGGCGCCATTGCGCTCACGCGGCGCGATCCTGAGGGTGGCGCGACGCTCACCATACGCGTGCTCGCCAACTCGGCCGCGCGCGTCGAGGCCTATGGTACGTTCAGCGGCTGGCAGCCCGTGCGCATGAACTGGGTGCTCGACGCGTGGGAGCTTCAAGTCCATCTGCCGCCCGGCCCGCAGCGCGTCGCCGTACGCATCAACGGCAGTCAGTGGCGCGCGCCGGCCAACCTGACCAAGGTGACGGATGAGTTTGGGGGCGAGGCGGGGCTGGTGGTCGTGCCCTGATGGCGGAGGGCAGTTGACGAATTGCGGATGGCGGGTGACGGGTGGCAGATGGCTGACGCCTCCAGCCGCTGGCGCTCGCTGATATCAACCGCATATTAGCGCAATCGTTGAAGCCAGGCTGGCAGTTGCCGCCATCTGCCTTCCGCCATCTGCCATCTGCCAGTTCCCACCACCATCTGTCCCCACACCGCCCCCATGGACCGCCGCAACTTTCTCGCCGGACTCGCCGCCGCTGGTGTGACGCTCCCCGCATTCCGCGCCAACGCGATGTCGCAGCTGTTCAGGGCCAACGCCGTGGCCGGCACGCGCACGCCGTCCGCCCTCGCCGACGACGAACTGTACTGGGCGCAGATCCAGCGTGCGTTCGACGCCGACCGGACGATGATCAACCTGAACAACGGGGGGGTCTCGCCGACGCCGTCGCACGTGCTGGAACAGATGATCCGCGACCTCAAGTTCACCAACGAGCTGCCCGTCGAGCACATGTGGCGTGTACTCGAGCCGCGCATGGAGAGCACACGGCGCGACCTGGCGCGCGACTTCGGCTGCGACCCGGAAGAGATGGCGGTGGTGCGCAACGCCTCCGAGGCGCTGGAGACCATGATCTTCGGCATCGACCTCAAGCGCGGCGATGAGGTGGTGATCACCAACCAGAACTATCCGCGGATGATCACGTCGTGGCAGCAGCGCGCGGCCCGCGAGGGGATCGTGCTCAAGCAGATCTCGTTCAAGGTGCCGCCGCCGAACGACGCGTACATCGTCGACCAGTTCCGGCAGGCAATCACGCCGCGCACCAAGGTCATCGAGGTCACGCACATCACCAACCTCACGGGGCAGATTCTCCCCGTGCGCGCCATCGTGCAGATGGCACGCCCGCTTGGCATCGAAGTCTTCGTCGATGGCGCGCACGCGTTCAATCATTTCCCGTTCACACGCGACGAACTCGACGTCGACTTCTACGGCACGTCGCTGCACAAATGGACGCACGCCCCCATCGGCACGGGCTTCCTGTACGTGCGGAAGGCCAAGATTCCGCAGCTCTGGTCGCTGATGGGCTCCACCGAGGGGAACCGCGCCAACATTCGCAAGTACGAAGAGATCGGCACGCATCCGCAGGCCAACTTCAACGCCGTCTCGGCGGCCTTGGCGTTCAGCCGCGGCATCGGCGCCGACCGCAAGATTGCCCGCCTGCGCTACCTGCGCGACCGGTGGGCCAAGCGCCTGCTGGCCAGCAGCGATCGCGTAAAGGTTCTGACGCCGCTCGACAGCGACCGCGCTGGCGCCATCTGCCTGTTCAGCGTCGACGGGATCGACCCCGGCAAGCTGGGCGGCTGGCTGCTCAGCAAGCACCGCATCGTCACCACGCCGATTGGACACCCGGAGTTCAGCGGCATTCGCGTCACGCCCAGTGTGTACACGAGCATTGACGAGATCGACACGTTTGCCGACGCCGTGCTCAAGGCGATCGCGAACGGGATTGCCTAACCCGTCCACCTGAACCAGGGACCCGATGGCCGCGAAAAAGAAACCAGCTAAGCCGAAGGCGCGCACGACGACCAAGAAACCGGTCAAGGCGAAGACACCGGCCAAGGCGAAGAAGCCGGCCAAGGCCAAGAAGGCCGCGCCTGAGGCCTCGCAGTTCGCCACCGCCGACGGCGGGCCGTGGGGCAAGTGCTTTCTGCCGCGCACCAATGGTGAGCGACGCTACTGGCTGGTCAAATCGGAACCCGAGACATTCTCGTGGAACGATCTGCTGGCGTCGCCCAGCCAGACCACGCGGTGGGACGGCGTGCGCAACTTTGCGGCGCGCAACTTCCTGCGCGACGGCATGCGCGTGGGTGATCCGGTCTTCTTCTACCACTCGAGTTCCGAGCCGCCGTGCATCGTCGGCCAGTGTGCGGTGTCGCACGCGGCGTACCCCGACCCGACGGCGTTCGATCCGGCGCACCCGGGCTTTGATGAATCGTCGTCCCCGGCGAACCCAACCTGGTTCGTGGTCGACCTGCGCGCCGTCGAACCGCTCGCGCATCCGGTCACTCTCGCGCGAATGAAGCAGACCAAGGCGCTCTCGCGCATGGCGCTGCTGCGCATCGGCCGGCTTTCCGTCACGCCGGTGACGAAAGCGGAGTGGGATGCGATTCTCGCGTTGTCGCGCGGTTAACCCCGTGCGCGCGGTGCGTCGGTACACCGTTCCGTTGATTGTCGCGCTGCTCGCGGCCACCGGGGGACGGGCGTCGGCGCAGTCGAGTACCGCGCTCAGTGGCGATCGTCCGTGGATGGAGCGGCAACGCGCCATCGCCGAGCGCGCGCAGCTCCTGCTGGCGCGGATGACGCTCGAGGAGAAGTTCTGGCAGCTGTTCATGGTGCCGGGCGATCCGCTGCGAGACACCACGGCATTCGCGCACGGCGCGTACGGGGTGCAGCTGCTCGCCCTCCGCGAGCGGCTTGGCGACAGCGCGCGCTTGCCGACCGACGCATCGGCGTTGGCCGACTCCGCGCAGCGGTTCTTCGTAAAGCGCACTCGGCTCGGCATTCCGGCGATCTTCTTTGAAGAAGGGGTGCACGGCCTCATGCAGGACGGCGCCGCGGTTTTTCCGTCCGCCATCGGACTCGCGGCGTCGTGGGACACGGCCCTCGTGCAGAAGGTGGCGGGGGCCATCGCGCAGGAGGCTCGTGACCGCGGCGTGCGCCAGCTGCTTGCGCCGGTCATCAATCTTGCGCGCGATCCGCGCTGGGGGCGCGTCGACGAGACCTACGGCGAGGACTCGTGGCTGAGCAGCGCGATGGGACGCGCGTATGTGCGGGCGCTCGAATCCAACGGTGTGGTCGCCACGCCCAAGCACTTTGTGGCCAACCACGGCGATGGTGGTCGCGACTCGTATCCGGTGTCGGCGGACGCCGCGACGCTCGCCGACCTGCATTTCCCGCCCTTCCGTGAGGCGATCGGCGCTGGTGCGCGCTCATTGATGGCGTCGTACAACAGCCTCAACGGCGTGCCGGCATCGGAGAATGAGTCGCTGCTCACGCGCACCCTGCGCGGCGATTGGCGGTTCGGCGGTGTCGTGATCTCCGATCAAGGCGGCGTCGGCGGGTCGGCGGTGTTGCATCACACCGCGGCCGATTATACCGAGTCCACGGCGCGCGCGATGCGTGCGGGATTGGACGTCATCTTCCAGAGCGGCGTCGGCGATGCGCGCCTCTTCTGGCCCGCCGTGCGTGACGGTCGCGTGCCGCGTGCGGCGCTCGACACCGCCGTGGTTCGCGTGTTGCGGCTCAAATTTGCGCTCGGACTCTTTGAGCAGCCCTATGCCGGCGCGGTGAAGGCCTGGGGTCCTCAGTACGCACTCGCCGTGCGTGCCGCCGAGTCGTCGCTCGTGCTGCTGCAAAACGCGCGCGCCACGCTGCCGCTTGCCGACACGGTCAAGCGCCTCGTGGTCATCGGCGCTCCGGCGCACACCGTGCTGTTGGGCGGCTACAGCGTGCGCCCCGCCCGCGAACGCTCGCTGGTGATCGAACTCGCCGCCCGCCTCACGGGGCGCACCATCGTCATTGGCGCGGCGGGTCCATCGGTAACGGCGCCCGACTGGGATCCGATTCCGGCTGCGGCGCTCGAGCACGACTCGTCGGGTACGCGCGCCGGCGGACTGAAGGCCGAGTACTTCTCGACGCCGTCATTCGACGGCGCACCGGTGGTCACACGCACGGATGCCACCATTGATCAGCGGTGGACCTTCAACCGGCCGGCGCGCGGTGTGGACACCGACTGGTTCGCGGTGCGGTGGACGGGCTGGCTCGAAGTGCCCCGCGGCGACACGGTGCGAGTGGCGGTTGAGGGCGACGACGGATTCCAACTGTGGATCGACGACACGCTGGCGGTGGATGCCGACCGCAAGGTGTCGTACTCGCGACACATCGCACCGGCGTTGCTCACCGCCGGCCGGCATGCGCTTCGACTGCAGTATCGGCAAACAACCGGGAATGGCCGCGTCCGTCTGTTGTGGGACAAGGGCTACACCGACCGCATGCGCGCCGACGAACGTGCGATCGCCGAAGCGGTGCAAGACGCGCGCGGCGCCGACGCGGCGGTCATTGCCGTCGGCGTTGACGAAGGTGAGTTCCGTGACCGCTCGTCGCTGCACCTGCCAGGGCGTCAGGAAGAGCTCATCGCTCGCGTGGCGGCAACGGGTACGCCGGTCACGGTGATCATCTATTCAGGCGGCGCGGTGATCACCACGCCGTGGATGGACAAGGTCGGTGCGATTCTGCAGGCGTTCTATCCCGGCGAAGGCGGCGCCGAGGCGATCGCACGCGTGTTGCTGGGCGACGTGAGCCCCGGCGGCAGATTGCCGTTCACCGTGCCGCGCTTTGAGGGCCAGCTGCCGCTCGTCTATGACCACCTCCCCACCGGACGCGGCGACGACTACGTCGATCTCACGGGGCAGCCGCTGTTCCCGTTTGGCTACGGGTTGACCTTCGCGCCGTTCCGTTACGACAGCCTCACCATCACCGGCAACGCTCGGAGTGCGCAGGACACGGTTTGCGTGCAATTCTGGGTGGGCAACACTGCAATGACACCCGGGCGGAGCTCCGGCGACGAAGTGGTGCAACTGTACATGCGGCACCGCACGGCGCCAACAGCCCAGCCGGTGCTCGCGTTGCGCGGATTTGCGCGCGTAACACTGTCGCCCGGTGGGTGGCAACGGGTGCGGTTCACGCTGCCGGCGAGGGCGCTCTACGTCCGAGACGAAAAGGGACGCCTTGTTCCACCCACTGGCCCCATTGAGTTCTTCGTTGGCGCGTCGTCTCGCGACATTCGACTGCGCGGCTTGCTCGACCCGCACAGAGCATCGCGATGACCGACCACCGCGATGGCGCGCCGCTCACTCGGCGACAGTTCACCCTGCTCACCGGCGGCGCGCTCGTCACGGCGCGCGGCGCGTCGGCGCTAATGCCGCCGGCCGCAGGTCCTGCTGGCGCTGCCGCGCCCCACGTTGTGCGCGACCGCCCGCGCCCCACGCCCGCGCAAGTTGCCTGGCAGCGCGACGAGTTCGCGCTCTTTCTGCATTTCGGCGTCAACACCTTCACCGACCGCGAGTGGGGCGACGGCCGCGAGGATCCCGCGATCTTCAATCCCGCCGCCCTCGACGTTCGGCAGTGGGCGCGAGTGGCGCGTGACGCCGGGGCGCGGTGCCTGATTCTCACCGCCAAGCATCACGATGGCTTCTGCCTGTGGCCCACGCGCACGTCGCGCCACTCGGTAGCGTCGAGTCCGTGGAAGAGCGGCCGCGGCGATCTGGTGCGCGAGTGCGTGGACGCGGCGCGCGAGTTCGGTCTGCGCGCGGGACTGTACTGCTCGCCGTGGGATCGCAACGCCCCCGTGTACGGCGATTCGCCGCGCTACAACGACCTGTACATCGCCCAACTCACCGAACTGCTGACGCAGTACGGCGACATCGCCGAGGTCTGGTTTGACGGCGCCAACGGCGAAGGACCCAACGGCCGCAAGCAGGTCTATGATTGGCCGCGCATCTGGGGAACCGTGCGCCGGCTGCAGCCCAACGCCGTGATGTTCTCCGACGCCGGCCCCGACGTGCGCTGGATCGGCAACGAGACAGGATCGGCCGGCGACCCGAACTGGTCGACCGTGAATCCCGCGATCGTGACGGCACCCGGCGTGGATGGCCCGGAGATTATCCGTTCTCTGCAGCACGGCGACCCCGACGGAACGGTCTGGCGTCCCGGTGAGACTGACGTCTCCATTCGTCCCGGCTGGTTCTATCACGCCGCCGAGGACGCGAAGGTCAAGTCGGTCGTCGCGCTGATGAGCATCTGGTTTTCGTCGGTCGGGCGCAACAGCAAGCTGCTGCTCAACGTTCCGCCCAATCGCGACGGACTCATTGCCGACGCCGATGCACAGCGACTGCGCGAGTTCCGCGTGGCGCGCGATGCGATGTTCGCGCGTGAGCTGTCGCCAGTCGACTGGCGTTGGCGCGCGACCCCCGGTCCTCGCCTCGAAGGGATGGCGACGCTCGCGGCGCCGGCGACGGTGGGCGTCGTTCGGTTGGGCGAGTCGATCGAGCAGGGGCAGCAGGTGGCGCGCTATCGGCTCGAAGGCGACTCCGGCAATGGAGAGTGGCGCACACTCGCCGCCGGACAGACGATCGGGTACTGCAAGCTCGACCGAATCGACCCGCTCGTTGCCGTGTCGCGCCTACGCCTGACGATCGACGACATTGTGGATCAGATTTCCCCGGTCACGGTGCGTCTGTTCGCCGCCCCGTAGAACCCAGCGCAAAGCCCCCCCGGCACGTAGCACCCGTAGCGGCTCCGCGATGCCGCCCACGGTGACCACCTCGATCCGGGTTCCAGCAATGTCCCTGCGTTTCCCCGCCATTCTCGCGGCCGCGCTCTGTCTGAGTGCCGCGTCCGCCACCGCGCAGCGCGGTGCCCCACGCAACGAACGGCCATCCGGCCCGCCCAAAGTGCATGTCGTGCCGGGTGTCCGCACCGGGCCGAGTGCGTTCCCGCTCAGCAACTACGAGCAGGTAAAGCCGCTGGCCGCCGGCCAGATGGATTTCAAGCACTACCACACGAGCGTCGAGATCGAGCAGTGGCTCCGCAAGTGGGCCACGGAGCATTCCGACTTCGTCGAGCTGTACACAGTCGGCCGGACGTTCGGCGGGCGCGAGATCCTGCAACTGACGCTTACCGACAAGAAATCCGGCAAGGACACCGACAAGCCGGCCGCGTATTTTGAAGGTGGGCGCCATTCGGGCGAGATCACGGCCACCGAGAGCGCGCTCTACCTGGCCTGGTATCTCATCGAGAACTACGGCAAGGACGCCGACGTCACCGCGTTGCTGAAGACGCGCACGGTGTACATCCGCCCGATGAATAATCCGGACGGATCGGACATGTACCGGCTGACGGCGCAGGCGAACCGCAGCACCGTGCGGCCGTACGACGACGATGGCGATGGCCTGCTCGACGAAGATCCGCCCGAGGATCTGGACGGTGACGGATTCATCAGGCAGCTGCGCAAGTACGTCGGCGCCGGCAAGGGTGACGCGATCGTCGACACCACCGACAAGTCGGGACGCCTGATGCGCCGCGTCGGCGCCGGCAAGGGCGATTACCTGCTGATGCAGGAAGGGATCGACAACGACGGCGACGGCCGCGTCAACGAGGACGGCATTGGCGGGCTCGACCTGCACCGCAACTATCCGGAGAACTGGCGCCCGATGCGCGAGGCGACGGGGCGCGGCTGGACGCAGGGCGGGGCGGGCGAGTACCCGTTGTCGGAGCCGGAGACGCGCGCGGTGGTGCTGTTCCTGATGTCGCACCCGAACGTCGGCGTCGTCAACTCCATGGATACCGCGGTGCCGATGATGCTCCGCGCTCCGTCGACGTGCGAAGAGACCGAGTGCATGTACGCGACGGACCTGAAGCTGTACCAGCACTTTGATTCGGTCGGCATCGCGAAGACCAACTACCCGTGGGCGGGTGACGTGTACCGCGTGTACAACACCCGCATGGGCGTGAATCCGTTCACCGGTGATTCGGCGCGCCCGGCGCCGCTCTTCGGTCACGGGCCGGACTTTGGGTACTTCCAGTTCGGCGTCGTCTGGTACGGCGACGAACTGTGGAACGGCGGCCGCGAGAAGGACTACAACAAGGACGGGCGCGTCGACGAGTACGAGGTGCTCCGCTTCTGCGACGAGGAGTACGGCGGCAAGTGCTTCAAGCCGTGGACCAAGTTCAACGCCGGCGGCACGCTGGGCGAAGTCGAGGCCGGCGGCATGAACCCCAAGTTCTGGTCGCAGAACGCACCGCCCGAATGGCTGGAGAAGTGGGCGCGCAACGAGGCGATGTTCAATCTGTACCTCGCACAGTCACTCCCGTCGGTCGAGATCGTCAGCGCGACGTCGGCGCCGGTGAAGGCCGTGAAGCCCGCCAAGGGGGTCAAGGCCGACTCGGCGACGCATGAAATAAAGGTTACAATACGTAATAGTGGACGCCTGCCCACGGCGCTCGACATGGCCAAGCGCGTGAAGATCGTGCGTCCCGACATGATCACGCTCCGCGCGGATGCGCCCAATACGCGCCTCATTGGCCGCGCGCCCGAGTTCTGGGTGAACGGCGGCGAGACCAAGGTGATCACGCTGCGCGTGAAGGCCGGCGATACCGCGCCGAGCCGCAAGCTGACCCTGCGGTACGTCAGCACGCGCGGCGGGGTCGCGGAGACGACGCACGAGATCAAGCCGTAAGGTCGCTGACAACTGACACCACGGATTACACGGATTTGACCGTGTGATCCGTGGTGTCTTTGTCTCCTACGTGGCCGCCCACGCCATCGCGTCGCGGCGCAGGTCGTCAGGGAGCATGTGGCCGCCGGCAAATTCGCGATAGGTCACGTCGTAACCGCCGCGACGGAGCGCCGGCAGCGTATCGTCCTGGCACACACGCACGCTGATTACCGGGTCATAGGTGCCGTGCGTGACGAAGAACGCCGGGTGTCCTCGGCGTTCGCGGGTGATCACTCCACCTGCGGACCACACCATCACGCGCGAGAACAGGTCGCCGTTGGCGAGGCCAAGCGCCAGCGACATCGTCGCGCCGTCCGAGAAGCCGCCGATCGCGACGCGCTGCGCATCCACGGCGTACTTGGCGAACGTGTCGCGCAGCGCGAGGTCGAGAAACGCAATATCCGGTCCAAAGCGCCCATTGCCGACGCCGTCCCACGTCACCTTGCGCGAGTCCACCGCAAGCAGGATCTGTCCGGTCTCGTCGGCAACCGGCACGAACGGCGTGATGAAGTTCGACGCGACGCCGCCGGCGCCGTGCAGCAGGAGCACCAGCGGGGCGGGGGTGGTCGTGGTGTACGAGGCCGGGACGTACACCATGCCATCGGCGAGCGCGTTGCCGAGCCCAAGCGGGTGCAATCCCAGCGGGCCGGCGCTCGTTGGCGCGCCCGGGCGGGCGCTGAGCCGTGCGCTGCCCGACGCCGTCGGCTCGGTCAACCCAAGGACCTCGCACCCGGTGAGCAGTGCCGCGGCCGAGGTTGTGGCGGCGGTGAGGAATGTTCGGCGGTCAAGTCGACGTGTCATCTGCCGTACCCTACGCGTGATCGGCGGCGGAGGTGTCGCGCTCGGCGCTCCCCCTAGCCGCGCTCATTGCCCTCGGCGCACCTTGTACGGCGTGGACACCGTGTCCGGTAGCCGGCGTCTGTCACCCTGACCCCCATCCGCCATGCCTCGCCTTCGTCTCTCGTGGCTCCTCGCGAGCCTCTGCTTCGCCGCCGTCCTTCCGGCGCAGACCCGCATGCTGCGCTCCCCGTCGGTCAGCGCCAGGTACATCGCCTTCGCCTACGCGCAGAACATCTGGGTGGTCGATCGTGCCGGCGGTGCCGCGCGGCAGCTCACGAGCTTCCAGGGCGAGACGCAGAATCCCAAGCTTTCCCCCGACGGGTCGCTCGTGGCGTTCAGTGCCGCGTATGGCGGCAACACCGATGTGTATGTGGTGCCGGTCGAGGGCGGCTCGCCCAAGCGTCTGACGTGGAATTCGGCGCCCGACTTGGTCCAAGGGTGGACCCCGGACGGCAAGGCGGTCCTCTTCTCCAGCACGCGCGACACCTTTGGTCCGTCGCCGGCCCCTAAGTTCTTCACGGTGCCGGTGGGGGGCGGTCCCGAGACGTATCTCAACATCTATCGCGGCTACCAGGGACGCATTGCACCCGACGGCAAGCGAATTGCCTACCGGATGAACAACAGTTGGGACGAAGAGCGCCGCAACTACCGCGGCGGACAGAACCGCCCCATCTGGATCGCCGACCTCAAGACGCTCGACGTCGAGACGCCGTCGTGGACCGACTCCAAGGACGTGGAGCCGGCCTGGCTGGGTGACGTCGTCTATTTCATCTCCGATCGCGACGGCGTGGCCAACGTCTGGTCGTTCGACACGAAGGCGAAGAAGCTCGCGCAGGTCACGAACTTCAGCGACTTCGACGTCAAGACGCTCGATGCCGGCGCGGGGGTCGTCGTCTTTGAGCAGGCGGGCTACATCCACGAGTTCGATCCCAAGACGGGCAAGACGCAACGTCTCAACATCACGGCGGTCGGTGACTTCCCGTGGATGATGCCCGGCTGGAAGGACGTGGCGCCGCGTATCACGAACATGGCGCTGAGCCCCACGGGCAAGCGGCTGGTGGCCGAAGCGCGCGGCGAGATCTTCACGATTCCCGCCGAGAAGGGCGACGTCCGCAACATCGCGCCGTCGAGTCGGTCGGCCGAGCGCGATCCGGCGTGGAGCCCCGACGGCAAGTCGATCTCGTATTTCAGCGACAAGAGCGGGGAGTACAAGCTGTACGTCGAAGCCGCCGACGGTCTTGCGGCGCCGCGCGAGATCACGCTGCCGAACCACAAGCACTATTACACACCGGCGTGGTCGCCCGATGGAAAGAAGATCCTCTACACCGACACTGACCTGAAGCTCTGGGTGCTCGACGTCGCGAGCGGGCAGGCCAAGGTGATGGGCGAAGATCCGTGGATGGTGCCGGCGCGCACGATGAACCCCGTGTGGAGCCCGGATTCCAAGTGGATCGCCTATGTGCGCCACCTGAACTCGCTCTACAAGCAGATCGTGGCCGTGAATGTCGAGACTGGGGTCGCGAAGCCGGTGACCGACGGGCTGTCGGACGTTGTCTGGCCGGCGTTCGACGCGAGCGGCAAGTATCTGTGGTTCCTCGCGTCCACGGATTATGGGTTGAAGTCGCAGTGGCTCGACATGACCAATTATCCGTTCGAGACCACGTATGGTCTGTACTTCGCGATTCTCGCGAAGGGCGAGCCGACGCCGCTGCTGCCGGAGAGCGACGAGGAGACCGGCGCGCCCGCCGCGCCGGCGAACGCCGCGCGGGCCCCGCGCGCCGAGGGCGGCGCAGCGGAACCGGCGGCGGCCGCCGCCCCGGCGCGTGCGGCCGTGTCGGTGACCATTGATTTCGACGGTCTCGCGTCGCGCATCATCTCGGTGCCGGGTGTGGCGCCGCGCGCGTACGCCAAGTTGATGACGGGGCTGCACGGCACGGTGTTTCTCAGCGAGGCGCTGCCGCCGACGGGGACTGGCATGTCGGCGGGCGGGCAGAATCTGCACCGCTACCAGCTGCGCGATCGCCGCGCGACAGTCTTCGTTAGCGGCATTGCCGACTACGACGTCAGTGCGGATGGCCGCAAGCTGCTGTATCGCAGCGGCGGCGGTTTCGGCGGCGGTCCCGCGGCTGGGGCGTCAGCTTCGCCCGCGCTGTTTATTGTTGACGCCGCCGGCGCGCCGCCGCAGGCCGGCGCCGGGCGCATCAACGCGACGCTGCGCGCCTGGATCGATCCAAAGCAGGAGTTCGAGCAGATCTTCAACGAAGGGTGGCGCAATCAGCGCGACTATCTGTACGTGCCCAACATGCACGGCGCCGACTGGCCGAAGATGCGCACCATGTACGGCGCGCTGCTGCCGTTCGTGAACCATCGCGCCGATCTCAACTATCTGCTTGACCAGATGGGGGCGGAGATCGCGATCGGCCACTCGTACGTGCGCGGCGGCGACATGCCGGCCGTGCCGCAGAACACGGGCGGCCAACTGGGCGCCGACTTCGTGATGGATCAGGGACGCTACAAGATCACGCGCATCTACGACAATGAGAGCTGGAATACCGACCTGCGCGCGCCGCTCGCGGTGCCCGGCGTCGATGTGCGCGTCGGCGACTATGTGATTGCGGTGAACGGTGAAGAGCTGCGCGCGCCCGACAATCTGTATCGCCTGCTCGACGGCACGGCGGGGCGGCAGACGGTGCTGCTGGTGAACGACAAGCCGACCACCGAGGGCGCACGCAAGGTGACGGTCATTCCGGTGGCGAACGATCAGGGGCTGCGCGCCCGCGCCTGGGTGGAGCACAACCGCCGCGTCGTTGACTCACTGTCGCAGGGCAAGCTGGCCTACGTGCATCTCCCCAACACGGGTCAGCCCGGATACACGAGCTTCAACCGTTACTACTTCGCGCAGCAGGACAAGCAGGGGGCGGTGATCGACGAGCGGTTCAACGGCGGCGGGTCGGCGGCCGACTACATCATCGACGTGCTGCAGCGCGACTTCGACGGCTACTTCAATAACGTGGCCGGCGACCGCGTGCCGTTCACCAGCCCGGCGGCCGGCATCTGGGGCCCGAAGGTGATGATCATCAACGAGCAGGCAGGGTCAGGCGGCGACCTGATGCCGTGGATGTTCCACTATCGCAAGATCGGAACGCTCGTCGGCAAGCGCACGTGGGGCGGGTTGGTACACACCGCCGACACGCCGGGGTTCATCGACGGCGGCTCGATGATCGCGCCGCGCGGTGGCTTCTTCCGGCGCGATAATCAGTGGGACGTCGAGAACGTCGGGCAGGCCCCCGACATCGACGTCGAGAACTGGCCCAAGGACGTGGCCGCCGGCCATGATCCGCAGCTCGAGCGCGCCGTGCAGGAAGCGCTCAAGCAGCTCGCCGCCAAGCCGGTGCAGCGCGCCATGAAGGAGCCGCCGTCACCGACGTGGGGCAAGCGCGTGAAACCGTAAAGCGAGAGACGGGGAGGGGGCAGGGAAGACAACTGCCATCCACGGATTGAACGGATCGACACGGATGAACACGGATACGGCAATGAGGCATACCTCAAAGCCGTATCCGTGTTCGTCTGTGTGCATCCGTGTGCATCCGTGGTATTCGGTCCGCGCCTTTACGCTCCGGATCCTGCCTACGCGCTGAGTCGCTCCCACAGCAGCCACGCGCCGCTGCCGAGTCCGATGCCGATGATCGCACGCCGCACCCACTGCTGGCCCACGCGCTGCGCGAGCCGCGCGCCGATGATGCCGCCGACAGCCGCGCCAACGGCCATCGTCGCCGCCACCGGCCAGTTCACGATGCCACTGAACGCGAAGATCGCCACGGCAACAAGATTGAGGCACAATCCGCCCCAGTTCTTGAGACCATTCATCGTGTGAATGTTCGTGAGCCCCATCATGCCGAGTGCGGCGAGCTGCAGAATGCCCGCGCCGGCGCCGAAATAGCCGCCGTAGATGGCAACCACGTACTGCATCACGAGCACGCCGAGTCGCGGTGTGGGGAGCGGCGCGCCGTCAGCGACCGGCACCGTGTGGCCGAAAATCCAGCGCATCGCCGGACGCTGGACGATGAACAGGGCCGTCGCCCCCCAGATAAGCCACGGAACGCTGTCAGAGAACTTCTGTTCCGGTGTCCAGATAAGGAGGACAGCGCCTGTGACGCCGCCGAGGAGGCTGGGGATGGCCCACGGCACCTTCCAGCTCTCGGCGTCGCGCAGGGCATCGCGATAGCCCGAGTAGCTGGTCAGCAGCCCCGGCCAGAGGGCGACCGTGCTCGTGGCGTTGGCGACGAGAGGTGGGACGCCCAGCCAGATCAGGGCCGGAAAGGTGAGCAAAGTGCCGCCGCCGGCGATCGAATTGACCATGCTCCCCCCCGCCGCGGCGAGCGCGACGAGGGCGAGACGGGTCGGTTCGAGCAGGTGGCTGTCAGCCGGATTCAGGATGGCCATGTCGGGTAAGTTGCGCCTACACAGGGCGCACAATTGCGGTAACGTATTTCGCGTGCGCGCCGTTCAGAATACGGATTCGCGTGACAACGCAGTAGTTTGTTACTGTACGCGAGTTCGACGCGCTGCCGTACGCGTGTATGTTCGCCGGTGCTGGGCATTTTGCCCGCGCCACCACATTGACCGAGCCCGCGCCTACCGACGCACCCGCGCCGACGCGGTCTCCCACTCGGGTTCTGGTAGACGATCATGTCTGGTACGTCCGATGCGGCCAAGGGGCCGCCCGCTGGGGATCATCTTGAGATCAAGGATTCGCGCACGGGGAAGGTATACTATGCGCCCATCATCGACGAGACGATTCGCACCGCCGATCTGAAGCAGATCAAGGTCAAGCCCGATGATTTCGGGATCATGGGCTACGATCCGGCGTTCATGAACACCGCCTCGTGCCGCTCGGCCATCACCTTCATCGATGGCGACAAGGGCATCCTGCGCTATCGCGGCTATCCCATCGAGCAGCTGGCCGAAAAGGCGAGCTTCCTCGAAGTGGCGTGGCTCCTGCGCCACGGCGAACTGCCGACGCAGGCGGAGTACGACAAGTGGGTGGCGGACATCACCACGCACACGTACGTGCACGAGAACATCAAGCACTTCCTCACCGGGTTCCGGTACGACGCGCATCCGATGTCGATGCTCGCCGCCGGCGTGTCGGCGCTCTCGTCGTTCTATCCGACGGCGAAGAGCATCCACGATCCGGTCGAACGCGACATCGCGTTCGTGCGGCTCCTGGCCAAGATGCCGACCATCGCCGCGTTCGCGTATCGGCACGTGAAGGGCCTGCCGTTCGTCTACCCCGACAACACGCTGCCCTACGCCGAGAACTTCCTCTCGATGATCGCGCGCATGTCGGAGCCGAAGTACGAGGCCCACCCGGCGTACGCCAACGCCATCAACGTGCTCTTCATCCTGCACGCGGACCACGAGCAGAACTGCTCCACGAACGCCGTGCGCGCGGTCGGGTCGTCGCATGTCGATCCGTACTCGGCCATCTCGGCCGGCATCAACGCGCTGTATGGCCCGCTCCACGGCGGCGCCAACGAAGCCGTGCTGCGCATGCTCGAGGAGATTGGCCATCCGAGCAACATTCCGGCGTTCATCGAGGCCGTGAAGAGCGGCAAGGGTGAGTCGCGCCTGATGGGCTTCGGCCACCGCGTGTACAAGAGCTACGATCCGCGCGCCAAGATCGTGAAGGGGCTCTGCGACCAGGTGCTCAAGGTCGCCGGCATGTCAAAGGACATGGAGATCGCGCTCGAGCTCGAGCGCATCGCCCTGAGCGACGAGTACTTCATCAAGCGCAAGCTGTACCCGAACGTCGACTTCTACACCGGCCTGATCTACCGCGCGATGCACTTCCCCACCGACTACTTCACGGTGCTGTTCGCGATTGCGCGCACCGCCGGGTGGATGGCGCAGTGGGAAGAGCTGCTCCTCGACAAGGAGCAGAAGATCGCCCGTCCGCGGCAGATCTACACCGGGTACGGCGATCGGCCGTACAAGACGGCGCTCAACTACTCGCACAAGATCACGAAGTAGACAGAGGACCTGGACTCAGGATTGCGATCCCGGATTTCGATTCCTGATTCCGATGAGCGATTGGGGGGCGCCGGCTAACCGGCGCCCCCCAATCGTTAATCGCGATCCGTAATCGCAATCCGCTATCGCGATCCTCGGTCCAAATCCTCAGTCGATGCGCACATCACCCTGACCGGGCACCTCCCGCACCGCTTCTCCCGCGCCGTGCACACCAACGCCCCCAGTTCCATCAGCGCCTGATTGTGCGTCCACGCCGCGCGGCCGGTGCGGGGCAGCACGGCCTCGGCGATTGCCCACAGGTGGCGCAGGTCGCGCCCGCGCTTGGGGTGCAGATGCGGCGCGAAGACGCGCTGGAGCACGCGGGCCACGTTGGTGTCGACGAGCGCGGCCCGCTTTTCGTACGCGAAGCTGGCCACCGCGCCGGCGGTGTAGGCACCAACACCGGGGAGGACGCGCAGCGCGTCCGGCGAATCGGGGAGCGAGCCGCCATAGACGTGGGCCTCCTCGCGCACCACGCGCCGCGCCAAGGCGTGCAGGTTGCGCGCCCGCGCGTAGTAGCCGAGCCCGCGCCATTGGGAGACGACCTGCGATTCACGGGCCGACGCCAGCGTCGCGAGGTCGGGGAACCGCGTGATGAACCGGTCATAGAAATCCAGCACACGTGACACCTGCGTCTGCTGGAGCATCAGTTCGGAGACGAGAATGCGATACGCGTCGCGCGTTTCGCGCCACGGCAGGTCTCGTGCGTGGCGGCGGAACCAGGCGCGCAGCCGGCGCGAGAACAGCCGCGCGTCATCCGCTGCGGGGAGCGCCGCGGCACGGGCGCGGCGAGCGGACTTGGGCCGCGCCGGGCGGGGAGGGCGGGGAGGGCGGGGAGCAGGCATGCGCCCGAAAGCTAAGCAAGCTGCGCGGCGCCGTGCCGCTCGGGCGGGGCGTGTTAGCTTCTCTTATCCCCCGCCCACCACGACCGTGCCAAAAGGCCTGACTCCACTCCTCGTCTTCGAGATCCTCGCCGTCGTACTCGCCGCCCTCTCGGCGATGATCACGGCGTCAAAGAAGAATCTCGACTTCGTGGGCACGTACGCCCTCGCCATTGTCACGGCGTTCGGTGGCGGCACCATTCGCGACGTGCTGCTCGACCGGCGTCCGTTCTTCTGGGTGTCGCGGTACGAGTACCTCATCGTGATCTTCGCGCTCTGCCTCCCGTTCGTGTACAGCCGGCGCGTGCACGATTGGGCGCGTCAGCTGGTGGCCCGCGGCGAGGTGGTGGACGCGCTCGGCCTGGGTTTCTTCACGGTCGTCGGCGTCACCATGGCGCAAGACCTCAAGCTGCCCTCCGCCGTGGCGGTGCTGATGGGCGTCATCACGGCCACCGGCGGCGGCGTGATGCGCGACCTGCTCATCAACGAGATCCCGGTGACGTTCCGCCACGGCACGGAGCTGTACACCACCTCCGCGTTCGCCGGCGCGATCGTCTATCTCTTGCTCCAGCGCGTGCACAGTCCGAGCGCGGTGATTGCCTCGATTGGAGTGGCCGTCGGTCTGCGAATGTACAGCGTGTGGAAGGGCACCACTCTGCCGCGGCCGCACTGGATCCACACCGGCGCCTACCCTGTGCCGAACGACAGTGCGCCGGGCGCGCCCCGCGGGGCGCCGCCGCCCCGGGGCGATCAGGCCGACGGCAAGACGCCGGAGTAAGGCGCGGCTACTTCGGGCTCCACGCGGGTGTCTCGCTGAGCAGGCCGCCGTGCACGATCAGTTCGCGCGCGAGCAGCAGGCCAAAGACGAGGCTCAGCGCTCCCGCCGCCAGGCGAATGCCACCCTGCATCCGGGCCATCCGCGCACCGGCGTACATTGCCGGCGCCGCGAGAATCACGGTGACGAGCATCATGCCGGCGATCGTCCCGACGCCGAAGACGAGCAGGTAGGCGAGCGCCCAACCGGTTTGCGGGATCGCCGCGAGCACGAGGATGGCCACGGCCGCCGAGCCGGCAAGGCCGTGCACGGTGCCAATCAGCAGCGGCTTGCGGTGGTCGAACTCGTGCGTGTGGCCGTGGTCCGACGAGGCCGCGCCGGCCCCCCGCAGGTTGTTGAACCCGAGTCCGATGAGCATCAGGGCGACGCCAAACTCGAGCACCAGCGCCGCGCGCGGTGGAATCGCGAGCCGGAAGGCGATGATCGTGCCCCCGACGACCAGCACGGTGATGGAGTGCCCGATCCCCCACAGCGCCCCGATCCATGCCGCGCGCCGCATAGTGCGCTCGCGGGTGACGATCGCCGTCACCGCGACCACATGGTCGGCATCGGTGGCGTGCCGGAGGCCGAGCAGAAAACCGAGCACGGCAGCCGAGAGCGCGGAGAGCATAATAGGTAGCTTACCGGTTCGGCGACGGCAGGGTCAAGCCGAATTGCCGGAGCGCGCCGTGCGGTGCGCGGCGCGTCATTGCCCGCCGCTCTGTCGTCACCCGCGCCCGCTGGCGATCTTTAATCAATGTCCGTACGCACGTCGCTGAATCCGTTTCGGGTGCTGTCGCACTCGCCGAACTTCCGGCTCTTCTTTGCCGGCCAAACGACGTCGCTGATCGGCACGTGGATGCAGCAGGTGGCGCAGGGGTGGCTGGCGCTCCAGCTCTCGAACGACGCGTTCATCGTGGGCGTGGTGGCCGCCGCCGGCACGCTGCCCATCCTGATTCTGTCGCTGCCGGGCGGCGTGGTCGCCGACCGCTACCGGCGCCTGAAGGTGGTGACCATCGCGCAGGCGTTCCTGCTCGTCGAAGCCACGCTGCTCTGGTGGTTCACGTACGCCGGTCGGCTCAGCATTGGCTGGCTCATCGCGTTCGCCCTGCTCGGTGGCATCATCTCGGCGTTCGAGATCCCCGCGCGCCAGTCGCTGTTCATCGAGATGGTGGGCAAGGAACACGTGATGGACGCCGTGGCGCTCAACTCGAGCGGCTTCAACTTCGCGCGCATCATCGGTCCGTCGCTCGCCGCGATCGTGATTGCGCGGCTTGGCATCGCCTGGTGCTTCGGCATCAATGCGCTGTCGTACCTGGCGGTGCTAATCAGTCTGGCGCTCATCCGCCTGCCGCACCTGCCCGTGGCCGCCGCTGATCCGATTCACCTGCTGAACGAAGCCTTCACGTACGTGCGTACACATCGCATGACTGCGGTGCTGATGCAGGTGGTGGCCGTGTACTCGCTCTTGAGCATCCCGGTGCTCACCCTGCTCCCGGTGCTCGCGCGCGACGTACTCGGCCTTGGCGCCGGCGGCTACGGGGTGCTGATGACGTGCGTCGGCGTCGGGGCGATGTTTGGCGCCCTCAGCATTGCGGCCGCGGGGCCGCGCCTCAAGCGGCACCGCGCGCTTGTCGTGACGTCGCTGGCGTTTCCGGTGCTCGTCGTCCTGGCCGCGCTCTCGCGCTCCGAGCTGATGACCGGCGCACTGCTGCTCGGTGTCGGCGCGTGCATGGTCGTCAACAGCGCCGTCATCAACGTGATGCTGCAGTCGGCGTCGCCCGATCATCTGCGCGGCCGGGTGATCTCCATCTATGTGGCCGTCTATATCGGCACCAACCCCATCGGTTCGTTTGCCGGCGGGTGGATTGCGCGTTACTGGGGCACGCCGATGGCGATCGGCGGCATGGCCGCGATCATGGGCATCTACGCCGTCTGGGCCATCCGCCACTATCCCGAAATTCGCGGCGCGACGTAGGGGGGCGGCTCGGAGGGCGCTCGCTCGCGACTAGCGGCGTCGAGCGCTGCTCGCCCAACCAGTCGGCGGAACGTGGCCCGCGGTCCGAAGTTGAGCAGGAGTCCCACCGGAAGCTGTGCCGCGTGCAGGTAGTTGAGCAGCTGCGCCTCATGTGCAATTGCCAACTGCTCCACCGCCTTCGCTTCGACGATCACGCACTGATCGACGATGAGATCAGCACGAAAGAGGCCGACCACGCGACTCTCAAAGACGACAGTCAGTGGTGCTTCCCGGGCAACCGCATGCCCCGTGCGTTCGAGTGTGTTTCCGAGCGCGCGCTGATACACCGACTCCACGAAGCCGTGGCCGAGTTGATTGTAGACGTAGTAGAACGCGCTGAGAATAGCGCGCGTCGTGTCGTGCGCCGCCAACGCCGATTCGTTCATGGCATCACCGAAGGGTCGTGATCATGCCGTACGGTGACGCGACGCTTCGTCGATCGAAGTACCGTTCCGTTGCGGTGAGCATCGTGGGAATGCGACGAACTACAACTGCTTACCACGGATGACACGGATGGACACGGATTGGCACGGATGGGGCTTATTGGGGGTGTGACGTCACCGCCGCGGCCCCCCAATGCCGTATCCGTGTCCATCCGGGAAAATCCGTCCAATCCGTGGTATCCGTTCGCGTGTGTTCGCGCACCAAGCCCGCCTGCGCTCACTCCGAAGGCGCGACACTGCTTACCACGGATGACACGGATGGACACGGATTAGCACGGATGGGGCTTATTGGGGGTGTGACGTCGCCGCCGCGGCCCCCCAATGCCGTATCCGTGTCCATCCGTGAAAATCCGTCCAATCCGTGGTATCCGTTCGATCCGCGCGCCAAGCCAGCTTATGCTCACTCCGCCGGCGCGATTTCCACGAGGTTGTCGTAGAACACGGGGCCGTTGCCCATGTCCGTGGTGCGCTGCGACGTGGTCTCGTTGGCGTTGTGCCCGTCGCCCGTCAGCTTGCCCCACCACACGCTTGGCGCCCATGCCACACCCTGGCGCACGGCATCCGTCACCCGCGCCGTTGCCGAAAAGGCGCCGCGGTCGTTGAACACCACTACCGGCATACCATCCACTAGGCTGCGCGGCGCCGCGTCGGCCGGATGCACCATCACCTCGGGCTCGGCGTCGCGGCGCAGTGACTTGATATTCACGAACGTGCTGTTCAGGAACTGGTGCCGCGGCGACGACACGAGGGCAATCGGGAAGCGCGCCGCCAACTCGGGCACCTCCTCGGGGAACTCATGCGGCGGCGTGAAGTTCGGCAGCGGATCAAGCCCCATCGCCTCCATGCGCGCGGAGTAGAACTCGCACTTCCCGCTCGGCGTCAGGAACCCGCCCTCGGCGTACGGCACGTATGGCGTTGGCACGTTGAGCCGCACCCAGCCATGCGCCATCAGCGCGTCGTACGTGACCGTCGCCATCTTGGGGTCCGCCGAACTCAGCGCCTGTCGCACCAGCGTCTCGTCATCGTCGGCGAAGCACGGATCCGTCAGGCCCATGGCGGCGGCAAGCTCGCGGAAGATCTGCGTGTTCGGCTTGCATGCACCCAGCGGCGCGATGGCCGGCCGATTCAGCGTTGCGTAGTGATGCCCATACGCGAGGTGCACGTCGAGATGTTCAAGCTGCGTCGTGGCCGGCAGGACATAGTCGGCGTAGTCCGCCGTGTCGGTCTGGAAATGGTCGAGGACGACGGTGAAGAGATCTTCGCGCCGCAGTCCGGTGAGCACGACGTTGCGGTCCGGCGCTACGGCCGCCGGATTGGAGTTGTACACGACCAGCGCCTGCACCGGCGGTCCGCCGACGCCCGCGTCCGCGGCGGTGAGCGCGTCGCCGAGCCGAATCATGTTGATGGTGCGCCCGTCGGGCGACAGCTCGGGACGCTCCAGCGCCGCCGTGTTGTACTTGAAATTCGCGCTCGTCGACAACTGCACGCCGCCACCCGTCCGGCGCCAATGCCCCGTGATCGCCGGCAGGCAGGCAATGGTGCGCACCGCCATCGCGCCGCCGCCGTGCCGCTGCAAGCCATAGTTGATGCGCAGAAACGCCGCCTTCGCCCGCCCGTACTCGCGCGCCAGCGTCACGATGCGCTCCGCCGGCAGGCCCGTGAGCGACGCCACGCGGTCCGGCGGATACTCCCGCGCGCGCTCGCGCAGCTGCTCCGCGCCGAGCGTATGCTGCGCCAGATACGCGTCGTCCTGGAGGCCCTCGGCGAACAGCACGTGCATCATGCCGAGCGCGAGCGCGGCATCGGTGCCGGGGCGAATCGGCAACCACTCGTCGCACTGGTCAGCGGTGCGCGTGCGAATGGGATCGATGCACAGCACGCGCGCCCCGCCGTCACGCGCCTTGCGCACGAACGGCCACAGATGCGGGTTCGCCGTCAGCGTGTTGGTTCCCCACAGGATGACCAGGTCGCTCGACGGCAGGCCCTCGGCGTCAGCGCCGACGTTCGCGCCGACCGTCATGCGCATGCCCCACGCGCCCGCCGTGCTGCAGATCGTGCGGTCGAGCTTCGACGCGCCGATGGCATTGAAGAAGCGGCGGTCCATCGACTGGCCCTGCAGCATTCCCATCGTCCCGCAATACGAGTACGGGAGAATCGCCTGCGCACCGTGCGGGCCGGCGGCGATGGCGCGCAGTCGCGTTGCGATGTCGCGCAGCGCCTCGCCCCACGTCACCGCCACGAACTCGCCGCGCCCTTTGCGGCCGACGCGCTTCAGGGGATGCAGCAGCCGCTCAGGGTGGTACGTGCGCTCGAGATAGCGATTGACTTTCGTGCACAGAAAGCCCGCCGTGAACGGATGATTCGGGTCGCCCTGCACCCGCACGGCACGCCCGTTCTCGACCGTCGTGATCAGGGCGCAGGTGTCGGGGCAGTCGTGGGGACACGCGCCGCGAACTGTCCGGACAGCTGTTTCGGACACGGGTAAGTACCAGATGGAGGGGCTAGCGTCGTCGCCACGGACGACAACCTTCTAAAATATGACCGGAGCGAGGGCGTCGGCAGGCCGCCCAGTGCGGGCCGGCGCAACTGCTTGCGCAATCAACGCTTAGGCCGTACCTTCCAATGTTCTACTTTGATACAGTGCGATGCGTGACGGGACCGCGCGTCGTGATGTGTCAAAGGCAGGGATGCGATTCGTCGTTGATTGTCGGCGTGTGCCCCCCTTTCAAGCGCACGCCTGATGTCTTGACGCCGAGTCCCGTCACTGTAATTTCAGCGCGTCCGAGCACTGCGTACAAGGCGCAGTCTCGCGCTGTGCCTTAAGTGTCCCTCCTGTGGAGATCATCTCAATGAAGCGCATTGCCCTCGTCGCTGCTGTGCTCGTTCTCGCTGCCTGCGCCAAGAAGGAAGAGGCTCCGGCCGCCGAGGCCGCTCCGGCCGCTCCGGCCGCCGCGGTTGATACGACGGTGAAGACGGATTCGATGGCTGCGGCTCCGGCCGCTGCCCCGGCTGCTGCCCCGGTCGAAGCGAAGAAGCCGTAATCACGGTTTTAGTTTGATGACGCGGGCGCGACGTAAGTCGCGCCCGTGTTGCATTCCTCCATCATCGAGCCCCCCATGCCGATTTCGCTGACCATCAACGGCCGGCCCGTCACCGTTGACGTGACACCCGAGATGCCGCTCCTCTGGGTGCTGCGTGATCACTTGAACCTGAAGGGCACCAAATTCGGGTGCGGCATTGCGCAGTGTGGCGCGTGCACCGTGCACTTGGGCGGCGTGCCGGTGCGCTCGTGCAGCATCCCGATCTCCGCCGTCGCCGGTCAGCAGATCACGACCATCGAAGGACTCGGCGCCACGGCCCTGCATCCCGTGCAGAAGGCGTGGGAGCAGGTGGACGTGCCGCAGTGCGGCTACTGTCAGGCCGGGCAGATCATGGTGGCGGCCGCGCTCCTGAAGACCAAGAAGAATCCGACCGACGCCGAGATTGACGCCGCGATGCAGAACATCTGCCGTTGCGGCACGTACAATCGCATCCGGCAGGCCTCCGGCAGGCCGTGCACAGCGCCGCGCGCGCGATGAGCGCCGCCGGCGGCACGGGCGCGGCCGATGACGCGGCGGAGGCATAACCCATGACTGCTCCCGCTCCCATCCATCGCCGGTCATTCCTGCAGGCGGTCGCGCTCGTCGGCGGCGGCCTGATGCTGGGTTCGTTCAGCGCACCGGACGACGCCATGGCCGCCGAAGCTGGCGGCCCGGCCGCCGACCCGTTCGTGCCGAACGCGTTCATCACGATCACCCCCGACGGCAAGATCACGATCATCGCCAAGAACCCCGAGGAAGGCCAAGGGGTCAAGCAGTCGCTGCCGATGATCATCGCCGAAGAACTCGACGTCGACTGGTCGCAGGTCACCGTTGTGCAGGCCGACAGCGACGAGTCGAAGTACGGCCGCCAGTTTGCCGGCGGTTCGCTCAGCACGCCAATGAACTACGACAACCACCGCCGGCTGGGCGCCGCGGCGCGTGCGATGCTCGTCGCCGCGGCGGCGAAGCGATGGAACGTTGCCGCGTCTGAATTGACCACCGCCAAGGCGGCCGTGTCGCACAATGCGTCGGGTCGCCGCGCCACGTACGCGAGTCTCGCAAACGAGGCCGCCGCGCTGCCGGTGCCCGAGCTGGCGTCGGTGACGCTCAAGGATCCCAAGACGTTCCGACTGCTCGGCAAGCGCGTGCCGGGCGTGGACAACCGGAAGATCGTCACCGGCAAGCCGCTCTTCGGCATTGATGTCGTCGTGCCGGGGATGCTGCACGCCGTGTTCGAGAAGTGCCCGGTGTTCGGCGGCAAGGTCGTGAGCGCGAACCTGGCGACCGTTCGCCGCCTGCCGGGCGTGAAGCACGCGTTCGTCGTCGACGGCGCGAGCACGCCGCTCGACGGCCTGATGCCCGGCGTCGCGATCGTCGCCGACACGTGGTGGCATGCGAAGTCCGCCCGCGAGAAGCTGCAGGTGAAGTGGGACGAAGGCGCCACCGCACAGCAGAGCAGCGAGTGGTTCGCGCAGCAGGCCGCCGCGCTCGCCGGCAAGCCCGCCGACCGCGTCGTGCGGAAGGACGGTGACGTCGAGGCGGCATTCGGGTCGGCCGCGAAGGTTGTTGAAGCGGCGTATTTCTACCCGTTCCTCTCGCACGCCACGCTCGAGCCGCAGAACTGCACCGCCCATTTCAAGGACGGCAAGCTGGAGATCTGGGCGCCGACGCAGATGCCGCAGCCGGGGCGCGATCTCGTCAGCAAGACGATGGGCATCGCCCCCGGCGACATCACCATTCATCTCACGCGCATCGGCGGCGGGTTCGGCCGTCGGCTCAAGAATGACTATCTCGTCGAGGCGGCGTGGATTGCCCGCGAGGTGAAGGCGCCGGTGAAGCTGCTCTGGACGCGCGAAGACGACATGCGGCACGGGCACTACCGCCCGGCCGGCTTCCACTTCTTCAAGGGCGCGGTGGACGCCAACGGCAAGGCGGTGGCGTGGAAGAGCCGTGTTGTCGTCGAGCCGTACATGCGCCTTGGCGAGTTCCCCGGACGCTTCGTCCCCAACTACCTGCTCGAAGTCTCCAACCTTCCGCACGGCATTCCGACCGGCGCGATGCGCGCGCCGGGGAGCAACGGCATTGCCTTTGCGACGCAGTCGTTCATCGACGAACTGGCGCACTCGGCGGGAAAGGATCCGCTGCAGTTCCGTCTCGACCTGATGACACCGGCGGTGCCCGCCGCGCAGGGTGATGCGTTCAATCCTGACCGCATGCGCGGCGTGCTTGAACTCGTGCGCGAGAAGTCCGGATGGGGCAAGCGGCCCGCGGTGAAGGGGCGCGGCATGGGCGTGGCGTGCCACTTCAGCCATCAGGGCTACTTTGCCGCGGTGGTCGACGCGTCGGTGAACGCCAAGGGTGAGGTGAAGGTGCACCGCGCCTGGATCGCGGGCGACGTGGGGTCGCAGCTCACGAACCTCAGCGGCGCCGAGAACCAGTGTCAGGGGGCAGCGATTGACGGCGTGTCGCAGGCGCTTGGGCAGGAGATCACGATCGACAACGGCCGCGCGGTGCAGGGCAACTTCGACAGCTACCCGCTGCTGCGCATGCCGCGGGCGTTCCCGGTAGACGTGCATTTCCGCACGACCGAGTTTCCGCCGACCGGAATGGGCGAGCCGGCTCTGCCGCCGGTCATCCCCGCGCTCACTAATGCGATCTTCGCGGCAACGGGCACCCGCATTCGCTCGCTGCCGATCGGGAGTCAGCTGGCGTAGGGCCGGAACGCTTCCGCGACCGCCGCGCGCGGGTCGATCTCGCTGGTCCAGTCGAGTTCGATCCGCGCGCGTTCGCTGGAGAACGGGTTGTCGGCGAGCAGGAAGTCGAGGGCCCGCGAATTGAGCAGCGCCGACCCGGGCACGCGGAGCGCGCGCAACACGGCGCCGAGCGCGCCCATGGCATGCTGCACGGCGCCGCCTGGAATCGGCACCCAGCGGACGCGGAGGCCCATACCCGCCTGTGCGGCCTCGTAAAACTCGTTCACCGTGATTGGCGGATCGTTGGTGACGTTGTACGCGCGGCCGCCGGCAATGTCGCGCGTGACGGCGCGCACGGCCACCTCGGCCACGCTGCGGGCGTGCACAATGGAAAGCGTCGCGCGTCCGCTCCCGATGCGCGGCACAAGCGGCAGGCGCAGAACGCTGGCCACACGCGGCGTGAACTGCCGGTCGCGCGGACCATAGATGACACACGGGCGCACGGCCGTGGCCCAGATGCGCCCCGCGCGGTGCGCAGACATCACGAGCTCCTCCGACTCACGCTTTGACCGTGCGTACCACGCGGCGTCGGGGAGCGGGCTGAGGGGCTGCAGCTCCTGCAGGCCGGAGCCGCGCGTCAGCGCGAACCGTCCATCGGGGCCGTACACGGCGACCGAACTGAGGTGGAGCAATCGTGCGCCGGCCTGCGCCGCGGCGTCAATGGCGTGCCGCGTGCCGTCAATGTTGGGCGCGCGAAACGCCTCCCATCCGCCGCGCGGCGTGATGGCGGCGGCGCAGTGAAAGACGTACTGCGCGCCCTCGGCCGCGCGCGCAAAGGCCGCGGCGTCCAGCGTGTCGCCGTCGCGCAGCTCCACCCCCTGCGCCGCGAGCCATGCGGCGCGCGCGCGGTCGCGCACCAGCGCGCGCAGCTGCCAGCCGTCACGCTGGAGGCGCTCCACCAGGTGCGATCCAACAAGGCCGCCTGCCCCGGTGATGAGCGCGGTCGTCACGCGGGAAACGGCAGCGCGACCACCACGCCCGCGGTGTCACCGTCAGTTGAGCGCACGGTGATCGCGGCGCCGGGTTCCACCTCGCGGCGGATCATCGCCAGCGCAATGGCGCCCAGTCGCGGCGAGACGGCGCGCGACCGCACGACGCCGACATCGGCGTCGCCGGCGAGGACGCGCGCATCATCGCCGGGTGGCGCGTCGAGGCGCAGGCCGCGCAGCAGCTTGTTGACGTGACCGCGGAAATGCAGTCGGGCTACGACTTCCTGCCCGGTGTAGCATCCCTTGGTGTACGAGATCGCATCAAGCGTGTCGAGCAGCGCTTCCTGCGTGAGCGTCTCGTCGGTCATGTCGACGCCCCACGCCGGCCGGCCGGCCTCGATGCGCAGCGTCTCGAGCGCCGCCGCCGCCGCGGGCGCCGCGCCCGACGCCAGCAGCGCGTCGCGCAGCGCCGCAGCATGCTCGCTGTCGACAAAGCAGTCGAAGCCGTCCACCCCGTAGTCGGCGGCGCGCACGACCAGCACGGTCGTGTCGCCGAACGGCACCTCGGTGCTCGCGTACGCCGGCAGCAGGTCGAACGCGGCGGGGAGGCAGCCGAGCGCGTGCGCCACCACCTGCCGCGCGTGCGGCCCCGCGACGCCGAGGCAGGCGAACGCGCCGCTGACATCGGTGTAGCGCGCCAGCCGCGGGTTCACGTACTTGCGCACCATCGCCGCGAAGCCCGGCCCCGCCGCGGCGGGCACATCAACGAGAAAGCTCTCCGCCGCGCGGTGAAAGACGCGCACGTCGGCAATCACCTTGCCTTTGGGCGTCAGCGCCGCGGCGTACTGACCGTGCCCGGGCTGCACCGTCAGCACGTCGCTGGTCAGCAGGCCGGTAAGCGTGGCGGCAGCCTGCGCGCCGATGAAAGTCATGCGCAGGCGATCGCCGCGGTCGACCAGACCGGCATCGGCGCGCACCTGCTCATACTCGACGCTCGTCGGCCGTGAAAGCGACGCGCTCATGGCAGGTCTCCGCGGACAAGTGTCCGCAACTGATCGAACGACAACCCCGCGAGGGTTGGATAGAAGGCGTCCGCCTCCATGGCGTGGTGCGGCGGCAGCGTGCCCACGGCGACGACGCGCACGCCGGCCGCGCGCGCCGCGCGAATGCCGGGGCGCGCGTCTTCGAAGGCGATGGCGTCGGTGCCCGCTGCCGGCGCCGTGCGCGAGAGCTTCTCCAGCGCCAGCACATACGGGGCCGGGGACGGCTTGCCCGGCACCTTGTCGTCGCCGGTCACCACGCAGGTGAACGCGTCGGCGATGCCGGCGAGTGTCAGCACGAAGTCCACGTCGTGCCGCGCTGCGCGCGTCACCAGCGCCATGCGGGCCTGCGACCGCAGCGCCTGCACGAGCGCGAGTCCGCCCGGGTTCATCAGCAGGCCGCGGCTGATGCGCTGCGTGAACGCCTTCTCCGCGCGCAGTCGCGCGATCTCCACCGCCACCGGATCAGCGGACGCGCCGAGGGCGCGACGGGCGGCGATGACGGATTCCTCGACCGGGAGTCCGAGGCACTGCTCAATCCAGGTGTCGTCGTCGAGCGACAGGCCATCGGATAGCAGCGTCTCGCGCAGCGCGGCGACGCGGTGCGGCGTCGTGTCGGCGAGGATCCCCTCGAACTCGAGCAGGACGACGGCCACTTAGCGCTCCTGCCGGGCGTAGCTCTCATCGAGCAGTTCAATGGGATGGCGCGCCACCGCACCGCGCCCGTCGCGCACGAGTCCGGCGCCAATCTGCATCAGACAGCCGGGATTGCCGGTCGCCACCATCGGCGCCTGTGTGGCGGCGATGCAGCGCATCTTGGCGGAGAGCACGAGCTCGGAGACGTTGGGCTCGATGAGATTGAAGATGCCGGCACTGCCGCAGCACTGGTCGCGATCGTCGAGCACCGTGTGCTCGAGACCGGGAATGGCCGCCAGCACCTGC
Organism: Gemmatimonadota bacterium; assembly: GCA_016182795.1. GTDB lineage: Bacteria > Gemmatimonadota > Gemmatimonadetes > Gemmatimonadales > Gemmatimonadaceae > PNKL01. Next base: position 77,203 of record JACPFW010000035.1, read on the forward strand.
AGGGCCGGGCCGCCGGCCTTCTGTGCGTGTTCAAGATGGCACGGCGCGTCGTACGTGATGCGGCGCGGCACGGTTGCCCCCGCGCGCGGGCCGGCGGCGGCAAGCAGTTCGCTCGCGTCGCGCACCTTGGCGCTGAACGCGCGCGCGCGGTCGCGCCACTGCGGTTCATCGGCCAGCAGCTGTCCGTACTCCTTCATCATTGCGCCGCAGCCGGCCGAGTTGGACGCCACGAATTCGGCGCCGCTCGCCTCGAAGGCGGCAATGTTGGCTCTGGCGAGTGTGCGGGCTGAGGCCGCGTCGCCGGCGTGCACGTGCAGCGCGCCGCAGCACTGCTGTCCGGGAGCGGCGCACAGCGCATACCCATTCTCGGCGAGCACCCGTTCCGTGGCACGGTTCACGTCGGTGAACAGCCCCTCCATCACGCAGCCGTCGAGCGTGGCGACTGTCGCGCGTGTGGGCGCGGCACGCGGCGTCCACGGCCGCGCCGGTTCGCGCGCGGTCGAGGCGAGCATGGCGAACGGGAAGCCGAGCGCGCCCGGGAGCCGCGCGAGTTCGGCGGCGATGCCCGTGTCGCGCGCCATGCGGCCAAACCAGAGGGCGACACGCAGCACCGGCTTGCGCGCGAAGACCCACAGGATCACGCGCGCCACGAGCGGCAGCGGCCGCACCGCCGCGAGCTGTTCGCGTGCCGCCTCGAGCAAATGTCCATACGGCACGCCGCTCGGGCAGGCCGACTCGCAGCCGCGGCATCCGAGGCAGCGGCTGAGGTGCGTGGCCACGTCGGCGTCGTCGATGGCGACGCGCCCGTCGAGCACGGCGCGCATCAGCACCAGGCGCCCGCGCGGCGAGTCGTTTTCGTCCTCGAGCGCGAGGTACGTGGGGCACGCCTGCAGGCAGAAGCCGCAATGCACGCAGCTGTCGAGACCGGCGCGGGCGTGTTCGAGTGGGGTGACGGCGCTCATCCCATGATCCCCGGATTGAGGATCCCCGAGGGATCAAACGCGTGCTTTACGCCGTCGTTGAGTGCGCGCACCGCCGGATCCAGCATCGCGCGCGTGGCCTGCGGCCGCGCGGCCGTGCGCACTGGCGTCCACGCCGAGGCGTCGGCGCGCTGCGCGTCGCCGGCGCCGTGCACGGCGTCGCGCGCGGCGGCCACATAGGCGGCATTGCCCGCGAGACGCACCAGCAAGCCGTCCGGCGAGTTGGCGCCCAGCGTGCCGCGCGTGACAACCTCACAGGCAATCGGCGGCGTCACACTGCGGCGCAGGCGTTGGCAGAGGTCAGCGGCGGCGTCGGTGACGACGAGCCACGTCTCGTCCACGGCGGGGCGCGCGCGCAAGCGCAGGCTCACGCGGGTGATGGCCGCCAACGAGCCCCACGAGCCCGTCATCAGTCGCACCAGATCGAACCCCGCGACGTTCTTTACGACCTTGCCGCCCGGGCGCAGCGTCTTGCCCGTGCCGTCAACGCACTCGACGCCGAGCACGAGATCGCGCGGCAGGCCAAGGGCGTGCGCCAGCGGGCCGGCGGTCGCCGTGGCGATCGTGGCTCCCACCGATCCGTCGTCCCCGCCCCACGGAGCGAGCGGACACCACTGCCCGTGCTGGGCCGTCGCGGCGTCGAGTTCGGCGACGGACATGGCCGCGCCCACGGTGATGGTCAGGTCGCCGGGTTCGTACTCGATGATTCCATCAAAGGCGTCGAGGTACAGCGGCTCAGCGTCGGCCGATACGGGCGCGCCGCCGTCGAGCCAGGTGCCGCGCGCGATGAGCCGCAGCCCGCGCCGCGCCGCCGCCGCGTCGGTGATGACTGACGCCAACTCAGCGACCGAAGCAGGTCGAAGGGTCACAACTGCCCCCCGGTCGCATCTGCCATCCGCCTTCCACCTTCTGCCATCTGTGTATTCGGCCTCCGCTCCCTGCAATACCGTATCGGTACGACTTTCCCCGGATTCGCGCGGCGATCCGGATCAAACACATCGCGCAGTCGGCACATCCCGTCGAGCGTGTCGGCGGTGAACAGCGCATCCATATACCGGAGCTTGTCGAGTCCGACGCCGTGCTCGCCGGTGATCGTGCCGCCGGCGTCGATGCAGGCTTGCATGATGGCGACCATCGCGTGGTGCACGCGGTCGGCTTCGTCGCGGTCGTTGGCGTTGTAGGGAATGTTCGGGTGCAGATTGCCGTCGCCGGCGTGAAAGACGTTGCAGACCTGCACGCCGTTGGCCGCGCCAATCGCCGAGATCTGCGCGAGCAGGGACGGCAGCTTGGTGCGCGGCACCACCGCGTCCTGCACCACGAGATGCGGCGCGAGGCGCCCCATGGCGCCAAACGCCTTCTTGCGTCCCTGCCACAACTTGGCGCGCGCCGCCGGTTCAGTGGCGATGCGTACGTCGCGCGCGCCGTGCGCGCGGCAGATGCGATCCACGCCCTGCACGTCTTCGTCGAGGCCCGCGGCCGCACCGTCGACCTCCACCAGCAACACCGCGGCCGCGTCGGTCGGATACCCGGCGGCGTAGATGCTGGCCTCCACCGCGCCAACGGTGGCGCGGTCCATCATCTCGAGCGCGGCGGGCAGAATGCCGGCGGCGATGATCGCCGACACCGTCTGCGCGGCGTCATCGATGCTTGTGAAGTCGGCGAGCAGGGTGACCACGCGCTCAGGGTTCGGCGTGAGCTTCACGGTGAGTTCCAGCGCGGTGCCGAAGCACCCTTCGCTGCCGACGAACGCGCCGAGCAGATCGTAGCCGCTGTCGTCGGCGTTGAGCTCCACCACCGTGCCGTCGGGGAGCGCGACCTTGGCCGCCACCACGTGATTGAGCGTGACGCCGTACTTGAGGCAATGCGGACCGCCGGCGTTCTCGGCGAGGTTGCCGCCCAGGGTGCACGCCGTCTGGCTTGAAGGATCGGGGGCGTAGTGCAGCCCGAACTTGGTGGCCGCCTTGGTCAGCGAGACGTTGACGACGCCGGGTTCGACGCGCGCCACGCGACGCTCGGGGTCGATGGCGATGATCTTCTTGAGGCGATGCAGGCCGAGGAGCACGGCGCCATCGGCGAGCGCACCACCGCTGAGGCCCGTGCCGGCGCCGCGCGGCACGTACGGAACGCCGGCGCTGGCGAGGGTGCGCACGACGGCGAGGGCTTCGTCGGCATTGGCGGGAAAGACCGCGAGCGACGGCGTGCGATGGTAGCCGGGCAGGCCGTCGGATTCGTACACCAGCAGCTCGGCAGCACGTTCCAGCACATGCGTGTCGCCGACGATGGCGCGAAGCGAGGCAGCGAGGGTCACAAGCAGTAATCTACAATGAGATTTGGGATTTCGGATTACGGATACGGATTACGGATACCGATTTCGGATGGGGATTCACGATTGATCGGCGTATTGGAGTGCGCCCCTTCCGAGCCCCTTCTTCATTGAACGCTAACGCGATCATCATCGACGGACGATGGCTTCTGTTCCTCGGCGCTGGCAGAGTGGAGGCGTGTCGATTCCGGTCGACGGAGTTCCTTCACTGGAGGCGAAGTTTCCATGGCTCGCTCGCATGAGTGGCTGAGATGGACCTTTGTCTGCGCACTGGCACCCGCGTGCGCACGAACGGCACAGCCGGAGGCGAAGCTTTCCGATGGTGCGGCCTTGGAATGCGCTCGCGGCCAGACCATGCTGCTGCGCGAGCTCCCAGACGGGCGATTCGCGCTGATGCAGGCCGTCCTCGACAGCGCGCATCTCGCGTCGACGCTCCACAGCCTTCTGCCGCCAAGGCCCGGCCCACGCGTGATCATGGTCAGCCTGGGTCCGGATCGTGCGCAGGAGGTGGCGTGGATCGTGCGGGCCATCGAAGCGGAGGGGTGGACGGCGTACAAGCCAGATTCCGTCTGTCTCACGGCAGGAGCGCGTCCGTGGTTCATGCCCTAGGCCGCGGCGCCTTCAATCGTGAATCCCCATCCCGCATCCGTATCCCGTATCTGTATTCGAAATCCGAAATCCGAAATCCCAAATTCACAAAGAGCCCGCGTTCTTTCGAACGCGGGCTCTTTGTTGTCGCCGACCTCTACCGGGGAGGTGCGGCGCTCTAACTCACGTTGGCCCAGAAGCCGGCCAGCGAACGTCCTTCGGGTGAGGCACGCAGCTTCTCGAAGGCGCGTTCGCGAATCTGCCGGATGCGCTCGCGGGTCACGCCCATCAGCGCGCCGATCTTTTCCAGCGTCATCGCCTCGGCGCCTTCATCGAGGCCGTAGTACAGGTTGAGAATCTTGCGTTCGCGCGGCGTCAGGTAGCGGGTGAAGACGCGGGTGATCGTCTCGCGCATCAGCTTGGCGTCGGTGACTTCCTCGATCTCGGCGCCGTCGGCGCCCGAGAACCGCTCGCCCAGGGTGCAGGCCTCGCGGTCGCTGCGATCCACCGGCGCGTCGAGCGACAGCTCGGTGGCGGACATCTGCTTGCTGGCGCGCACTTGCTCGGGGGTCTCCTCGAGCAGGCGGCCGATCTCATGGTCGGTGGGATCGCGGCGCAGCACCTGGGCTAGCACCGTTTCCGCACGCGACAGGCGAATCAGCTGCGAGTTCTGGTTGAGCGGGATGCGCACCGACCGCGTCTGCTCCGCCAGCGCCTTGAGGACCGCCTGGCGCACCCACCACACCGCGTACGAGATGAACTTGACGCCTTGGTCCGGATCGAACTTGCGGACCGCCTTGAGCAACCCCTCGTTGCCGATGGCGACGAGTTCGGACAGGTCGAGGCCGTGTCCCTGGTACTTCTTTACATACGAGATGACGAATCGAAGGTTCGCCGTCACCAGCCGCTCTGCTGCGGCTTCGTCCCCTTTCTGCGCCAGGCGTGCGAGGCGCCGCTCTTCGGCCGCGTCGGATATCAGGGGGAGCTTCTGAATGTCCTGCAGGTACTGGTCAAACGCGGTAGATGGAGAGGAACGAAAAAAACCCTTCGCCTTTGGTTCCGTCTGCTGCATTACGCACCCCGTACGACTTTGGGCGTGGAACGGGCCGTTGCGGCGCCCGTCGGAATCAGCTTGCAGGAACGCCAGCATAGAATTGGGTACAAGGCTCGGTCAACAGCCAAATTTCGTGCCATCGCTGTCGAGAGGTAGTTTCAACAGCGTATCGCATGATTGCACAACCACTTACACGTCTTTGCGTAAATGTGATGCGCAGTCATATGTTCACTGTCGACGGCGACGGCGACGCCTAGTTTCTGGTCACCTGGCGGCACCCAAGGCCTGGGCGACTGGCACGGTGCTGACGGCGGGTGACGGCGCGCCGCGGCCAGCGCTGCGCCAGCGGCCGCTAGCGGCTGGCCGCGATCGCTGACCGCACGACAGTTTCGTCCACGCGGACCGCGAAGCGTCCTCCGGCGTCGTGCATCGCGCCGAGCCCGGTGGGCAGGGAATACTCCGCGGCGCCGCCGCGCGCCTTTTTGTCGCCGCGCGTGAGCGCGATGATCTCGTCGATGCCGAACTCGCCGGCCACGCGCACCGGCAGGCCCAGCGCCGCGCACAACCCGCCGATCTCGTCGGCAAGGCCGGGGAGTGTCACGCCGGCCTGCTCGCCGATGCGCGCTTCGACGACCATGCCAATGGCAATCGCCTCGCCGTGGAGCAGGCGATACCCGCTCAGGTGCTCCACCGCGTGTCCAATGGTGTGGCCAAAGTTCAGGATCTTGCGCCGGCCGCCTTCGCGCTCGTCGCCGGCGACGACATCGACTTTCACCGACACACTGTCGAGCACGAGGTGCGTCGCCAGATCGGCGGTGAGCGCGGGGTCGAGCAGCGCGCGGCCGTGCGCGGCGATCCAATGGAAGTACGCCTCGTTGGCGATGACGCCGTGCTTGATCGCTTCGGCCATCCCGGCGCGCCGATGCTCCGGCGGCAGCGTGCGCAGCGCGAGCGGGTCGATGAGCACGAGCGCCGGCTGGTGGAAGGCGCCGACGAGGTTCTTGCCGTGGCGCGTGTCGAGGCCCGTCTTGCCGCCGATGGCGGCGTCGATCATCGCCACGAGCGACGTGGGCACGTGCACCACCGGCACGCCACGCAGATACGTCGCCGCCACGAAGCCCGCGAGGTCGCCGCAGACGCCGCCGCCAACGGCGACGACCACGGTGTCGCGGCCGAGCTGGCGATCGAGCAGGTCGTCGGTAAGCGCGGCCCACTGAGCGCGCACCTTGCTCGCCTCGCCGGCGGGGAAGGTGAGCAGTTCGGTGTCGAGCGCCGCGGCGATGGGCGCGGCATGAATGGGCGCGACGTTGGTGTCGGCGATGACGATGGGGCGAAGCCCCGGCGCGACCTCGCGCACCAACGGCGCCGCGTCAGTCAACGCCCCGGCGCGCACGAGAATGCGGGCGCCGAGCAGGGTCTTCACCACGTGACTTCGCCCGCGCCGGCCCGCCGGTTCGCGACACGCGCCAGCACGAAGAGCAGGTCGGAGAGTCGGTTGAGGTAGACGATCACCACCTGCGGCACCTCGACGTCGTGCTGCAGCCGCACCACGGCGCGCTCGGCGCGCCGGCAGACCGTGCGCGCCACGTGGAGCGCCGCCGCCTTGGGCGTGCCGCCGGGCATGATGAACGCCTTGAGCGGCTCGAGTTCCGCTTCGCCGTTGTCGATGGACTGTTCCAACTGCGCGATGCGCTCGTCGGAGATGCGCGCCTTGGCGAGCTGTTCGTGCATCTTCTTGAGATCGGGCGTGGCGAGCAACGCGCCGATCGCGAACAGGTCGCGCTGAATCGGCGCGAGCACCTCGTCGATGCGCGGCATCATCTCCACCGAACGCGCCATGCCGAGCGAGGCGTTCAGTTCGTCAATCTCGCCGTACGCCTCGACGCGCGGATGATCCTTGGCGACGCGCCCGCCGCCGAACAGCCCCGTATCGCCTTCATCGCCGGTGCGCGTGTAGATCTTGAGAGTCATGGGCGGAAGATAGCAGGGGACGGCGTCATGCGGCGCCGCTCAGTGGCGGCCGAACAGGCGCTGAATGAACGACGGATGACTTCTCGACTGCGACGAGATGCTGACGGTGAGGGTGGGGGCGGCCGATTCGGTGATCGGACGGTAGGTGTCGGGGAACAGCTCGGCGAGATGCGCCTGGAGCCGTTCGGGCGATCCCGGCTCGCGGTGCAGCACGCAGTACTGGTCGAGGACGCGTCCAAAGTCGGCGGCGCTGGGCCGCTCCTCGCGCTGCTTGCTGAGTGCGGCGCGCATCAGGCCGGCGAGCGACGTGTGGAGGTCGGGGATGTAGCGGGTGACGTCGGGTGCGGGGGCGACCACCACTTCGTCGATGGCCGCCTCGGTCTCGTCCTCGGTGAAGAGCGGCCGGAGGGAGAGCAGCTCAAAGAGCACGATCCCCATGGCGAAGACATCGCTGTGCCAGTCCACCTGTCCGCCCATGATCTGCTCGGGGCGCATGTAGTGTTTCTTGCCCATCATCAGCGGGCGCTGCGCCGCCGGGTCGAACATCGTGCGCGCCTTGGCGATGCCGAAGTCGGCGAGCTTCACGTGTCCGTCCCACGTGAGCAGCACATTGCCGGGCGAGACGTCGCGGTGGACGATGTCGAGGCGGCGTCCGCCGAGGACGAAGTTGTGGGCGAAGTCGAGCGCGCGGCAGACGCGGCTGGCGATGTACGCGGCGAGCGCGGGGCTCATCGTCCGGCCGAGGTGGCGGTGGCGGTCGATCAGGGCGCGCAGGGTGACGCCCTTGATGAACTCCATGGCGATGTAGTACTCGCTCCCCGTGCGTCCCAGCTGGTAGATCTGCACGATGTTGCCGTGCACGAGGTTGGCCGAGAGCTTGGCTTCGTCGATGAAGAGCTGCAGCCATTCCGGCTGGGTGGCGTACCGGTCGTGAATGATCTTGAGCGCAATCTGCTTGGTGAAGCCGGCGGGCCCGATCTGTTCCGCCTCGTACACGGTGGCCATGCCGCCGCGCGCCACCTGGCGAATGAGGCGGAACTGGCCGGCGTATTCGATGAGGCGGCCTTCGATGTCCATGGCGGGCGGGGCGGTGGGAGGCGCGTGGCTGCGCGGCGACGGTGAACGGGTTGTCTGGCGGGCGGTGCGTCGCGACTTTTCACGGATGCGGCATGAACTGCGGGACCTCACGATCATCGGCGCCGGCCCCACGGGGCTGTTTGCGCTCTTTTACGCTGGCATGCGCGGCGCCTCAGCGCAAATCGTCGACGCGCTCGACGAGCCCGGCGGGCAGCTTGCGGCGCTGTATCCCGAGAAGCGCATCTTCGACGTGGCCGGATTTCCGGAAGTGCTGGCCAAGGACCTCGTGCACTCGCTGATGCAGCAGGCGGCGCGTTTCGCCCAGCCCATTCATCTCGGGCAGGTCGTGACCGGACTCGAGGAGAAGGACGGGCAGTTCATACTGCGCACGGCGACGGACGAGTTCCCGACCAAGTCAATCCTGATCGCGGCGGGCATTGGTGCGTTTTCGCCGCGGCGGCTGCCGCAGGCGTGCGCGGCGCCGTGGTATGGCAAGGGCATCGAGGATCGCGTGCTCGATCCCGCGCGGTTCGCCGGCCGGCACGTGGTGATCGTGGGCGGCGGCGACAGCGCGTTTGACTGGGCGCACCAGCTGCAGGGGCGCGCCGCGTCGGTTACGCTGGTGCACCGCACCGACCGGTTCCGCGCGCACCACGCCACGGTGGAAGCCGTGCAGGCTGACGTGGCGGCGGGGAAGACGGCGATGTACACGTTCCACGAGCTGCACGAGATCCACGCCGTGGACGGCACGATCCACGAGCTCGAGCTGCGCAACGTGAAGGCCAAGACGACGACGCGGGTGCGCTGCGACGTGGTGCTGCCGATGCTCGGTTTTGTCAGCGACCTTGGCGCGCTCACCCAGTGGGGGATGACGCTCGAGAAGGACGAGATCGTCGTCAACTCCCAGATGGAGACCGGCCGCGCGGGGATCTACGCCGCCGGCGACATCGTGACGTATCCCGGCAAGCTGAAGCTGATTGCCACCGGCTTCGCCGACGCCGCGGTGGCCGTGAACCAGGCGGTGCACCACGTGTACCCGGAGAAGAAGATCAATCCGGGGCATTCGTCGAATCTTGCGGTGTTTGGGCAAAAAGACGATTGAGGATTGGGACTTAGGATGGCGACTTAGGATCGCGATTTAGGATTCCGATTTGCGACTGGGGTAGGTGATTGGGCGGCGTGCGCCTCGCGTGGCGCTGCGTTCACCCATCATTGGGCGCATGGCCTTGATGGCGGTGAGCAGCTGCCGGCGGATCTGGATCAGCAAGTCTCGATACTCTGCGCGCGGAGCCCACGGCGTCTCCCCGAGCGCGTCGATCCACGCGAGCGTCTCGCGCAACGATCCGAGCGCGTAGGTGTAGAACCGGGCGCGATCGTGCGTCGCGCCGCGGGAGTAGCCTTCGGCGAGGTTCGCTGCGATTGACGCCACGGCGCGCACGAACTGCTGCGACACCTGCAACGACACGCGCGAGCCCAGCAGCGAGGCGTCCGTTGCGCACCGCGCCGACAGGTACGACGCCATGCGGAACATGCGCGTGCGCCAGATGGGGTCGCCATCATAGGCGGTAGGCGGCGTCGCTTCGTACGCCGCGAAATCGAGAGGGGGGAGCGTCATGCCGGAGCATGGGCGGGGCGAGTCGGTCGGGCATCACCAATCAGCCGCGTTTCGAAGCAAATCATCGCCGATCGCCATCCTCAATCGGTCTCAGAAATCGCAATCCTAGGTCCAAATCCTAAATTCGGTTGTTGACAACTATAAGAGCAACAACAGAAATTTCTCCGGTGCGTCGCCTCTTCCTCGCCCTCCTGTTCCCTGCCGCCCTGCACGCGCAGGATATCGTCTGCGACCGGGGCGATACCGAGGTGCTGCGGCTCGAGTTCACGGGCAACCAGGCCTTTCCGTCGTCGGTTCTCGCCAACGGCATCGCCACCACGCCCTCCACGTGGGCGCGCCGCTGGCTGAAGGTCTTCGGCACGCGCTATTGCCTCGACCCGGTGGAGTTCCCGCGCGACGTCATCCGTCTGGTGATCTTCTACCGGAACCACGGCTTTCTGGGCGTCAGCGTCGACACCACGGTCACACGGCTTGGCCCGCAGCAGGTCGCCGTGCGGTTCGTGATCACCGAGGACTACCCCACACGCGTCCGCACACTCGCGGTGACGGGGCTCGACGGCATTCCGGTGCGCGACGCGGTGGAGCGGGCCTTGCCCCTGCGCCTCGGCAGTCCGTTCGACCGCTCCGCCATCGCGGCAACGCGCGACACGCTGAGGCGCCGCCTGCGCAACAACGGGTATCCGGACGCTGAAGTGCTGGTGGACTACGAGACCGACACCGATCGGCGCGCGGCCTCCGTGACCTTTGCGGCGTACCCGGGGACGCGCTCGCGCATCGGCGAGGTTCAGGTGGAGGTGCGGCCCTTCCGCGGCTCGACGCCGACGCTCGATACGGCCGTCGTGCGGCGGCTGACCGGGCTCGGCGTGGGGCGCTGGTATCGCCAGCAGGATCTGGAGCGCGCCAAGCGCGCGCTCTACGCCGGGCAGCTGTTCTCGCAGGTGAACGTCGAGCCCGACACGGGCACCGTGCGCGCCGACTCGTCGGTGCGCGTGGCGGTGAGCGTCGTCGAAGGGCCGATGCAAAGCGCGCGCGTCGGCGGCGGCTGGGGGACGCTCGACTGCTTCCGCGCCTACGCCGACTACTCGAATCTGAGCGTCGGCCGCCGTGCCACGCGGGTGGACCTCCGCGCTCGGGTGTCGCGCATCGGGGTCGGCAAGCCGCTGAATGGCCTCGAGTCCCTCTGCTCGGGCGACGCCCGCCGCGACGCGTTTGGCGGCGACCTGAACTACTCGACGGGCATCACCCTCACGCCGCCGATCTCGGCGCGCGCGTCGGTGCAGCCGTCGCTCACGCTCTTCAGCGAGCGGCGTTCGGAGTACAACGCCTACCTGCGCACGACGCCCATCGGCGGCGCGCTGTCGCTCGCGCACGGCCTCGGTCGCCGCACGCAGGGAGCCTCATACACGATGGAGTACGGCGACACCAAGTCGTCGCCGGCGTTCCTCTGCGCCGTGTTCAATGCCTGCGACAGCAACGACCAGGCGGCGCTGCTGCGCCGGCAGCGGCTTGCGGTGCTGGGTGTGTCGTTCACCGACGAGAACACCAACAACCCGACGAACCCGAGCCGCGGCACGGTGCTGCGCGGCGAGGCGCGTCACGCGTCGAAGGCGATGGGCTCCGACAGTCGGCTGCAGTTCACGCGCCTCACACTCGACGGCGCGGCCTACCTGCCGCTTGGCACCGATGTGGTGGTGGCCGCGCGGCTGCGCATCGGTGCGGTGCTCGGCCCCACGCTTCAATCGTCGGTGGGTGACTCGTACGTGCCGGTGCAGGAGCGGCTGTTCGCCGGCGGTGCCACCACGGTGCGCGGATTCCGCCAGAACGAGCTGGGGCCGGTGGTCTACAACACCGCGGGCTATGACACGGTGCGCGTTGACGGCCTGCCCGGCGGCGACCCGTCGGATCCGTCGCAGGAGGTCTACTTCCGCGCGAATTCGGCGACCACAAGCCAGCGCACGATTCCCACGGGTGGAAACGCGATGCTCGTGGCCAACCTCGAGGCCCGCGTGCGCAGCCCGGTGCTGGCCGATTTGCTGGAGCTGGCATTCTTTGCCGACGCGGGCCGCGTGTGGAACCGCGGTACGGCGCAGCGGCTCAACCTCGGCGCCGTGCAGTGGACGCCGGGCATCGGCGCACGGGTTCGGACGCTGGTGGGCCTTATTCGCGTGGAGTTGGGATACAACCCGTACCAGCGGGCCAGCGGGGCAGCGTTCTACGACACGGCGTTTGATGCGGGCGGCCAACTCTTTTGCGTGAGCCCGGGCAACACCCTGCGCGTGACGGCCGGGCGAAACCCAACGACGGGTGCAACCACGCTGCAGCAGGCAGCCGGGTCGTGCCCAGGCGACTACAAGCCGGCGCGGGAACGCAGCTTCGCCAAGAAGCTGACGTTCCAGTTCGGCATCGGCCAGGCGTTCTAGCATGGCGCGCCGCCGACACGTCGCCCTCGCCAGCGCCATCGTCATCCTGCTGATGGGATCGGCGCTTGCGGCAGCGCTCGGCGGCCTGACGCGGTCGGTGGCCGGACGCGAGTGGATCCGCGTGCAAGTGGAGCGCGCGCTCGCCGGCGCGACCAAGGGGAAGATCTACGTCGGCGCGTTGGGCGGGAGCTTCTTTACCGGGCTCACGATCGACTCGCTCGAGTTCCGCGAGCCCAACGACTCGCTCTTCCTGGCCACCGGCCCCGTGCGCAGGACGTACGACCCGCGCGACATCGCCGACGGCGTGATCGCCCTGCGATCGCTCGACGTGCAGCGTCCGTTCGTCCGCCTGCAGCGCCGGCACGACAAGTGGAACTACCGCTCGATATTCCCCGAGGGAAAGCCGAGTACCGGGCCGCGCCGCGGCTTCGGGAGCCGCATCTCGCTGACCAACGTGCGCATTCGCGGCGGCGAGGTGCGGCTCGCGCTGCCGTGGACGCCCGATGACACGCTGCACGGCGCGCGCCGCGACAGCGCCATCGCGCACGCGCTCGGCGACGCGGCGGGCGGCGTGCGGCGCATCGGCCCCAACGAGTACGAGAAGGAATGGAAGTGGAGTGCCATCGCGCTGCAGCTCGCGCACGCCCACGTGGCCGATCCCGACACCAGCGGGCACCACTTCGAGATTGCGCGACTCG
>JACPFW010000004.1 GCA_016182795.1 Gemmatimonadota bacterium
CGCGTCCAGTCGACGCGAGCCGACGGATCGGGATTCGCCTGGATGGGCTGATACTTCTGCTGCACCCGCGCGAGCGGGATGCCGAAGATGACCAGGGCGACCACCGAGCCGAGGGCCGCCTCCGAGACCTCGAGCGGGCCGACGCCGGCGATCCACATCATCGTCGTCGTCGTGTCGCCCACCACCGAGCCGGCGCCGCCGGCGTTGGAGGCGGCCACGATGCCGGCGATGTATCCCACGTGCACCTTGCCCTTGAACACCGTATGCGCCACCGCGCCGCCAATCAGCGCGGCGGCGATGTTGTCGAGGACCGACGAGAGCACGGCCACGGCGACGAGCAGGATGAAACCGCCCTTCCAGTCATCCGGCAGGAAGCGCGGGAGCATGGCCGGGATGCCGCTTTCCTCAAAGTGCCGTGCCAGCAGTGCGAAGCCCATCAGCAGCAGGAACAGGTTGGTGAGAATCACCCATTCGTGCTCCACGTGCAGTCCGAACCCGCCGAGTCCCGCGCCGGTCCGAAACGGCGAGGCGAACATCTTGTACAGCGCAATGACCGCTGCGCCGGTCACGGCGATCTTGAACGTGTGGTGATGGAAAATGCCGACGCCAGCGAGCACGATGCCGAAGAGCACGAACTCGACCGGCACGGGGCCGATGGACGGGCCTGAGAACCCGAGGGCCGACGCCGAGGCCGGCAGGGCCGCGAGCAGAAGCGCGGCGATACCCAGTGATCGCATGATGTCCTTGGGCCGCCGCGAGGGCAGCCAGTTTGAATGCGGAAAGGACCGGTCGACGGGGGAGCAACGCACTCGGCGCGGCGTTAAGAAATGTAAACGCCTGCGCTCGGCCGATTCAACCACCTATATAGTTGTGACTTCATTAGATAGGCTGGCTCTCCGACGCCCCGCGGAACCGGAGCGCCTCGGCGACGGCGTCGCGTCCGATGCGGTCGGCACCGTCTAGATCCGCGACAGTGCGGGCGACGCGCAGGACCCGGGTGTAGCCGCGGGCACTCAGCCCCAGCTGGTCGGCGGCGGAAATGAGCCAGCGGTGGGCGTCGGCGTCCATACCGTCGGCGCCGCGGAGCGATCCCGCGGGGGCCTGGGCGTTGGCGTGAACTCCCGGGGTCGAGCGGTAGCGTGCCAGTTGGCGTCCGCGGGCGGCGACGACTCGCGCGCGGACCACGGACGACGCTTCGCCGTCGCCGTGCTGCATCGCCGACAACGCGACCGGAGCCACCGGGACGCGCAAGTCGAGCCGGTCGGCGAGCGGCCCCGACAGCCGCGCGCGGTACCGAGCGATGTCGTTGGCACCGCACGTGCAGCGGTTGTCTGCGGCGCCATACCGGCCGCACGGACACGGGTTGGTGGCGGCCACCAGCATGAAGCGAGCGGGAAAGGCGACGGCGTGCGCGGCGCGGGCAATGATCACGCGGCCATCTTCGAGCGGCTGGCGCATGGCGTCGAGCACGTAGCGCGGGAGTTCCAAGAGCTCGTCGAGAAAGAGCACCCCGCGATGCGCCAGGCTCACCTCGCCCGGGCGTGGACCACTGCCGCCTCCAATCAACCCCGCCTGCGAGATTGTGTGATGCGGAGCGCGGAATGGCGGCACGCGACTGGGAATCGTGCCCGCGGGAAGCAGCCCGCCGATGGAGTGGATGGCCACCACCTCGAGATGTTCATCGGTGGTGAGAGGCGGGAGGATGGTCGGCAGGCGGCGCGCGAGCATTGTCTTGCCCGTGCCCGGCGGCCCCTCGAGCAGCAGGTTATGCGCGCCGGCGGCGGCGATTTCGAGCGCGCGCTTGGCTGTTCCCTGCCCCGCGACATCGGCGAGATCGAGTCCGTCGAGATCGGGCGCCGCTGGCGTGGAGGGAACCTGCGGAGCCGCGAGTCGTCCAGCGCGCAACTGCTCCACGAGCGCCGCCAGCGTGTCGGCTCCCGCGAGCGGCGCGCCGCCCACAAGCGAGGCCTCGCCGCCGTTGGCCGCCGGGAGCACGAGCGCGCGATAGCCGCGCTGCTGCACCATGCGCGTCATCGAGAGCGCGCCGCGGATCGGGCGTACCGTGCCGTCGAGGCCCAGTTCACCAGCGACGCACAGGCCGTCGAGCGATGCCGCGTCGATCTGCCCGCTGGCGGCGAGCACGGCGAGCGCGATGGGGAGATCGAATGCTGTGCCCGTCTTCACCTGGTCTGCCGGGCTCAAGTTCACGGTCGTGCGCCGCGCCGGCACTTCGAATCCCGCGTTGACGAGCGCCGACGACACACGCTCGCGCGCTTCCTTTACGGCGTTCGATGCCAGCCCGACGATGGACCAGGCAGGGAGTCCTCTGGCAACGTCGACTTCGACGAGCACGGGGTGCGCTTCAACGCCGAGGACGGCGGCGGAATGAACCGAGGCGAGCATGCGATACCCTGCACGCCCGCCTCACTCCGCACGTCATCGAATTCCCCCGCCGACGTTCATTCCGTCGCGCGATCCACCGTCGCGTCGCCAGCGGCCAGCGGCAGGCGGATCACGACCCGCCCGCCCCGCCCGGCGGCGCGTTCAATGACCCACGTGCCACCGTGGGCCTCGATCGTGGCCCGCACCATCGAGAGGCCAAACGCCTGACTCGCCTCGTCGGGGAGCGCAACGAACGGCGCGAGGTTCGCGTCCCCGGTGGCCGTCGACGCGGGTTCACTCGCCCGGAGGTCGGAAACGGTGAGCGTCACAAAGCCGTCGGCGTCGCTCCTCGTCTTGACGCTCAGCGTCCCCTCCGCCGGAATGGCATCGATCGCGTTGAGACAGAGCGTGAGCAGCGACTGGCCGAGCGCCTCGCGATCGCCGCGCATGATGAGCGGGGACGGTTCGTAGTCGGCGACGATCCGCACTCCGCGGCGTGACGTGGGCCCCAGCACGGCGACTTCAGCGCGCACCAAGGCGTTCAGGTCGAAGGTGGTGGCCGGTCCGGCCGTTGCGCCAATGAAGTCGACGAGGCCGCGCACGACCTCGAGCCCCCGCTGGCCGGCCTGCGCGATGGCCTCGAGATCGCCGCGCAGCGCGCCTTGCTCGGCCGTACCGGCGAGGTGGCGCTCGGCCGCGGCCTTCATGGATGTGAGCACGCCGTTCAACTGCTGCA
Organism: Gemmatimonadota bacterium; assembly: GCA_016182795.1. Lineage (GTDB taxonomy): Bacteria > Gemmatimonadota > Gemmatimonadetes > Gemmatimonadales > Gemmatimonadaceae > PNKL01. Next base: position 3,119 of record JACPFW010000004.1, read on the forward strand.
CCACCACCGCGCCGCGCTCGCCGATGCGCTCGCTGCGCTTCACCGCGCGCAGGTGTGCCGCGAGCCGCACACGCTCCGCCTCCATGCGACTCCGCGCGGTCACGTCGGTGGCGATCGTGAGAAGGTGCGGCTTGCCGTTGAACACCAGCACGTCGCCGCTCATCATCACCGTCAGGTCATCGCCCGTTCGCGTATGAATGGGGATCTCGAAGTTCGACACCCGCCCCCGGTCGCGCATGGCCGCTATCAACAAGTCGCGCGTGGGTCCCGCGACGATGCCCAAGTCGATCGAGCGCTGTCCCACCAGCTGCTCGCGCGTATAGCCGGTCACCGTGCAGTATCGATCATTGACGTCGACGAAACGGCCGGTCTCGAAGTCGCTGATCGCCATCATCACCGGGCTGTCGCGAAAGGCGTTCTTGAACCGCTCCTCACTCTCACGCAGGGCATCGGCCGCGACGCGGGCGGCGGTGATGTCGACGAACATCGTGAGGGCCGCGAACGGACGCGGTTGATTGGGAAGCCGCATGGGTATGGCTGACGCACTCACCCACACGGTGTCGGGTCGGCCATGCACGCGAATCCCCAGCACCGCCGGGCCATTCGGCTCGGCGGTGCGCAACGCCACATGCGGCGGCTGGTCGAGCATGGGGAACGGCGAGCCGTCCTCGTGGACGATGGCCCACAGATGGTCGAGCTCCACTTGACCGCGGACGGCCGCAAGCTGGATGCCCAGCATTCGCTCGGCGGCCGCGTTGGCGTCGACGATCGCGCCCTTCGCATCGTGGATGACGATGCCGTGCGGCGCCGTGTCAAACAGCAACCACTGACTGGCGTGCGCCCGGACGTCCTGAGTGGACGTTGGTACCGCGGGACGCTCAGTCGTTTTCCGTTCTGGCATATCGCGCGGCTCCTCGCGCGCGCCCTGTCGCGCATGCATCGAGTGACGTACTGGCGCGACCGCGTCGCCGCGCACTCATCCCATCGCGTAATATTGCAAGGTGTGAAGAGTGCGCGGCGTCGGCAAGCCCGACGCGACGCGTATGGTTCGCGCGCGATGCGTCGCTCGTACGCTACGTCACTGCGCGACTGGCGGGCCGTACTTGTCGAACCAGGCGCGCAGATATGCCTGTGTGCGCAGGAAGTTCGACGGAGTCGACGCGGTGCCGTGCCATTCATTATTGAAGCGCACCATCGCCGTCGGCACGCCGCGCAGGCGCAGGGCCTCGTAGTACTCTTCGGTCTGCGGCATCGGAGTGCGCCGGTCGAGCACGCCGGTCATCAGCATCGTCGGCGTCTTCACGTTGCCCACATACATGATGGGCGACCGCCGTAGGTGCTCGCTCGGATCCTCCCAGAACGGCTTCTCGAAGTTGCGGTACCAGCTCGGCGAATCGGTGATCCCCACAAAGCTCATCCAGTTGGTCACCGGGCAGTTGGACGACGCCGCCGCGAAGCGGTTGGTGTGTCCCACCGTCCACGCCGTCAGCACGCCGCCGCCCGAGCAGCCGTAGACGAACAGCCGCTTGGTGTCGATGTAGCCGCGGCCGATCACCGAGTCGACGCCGGCCATCAGGTCGTCGAAATCCTTGTCCGGGTAGGCATTCTTGATGGCGTTGCCAAAGGCCGAGCCGTATCCGGTGGAGCCGCGCGGATTCACGTACAGTGTGACGAACCCGTTGGCCGCATGCTCTTGGAAGGCGAAGTTGAAGCCGACGTTGTACATCGAGTGCGGCCCGCCGTGGATGCTGAGCATCAGCGGATACTTGCGCGCCGGATTGAAGGCCGGCGGCTTGACGATCCACCCCTGTATGCGCAGGCCGTCCTTGGACTTGTACCAGATCTCCTCCACCGCGCCGAGTTGCTTGCCGTCGAGGACGTCAGCATTGACGGAGGTGAGCTGCGTCAGGGCCGTCGGGGCCTTCACGGAGAACTTCACCACATCGTTGGGCTGCGACGACGTGGTGCGCACGCCGACCGCCGTGCCGTTGCGAATATCGGACACCGTCACGAGCTGCGCGCCGGTGGTCAGCTGCTTGATCTGCCCCGTGAGCGTGGTGGCGTAGAGCTGGCGGCTCCCCTCGTTCTCGGCGGTGAAGTAGATCGTCGCGCCGTCCTCCGACCAGAACAGGCCCGACGGCGAACGATCGAACGTCGTGTTGAGCGCTCGCGGGTTGCTGCCGTCGGCGTCCATCACATAAAGCAGGGCGTCTTTCCACGTTGCGTCGGTGGAGTCGAAGCCCACATACGCGATCTTCTTGCCGTCGGGGGACGGCGCCGGGGAGCCATCGGGTCCCTTGCGATGCGTCAGCTCGGTGATGGCGCCGGTCGCAAGATTGGCGGCGTAGATCTCCGAGTCGCGCCAGATGTGCTCGGCGTTTGGCACACGCTTGCCGGTAAACAACAGCGTGCCGTTGTCGCGCCAGACGGCGGTGCCGTGGTTCCAGTCGCCGTTGGTTACCTGCCGCGCAGTTCCGCCGCTTGCGTCGATCACAAAGACGTGTGTCCACACTTCATCCACGTAGCCGACGCGATCCTGCCGGTAGTCGAGGCGGGTGACGACCTTGGGCGCTTCGGTCCACTTGGCGCCCTTGGGCGGCGCGGGGAGTGCGACCTTGGCGAAGAGATCGTCGCGCTTGGCCGGCACGTTCATGGAGAACGAGATCTGCTTGCCATCGGGGGACCACGCGATGTTCGACGGCGAGTCAGTGAGCCGCGAGATTTGCGTCACCGCCCCCTCAGCGTCCATGTAGCGCACGAAGATCTGCGATCCCGTGGGCTCGCCCTTCCCCACATAGGCAATGCGGGTGCCGTCGGGGCTCCACTTGGCGCCGCTGCCGTTGACGAGGAAGCGCGGCTGCGAGCCGTCCGACTTCACCATCCAGACCGACGACTCCCATTTGTCGTTGGTCTTGTCGATCCAGCGGCGGCTGAAGATGATGCGCGCGCCATCGGGGGAGAGCTGCGGCGACTGGACGTCTTCCCAGTCGAGGTAGTCCTGCAACTGCAGGGTGGTGGGGCGCGTCTGGGCGGCCGCATGCGCGGCCACCGAGGCGAGGAGTGCGAGCGCGATGGCGCTGCTGCGGTACAGGGACCTCAAAGCATCCTCCGGGAGGCGGTTTCGAAACAAGCTATTGCGCCAATGCCAGTTGCGTCAGGCGGTGGTGGGTGGGCCGGTTCTCCTGTTAACTGAATTCACGGAGGGCACGGAGGACCACCGAGGACTGCAACTGCTACTGCTTGGGGGAACTGCGTGCGCCACGCAAAGTCTGCGTGGCGTGCTGTCTTTACCCCCAGTATTGGCAGTTCTCCGTGCCCTCCGTGTCCTCCGTGCCCTCCGTGAATTCAGTGTCCTTCACGCCCCAAAAAGCAGCGCGCCACGCAAAGTCTGCGTGGCGCGCTCTCCCCAACCTCCTACCAGCTCACATCGGCTCCACGTGCTCCGCCACCCACCGCGCCGCGGTGCCGCAGACGCTGCACGACGCCTTGCCCTTGCCGAACAGAATGAAGTCGGCTTCGAGGTCGCAGGCTGGGCCGTGCCCCTTCACCGTCTTGAGCCCCTCTATCTTTTCCCCGCTATGGATGAGACGCGACACCATGGCCTGCGGCTCGGCGGCACCCAACGGGCACAGACTTCCGTTGCAGTGGTCGCCAATCTCGAGGCAGACGAGTTCGTCGTCGTGCAGCGTGGCCTGATGCTCCCCGAGCGGGGCCTCAGAGATCATCACCTTCACCTGGCGGTCGCACGCACTGCAGTACAACTGATGGCTTTTCATACCTACTCCTCGTGGGTGACGCCGGCCAGTGCCGGCCGGGGAGACGCTCAGGCGATCGTGATGACTTCCGCTCCAGCAAGCTGCGTTCTCGCGAAGGCGAGCGCGCGGTCCTGCGACAGACCAAACGTCGACACCGCGCACGGCTCGGCGTCCACGCACCGGTCGGCCAGCACCGTCACGCTGCGCACGTTGGTGCGCCGCGGCGCGGCCGTCTCGGGATCCATCAGGTGGTGGTAGCGCGTGCCGCGATAGCGGAAGAAGCGCTCGTAGTCGCCCGACGTGGCCACGGCGCGGTTGGACACTTCAAACGTGCGCGCCACCTGCCGCTCATCGTCCGGCGACTTGATGCCCACGCGCCATGCGCCGCCCTCGGGCGACTCGCCAAGCGCGTAGAGATCGCCGCCGAGGTTCACGATGGCGTGTTCAATGCCACGGTCGCGCAGCGCCTGCACCGCACGGTCAATGGAGTAGCCCTTGCCGATGCCGCCGAGGTCAACGTGCACATCGGCGTCGGTATAGCGCAGGACACCCTGCCCTGACCCGACCGACAGATCGACATGGCGCCAGAACGACCGGTTGGCGTAGCGCGCCACCTGATCGGCGGGCGGCGGCTCGTGACGGTTGGTCACGTCCCACAGCTCAGAGGCCGCGCCGAGCGCCGGGTCAAAGCGACCGGCGGCCGCGGACGACCAGCGGAGCGCCCGCTCCACCAGCTTCGCCGTCTCGGCGCTCACCACCACGCCTTCGCGCGCGGCACCAAGGTTGGCGCGGCCGATGTCGGACGTCGGGCTGAAGCGCGTCATCGTCGTCTCGACCCAGCGGAGCTCGGCGAGCGCCGCCTCGAGCGCGCCCTGGGCCACCGCCTCATCACGATGCACGACCGTGAGTTCGGCGATGGTGCCCATCACCGGCACGGTGCGGCGGGCCACCGACACGTGGCGACGCAGCGCAATGGGGAGCGCCGCCAGCGCAAAGGCGCCGGTGCCGAGGGCAAGGAATTCGCGGCGACCAAACGGCCGCGGAAGAGTCTGGTCAGTCATGGGCATGCCTCTCGTGGCTTCCACAAGCGTTGGAGCATCCAGTGCAATGGCCGGCGCACCCGTAGTTGCGCACGAGGCCGTAAAGGGCAAACAGTACCGCGGCGATCACGACACCTAGTATGGACTTGAGCATTAGCCACTCCCCATGCCGGCAAATCCCATGAACGCCATGGACATGCACGACGCGATGATAAGCACGAGCCCCATGCGCTTCGCCAAGGCCGGCACATCGGCCACGTCGAGCCGCTCGCGGATGGACGCCATGAGCGTGAGCGCGAGCGTCAGCCCGAGCCCGCCGCCCAGGGCGTAAACGACCGCCTCAATCAGGTTGTACCCGCGCGTCGTCTGCGTGAGCGCGAGGTACAGGATGGCGCAGTTCGTCGTGATCAGCGGCAGGTAGATGCCGAGTTCGCGGAACAGCACCGGCAGGTATTTCTTGATCGCCATCTCGACGATCTGCACCAGCGACGCGATGACGACAATGAACGCGATGGTGCGCAGGTACGGCGTGGTGACCAGCACCCAGCTATTGAGGATCCAGACAGCCACGGCCGTCATCACCAGCACGAACGTGTTGGCCGCGCCGAGGCGCCAGCCGGTGTCCATCTTCGTGGTCACGCCGAAGAACGAGCACAGCCCGAGGAACAGGGCGAGCGTGAAGTTGTTGAGCAGCAGGGTGGAGAAAAAGATCCACGACAGGTTGGCAATCACCGGGCCACCCCCACGAGCTGAGCATTGAGCTGGGCCTTCTTGCGTTCGCCCCACCAACCCATCGCCAGGAACATGAGCCCCATCGTCAGGAAGCCGCCCGGGGGCATGATCATGAAGACCCACGGCTCATAGTGCGGTCCGAAGACCGAGACGCCGAGGAACGTGCCGGAGCCGAGCACCTCGCGCACGATGCACATGAACGTCAGCGCTAAGGTGAAGCCCAGTCCTTGTCCCAGGGCGTCCATCAGCGCGCGCGACGGCTTCACCTTGCCGGCGAACGCCTCGGCGCGCCCGAGGATGATGCAGTTCACGACGATGAGCGGCACGAACGGACCAAGCGTTCGCGACAGCAGCGGCGAATAGGCCTGCATCACGAGATCCGCGATCGTCACGAACGTCGCGATGATCAGGATGTAGGTGGCGAGGCGCACCTCAGTGGGAATGATCTTGCGCAGCAGCGAAATGAAGAGCGACGAGAAGACGAGCACGAACAGCGTCGCCGCCCCCATGCCGAGGCCGTTCTTCACCTGGTTGCTGATGGCCATCGTCGGGCACAGCCCGAGCATCTGGATCAGCACCGGATTGTCGTCGGCGATGCCGCGCCAGAAATCAATCCACAACGGCTGCGGCGGCGGCGCGCCCGGCACGATCGGTTCCGGCGCCTGCTCGATAGTTTCAACTTCGACGGCGGTCACTTGCCACCCTCCTTCTCATAGGCCTCGAACCGCGGCTTCCACGTTCCGACGGCCTTGTTGATCACCTTGATCACCGCCTTCGACGTGATCGTCGCGCCGGTGATGGTCTGCACCGTGCTCGGGTCCGTCGTTGGGTTCTTGTCGCCCTTCAGCGGGTTCGCCAGCTTGCCGATGAAGCGGTTCTGGAACACGGTGTCCCGTTCAATCTTGTCGCCGAGTCCCGGCGTCTCTGACTGCGCCAGCACCTTGAAGCCGGTCAGCGCGCCGGTGGTCGGGTTGAACCCCACCATCAGCCGCACGTCGTTCGCGAATCCGGGGGCGGCGTCTTCCACCGCCACGCCAATGCGCTCGCCGTTCGCGTTGAGGCCCATGAACACCTTCTCGGCGTCGAGCAGGTCCACGCCCGCCGGCGGCGTGCGCGACAGCTTGCCGGCGACGAGGTAGAGCGTGTCAAGCTTGGCCGGACCGCCCAGCACTTCCTTGACCGCCACCTCCACCTTCTCGGCGGCGAACTTCCGGATCGGCGGCAAGGTCTTCTGATAGGTGTAGGCGAGGATGCCGCCGCCCAGCGCCCCGAAGAAGGCGAGCGTGAACAGCAACCGCGCCGTCGAGCTCCCCGCGTCGGGCGTCGGGGACGACGAAGCCCCATGGGAATGTTCGTGGCCGCTCATGACTTGGCCTCCTTCATCTTCACGGTGCCAAAGACGCGCGGATGGGTCACGCGATTGATGAGCGGCGTGAACGCGTTCATGATGAGAATCGCGTACATCACCCCTTCCGGCAGACCGCCGTAGACGCGAATCACAACGACGAGCGCGCCGGTGCAGGCTCCGAAAATCCATCGGCCCTGATTGGTGGTCGGCACGGTGACCATGTCGGTCGCCATGTAGACGGCGCCCAGCATCAGGCCGCCGGAGAAGATGTGGAACATCCCGTCCGCCGCCCTCGCCGGATTGACCCAATGCAGGATCTGCCCCAGCACGAACACGGCAACGATAATCGACACCGGCGACCGCCAGTTGAGGTATCCTTTCCACGCGAGGAACGCGCCGCAGAGCAGGATGATGACTGCCGACGTCTCGCCGACCGAGCCGCCCGTCGTGCCAAGCACGAGGTCGACGATCGGCGTCAGCTTCTGCTCAAACTTGAACAGGCCGAGCGGCGTCGCCGACGTGAGCACGTCGTGCGCCGGTGACGTGAATGGGAAGGCGAACAGATCGCCCTTGAGCGTCAAGAAGTCGCCACCCGGCTTGGGCCACGTGGTGATGGCCACGGGGAAGGCCGTCTGCAGGAACGCGCGGCCGATGAGCGCGGGGTTGAACCCGTTCTGCCCGAGCCCGCCCCAGATGGCCTTGCCAAACGCGATGCCAAAGAACCCGCCGAGCACCGCCATCCACAGCGGCATGCCGGGCGGAAGCGAGAGGCCGAGCAGCAGGCCGGTGATCATCGCCGATCCGTCGCGCAGCGCCCCGGGGCGCCCGAGCCAGCGCTCGGTGAGCAGCGCGCCGAGCGTGGAGGCGAGGATGACGAGAATGGCGCTGATGCCGAAGAAGAACGCCGAGCTGAGAATGACGGGGATGAGGCTCGCCGCCACCGTCCACATAATGCGCGGCGTCGTATCCCGGTCCTTGAGATGCGGCGACGCGGCGACAATCAGGTTGGGCGCGGTCATGCGGCCCCCACCGTTGGATTGCGGCGCAAAGCCGCCTTGCTGGCCTGGAACAGCTGCGACAACGGAATGTTGGACGGGCAGACGTACGAGCACGACCCGCACAGCATGCAGTCGGCCAGGTGGTTTTCGGTCATCTCGTCAAAGCGCTTCACGCGCGCGAGATCGCCGAGCCACGAGGGATTCAGGAAGACGGGGCATGCCTCGAGGCAGCGCCCGCAGTGGATGCACGGATAGACCGCGTCGGCGCGCACTTCATCGCTGGTGAGCACCACCACACCCGTCGTCCCCTTGATCACCGGGGCTTCGAGGTTGGCGAGTGCCTGCCCCATCATCGGGCCGCCGATGATCACCTCGGCCGCGTTCGGCGTGACGCCGTCGCAATAGGCGAGCAGGTCCTTCATCTTGGTGCCGACCGGCACAATCAGGTTGGCCGGACGCGAGAGCCCGTGGCCGGTGACGGTCACGATGCGCTCGAGCAGCGGCAGTCCGGTGTCGAACACCTCGGCGATCGCCGCCAGCGAGCCGACGTTCTGCACCACGACGCCGACGCTCACCGGAAGCTTGCCGGAAGGCACTTCCACACCGGTGACGGCGTGGATGAGCATCTTCTCGGCGCCCTGCGGATACTTCACCGTCATCGGCAGGATCGTGACGTCCAGGTCCGTTGGTCGAGTTCTTTCCAGGGCGGCAATGGCGTCGGGCTTGTTCTTCTCGACGCCGATCACGGCCTTCTTCACACCGAGCGTGTGCATCATCACGCGGCAGCCGAAGTGCACGCGCTCCGGAAACTCCACCATCGTCCGATGGTCGGAGGTCAGGTACGGTTCGCACTCGGCGCCGTTGATGATGAGCGTGTGGACGCGGTAGTCCTTGGGCGGCGCGAGCTTGACGTGCGTGGGGAACGCGGCGCCGCCGAGTCCGACGACGCCGGCATCCTGCACGGCCTTGATGACCTGCTCGACGCTGAGCCCCGCCCACTGCGGCACCATGCGCGGGCGTGCCGCCTGCAGCGCGTACTTATCGACGGCAATGCGCACCGACTGCGCGTAGCTGCCGTCCGGATGCGGCCACAGGCCGATCGCGGACACCGTGCCCGCGGCCGACGCGTGGATGGGCACCGACATATAGCCATCGGCGAGGCCAACCGGATCGCCGCGCTCGACGTAATCGCCCACTTTCACGCACAGCGTGGCCGGCTTGCCGGCGTGCTGGCGCAGGGGGAGGACGATCTCATCGGGGTACGGCATGCGGCGGATGGGGAGCCCACTGGTGAGCCCCTTCTCCTCCGGCGGATGGACGCCGTGCTTGAACCCGAAGAATGCCATCAGTTGAACCTCGCGGCGCGCTTCACCCACTTCTCCAGGTCCTTCTCCTTCGGATTGACCGGCGTCCCTGGATGGATGATGGAAACCGGGCAGCGTTCGGCGGCGAGCACGAGCTGCTGGAACGTGCCGGCGTTGACGTCCTTGACCTCCGCCTGCTTGGCGGCGTTGTAGGCGAACATCTTCTTGTTCAGGTTGGTGCACTCATTGCAGCTCGTGCACCGCACCGAGTCGATGTACGCCTCGAGGGCGAGCGAGTCGTCCTCTTCCTCGGCCGGCGCGGCGGCCGGCGCGGTTGCCACCGCGGTGGCCGTTGCCGTGGCCGCGGCCGGCGCGGCCTCCACCACCGCAGCCGGCGCGGCCGCAACCGGCGCCGCCGCCGCGGCGGGCGCCGACGATCCGTTGCCCGACGACGGCTCCACCGCCGGCAGTGTCGCCAGCAGTTCGTTGAGCGCGCCGCTGCCGCCATGCCGCATGATCCCCTCGGCGAGGCGACGCGCGATCTGCGTCGGATAGTCTTTCTTGAGCTGCGCCATCTTGGCTTCGTACTCGGCGCGCAGCGCGTTCATCTTGACCTCGAACTCGGCCTCGATCTCGCCCGACACCGTATTGCGCGCGGCGTCCGACACGATGATGCCGGCCAGCTGGCGCAGCTGCGACCAGTGCTGCAGCCGCTCGTCGGCGAGCAGGCCCATCTCGCGCGACACCTTGAGGCGCCGCAGCTGGCGCTTCTTGTTCACCGCGAAGATGAACGGCGTCTTCCCCTCGCGCTCCTCCTTCGAGAGCTTGAGGTAGTCGGCGAACGGAATCGCGTACTCGTACAGGTCCTTGGGCAGGTCCGAGAAGTGCTGCTTGAAGCGCGCCTCGGTGGCCGCCCAGTCCGCCACCGTCAGCGGCACTTCCATCCGCTGCTCCTTGCCCTCGTCATCGAGGTAGAGCAGTTCGTACGTCGGCCAGTCGGACTCGGGCGACGGATTGCCCTCGAGCGACAGGCAGTCGGCGAAGGTCGGACCGGCGTCCGGATCGTACGTGAGGAACGGGAAGGCGCGGCTCTCGAGCGCAAAGCGCGCCGCTTCCTGCGACCAGTCGTCGGCCAGCCCGTGTTCCACCGGGCACGGCGTGTAGATGTTGAACAGCACCGGGCGCCGCTTGTGCATGCCCTTGAGCACGCCGGCGATCAGGTGCGACGCCGCCGCCTGCGAGGACTGGTGCACGAACGTGCCGCGGTGCGCGATGCCGATGAGGCCGAGTTCCTTGCGGATCTCGGACTTGCCGTGCTGGGCCTTGCCGAAGGCCGACATGTCGGCCACCTGCCCCGTGAAGCCCGAGGTGCAGGCCTGGCCGCCGGTGTTGGAGTACACCTGCGTGTCGAGCACCACCACGCGCACCGGCTTGCCCGAGGCAAGGAGTCGCGAGAGGTTCTGGAATCCGATGTCGAGCATCGCGCCGTCGCCGCCCATGGCGATGATCGGCGGGCAGAGGAAGAACTCCTCGTCCGTGAACTCCTTCCAGTTGAACGTCTTGAACGCGGCCTCGTCGACCATATGGTCGTACGTGCCGTCCACCAGCTTCTCGGCGCGGCGCACGGCAATAAAGCCGTCGGCCATCTTGCGCATGTGGGCGTCGAACAGGCCGACGGCCACGGACGTCGAGTCCTGGAACAGGTGGTTGACCCACGGGAACGGATACGGGTTGTACGGATACGTCGACGCCCACACCGACGAGCAACCGGTGGAGTTCGCCATGCCGACCATCGCGCGACCCTTACCGCTCGGGCCTTCCATATACCGCCACCGCAGGTCCTTCAGCTCGGCCGTCGCCTTGGCGAACAGTTCGAGCTGATGGCGCTGGTGGGCGTCGAGCTTCACCGCGTCGCTCTTGCCGCTCATCGCGGCGGCGAGGTCGGCGGTGGCGCCCACGATGGCGCGCGCCTTCTCTTCGATGCCGGCGATCAGCGCGTCGAGCTTGGCCACCTGCTTGGCGACCTTCGGCTGCATCTGCGCGAAGATCGTCGAGAGAATCAGGTGCACCGCCGTCTTCTCGCCGCAGCCCATGCAGGCGCCGTCGCCGCCGACCATGGCGCGATACGTGCTCTTCTTGAGGAGCAGCGACGACAGCACGCCGATGCCCTCGTCGACGTCGGCGACGTTGATGAAACGGTCGTCGGTGTCGGGGAGCTTCTCCCACATCTCCCAGTTAGTGCGGAGCTTCTTCAGCGACGGCTCGTCCTGCTTGATCGTCTGCAGGGCGCCGTCGGGGCAGACTTCGACGCACAGGTTGCAGCCCTTGCACGTCTCGGGGTTGATGGTCACCGACAGCAGACCGCCGGTTCCCTTGGCCTTGCCCTCGAGCGCGTCGAAGAACGGCTTGGTGCGCGCCAGCGGGAAGCTGGCGATGCGCGCCTGCACCGCGTGGAACTCGGTGTCGGTGGCGGAGCGGCGCTCGGCGTCCCAGCCCATCTTATTGGCGACGTTCACATACGCCGTCGCAAAGGCGTCGGGCACCTTCGTTGTCGGATCCTTCTGCAGGATCTTCTGCGCTTCCTTGGCCCAGTTCTTCACCATCGGGCGGATGCGCTCCATCTTGAGGCCGTTCGTCGCCACGTCGACCGCGGCGTACAGCACGTCCTCAAAGCTGCTGACGAGCCCCGGAATGGCGGAGTCGGGGCACTGCGTCCAGCACTGCGCGCATCCCGTGCACTTGTCGGCCAGGAAGTTGGGCACCTCGAGGCGCACGCCGCTCATGTCGCGCACGGCGCCGGTGGCGGCGGGAATCGCGCTGATCGCGGCGAATGGATCGGCAATGCCGTCCTGCCCGATCTTGCACATCGCGCAGACCTGCTCCCAGAACCGCCCCTCGTGGCCGATGCCCTGCTGCGCGTTGGGCGCATCGAGCAGGACCGGCATATGCGGCACGGCGCCCTTTTCTTCGGCGAATTCGCCGGCCACGGGCACCACTTCCTTCACTTCGTCGTAGCCGCGGCGGATGACGCGCACGTTGTCTTCCACGATCCGCGCGCCCTTGCCGCCAAACTTCTTCTGCAGCTGCTTGCCGATGCCGACAAACAGCGCCTCTTCCGTGGTGTTCTCGCGCGCGAGCAGCGGTGAGACGCGGAAGAACGCGCCCATGAACGCGGCGCCCTGCATGCGGTAGCGCAGTTCGGCTTCGGACGCCTCGCTCATGGCGATGGCGAAGGCGTCGAGGCAGTAGATCTTGATCTTCTTCTCGATGATCGTGCGCCGCGCCGTCGCCGGCAGGGTCTGCCAGAACGCGTCGGGCGCCAGGTCGGTCTGAATCACGAACACGCCGCCAGCGGCGAGGCCGGCCAGCGGATCGCTGTGGCGGAAGACGTTCGGGTCGGGCGACAGCACCACGTCCACGTGCTTGAGTTCGCAGTTGAGCCGGATCGGCTCGTGCGCGAGCACGGCGTAGAACGTCGTCGGCTGCCCCTTCTTCTCCGAGCCGTACTTGGGGTTCGCCTTGATGTGCATGTCGAACAGCTCAAAGGCGGTCATCGCGAGGTTCTTGCCCATCGTGATGGCGCCCCACCCGCCCACCGAGTGAATCCGGAGCGCGGTTGAGCCTTCGGGCAGCAGATTGATGTCCGCCGACGGCGGCAGCGTCAGGTTGGCGAGCGCCGGATAGCTGTCGGTGAGCGTCTCCTGCCAGATCTGCAGCTTGGGCAGCTTGGTCCCTTCACGAATAAAGTCGATGCCCAGGTAGACCTGCCGGCGTCCCTTCCCCTGCGGCAGCATGTTCTCCACCGCGGCCACGATGTCGCCGGGCTGGAGATCGCGGCTGCCGAGTCCGAAGCAGGCCGAGAAGAAGTCGGGGATCTGGTCGGGCTTGAGCGCCGCCAGTCCTTCGTGCGCGTTGGCCTTGCGGCCGTTCTCGATGCCCTTGGCCAGCGCGGCGCGGATTTCGCGCAGCATCGGCGCATCCACCGCGAGCGGCTGGTCGGTGCGCTCCATCACGACGACGCCCTTCTTGCCGGCGAGCAGCCGCGTAATGAGGTCCGACGGGAACGGACGGAACATCGTCAGGTTGAGCACGCCCACCTTGAGGCCGCGCGTGGCGCGCAGGTGATCCACCACCGCCTCGGCGTTGCTCACCACCGACCCCTGGCCGGCGATCACCCAGTCGGCGTCGTCGAGGCGATATCCCGTGACGCGAGCGTACTTGCGCCCGGTGAGCTTGGCGAACTCGGCGAACGCCTGATCGGCGAGCTCGGCGATGTGGTCAAAGTAGAACGGGCGCTGGGCGGCGACGCCCTGCGCGTAGCTGTCCTGGTTCTGTACGACGCCCACCATCGCCGGATAGTCGAGATCGAACATCTCGGGGATGCGGCGACGCGTGGCGCCGAACACCATCCGCTGGGCCGGCGTTGGGCTGTCGATCATGTCCGCCGGATCGCCGAGGTACTCCTTGATGAGCTCGCGCTCGGGGAGGACCATCGATTCAATCACGTGGCTCGTGAGGAAGCCGTCCTGCGCGATGATGCCCGGATTGAGCGACAGCTCAGCGATGCGGTGGGCCACGAGGTTGAGGTCGGCCGACTCCTGCACGTCCTTGGCGAACAGCTGGAAGAAGCCCGTGTCGTCCACCGCGTGGTAGTCATCGTGGCCGGCGTGCACGTTGAGCGCGTGCTTGGTGATGGCGCGGGCCGCGACGTTGAGCACGTAGGTCAGGCGCTTGCCGACCGCCGCGTACAGCGACTCATGCATGTAGGCGATGCCCTGCCCGCTCGAGAAGTTGGTCGAGCGCAGGCCGGCCATGCTCATGCCGGCGGTCACCGCGGCGGCGGCGTGCTCGCCTTCCGGCTCGAAGAACAGCAGCCGGCGACCGTTCACATTTTCCTTGCCCTCGGCGACCGCCTGGGCCCACCCTTCACCCATCTGCGTGGACGGGGTGATGGGGTACGCGCCGGCGGCTTCACTCCCCGCCGTCTCCATCGCCACTACGGCATACGATCCGTCGAGCGCCTGGCGCACGCCGGGGAATTTCGCTGTCTTGCCGGCATCGCCGGTCTTCGTCGCACTCATGCGGCCTCCGCACTGCTCACGGCCGGCACCTGCGCAAACTGCGCGCCGCTCAGCCAAACGATCGCGCCCGTCGGGCAACGTTCGACGTTGCTCTCCTCGGCTTCGGCGATCTTGTTGTAGTCGATGACTGCCACCCCGCTCGCCACGCTGATCAAGCCATCGGCGGCGTCCAGCACACACTTGCCACACGTCGTGCACGCCACGGCGCACTGCTCGAGCGCCGCGTCACCGTTCACGAGGTTCTTGCACTGCACCAGCAGCTTGTGGTCGAGCTGCTGCAGCACGAACAGCTGCTTGGGACAGGCCACCACGCAGTCGTTGCACGCGGTGCACTTCTCCACGTCCACGACCGGCAGGCCCTGCGCGTTCATCGTGATGGCGCCAAAGGTGCAGGCGCGCTCGCAGTCGGCGAGGCCAAGGCAGCCCCACGCGCATCCCTTGCCGCCGCCGGCCACCGCGGCCGCCGCCTCGCAGGTGCTGACCCCGCGGTACTCGGCGCGCTGGGCGGCCACATCGGTGCCGCCGGCGCACAGCAGGCGCGCGACGCGCTTGACCGCCTGCCCAGCATCAACGCCGAGGAAGTGGGCGATCTCCGCCACCCGCTCGGCGTTCGACACGGTGCACTTGGCCGGCTGGATGTCGCCGACCACCGCCTTTTCGGCGAAGGCGCGGCAGCCCGGCAGCCCGCACGCGCCGCAGTTGGCGGACGGCAGCATCGAGGCCACGACATCGATGCGCGGGTCTTCCCAGACCTTGAGCTTCTTGTTTGCCGCCGCGATGAAGATGGCGAACACCAGGCCGGTGCCGCCGAGAATCAGGATTGCCTGAAGAATGATCATCGATTCGCCGCGGCCTCAGGCCGTGCCTTTGATGCCCGACGTCTCGAGCAGCCACGACGCGATGCGATCCACAGCTTCGCCGGCGCCGAGTGCCGGGGCGCCCTTGGCCCCCGGCGCGGCCGGAACCGCGAACGGCGTGCGCGCCAGATCGGCGAGCATCTTCACGTCCTGCTCCATTTGCCAGGCGCTGAATCCGCCGACCGCCTTGAACGGCGCGGACGGCAGGAACGGCACCGTCAGCCGCTGCCACGGTTCCTTGCCGGCGGTCGGATCGTGCATGAACGTCGCCGCTCCCTCGGGGAGCAGCGCGGCGATCGCCGGCCCTTCGTAGCCGGCGAGGCGGTCGAGCCCGGTGCCGTCCACGGTCTGCAGGACAAACGTCCCCGGCGTGATGCAGCGCACCAGCGCGGCCGGCGGCGCGGCCCCTTCGACCACGAGCACGATCTTCTCGCGTCCGTCGGCGAAGTCGAGCAGCGCGCCGGCATGCAGATCGGCGCCGTTGACGACGACGACGAGCGGCGGCGCGAAGCGGCGCTCCGCGTTGTTCCACGCGCGGAACTCGGTGGGATCGAGCAGCTTCTCGTGCTCGGCCTTCTTGTAGCGGCTGCCGCGCACGAGCTCGGTGATAATGATCGCGCCAAACGCCTGACCGGCGCCGGCGAGAGCGGTGTCGATGGTGGCGCCGAGCTTGCGCCCGTCGCTCACCGTCGCGAGGGCCATGTCCTCGCCCTGCGCCGCGACGCGGCGCAGAATGGTGGCGGCCTTCTCCAGCGCCTTCTGCGACTCCTTGTCGGCGGTGGCGACGGTCGGGAACATGGCGGCGAACTTGGCGGGGTCGACGTGCGACTTGGCGAAGACGCCGAGCTGGGCGGCGGCGTGCGAGGCGAGCGTGGCGGCATCGGCCGTCTGCGCCGCCATGAAGGCGTCGGCCTGCGCCAGCGCGCCCTGCACCGCGGCGCGGAACTCGGCAATGGGCTGCGCCAGCGCGGACAGCGCCTGGGCAACGCGCGGATCAGACGGCATAGCGGGCGAACTCCTTTTCGAGCAAAGCGATGCGTTCGGCCGGCGTGCGCGGGGCAACGCGGCGCGACTCTTCGTAGCGGGGCTTGGATGGATTCTTGTAGAACACGCCGAGCTTGATCGTCTCGGTCTGTTCGGCCAG
This sequence comes from Gemmatimonadota bacterium, assembly GCA_016182795.1. Taxonomy (GTDB): domain Bacteria; phylum Gemmatimonadota; class Gemmatimonadetes; order Gemmatimonadales; family Gemmatimonadaceae; genus PNKL01. The sequence continues at coordinate 19,378 of JACPFW010000004.1, forward strand.
CGAACGCGCCGCTGCGAGATCACGCGGATCGTGGTGGAGCTGAGACTTGTAGATCTTCTCGAGGTCGGGCGTCACCACGCCGTCGTCGTGCACCAGCAGCTGAATGCGCGCCGGATCCTGCACCGCCTTTTGGTAGATGGCCGGCGTGAACACCGGGCAGCGCTGCAGAATGCGCACGAACGAGAAGCCCTTGTGCTTGTACGCGGCGCGCAGCGTCGCGTACAGGTGCGAGGGCGCCCACTCGGCGGTCTGCGCCACGAACGACGCGTTGGTGACGCCGAGCGCGATTTCCAGCGGGTTGAGCGGCGGCAGCAGGGTGCCGAACGGCTGCGTGTTGCTCTTGAAGCCCTGCGGCGTCGTGGGCGACGTCTGCATCTTCGTGAGGCCGTAGATGCCGTTGTCGAGCAGCATCGCCGTCATGTCCACGTTGTAGCGCATCGCGTGCACCCAGTGGCCAGCGCCAATGGACGTGCAGTCGCCGTCGCCCATCGTCACGAAGACCGTCAGTTCCGGGCGGTGCAGCTTGATGCCCGTCGCCACCGGCAGGGCGCGGCCGTGCAGGCCGTGGAAGCCGTACGTCTTCATGTAGTGCGGCAGGCGGCTGGAGCAGCCGATGCCCGACACCATCATCGTCTGTTCAGGAGCGAGCTGCTCCGCGGCGAGCAGGCGCTGGACCGCGGTGAGGATCGAATGGTCGCCGCAGCCGGGGCACCAGCGCGCCTTGGCGCCCTCGTACTCCGACATCTCGTAGTGATGGTCCTCGTGCTGATCGAGGACCGGCAGCATGCCGCAGGTATAACTCACTTGGCACCTCCACGCGGCACGCGGCCGCGAATGGCTTCGACAATCGACATCGGGCGCAGCGGTTCGCCCGGCACGCGTCCCCAGCAGTCCACATCCACCAGCGTCGCGTTGCGCAGCAGGATCGACAGCTGGCCGCGCCGGCGGTTCTCCTCGGTGATGTACGGATCGTCCGGTTCGTCGGAGTAGTTGATCTCGACGGTCATCACCTTCTTGAAGCGCTTGAAGATGTCCTTCAGTCCCGGCTCGAGCGGCGAGAGGAAGCGCAGGTGCAGCGACGAGACCTTGAGCCCTTCCTTGCGCGCGCGGTCCACCGCCTCTTCAATGGCGCCCTTCGTCGAGCCCCAGCCGACCACCAGCAGATCGCCGCTGGCGTCGCCGTACACGGTGGGCGGCACCAGCAGGCTCTGCAGCACCGCCATCTTGCGGCTGCGCATCGCCGACGAGTGCTGATGGATGTCGGAGCTGTACGCGACCTTCGACCGGTCGTCGTGCGCCAACCCGGTGAGCGTGAACATGCCGCCCGGACGGCCGGGGATGATGCGCTCGCTGAGCCCCGTCTCCTTGTTCCAGCCGTAGGCCTTCTGCCCTTCCTTCACCGGCGCGAGGTCGAGCGGCGCCGCCTGCCATGCCTCGTCGAGCGTCGGCGTCGGATACGGCGACACGCCGGTCGCCAGATTGGCGTCGCTGAGCACCATCACCAGCGTGCGGAACGTCTCGGCGAGACGGCGCGCGGTGATCATGATGTGGAAGCACTCTTCAATGGTCGCCGGCGCCATCACGATGTGCGGCGAATCGCCCGTCTGCCCGTAGAGGGCGGCGAGCATGTCCGACTGCTCCACCTTGGTGGGCAGGCCAGTGCTCGGCCCGCCGCGCTGCACGTTCACCAGCACCAGCGGCGTCTCGGTCATCACCGCCAGACCGAGGAACTCGGTCTTGAGCGCCATCCCGGGGCCCGATGTGATCGTGAACGCCACCTTGCCCGCGTACGAGGCGCCGATGGCCACACCCACGGCCGCGATTTCGTCCTCGGCCTGGTGCACGATGCCGCCGAACCGCTCAAAGACCTCGGAGAGGAGGTGCGACACCGACGTGGCCGGCGTGATCGGGTACATGGCGCACAGTTCCATGCCCGAGGCAATGGAGCCCATGGCGATCGCCTCGTTGCCGTTCATCACCACCAGCGGCTTGTCCGACGCGTGGGTCGGAATCTCGACGCGAATGTCGATGTTGTCCTCGGCCCAGTGGAAGCCGAGTTCGAGCAGCGCCACGTTCTGTGTGTAGACCTCCTCGCTCTTCTTGCGGAAGGCGTAGGCGATCTGCGCCTTGATGAGCTCCATGTCGCGCCCGTAGATGCGGGCCAGCATCCCGAGGGCAAACATGTTCTTGCCCTTCCGCGGGTTGTCGACGATGGTGAGGCACTCGTCTTCCATCGCCACGGGGATGATGCGATAGTGCTTGGAGGAGAGCTCCTTGAGCGCGGCCTCCCACTGGGCCACGATGTCCGGGTCCTCGCTGCGCGCCCACTTGTCCTCAATGAGCAGCAGCGCGTCGTCGGCGAGCGCGTCCACGCGGTGGCGCGCCAGCAGCACCTGTTCGTTGAAGGCGATCACCAGGTCGGTGCGGTCGCCCCAGTTGGTCACCGCGTTTTCGCCAACGCGGATGCGGTTGCCGCTCGCCCCTTCGGGGACGCGCGGTGGCGGCTGGATTTCGGCCGGAATGAGCTCGACGGTCCAGACGCCGTTGCCCATCTTGGCGGACACGGCGGCGAAAATCTGTCCGCACTTCTGGGCGCCCTCACCAGAATCGGAGACGATTTCGACGGTATGCTCGGGAACGCGCAGAACCTTCGGCGGCGCTGGAGCGGCGGTGGCGGAAGCTGACATGATCGCGCAGGCACCTCATGAGGATGGCGTCGACGTGCGCGGTCACGACGGAGCTAAGGCTGTGACGTGCACGCCGGGCTCGGATCACTTGTGAGCCGAAGCAAGTGTCGGGCAAATCACGCTACCCAGCGTCAACCCGACACCACCCTCGGCGAATTCAAATTCCCATAGTGGTGGTCCCCACGTCTGTCGGGGACACACGGGGGATTTACTAAAGGGATTCCTGACCGAAACGAGGGCATTTTCAGGAGGAATCCCTGTCAGCCCTTTCGGAATCCGTTGCGTTGAGAACGGTTCGCAGAGAGACTTCAGTGGTGAGGATTCTCTTACTTTGCCGTCGGCTGGCTGCCGCCGCGTGCGCGCTCATCGGCGTGTGGCGCGCGCCACTCGACGCCCAGGGCGCGCCGCCAGCCCCCGCCGGCCCGGCGCTGGCCAGCTACGTGTCGGTGTCGGTCAACGGCGGCAAGCTGCCGTCCACCGATCTGGTGACCGACACCCACGGCACGCGCTATCTGGTGGAGTTCGACGAACTGGTGCTCGCCATCCGTGGCGGCAACCAGTTCCGGGCGTCGCTGCGCTACCGGCAGTCACTCGCCGAACGGGGGTCGACGATGCGCCGCGAGCCCATTCAGTCGATGACGGTCTACGGGCGCTACGAGGCGAGGGGCAACGCCCTGCGCTTCATTCCCGACCCCAAGCGCGGCGGCAAGGGGATCGAGATCCTCGACGGCACGTTTGCCGCGGGGCGCATTGACGTGCCGTTCTGGTACCGCAACGGCCAGGTGTCGCGCAAGGCGCAGGTGGTCCTGCGGCGCGATCCATCACGATTCTGACCGGCGGCTACAGCCCCGACCGTCCGCGCAGACTATTGAAGAGCGCCCGGATCTGCGCCGGCGTCTCGATGTTCACCGGATCCAGCTCATAGTACTTGTTGTCGAGAAAGCGTCCGGTCTGCGGGAAGAACGGCGGGCGCCGGTTGGTCTTCTGGCACGGATCGACCGTGCGGTTCTCGCGCAGTCCGGTGCCGCTGCCGGCGTACGTCGCGCTGATCACCTGCTCAATCACGCCGCCCGTCTGGTTGATGCAGCCGCCCGACGTCGTATTGCCGGCCCCGCACGTGATGGACGGGCTGGTCTGCGCGTTCCCCGCGTAGTTCTCCACGCCAACCGTCCCCGTGAGGCTCATCGTGATGGCGTGCAGCGTGTAGTGCGGCGTGCCCATCAGATGCTCCACGCCCGTTGTCGCGATGCTCTTGGGGCGGTTCATCGAGTTGTCGGTGATCATGATGTTGTCGCGCCCAATGATGCCGAGGAAGTTGCGGCACACCGACGTCACCGGGTTCTGGTCGTAGGTGAGGTCGTCAATCAACCCGACGCGCCCAAGCACGTACAGCGTGACGAAGCCGCGCAGCACGCCGCTCACGAAGATCGGCCCGGCCGTGAAGTGCACCACGCCCTTGGACGCGAGGTTGGTCGGCTTCGCCAGCGGGAACAAGTACGTGCGTTCGGCGTCCTGACGCGTCGCGGCGGGCACGGAGTCGAGCTGAATGGCCGACGGTGCCTGTCGCCACGTGCCAAGCGCCACCGCCGTGCCTCCGCATCGCCCGTTGGCGTTGCTGACAACCACCATGCACGTCCGCGGATTGGGCGTGAACGTGGTGTCCTGACCGCCGTATCGCGTGTCGACGCTGCACAACGGACCCGCCGCCCACGAGTACGGCGCGCCATTGCTGGGATTCGGCGCCGTCAGCCCGCAGTTGGTGGCGTCGACGAGCCGCTCGGTGAGCAGCAGGTAGGGCGAGCCGGCCGGATAGCAGCGCGCCGTCGGCAGGCTGGCAATGGCCACCACGCCGGCGCGTGTATTGGCGTCAAACGTGTTGGACTGCGCCACGGTGACGGTGGGATACGTGCTCGTCTGGATGCGCGACTTCACCCACGCCTGCTTCATAGCGCCGCACTGGTTCTGGAGAATCGCATCGTTTAGCGCCACCGGCGTGCCCGTGAGGTCGGCGCGCAGGCGGGTGGTGTCCATGCCAGCGGCAAGGTCGAAGACGCGCACAAAGCCGTCGTCCTCGCCAAGCGATCCGTCGTTGCTGGCGTCGAAGGTCACAAACTCGGCACGCGTCCCGCGCGTGGCGTTGCCGCTGGTGATCCCCGACACGTTGGCCCCGGCGCCGTCCGTCGCCCGCGCGCTGCTTCCGCTGACCGGAGTGAAGTTCAGGTTGCCCTGCGTGGCGTACCCGGGGAGCGCGGCGAGCTTGGTCACCGTCGGGAACGGAATGGCCCGCGCGCCGGAGATAGGCGTGATGCCGCTGTAGGTGGCCGTGCCCGTCACGCTGCCAACGGCGGAAACGGTGTCGAAGTACGTCGGACCGGGTGAGCCGGTGGACGCCCAGCCGGCGTTGGAGTGCGCCCGCCCGCGGATGAACTCGCCGGTGCCGTACGCGAGCCCGCCCGGCCACGTGTTGGTGAACATCGCGAACCGCGAGAACGATTCGGCGGCCAGGTCGAGTCGGCGCACATGGCGCGTGCCGCCGGCATCATACGCCGTGGACACCACGGTCACGAACTGGCCGAAGCGCCCAACCGTGTCGCCGGTCAGTCCAATGTATGTGTTGACCCGCGAGCGGGGGATCGCCAGTCCGGCGGCATCGGTGAGCGCGCGCCCGGTGTCGAGCTGCACGTACGCCGTCTCCGGAATCGTCCGCTGGAAGGCGGTGTCGCGATTGAGGCGCGACTTGGCCTGCTGCAGCGCCTGCTCGGCGGCGTAGCGGAAATCGCGTTCGCGCTCGTGCAGGCGAAGCAGGATGCCGCCGCTCGATGTCAGATAGATGGCCGCCATCGCGAGCGCGGCAAACCCGAGTGTCAGCGTGAGGACGAGCAGCAGCGCCGAGCCGCGTCGATCGCGCGCTCGTCGGGGGCTGAAAGGCATAGACACGATCCGCGTCATGGGACGACTACCGTCGCCGCGATGGCCGGCGCTGAGTTGGAGGGAGAGCAGTCCTGCGCCACCACCGCGTAGCTCCAGCTTCCGCTCAGCGGCGGCTGATCATCCACCGAGTAGCTCGCCGCGCCGGTCGCCGGTTGATTCATCAGTGTCGTCCACGTGCCGCCCGACGACGGGCGCCGCTGGATGTAGTAGAGCGTCACGTCGCGCTCGCCCCCCGCCTCCTCGAGCGAACTGGTCCACGTGATCCGCACCGAGACCGGCGCGCCCATCGCGTCGCTGATGAGCGTGGCCACCGGGGTGGTGGCCGGCAGCGGTTCGGCGCCGCACGTCTCCAGCCGCAGCAGGCCGGCGTTGAGGAGCTTCACGCTCGACGACAGCGTGCGGATCACATCGCGCCCGGCGCGCACGTCGCGGAACCACGTGCTGATGCGCAAGTCCACCACGCGCAGGGAGTCGGTGACGCCGGCGGCGTTGTCCCAGTACAGCGGGAGCGACGCGGCCGCCACCTGCGAGAGCGAGCCCGCGGCGTCGGTGCGCCAGTACGTGAAGAACGCCGAGTCGGAGGGGACGATGAGATTGCGCGCCACCACCGTGCTGTCGCGGTCGTTGATGCGGCGGAACAGCGTATACGCGTCGCCGCGTTCCGCCGTCGCGTCGGGGAGCAGGAAGAACTCCACCGTCTCCGCGGTCGACCGGATGCCGCTCTCGTCGTTATACGCCGCCATGGGGTATGAGCGCGTCGAGCCCGGCAGCAGGGCCGCGCGCGAGGGATTCCAGCTGTCGGCGGCCAGCGAGTCGGCGTCGGGGTTGTAATAGACGGCGTTGCGGTCGCCGGCCGTGCGCGTGACGAGATCCACATTGAACGCCACGGCCATGGGGCCGGCATACACAATCACCGGCTGGCCGGGAATGCCGCCGGCCAGGCGCAGCTCGCGGTCGATGAGCGACTGCACGCTGCGCAGGTTCTGCAGCGACTCCAGCCGGCCGGCGCCGGTTTCGGCGGCGCGCGCCTGCACCCGGAAGAACGACACCGCGGCGGCCATCACGACACCCATGATGACCATCGAGAGCAGCAGCTCGATGAGCGTCATGCCGGCGCGGGGGCGAGCGTGCGTGGAGGCGCGCATCAGAAGGCCGCGATCGCGGTGCTGCGGCGAATTTCCGGATTCAGCCCGCGCCCCGACACAATGACCGTGACCGTCACATAGTCGGCCGTCGTCGACGGACCGGTGCGCGTCACCAGGGTGCGCCGCGTGAAGCCGGTCCACGCGCTGGTGCCGCTCCAGCTCTCGGTCACGTTGTTGTACGTCGACACCAGCGTGCTGTACGAACGCGCGCCCTTGATCTGCTCGATGCGCGCGGTGGCGATCTCGCTGCCGAGCGTGCGCGACAGCACGTCGGTGTTGCTGCGCGTGAACTTCTGCGCGATCATCGCGAAGCCAAGCAGCGATCCGGTGAGGATCGTCATTGCGACGATGACTTCCACCAGACTGAACCCGCGGCGGGCGCGCGTCATTGCGTCGTCCGGATCCACGCCGATCCGCCCCACTTGTAGACATCCACGCGGCCGGTCGTCGGCGACACCAGCAGGGCGCGGTAGTCGGTGGGCACGTCGGCGCGCATGGTGACGTACAGCTCCAGGTCGGTGCTCGCCGAGCCGTCACGGCGGAAGATCACGCCGGGCATTGCCGACACGATGCGCAGGGCGCTCCCCTGCACCGCCGCCGACGCCGACGCGCCGCCCACCCGCCCCATCGGCGGCGCGGCAAACTTGGCCCCCTCCTCCAGCCGGCGGAACGAGACGCGGTCGGTCGTGTTCAGCGTGTCATTGTTATTGTAGTCCTCCACCATCCGCAGGCGCGCGTACACCGTGTCAATGGACACAATGACGTTGCTTTGCCGCGTGATGGCGTTGCGCTGCGACTGCTGCAGCAGCGTGCGCGCCAGCATCGCGGCGGCATCGGCGCGGTACGACACCGTGCGTGAGCGCGGAAGGGCCATCGCCCCGAGGATCGCGAGCAGGACCATGACAATCAGCAGCTCGACGAGGCTAAACCCTCGTCGTACACGTTTCATGGTGTGACGCCTGTCGTGCATTTCGCCTGATCCGTTGCAGAGGGGAGGACCGTGCTCTTGCCTGATTTTGTGACGTGCGTCTCACTTCTCGTGGCGGGCGCTGGCATTGTGATAGTGCCGGCATCCCTTGTAACGGAGACATCGTCACTTCGTCGCGATGACGGCCCCGCCTGCCCTGCACAAGTCGCAAGGGTTGTGCCGCATGCGCGCAGGCGACGTCGCGATGCACGCAGAATCGGCGAGTGTTGACGCGGCGTTTTCACCGCCAGCAACGCGATGACCGTTCGGCGAGTGAATTCGCCGGTTCAGCGGGCGCCTCTTGCCGCGAAGCCCGGGCCGTGCCCTTGTAGTCCATGCCGCGCACCCACACTTTGCTCCCGTGCCCACCGTGCATCTGATGGCCGCGTCCGCGCGGTTCCGGCTCCTGACATGGCGAAGTGCGGCGGTTTACGCAGCCTGCTGGGTGCCGCTTGCCGTTGTGTACATCGCCCTGCTCACCGCGACGTCCGGCGGCACGCTTCCGGTCCTCACCGTCATCTCGGCGGCCCTGCTCAACACGCTGGGGCCCGCCCTGCTCGGCGTGGGCGTCGTCTGGATGACGGGGCGCGTGCCGTTTCCCAAGCGCCTGTCGGCGGATTTTGTCGCCGTGCACCTCTCGCTCGCCGGCGGCTTCGTTGCCGCCTGGCTGTGGTGGGCATTCATCGTGGTGCGCCCGCTCGCCGCCGCGAGCGCCGTTGACCCCACCATCTTTCCGTACGTGCTGCCGTGGCAGGCCATCATTGGCCTGATGCTCTATGTCGTCGTCTCCGGCATCAGCTACGCCGTGCGCGGTGCCTTCCTCGTCAATAGCCTCGCCGTCGCCGCCGCCACCGCCGACCGACTGCGCGCCGAGGCCGAACTCGCCGCGTTGCGCGCGCATCTCGATCCGCATTTCCTGTTCGGCACGCTGCACGGCGTCATGCAGCTCCTGCGCGACGATCCGGCTCACGCCGAGCGCGCGCTCGAGCGGTTGGCCGAACTGCTGCGCTACGTGCTGCGCCTCGACCGCGCCCACGTGCGGCTGGTGACGCTGGAAACCGAGTGGCAGTTCGTGCAGAGCTACCTGTGGCTGGAGCAGCTGCGCCTCGGCGATCGCCTGCGCGTGGACGCGCAGCTCGAGGACGACGCCCTCGCCTGCATGGTGCCGCCCTTCACGCTGCAGCCGCTGGTGGAGAACGCCATTCGCCACGGCCTTTCGCCCAAGCCCAGGGGCGGCCGCCTGCGCATCACCGCGCGCACCACCGACGACCTGCTCGAACTCGAGATCGCCGACGACGGACTCGGCCGCCTCACCCCGCCCGACGCGTCGGTGCCGGGGCTCGGCATTCAGTCGGTGGTGCGCCGCCTGCGCGCGCACTTTGGCGATGCGCGCGTCGGCGCCGAAATCGCCACCGCGCTCGGCGCCGGATTCAGCGTGCGACTCGTCGTGCCGGCCCAGCCGACCGACGACACCGCGGAGGCGCGCTGATGCGCCCGCTGCGCGCGCTCATCGTGGACGACGAGCCGCTGGCGCGCCGCGCCCTGCGGCTGTTGCTGGCCGATGAGCCGTCGGTGGTCTGCGTTGGCGAGGCGCGCGATGCCACTGAGGCTTTGGAACTGCTCAAGAAGCTCGAGCCCGAACTCATCTTCCTCGACATTCATTTGCCGGGCGCGTCGGGCTTTGACGTGCTCGAACGCTCGCAGACCGACGCCCGCGTCATCTTCACCACCGCGTACGAGGAATACGCGCTGGCCGCCTTCGAGCTGGGGGCCATCGACTACCTGCGCAAGCCGTTCGGCAGTGAGCGCCTGCATCTCGCCATCGAGCGCGCCGGCCTGCAGGCGGTGGCCGCGCGTCAGGCCACCGCCGCGGGCGTGTCGCTCGGCGAACGGATCGCCTTCGCCGAAACCGGCACGCGCCCCCTGTCGCGCATCTTTGTGCGCGACGAGGGGAGCGTACGGCCCGTGCACTGCAACGACATCGTGCGCTGCGAGGCGAACGGCGACTACGTGGTGGTGCACGCGCATGGTCGCCGGTTCCCCGTCTATCTGAACCTCGGCGATCTCGCCGACCAGATGGACGCCGAACGCTTCGTGCGCGTCCACCGCTCGCACCTGGTGAACCTCGACCATGTGGCGTCGCTCACCACGCACGATGCCAGCCGCGTGGCCATTCTAATGAAGGACGGCTCCCAGGTCATTGCCAGCCGCGCGGGCACGCAGCTGCTGCGGCGGCGCTATCACCCGTTGTCACCTTCATAAGACGCGCGCAAGCCCTGCTCTTCCAATTTACCGTCTGCCCGGTCATCGTTTATCGTCTGCACTTCGTGGCCCGCTCGTGCCACGCCGCCCCTCACCCTGGTCGCCCTCCAATGACCCGCCGTTTGCTCGCGCTCGCCGCGCTCGCCGGCTTCGCCGCGTTCGCGCCCCCCGTTGCCGCGCAAGGCACGGGCCCGTCCGCAACTCCCGCGGCCGGCCTCCCGCTCAAGACCGCCCGGACGCACACGTTCACCACCACCAAGGGAACGTGGATCTCGCTCGATGTGTCGCCCGACGGCCAGCGCATCGTCTTCGATCTGCTCGGCGACATTTATACAATGCCAATCGCCGGCGGCCGAGCCACGGCGCTGTCGCACGGCATGGCGTACGATGCCCAGCCCCGCTTCTCTCCCGACGGCAAGCGCATCGTCTTCATCTCCGACCGTTCGGGGGGCGAGAACGTCTGGCTGATGAACGCCGACGGCAAGGACACCACGGCGCTGACGACCGGCAACCTCAACCAGTACGTGTCGCCGATCTTCACGCCCGACGGCAAGTACGTGGTCGTCTCGCGGTCGGGCGGCACGTTCGGAACGGCCAAGCTCTATCAGTATCATGTTGACGGCGGTCGCGGCATGCCGCTGTCCATGACGCCGGCGCCGGCCCCCGCGCTCAAGCAGTTGGGCGCCGCCATCGGCAAGGACCCGCGCTATGTGTGGTACGCCGCGCGCACCGGCGACTGGCAGTACAACTCCATCGGCGCGCAGTACCAGCTCTACGCCTGGGACCGCGAGACCGGACGCACGTCGCAGATGTCGCGCCGCGAAGCGTCGGCATTTCGCCCGGCCCTCTCGCCCGACGGCCAGTACCTCGTGTACGCGGCGCGGTTCGAGATCAAGACCGGACTGCGCATCCGCAACTTGCAGACCCAGCAGGAGAACTGGCTCGCCTACCCGGTGCAGCGCGACGAGATCGAGTCGCGCGCGCCCATGGACGCCTACCCGGGCTACGCCTTCACCCCCGATTCCAAGGCCGTGATCGTCTCGTACGGCGGCGAGATCTGGCGCGTGCCGGTGGACCAGTCGGCACCGACCAAGATTCCGTTCGAAGCCGAAGTGAAGCTCGAGATGGGCCCCGAGGTGAAGTTCGCGTATCGCGTCGACACCTCGGCGGTGCTCACCGCCAAGCAGGTGCGTGACATTGCCCCTTCGCCCGACGGCACCAAGCTCGCGTTCTCGGCGCTCGACCGTCTGTATGTGATGGACATGCCCAACGGCACGCCCCAGCGAGTGACCAAGGACGAAGTAGGCGAGTTCGGCCCCGTCTGGTCGCCCGACGGCAAGTCGCTGGCGTACACCACGTGGCAAGACACCGACGGCGGGCAGGTGATGCGCGCCACACTCGACGCCAAGAAGGGTTGGAGCTCCAAGGCGCTCTCCGGCGCCGGGCTGTTCACCGATCTTGCCTGGTCGCCGAGCGGCGACAAGATCGTCGCCGTGCGCGGCGCGGCGCGCGAGCTGCAGGAAGCCGGTGGATCGTTCCGCGGCCCAGCGGCCGCCGAGTTTGTCTGGTTCCCCGCCGCTGGCGGCGCGGCCACCGTGATCATGCCCACCAGCGGGCTCGGCACGCCGCACTTCACCATGAATCCGGACCGCATCTACGCCTACGGTCGCGAGGGGCTCGTGTCGTTCCGCTGGGACGGCAGCGACCTCAAGACGCACCTCAAGGTGACGGGGCCGATGCCGCCGGGCGCGCGCGCCGAGCCGATGACGCTCGATGCCGCGCTCGATGCCAAGGCCGGCGAGAACTGGATCGGCGGCCGCGCCGCGCGCCCCATGCAGGCCGAGGCGATGCCGACGCATCTCGATCCCGCCGAGCCGGCGCCGCCGCAGCCGCCGCCAGCGTCGCTGGTGATCATGGCGCCGCGCGGCGATCAGGCGCTCGCGATGGTCGGCATGGATTTCTACACGGTCACCGTCCCCGCCATCGGCGCCACGCCGCCAACGGTGTCGGTGGCCGATCCTAACTCGGCCGCTGTCCCCGTGCGCAAGCTCAACGAAGTGGGCGGCGAGTTCGCCACGTGGACCGCCGATGGCGCGCGCGTAATGTGGGCGCTCGGCAATGCGGTCTGGACGTACGACCTTGCTCGCGGCAAGGCGGTGGACGACTCGCTCAAGTCCGACGCCAAACTGAAGGCCGAACTGCGCAAGGACCCCGCCAAGAAGGACAGTCTCGCGCGGCTCGACTCCATCGCCAAGGCCGATACCGTGGGCGGAAAGAAGCCGGTGAAGCCCGGCTACAAGGCCGACGAGCGCCGCATCACGGTCACCGCCCCGCGCACCGCCGCGCGCGACATCCCGCGTGGCACCGTGGTGTTCCGCGGCGCCAAGGCGATCACGATGAAGGGCAAGGAGATCATCGAGAACGCCGATGTCGTGGTGAAGGACAATCGCATTGTGGCAGTGGGCGCGCGCGGCAGCGTGGCAGTGCCCGACGGCGCCAAGATCGTCGACGTGTCGGGCAAGGTCATCATGCCCGGCTTTGTCGACACGCACTACCACCCGCAGTGGCTCACGCCGCAGCTGCACAACACGCAGACGTGGCAGTATCTCACCACGCTGGCCTACGGCACCACCACGACGCGCGATCCGCAGACCGCCGTCACCGACTTCATGACGTACGGCGACCGCGTGTCGACCGGCGACATGGTGGGGCCGCGCATCTACACCACCGGCCCTGGCGTGTTTGCCGCCGAAAACATCAGGGACCTCGACCACGCGCGTCAGGTGTTGTCGCGGTACGCCAAGTACTACGACACCAAGACGCTCAAGATGTACATGAGCGGCAATCGCCAGCAGCGGCAGTGGATCATCATGGCCGCGCGCGAACTCGGCCTGATGCCCACCACCGAGGGCGGCCTCGACCAGAAGCTTGACCTCACGCACGGCATCGACGGATACCCCGGTATCGAGCACACCCTGCCGATCACGCCCAAGTACGACGATGTCTTTGAGTGGTACAAGGCGACGCAGACCACCAACTCACCGACGCTGATCGTCGAGTACGGCGGTCCGTTCGGCGAAGGGTGGTTCTACCAGAGCGAGGACCTGCTGGGCGACGCCAAGCTGCGGCACTTCACGCATCCCGTGGACTTCGACTCCAAGATTCGCCGCCGCGGCACGGGCAACGCGCCCGGACCGGCCGGCTTTGCGGTGAAGGAGGAGTACACCATGTGGCAGCACGCGCAGGACGTGGCCAAGACCGTCGCCGCCGGCGGTCGCATTGGCGCCGGCAGTCACGGCCAGCTTCAGGGACTCGGCATGCACTGGGAGATGTGGCTGCTGGCCAGCGGCGGTCTGCCGGCGCACGACGTGCTGCGGTCGGCGACGATCGTCGGCGCCGAGGCCATTGGGCTGGCGCAGGACGTCGGCTCGCTGGAGCCGGGCAAGCTGGCGGACCTGATTGTGCTCGACAAGGATCCGCTGGCGAACATCCGCAACACCAACACGCTCAGCCAGGTGATGGTGAACGGCCGGCTGTACGACGCCAACACGCTGGACGAAGTGTATCCGCGTCAGCGGCCGCTGCCCAAGCAGCCGTGGGCGTATCAGGTGCCGGCGCCGCGCGCGGGAATGGGGCGGTAGCTGGGCCGCGCGCGGTTCGCGAAGTCGCGCAACCGCACGCACAACCGAGGGGCGGTGTTCGCGAAATTCTCGGGTCTTCGAGGGCGCTGCGCGCCCCGTTTATGACCCTCCAGTATTCGCGAACACCGCCCCTCGGTTGTGCTACTACTTCGAAATGGCGAAGACGTACGGCATTTGCACGAGTTGCCGCACGGCCACGCCGTTCAGTTTCGCCGGCGCGAAACGCATGTACGGGAGCGCGTCACGCACGGCATGCTCGAACGCTGTGTAGTCGCCCTCCGCCTTGGGAGCGCTCACCCGCTTGCCATCGGCCTGAAGCACGGCTCGGCCCATAAACTTCAAGCTGCCGACCTCGGGCCGACCGAGTTTATCGACGATGAACTGCGCGACCGCCTGCCCCTCCTTCCCCGCGGCTCTCTCGACGGACGGATAGATTGGAGAGGCCGTTCCTGGCAGGGACTTCACCGGATCGGTGACCTGATACTCGAAGTACACCTTCGCGGTGTCCTGCTCGCTCGGCCTGGTGATGGCCGCCGCCGCCGGCGCGGCGCCTGTCGCCCGCGGAATGGGCAGAGCGTAGGCGATGGCCGTCGCCGAGAGCACGCCGATCAAGGTGAGTCCGACGTGGAACGGCGCGTGACGAACATTGCGTTGTGTCATGATGCGAATCCTCGTGGCAAGATGTGATCGGGCGGGATGCAGCGGCGCAACGACGGTGATGAACGACCGCATCGCGGGCGCGGGGCGTCCGAGCCGCTGGTTCAGCAGCATCAACAGCTGCGCGTAGCGCGCGGTCGTCTGCTCGCCCAGCCCCAGGCGTCTGTCGCAGTCCAGTTCCATGGCGAGGCGAAGGCGCTGCCACATCCACCACAGCGCGATCTGCCAGGGAAACAGCACGAGCACGCCGAGCCCGACAAGCATGAGCAGCGGGTCTTTGGCGTTCAGATGTTCGCGCTCGTGGCGCAACACCAAGTCGAGCAAATGGTCCTCGAGGTCGAGCGCCCAGCGCGGGAGCAAAACCGATGCGACGCCGAGCCCGACGGCCGCGGGGCCAATATCCTCGGTCAGGAGGACGTGAGTTCCGTTGATCTGTCGCGACTCGCAGTGGTGTCGCAGCCGGCGACTCTCGAGCGCGGCGCGCAGCACGAGCGCCGCGAGCAGCAGGCTCAGCACCGCCCAGCCCGTCACGACGAACGCATCGAACCGCGACAGACGCCCGGACAGCGCGTCGAGTTGCTGCCCTGCCTGCACAATCACGATCCGAATTGCCGCCAACGCCGGTTGTGCAGGCTCCGGATCCGCCGCGCGCGTCGCCGCGTCGCTGGCGACGGACGGAGCCGTTGCCGGTCCGACCAGCGCCGTGTCATCGACGACGCGCGCGGGGGTCAACAGCGTGCCGGCAGACACACCCGCGGTCAGGAGCATGGCGCCCAGCCAGACCGGACGCAGGCTCCACTTCAGTTGGAGCGCCGCCCGCTGCGCCAATGAGGCCGCCCCGGCAATGACGACGCCCACCACGGTGCAATACGCAATCCAGAGGAGCATCATGGCTTCCTCCCTTTTGGCTTTCTGGCGCTCCGCGCTGCGTGGTCGTCGATGAGTTCCTGCAGGTACCGGATCTCCGACTCCGAGAGCTTCTCATTTTCCACGAGATGGGCCATGGCGCCGAGCGTCGACCCGCCGAAGAACTTTCGGACGAGGCGCTTCACCGCGCTGCCACGCACCGCCTGCTCGGAGACCGCCGCCGAGTAGCGGAAGGTTCGGCCCTCCGCGGTGTGGCGGACGAACCCTTTGGCTTCAAGGTTCCGCAGGATGGTGAGGACGGTGTTGTACGCCAACGGCACCGCCAGCGCCTCGCGGACCTCGGCCACTGTGCTCGGCGTCCCACGCCAGAGCACGGACATCACATCAAGCTCGCGTTCGCCTAGCGACTGCTGCATGCGACAGCCCCTTGAACTATGGTCATAGTTCAAGGTACGGTCGCCCGGTCAACTTGTCAACTATGCCCTTAGTTCAGGGCGGCTACCGTCGCTACCCGCGGAACTCCTTGGGCACCAGCAACCGCTCAATCCCCTCGTAGACCGCAATGAGGTGCCGCACGTTCGACACAAAGTCGATGCGGCTCACGTCGATCTCGAGCACCGGGCCGTCGTACCAGTCGCTGGCGCGCAGGTTTGGCACGAAGTTGTCGTAGCGGGGGTTCAGCGCGCGCACGAGGCGCACCAGCCCCTCAGGCAGGTCATCCCCGCCGCGCTCTTCGTCGCGCTGCCGGTCGCTGATGTTGCGCAGCAGGTTCTCCACCGGACTCTTGAGAATCACCAGCAGCCCGGGGCGTACGAGCGGCCTGAACTCCTCCGCCAGACGCTGATCAATCACCTGCAGCGACTCGGCGGTGAGATACGGCTCGTCCATGTCGCGGTGCAGCACTTCGCAGAACGCATAGCGGTCGGCCAGCGGCGAGCCGTCAATGCACGTGCTCGACTGCAAGTGCGGCATGGCCTGCAACTGCATTTTGCGCAGGTCGAGATACGCGTGCTGAATGTCGAGCGCCGCCTGATGCAGGTGCTTGCGCGCCGAGGCAAGCTCGGCCGCGTCGCCGCCGGCCTGCTGGACGGTGATGAACTCGTTGATGGCGCCGTAGTACCGCCCCAGCGTGCGCTTGGCGCTGTGCTTGGCGGTGGCGAGCAGGGGGTAGAGGCTGTTGTTGTTGTGAACGTGATCCTCGAACCCTTCATCCGGAAGTTCGAAGAGCGCGTTCATCCCCGTGCTGTAGGCGAGGAGCTTCACCAGCGAACTCTTCCCCGCCCCAATGTTGCCCACGCAGGCAATCAGCGTCTGGTTGCGCGAGAGATACGTCAGCAGGCGGCGTTCAACGTTGGTCAGCCGGCTGGCGATCTCATGGCGCCGGATCCCCGGATCTTCCTCGACCTGGAGAATGGGTCCCGCGGCGGTGCTCACGGTTCGAGCTGCCGAGCCGCAATCATGCGGCGGACCTTCTCGCGAATCGTTCCCGCGGCTACGTGCACGTAGTCGGGATGCTCAAACATGTCGATCTCGGCCGGAAGAATGATGATGTCGGCGTCGGGCGGAACGATGGCGTACTCCTGATACTTGCGCAGGGTGCTGCGCCACTTGGCGGAGAGCCGCTCGTAGCCGGCGTGGATCTCCTCCAGATAGCCCTGCGAGATGCCGGCCGCGTAGTCGTCGCCCCCCGCCGCGCGGGCGAGGCGCCGCTTCTCCAGCAGGGCCGGCTCGGTACGCAGATAGACCGTGAGGTCGGGGAGTCGCACGCGGTCGTGCGCCATCGTCTGATACAGCAGCGTGTAGTAGAGCCGCGCGTGGGCGGCCGGCATCTCGCCGGCGTCGATCATGCGCTTCACAAACACTTCGGGGCCGTCGAGGAACGGACGGTCCTCGAGAATCAGCACGCCGCCCCCTTTCTGCTCGCGCGTCATCAGGTGGCGAATCTCGCGCTGCTGCAGCACCCGCATGTGCAGAAAGGCCGTTTCCGTGGGGAAGATGTTGGCGACGCGGTCCTGATAGAACAGCGACAGGCATTCGTCGACCAACGATCCCTTGTCCACGCGCTCACTGAACGCGTAGGTGTCGCCGTGTCCAATGAGCAGTTGCAGGTCGCGGCGGTACGGCGGTGCGGCAAGGGCGTTCATGAGCGTCGTCTTCCCGGAGAAGAGGTTGCCCATGATGCCGATGTGGAAGTTCATGACTTACCCTGCTCCTTCGCCCACGAGTCGCGCAGGGTGACGGTGCGGTTGAAGACGAGCGCGCCGGGGCACGAATCTTCGTCGGAGATGAAGTAACCGGTGCGCTCAAACTGGTAGCGCGTGCCAATAGCGTCGGCGGCCACGCTGGGCTCCACCTTGGCGCCACGCACGACGACAAGCGAGTTCGGGTTGAGCACCGACGTGAAGTCCTGTCCCTCGGGGAGGCCATCGGGGTCCGGCACCGTGAACAGCGTGTCGTAGAGGCGCAGTTCGCAGTCCACCGCGTTCGCGGCCGACACCCAATGAATGGTCCCCTGCACCTTGCGTCCGTCCGGGGCGTTGCCGCCGCGCGTTTCGGGATCGTAGGTGCAGCGCAGTTCAACGACTTCGCCGGCCGCGTT
The DNA here is from genome assembly GCA_016182795.1 of Gemmatimonadota bacterium. GTDB lineage: Bacteria > Gemmatimonadota > Gemmatimonadetes > Gemmatimonadales > Gemmatimonadaceae > PNKL01. The sequence goes on from JACPFW010000004.1 coordinate 37,134, forward strand.
TTTGATCACTTCCTGACAGGTGATGAAGTAGCCGTAGCGCAGGCGCACTTCGCGCCCCGGGGCGAGCCGGAAGAACTTCTTGGGCGGATCTTCCATGAAGTCGTCGCGCTCGATGTACAGCTCGCGTCCAAACGGCACCTTGCGCGACCCCGTGAGCGGGACGTCGTGCGGGTAGTACGAGGCGTCGAGCTCCTCCACCTGCCCTTCCGGGTAGTTGGTGAGCACGACCTTGAGCGGTTTGGTGACGCACAGCACGCGCGGCACGCGCATGTTGAGATCGCTGCGCACCGCGTGTTCGTAGGCCGCCATCTCGGTGCGGGCCGGCTTGCGCGCCACGCCAACGCCTTCGCAGAAGGTGCGGATCGCCTCGGGGGTGACGCCGCGACGGCGGATGCCCGACAGCGTGTGGAGGCGCGGATCGTCCCAGCCGCTCACGTGCCCGTCGGTGACGAGCCGCAGCAGCTTGCGCTTGCTGACGACCGTGTAGTCGAGCACCAGGCGCGCGAACTCCGTCTGCTCCGGCGGCTTCACAAAGCCCGCCTCGCGCACCAGCCAGTCGTAGATGTCCTTGTTGTCCTTGAACTCCAGCGTGCACAGCGAGTGCGTGATGTTCTCAATAGCGTCGCTGAGCCCGTGCGCAAAGTCGTACAGCGGGTACAGGCACCACGCGTCGCCGCGCCGGTAGTGCGTGGCGTGGGCGATGCGCATCAGGATCGGGTCGCGCATGATCATGTTCGGATGCGCGAGGTCGATCTTGGCGCGCAGCACGTGCGACCCGTCGGGGAACTCGCCCGCCTTCATCCGCGTGAGCAGGTCCAGATTCTCGGCCGGCGTGCGGTCGCGGTACCTGCTCGGCGTCCCCGGTGTGGTGACCGTGCCGCGGTGCACGCGCACTTCGTCTTCCGACTCGCTGTCCACGTACGCCTTGCCCGCCTGCACCAGCTTGACGGCGATGTCGTAGAGCTGTTCGAAGTAATCGGACGCGTAGTACTCGGCGTCCCACTCGAAGCCCAGCCAGCGAATGTCGCGCTTGATGGCCTCGACGTACTTGATGTCTTCGGTGAACGGGTTGGTGTCGTCGAAGCGCAGGTGGATGCGGCCGCCGAACTCCTTGGCGAGGCCGAAGTTCAGGCAGATCGACTTGGCGTGCCCGATATGCGGGAAGCCGTTCGGTTCGGGCGGGAAGCGGGTGCAGATCTGGCGGCCGAACTTGTCGGCGGCAAGGTCAGCCGAGACCATGTCGCGAATGAAGTCGCGCTTGGGAGATTCCGTGGACACAGGCAGTGCGGTTGGGTGGGGCGGATTGGGAACCCCCCAAAGTTAGCGCGTGGGGGTCACCCCTGCCGTCCCCGGTACGGATGGGTCGTCGTCGCCCGGTCCGTTAGCCCCGCCCGTGCGGGTCTTGGCGCTCATCTCTTCTATATGAAGGGCGACAAAGTTCGTGGCCTTCAGGTGGACGTCGGGGGCCGGGGCATAGCCCGCGTTCGGGCCGCGTCCCGGCCAGTAGCGGCCGATCATCGCGTCAAGGACGGCGCGTTTGCGCGCCTCGTCCGGCTGCGACTCGGCGGCTCGGCAGAAGGCGACCACCGAGCGGTAGTTCACCGAGTGGTCGAGGGCCGTCTTGGAATAGACCAGGCCGTCGACGAGGGTGACCGTGACACAGACCGGCGCGCCGCTGGCGACGGCGGCGAGGAGCCGGCTGTTGTGGGCGCCGTGCAGATAGAGCGTATTCGGCTCCGCGGCGTCGTACTGATAGGTCATCGGGATGACCACCGGCCCCCGCTCGTCGGCGATAGCCACGTGGGCGACGATGCCGTCGCGCAGGAACTGCGCGGCGAGGTCGGGGACGCCGCGTTCGCGGTGCTGGCGGATCTTGGTGCGGGGGGTCGGGGTCATCGGAGCGAGCGAGGAGGGGATGAGAAGGTCGCGCGAAAGATAACTGACGGCGGGCGGCCGTCGCCGAGTACCCTTGCGCGCCGTCCCATGTTGGGACACGTTTGCTGCCGCGACGTTCATTCTATCACGCCACGCTACCCATCGCCTCTTTCAGAGGAATAGGTCCTGTGAAACCGGTCTTGTTGTGTGCGTTTGCGGTGCTGCTGACCT